>NZ_JBICXA010000011.1:79360-346358 GCF_043200035.1 Streptomyces sp. NPDC048504
CGCGGGGGGGGGGGGGCGCCGGGGGGGCGGCGGCGGGGGGGGGGGGCCCCCCCCCGCCCCGCCCCCCCCCCCCCCCCGGCCCCCCCCCCCCCCCCCCCACCACTCGGTCAGGAGGGCAACAGCACCTTCACGGCTTCGTAGACGGCTGTCGCCGATCCGGCCAGTGAAGCCACCGTCCGGCCGAGGAGGGAGACCGTGTCGGCGGCACCCCGGATGCCGTCGCGCTGTTCCTCCGGGTTGCCGAGCCCCCGCTCGGTCGTCACGGCGGCACGCTCGCCCGCGTCCCGGTCTTCCTGCGACCCGGTCGCCCTTGAGGTCCTCACGGAACTGCTGGAGGGCCTTGCGGACGTCATAGGCCGCCGAACGCCTGGCACGCCCGCTCGTCGAAGAGGACGAACGGAGCCCACGACGTGAACGGGTGCTCGGGCAGGTCAGCACGAGAAGGCGCGTCATGGGGCCTGGAACCAGCCGCACGGGGCTCGCGGCCGGTCTCTGCCGCTCGATTACCCTTCCGCCATGACCAGCAACGGAAGCCGCCCGCGCGATCACTCGGTGCAGTCCGTCGACCGGGCGGTGTCGATCCTCCAGGTGCTGGCCACACGGGGCCCCAGCGGCGTGACCGAGATCGCCGAGGAGCTGGGGGTCCACAAGTCGACCGTGTTCCGGCTGCTGGCGACGCTGGAGTCACGGGGTCTGGTGGAGCAGGACACCGAGCGTGGGCGCTACCGCATCGGGTACACGATGGTCGAACTCGCGGCCGGGGCGAGCAAGGTGAACGACCTGTCCCTGCTGAGCCGTCCCGTCTGCCAGGAACTGGCCGCGGCCGTCGGTGACACCGTGAACGTGGCGATCCACGACGGGCACGACGTGATCAGCATCGACCAGGCGATCGGCGCGGCGGCGATCACGAGCATCGACTGGGTCGGCAGGCGCACCCCGATGCACGCCACCGGCGCGGGCAAGCTCTTCATGGCACACATGTCCCCGGACCGGGTCGCAGAGATCCTCGCGCGCGGGGTGGAGAAGTACACCCCGTACACCATCGTCGACCCGGCGCCCCTCGCGGCCGCGCTGGAGACGATCCGCGAGCGCGGCTACGCGACCACCAGCGAGGAGCACGAGATCGGGCTGGCCGTGATCGCCGCCCCGGTCCGAGCCCTGGACGGCAGCGTCATCGCGGCCGTGACCTTGTCCGGGCCGACCTTCCGCATCAACGAGGACACCGTTCCCGGTCTCGCGGAACAGGTGCTGGCGGCCGCCGCGAAGATCTCCTGGCGCCGGGGGTACGTGAAACGCGGATGAGCGCCGCGCGCACGGCGAGTTAACACGGCGGGCTCTTGACGGGTGGGGATTTCCAGCTCCACCATTTGTTTCGTATCGCGGAGCTGTTTCGCATAGCGAAACCATCCGCTCGGAGCTCTCCTGAGGAGCTGCTGTGCCCTCACCCGCCGCCGTGCCCGCACGCGTCCTGGACCCCCTGCTCCAGCCCTTCCGGCTCAAGCACCTCACCCTGCGCAACCGCGTGGTCAGCACCTCCCACGAACCGGCGTTCGGCGAGGACGGCCTGCCCAAGGACCGCTACCGGGCCTACCACGTGGAGAAGGCGCGGGGCGGGGTCGGCCTCACGATGATCGGCGGCTCGGCGGTGGTCTCGCCCGACAGCCCGCCCGCGTTCGGCAACCTGCTCCTGTACCGCGACGACATCGTGCCGTGGCTGCGCCGACTCGCCGACGACGTGCACGAGGCCGGGGCCGCGGTGATGTGCCAGGTCACCCATCTGGGCCGCCGTACCAGCAACTTCACCGGCGACTGGCTCCCGGTGGTGTCCGCCTCGGCGCTGCGCGAACCCGCGCACCGCGCCTTCCCGAAGGCCGCCGAGTCCTGGGACCTGGACCGGATCGTCGCCGACTACGCGGCCGCGGCGGTCCGTTGCAAGGAGGGCGGCCTCGACGGCATCGAACTGGAGGCGTACGGCCACCTGTTGGACAGCTTCCTGTCCCCCGCGACCAACCACCGCGACGACGAGTGGGGCGGCAGCCTGGCCAACCGCATGGCGTTTCCGCGCCGGGTGATCCGTGCCGTCCGCGAGGCCGTCGGCCCGGACTTCGTCGTCGGCATCCGGATGTCGCTCGACGAGGCACGCCCCGGCGGCCTCGCCGGTCTGACCTTCGAGGAAGCGCTCACCGCCGCCGAGCAATATGCCGCCGACGGCATCGACTTCCTCAGCGTCATCCACGGCTCCATCGAGAGCGACGCGTCCCTGACGAAGGCCATCCCGTCCATCGGCACCCCCCTCGGGCCGTACCTGGACTTCACCGGCGAGATCAAGCGACGCCTCTCCGTCCCGGTGATGCACGCGGCCCGCATCGCCGACGTCGCCACCGCGCGGCACGCCCTGCGCGAGGGACTGCTCGACCTGGTCGGCATGACCCGCGCGCAGATCGCCGATCCACACCTGGTCGCCAAGGTGACGGCCGGCCAGGAGGACCGCATCAGGCCCTGCGTCGGGGCGAGTTACTGCCTCGACGCGATCTACGACTCCGGCGACACCAAGTGCATCCACAACCCCGCGGTCGGCCGTGAACTCCAGGTACCGCACCTCGTCCGCGCCACAATCGGCCGCCGCAGGAAGGCAGTTGTGGTCGGCGGGGGCCCGGCCGGCCTGGAAGCGGCGCGCGTGCTCGGCGAACGCGGCCATGACGTCGTCCTGTTCGAGGCGGGCGACCGGCCCGGCGGCCAGATCAGGCTCGCCGCGTCGAACCCGCGCCGGGCCGACCTGATCCAGATCGTCGACTGGCGCCTCGCCGAGTGCAAACACCTCGGCGTCGACCTGCGCCTGGGCACGTACGCCGGGGCCGACGACGTCCTCGCCGAACGCCCCGACCTCGTGATCGTCGCCACCGGAGGCCTGCCCAACCGCAGCTTCCTCACCGCGGGCGAGGACCTGGTCTCCGACACCTGGGACGTGATGACGGGCTCGCTGCGCCGGCCGCACGGCGAGATCCTCGTCTACGACGACCACGGCGGTTACCCGGCGATGGACGCCGTGGAGGTCCTCGCCGCGTCACCCGGCGTCCGGATCGAGTACGTCACCCCCGAGCGCACCCTCGCCCCCGACGTCGGCAGCATGAACTCCCCTGCCTACCTACGGGCGTTCACGGAACACGACGTCACCACCACGCTCGCCCGGCGGCTCCGCTCCGTACGCCGGACCGGTGACGGGCGGCTCACCGCGACCCTCTACAGCGAGTACACCGAGACGGAGACCGAGCGGACCGTGGACCACGTGATCGTGGAGCACGGGACCCTGCCGAACGACGAGCTGTACGTCGGACTCCTCCCCGGCTCGACCAACCTCGGCGAGGTCGACCACCGCGCTCTGCTGGCGTACGAGGAGCAGTCGGTGGTCCGCAACGAGGCGGGCGACTACCAGCTGTTCCGCATCGGCGACGCCGTGGCCGCCCGCACGGTCCACGCCGCGGTCTACGACGCGCTGCGGCTGTGTCTGCCGGTCTGAGCGCCACCCCCGTCCGCACGTCAACTCCCCCGTCGTACCGGAGAGATGAGATGAAGCAAGCGACCCCAGACGTCGGCGACCTCGTTGCCCGACGTCCCGCCGGTCAGAGCCTCGAAGCCCCGTTCTACGTGAGCGAGGAGTTCTTCGACCTCGACATCGAGGCCGTCTTCGCCCGGAGTTGGCTGTTCGTGGCCGCCGAGGCGGAGCTCCCCGAGCCCGGCGACTACGTGACGGTCACCATCGGGTCGTACTCGGTCATCGTCGTGCGCGACGACGACGAGGACGTACGGGCCTTCCACAACGTCTGCCGCCACCGCGGCGCGCGCATCCTCAACGAGGAGCGGGGCTCGGTGGGCAACATCGTCTGCGGGTACCACCGTTGGACATATGGCATGGACGGCAGACTGCTGCACGCCGAGTCCCAGGCACCCGGCTTCGACCCGTCGTGCTTCGGGCTGCGGACCGTGCACGCGCGCACGGTGGCCGGGCTGGTCTTCATCTGCCTGGCCGACGAACCGCCCGCCGACTTCGACGAGGTCGCCGCCCGCATCGAGCCGTATCTCGCACCGCACGACCTGGCCAAGGCGAAGGTCGCCACGCAGATCGACCTGGTCGAGAACGGCAACTGGAAGCTGACCATGGAGAACAACCGGGAGTGCTACCACTGCGTGGGCCACCCCGAACTCCAGGCCTGCTACTTCCCCATCTACGGCTACCAGGAGCAGGACATCCCGCCCGCGCTGCGCCCCGCCTACGAGCGCTTCCTGCTGGCCGACGCCGAGGCCCGGAAGACCTACGACTCCCTGGGCCTGCCCTACGCCGAGATCGAGGAACTGGACACCCGCACCACCGGTTTCCGCATCCAGCGCGAACCCCTCGACCTGGCCGGGGAGTCCTACACCCCGGACGGCACGGCCGCGTGCAAACGGCTGCTGGCGGACTTCCCGACGGCCCGCCTGGGCCGCCTGTCGATGCATCTCCAGCCCAACTCCTGGTTCCATTTCATGGCCGACCACGCGATCACGTTCTCCACGATCCCGCTCGGCCCGGACCGCACCCTCGTCCGCACCACCTGGCTCGTACACGCCGACGCCGTGGAGGGGATCGACTACGACCTCGACACGATGACGAAGGTGTGGAAGGCCACCAACGACCAGGACGCGGTGCTCGTGGCCCGCGCCCACCAGGGCATCAGCAACCCGGCCTATCTGCCGGGCCCGTACGGCCCGACGGAGGAGCAGGTCGAGGCGTTCGTGAACTGGTACGTGACCAGACTCAAGGGGCACCTGGAGCTCCAGCCATGAGCGAGACCGAAGAGCTGCTGGTGTGCCGTCAGGTGCACCCGCTCACACACGACGTCACCACGTTCGTGTTCGAGTACGCCGAACCCCGGCTGTTCCGGCACGACCCGGGCCAGTTCCTGACGCTCACCCTCGACATCGAGGGCCGACCGGTCCAGCGCTGCTACACGATCTCCTCGTCGCCCACCCGCCCGTTCCTGCTCTCGATCACGGTGAAGCGCATACCGGGCGGGCTGGTGTCGAACTGGCTGCACGACCAGCTCCGGCCCGGCGACACCGTGCGGGCGCACGGACCGCTCGGCGAGTTCAGCACGGCCCGGCATCCGGCGCCCAAGTACCTGTTCCTGTCCGGGGGCGTGGGGGTGACGCCGCCGATGTCGATGACCAGGACGCTGTACGACCTGGCCGACCCCGCCGACGTGGTGTTCGTGCACAGCGCGCGCACCCCGGCGGACATCGTCTTCCGCCACGAACTCGACCTCATCGCCGCGACCGCGCCCAACATCCGCGTGGTCCACATCTGCGAGGAGGACCGCCCGTACGCCCCCTGGGGCGGCTACCGCGGCCGCCTCACGATCGAGACACTCCGGCAGGTCGCGCCGGACTTCCAGGAACGGGAGGTCTTCACCTGCGGTCCCGCCCCCTACATGGCCGCCGTACGGAAGATGCTGGCGGACGCGGGCCTCGACATGGACCGCTACCACGAGGAGAGCTTCACCTTCGAGACACCGGCCACGCAGGCCGAGGCCTCGCCGACCACCGCCACGGATACCGGTTTCAAGGTCGAGTTCACCCGCAGCGGCCGCACACTCGACTGCGACCCCGACACCTCGCTCCTCGCCGCCGCGTCCCGGGCCGGCCTCAGCCTGCCCGCCTCGTGCGCGCAGGGCATGTGCGGCACCTGCAAGACGACCCTGCTCTCCGGCTCCGTCGACATGCAGCACAACGGAGGCATCCGGCCACGCGAGATCACCCAGAACAAGATCCTGCTGTGCTGCTCGAAGCCGCTGGAGGATGTCGTGATCGACGCGTGAGGACGATCACAACTACCCAGGTTCCTCAGGCTAGTTGGGCTGACGGGCCACGACCGTCGGTCAGCGCACCTGCCGCCCGAACGCCTCGTACGCCGCCTCGTCGAAGAGCACGAACGTGACCTCCTCGACCGACGTCTCCGCCGCCCGCACCGTCTCTACGGCGATCCGCGCCGCGTCGTCCATCGGCCAGCCGAAGATCCCGGCCGAGACGGCGGGGAACGCGACCGTACGGGCGCCGAGTTCGTCGGCGACGCGCAGGGACTCGCGGTAGCAGGAGGTCAGCAGTACCGAGCGGTCCTCCTCGCGGGAGTACACCGGTCCCACGGTGTGGATCACCCACCGCGCGTCCAGTTCGCCCGCCGTCGTCGCGACCGCCTTGCCCGTCGCGAGGCCCTTGCCGTAGTGGGAGGCGCGGAGTTTTCGGCAGTCCGCCAGGATCGCGGGGCCGCCCCGGCGGTGGATCGCGCCGTCGACTCCTCCGCCGCCCAGGAGGGAGGAGTTGGCCGCGTTGACGATCGCGTCGGCGCTCTGGCGGGTGATGTCGCCCTGGACGAGAGTGATGGTGGTCATGACTGCCTCAGTCGTCGCCAGACGGCCTTCGCCGCGTTGTGTCCCGACATGCCGTGCACGCCGGGGCCGGGCGGGGTCGCCGAGGAACAGATGAAGATCGCCGGGTGCGGGGTGCCGTACGGGGAGAGGGAAAGCTTGGGGCGCAGCAGGATCTGCAGGCCGGAGACCGCGCCCGTGCCGATGTCGCCGCCCACGTAGTTGGCGTTGCGGGCGGCGAGTTCGGGCGGGCCCGCGGTCGCCCGGGCGAGGACGCGGTCGCGGAACCCCGGGGCGAAGCGCTCCAGTTGGCGTTCCAGGGCGTCCGTGAGGTCGCCGGTCCAGCCGCTGGGGACATGGCCATAGGCCCAGAAGACCTGTTTGCCGGCCGGGGCGCGGGTGGGGTCGACGATGCTGGGCTGCACGGTGATCAGGAACGGCCGGTCGGGGGCGCGGTTCTCGCGGGACGCGGCGCGCAGGGCGGTGCCGATCTCCGTGCTGTCGGCGCCGATCTGGACCGTGCCGGCGGTGCGCGCTTCCTTGGCGGTCCAGGGCACCGGGCCGTCCAGGGCGTAGTCGACCTTGAACACCCCCGCGCCGTAACGGTAGTTGGCGTAGTAGTCGCCGAAGCCCGCGATCTTCGCCAGGGCGGTGGGCGAGGTGTCGAAGACGTAGGAGCGGGCCGGCGGGAGGTCGTCGAGGCGCTTGACCTCGTAGTCGGTGTGGATCTCGCCGCCGAGGTCCTTCAGGTAGGCGGCCAAGGCGTCCGAGATGGACTGGGAGCCGCCGCGGGCCACCGGCCAGCCACGCGCGTGTGCCGCCAGGGCGAAGACCAGACCGATCGCGCCGGTCGCGAAGCCGCTGAGCGGGGCCATGACATGGCCGACCAGTCCGGCGAACAGGGCCTTTGCGCGCTCGTCCCGGAAGCGGCTGGTCAGCCAGGTCGACGGGGGCAGGCCGGCCAGTCCGAAGCGGGCGAGGGTGACCGGGTCGCGCGGCAGCGCGGTGCGCGGCAGGGACATGAAGTCGCGGACCAGGGTGTCCCACTTGGGGAGGAAGGGCTCGACCAGCCTGCGGTACGCGCCCGCGTCGCGCGGTCCGAACGAGGCGGCCGTCTCCGCGACCGACCGCGACAGCACGGCCGCGCTGCCGTCGGTGAAGGGATGCGCCATGGGCAGCTCGGGGTGCAGCCACTCCAGGCCGTAGCGCTCCAGCGGCAGGGCGCGGAACGCCGGGGAGTTGATGCCGAGCGGATGCGCCGCCGAGCACGGGTCGTGCCGGAAACCGGGGAGGGTCAGTTCCTCGGTGCGCGCGCCTCCGCCCACGGTGTCCCAGGCCTCGAACACGGCCACGGAGAAGCCGCGCCGGGCCAGCTCCACGGCGGCCGTCAGTCCGTTCGGCCCCGCACCCACCACGACCGCATCGAGCATCGACGGCACCTTGGGACCCCTTCGTCAGCCTATGGCCACTCGGGTTCAGGATATGCCGCAGGACTGACAACCCCGGGGCCAGCCCGTCCAGTGTGCGGAACCCGTGACCCTACGCCGCCCTCAGCAGCTCCATCACGCGCTGCGCGGTCGCCGCGTCCCGGGCCGCCGTGAACGGCAACGCGTTACCGCCCGTGATGCGGAACGGCTCGCCGGTGAGAGTGAGGTGGGCGCCGCCCGCCTCCTCGACGAGGAGCAGGCCCGCCGCATGATCCCAGGCCGCCTCCCAACTGAAGGCAACGGCATCCAACTCGCCCCGGGCGATGGCGAGATACTCCAGTCCGGCCGAGCCGCACGGGCGCGTGCGCACACCGTCCGCCCACAGGCCGAGCAGGGCGCGCTTCTGGGCGTCCGTCGTGTAGTCCGGGTGGGAGGTGGCGACTTCCAGGTCCCGGGCGGGGTCCGGGGCGCCGGAGCGCAGCCGTACGCCGTCGAGGAAGGCACCGCCGCCCCTGACGGCCGTGGCCATCTGGTCGCGGGCGGCCGCGTAGGTCCAGGAGGCGAGCAGCTCCCCGTGCCGGGCGAGCGCGACCAGGGTGCAGAAGCCGGTCTCGCCGCGCACGAACTGCCGTGTCCCGTCGACCGGGTCGACGATCCAGACCGGGGCATCGCCCTGTATCGCCTCGTACGTCTCCGGGTCGGCGTGCACCGCTTCCTCGCCGACGACGACGGAGCCGGGCAGGAGGGAGCCGAGGACCTTCGTCAGATACCGCTCGGCATTGCGGTCGGCGTCCGTGACCAGGTCGTGCGGGCCGCTCTTCTGGTCGACCTCGTGCGCCGCGAGCTGCCGGAAGCGGGGCATGATCTCGGTGGCGGCCGCCTGGCGGATGGCCTCTTCGACGTCGGTGGTGTGCTGTACGAGAAACTCGTCGATGGTTTCGGTGTCTTCGATCATGCCTCCATGAGAGCACGCGTCACTGACAATCCCCACCCGCCCGGTGCACACCGGGTGGAATCACCATGAACACCCGGAGCTGGAGATCACCGGGCGCCGGTCCCCTCCCGCGGGCGGCTCAGCGCCCCACGGCGTAGCCCTGCATGCCCCGCGGGTTCGCCGCCGCCGACAGGATCCCGGCCTCTGGGTCCCGGGCGACCGCGCACAGCCGCCCCTCGGACCAGGCTTCGCCGACGGTCACGTCATGTCCGCGCCGCCGCAGCTCCTCCACGACCGCCTCGTCCATGCGGGACTCGACCGTCACGCTCCCCGGTCGCATGCCGCGCGGGTAGAAGGAGCCGGGGAAGCTGTCGTTGTGCCAGTTCGGGGCGTCGATCGCACCCTGGAGGTCGAGTCCGCCGCGCGCCCTCGCGCGCGTGGCGACCGCCAGGAAGAAATGCAGCTGCCACTGGTCCTGCTGGTCCCCGCCGGGCGTGCCGAACGCCAGCACCGGCACTCCGTCCCGCAGGGCGATCGACGGGGTGAGCGTGGTGCGCGGACGGCGGCCCGGGGCAAGGGAGTTGGGCAGGCCGGGCTCCAGCCAGGCCATCTGGAGCCGGGTGCCGAGGGGGAAGCCCAGCTCGGGCACCACCGGGTTGGACTGCAGCCAGCCGCCGCTGGGCGTGGCCGCGATCATGTTGCCCCAGCGGTCGACGACGTCGAGGTGGCAGGTGTCGCCCCGGGTCCCGCCGTCGGCACTCACCCGCGCGACGGTCGGCTCCCCCGCCCCCATCGGGTCGAACCCGGACTCCTTGGGAGCCACCACGCGCGCGTGCTCGCAGAGTCGCGGCGCGCGCCCTCCAGGACTCCCCGGCCGCAGCTCGTACGACGCCTTCTCGCCGATCAGCTCCCGCCGCGCCGCGTTGTAGTCGGCCGACAGCAGATCCCCAAGCGGTACGGCGTCCTCGCCCGCGTCCCCGTACCAGGCCTCCCGGTCGGCCATCGCGAGCTTGCAGCCCTCGATCAGCAGATGGACGTAGTCGGCGGACTCGTAGGCGGGCAACTCGGCAGGGAGCAGCGCGAGTTGCTGGAGGAAGGCCGGGCCCTGGCTCCAGGGGCCTGCCTTGCAGAGCGTCCAGCCGTTCCAGTCGTACGTCGCCGGTGCCTCGTAGGACGCGGACCAGGAGGCCAGGTCGGCGGCTGTCAGCGTGCCGGTGTGGCGTTCGCCGCTGGTGTCCATGGTGGGCCGCGCGGACTGCTGTACGAGGGCCTCGGCGATGAACCCGGACCGCCACACTTCCCGCGCCGCCTCGATCTGGGACTCCCGGTCCCCCGCCCCGGCGACCTCGGCGAGGAGCCGCTTCCAGGTGGCGGCGAGGGCGGGGTTGCGGAACAGCTCGCCGGGCCGGGGTGCCTTCCCCTCGGGCAGGTACACGTCCGCCGACGAGGTCCACTCCGTCTCGAACAGCTCCCGTACGGCCTCGACGGTCGCCCCGACGTTCTCCACGCACGCGTGGCCGTCCTCGGCGTACCCGATGGCGTACTTCAGGACGTCGGCCAGGGACTTCGTGCCGTAGTCCCTGAGGAGGAGCATCCAGGCGTCGAAGGTGCCCGGGACCGCCGCCGCCAAGGGTCCCGTACCGGGTACGAGATCCAGACCGAGCCCCCTGTAGTGCTCGATCGTCGCTCCGGCCGGGGCGACGCCCTGGCCGCACAGCACCCGCACCTCCCCGCCCGCAGGGGCGAGGAGGATGGGCACCTCACCGGCGGGTCCGTTGAGATGCGGCTCCACGACGTGCAGGACGAACGCCCCGGCGACGGCGGCGTCGTACGCGTTGCCGCCGTCCTCCAGGACGGCCATCGCCGACTGCGAGGCCAGCCAGTGGGTGGAGGACACCATGCCGAAGGTGCCCTGGAGGGTGGGGCGGGTGGTGAACATACGGAAAATCTACCGACCCGGGGAGCCGGCGGAACCTAGGCGTTCATGAACTGCCCAGGCCGCAGCGCCCGGTTGCTGATCCGGACATCGCCGATGGTGCCGTGGAAGACCTGGCTGACCGCGCCCGCCCACTGGTAACCGCCCAGCAGGAACGGCATGTTGAGGGTGGTCAGGCCGACGGCCGTGCTGGTCGGGTTGCGGCCCTCCTCGCAGCCGTTGACGTAGAGCTTGCTGACGCGGCCGTCGTTGGCGACGGCGACGTGCCACCACTCCTCCTGCTGGAGGAGGTGGCTCCAGGCGGTCGTGGCGCCGTTCTGGTTGAGCGGGTAGGCGTTCCACTGCAGCTCGATGGAGCTGGACAGGCTGATGGTCAGGACGGGTTCGTCGGCGGTGGCGGAGGGGCCGTTCTTGCCCGCCTGGGCCGCCGTGCCCGCGCGGCTGAGCATCGAGGACCAGCCGTTGCGGCCGCCGTCCCAGTCGGCCGGGACCTTGAAGAAGACCTCGAAGGTGAAGCCGCGGTCGAAGGTCTCGCGGTTGAGCGGTGCCTGGTCGACGGTCTGGAGATACGCGCCGCTGACCGGGTTGCCCTGGCCCGCGAACACCAGCCCCGCGTGGGCGGGTTGGTCCGGGTGGTGGTCGCCGGTCCAGGTGAGCGCGTGCGCCGTGGTGCCGGGGACGGTCTTCAGGACGAGGTCGTTGCCGTGGCCCGCCTGGTCCTTGACGACCGTGCCGGAGGCGACATCGCTGCCCGCCGTACCGCCCTCGTCGAACCGCCAGTACGCCAGCGTGCCCGGCAGCAACATCCGGCGCGGGGGGCGGGACTTGCGCGGCGGCACCGGCGCGAACCCGGCGAAGCGCTTCTCGAAGTCGATCTCCATCGAGAAGTAGTCGACCTTCGACGTGAGTTCGAGTTCCTTCGCCGCGAGGGCGTTCAACTCGCCCCGCTCCGCCAGCTCGCGGATCCACGGCGAGAAGGTCGCGACGTCGATCATGCCCCGGTCGAGGTCGAAGCGGTAGGAGCGGATCATGCCCGCGCCGCCGTAGTAGCGGTCCTGGTAGTTGGTGATGTGCAGGTGGACGTCGTTCCCCGCGCTGTTCTTCAGCACCGTGCTGCCGGGCGGCCAGTAGTGGCCGTTGAGGGTGAGGAAGATCTGGTCGTTGTCCTTGATCAGGCCGTCCCACAACTGCTGTCCGTAGTCGGAGAGTTCGGCGACGCCGTCCTCGTCCGAGCCGACGATCTCGTGCGTGGTGACGATCACCGGAAGCGTCGGGTTCGCGGCGATGACGGCATTCGCCCACGCGAAGCCCTTCGCCGAGAGCCGCCAGTCGAGCGACAGCAGCATCCAACTCCGGCCGCCCGCGCGGTAGATGTGCGCGGTGTTGTAGCCGTCGGGGCTGGAGGAGTGGTACCCGGGCGTCTTCCTGGCCCGTGCCGGGCTGAAGGTGTCCAGGTAAGGGGTGGCGCCGCGCTGGTCGTCGTTGCGGACGTCGTGGTTGCCGGCCAGCACGCCGTACGAGGCGCCCGCGCGGTCCAGCATGTCGAACACCTTGGTGACCGCCGCGTACTCCCCGGCGAGCCCGTTCTGCGTCACGTCACCGAGGTGCGCCAGGAACACGATGTTCTCGTCGTTGCCGCCCGCGCGCCCCGCCGGATCGAGGACGTAGCGGAACGACGCCTCCATCGGCACCGGGTGGATGCGGTCCTGGTCGAACATGTACTGCGTGTCGGGCATCACGACGACGGTGAACCGGGGGTTGTCCGGATCCGGGTCCCACTTCCCGCGCGGCGCGGGTGACATCGTTGTCCGACCGTACGGATCGTCGTCCCTGCCACCGCCGTTCGCGTATGCAGGAGCCGCGCCGAGCAGCCCCGCGGCGGCCGTTCCCGCACCGAGCGCACCGGCCCGGTGCAGGAACGTACGGCGGCTCGACGCGGCGACGCCGTCGCCGTCGAGGTCCGCGGTGCGGGGGCAGTCGCAGCCCGCAGCGTGCTGGTCGTCGTGGTCGTGGAGGCCTCTGTCACCCGCGGGCGAGCTGTCCATGTCCGCTCCAATGCCGAGTAGAAGAACGGCGTCACGCTACGGACGGCTGCGGTACGGCGGGCTTGCGCGCCGGGTACCGGTGGCCGAACGCTCCCCCAACACCACTCGCCCCACTAGGGCCTGTCCGGCGGATCAGGTCGCAGGAGACCGACGGCATCTGATCAGCGCCGGTGAGCGGGGCCTGGTGCGTGCAGCTGCAAGGCGGAGGAGGGCGGCAACGCGATGGGGGTCCCCCGCGCGAGGTCGTTCGAGCGTGGGGGAGTTGGCAACCGACGACAACGCGGCTGGGGGTCCCCCCACGCCTTTAAGGCAGTGGGGGAGTGCGTGCCAGGCCCCGCGTCTGCGGCATGATCCGCCGGACAGGTCCTAGTCCCGGCGCCTGCCCGCCGTGAGCAGATGGCCGCTGGTGCCGAGCAGCGTGGGCTCGGACTCGATGTGGCGGGTGGCCGTCAGGACGGCCTCGCGGCGGTACGGGTCGTCCAGCCAGGCCTCGATGCCGCCCATCAGCCAGGCGACGCCTTCGAGGCCGTACTGGCCCTCGACGGTGAGTGCCACGTCCGTGAACTCCTCGGGGGCTTCGTGCGGTTGGGCGAAGTAGGCGGTCGTGAAGTGGCCGCCGTCCTCGGAGTCGTGGCGTCCCTCCTCCATCTCGCGGTCGATCCGCGCGCGGTGCGGCTCGGTGAAGTACAACTCCTGCCTGAGCATGTCGTGCAGTCCCGCGAACCGGTTGATTGTCGCCGCGACGACCTGCCCACCCGGCCGCACCACCCGACGCGCCTCGCTCAACGCCCTTACGCGGTCGGCCCGTTCGGGCAGGTGGTACAGCGGTCCGAGCAGCAACACCACGTCGTACGACGCGTCTTGGGCGGGCAGTGCCCTGGCGTCCCCGGCGCGGGCGGTGACCCCCGGCAGCCGGCCCGCCTGCTCCACGTGCAGTGGTACGGGGTCGACGAGTTCGACCTCGTACCCGTCCCCCGCGAGCCACTCGGCATGGACGCCGCTGCCTCCGCCGACGTCCAGGAGCTTCGCGGGGGCCGTCGGCAGCAGTCGCCGCAGCACGTCCTGGGTGCGCCAGAACTCCAGCCGGTCGGAGCCCTGTCTGAGGCGGCCGTCCTCCTTGCCCTGGGCGTAGTAGGCGAGGATCTCCTCGCGAACACGGACGGCGGGGTCCTGCGCGCGTGTCGTCTCGGTCATCGCCCCAGGGTGTGATCCGGCGGGTCCGGCTCGCAACGGGATTCCGGCGTGCGGGCCGTCACCAAGCCCGACTCGTAGGCGAACACGACGAGTTGGGCCCGGTCCCGTGCCCCGAGTTTGGTCATCGCCCGGCTGATGTGGGTCTTCGCCGTGAACGGGCTGATCACCATGTGGGCGGCGATCTCCTCGTTGGTGAGGCCGCGGGCGGCGAGCGCGGTGACCTCGCGTTCCCGGCGCGTGAGGTGTTCCAGGCCGGAGGGGGTGGAGCGGTCCGGCGGCCGGGAGACGAACTCGCCGATGAGCGTGCGGGTGACGGCCGGGGACAGGAGTGCCTCGCCGCCGGCCACGATCTCGATCGCCTGGAGCAGGTCCGCCGGGTCGGTGTCCTTGAGGAGGAAGCCGCTGGCACCCGCGCGCAGCGCCTCGAAGACGTACTCGTCCAGACCGTAGTTGGTGAGGATGACTACCCGTACCGCAGAGAGGGCGGGGTCCGCTGCGATGCGGCGGGTCGCCTCGATGCCCGTCATCACCGGCATCTGCACGTCGATCAGCGCGATGTCCGGCAGTTGGGCGCGGACGAGGGCCACGCCCTGCTCGCCGTTCGCCGCCTCACCCACCACCTCGATGCCCTCCTCGGCGTCGAGCAGGGCGCGGAAGCCCGCGCGCATCAGCGCCTGGTCGTCGACGACCGCGACCCGGATCATCCCGTCTCCCCCAACGGCAGTTCGGCCCGTACCGAGAAGCCGCCCTCCGCGCGCGGGGCGGTGTGCAGGGTGCCCCCGAGGGCAGCGACGCGTTCCCGCATGCCGGTGAGACCGATGCCCGGCTTCGGCGGGCAGTCGGGGTCGGCCGCTCCGTCGTCCTCCACCCGTATCGTCAAGTCCTCCTCGCCGTAGTCGAGTTGGACGTTGACCTTCGCCGGGCCCGCGTGCCGGGCGGCGTTGGTGAGGGCCTCCTGGACGATGCGGTACACCGCGCGGTCGACCGTCGCGGCGAGGGGGCGTTCCTCGCCGGTCACCGCGAGTTCGACGGCGAGACCCGCCGCGCAGGCCCGCTCGACGAGCAGCGCGGGGGTGCCGGTGGGCTCCTCGGTGGTGCGCAGGATCTCCAGGGTGGCCCGCAGTTCGCGCATCGCCTCTCCGCCCGCCTCCTGGATGGCGAGCAGCGCGGGTGGCACCTCCTCGCCGCGCTTGCGGGCGAGGTGGACGGCGACTCCCGCCTGGAGCTTGACGATCGAGATGCTGTGGGTGAGGGAGTCGTGCAACTCCCTTGCTATGCGCAGACGTTCCTCGCCCGCGCGCCGCAACGCGGCCTCCTCGCGGGTACGTTCGGCCTCCAGGGCGCGCTGTTCCGTCTGGCGCAGATACGCCCGCCAGTTGCGGTCGGCGAGGCCGGTGATCACCGCGCACAGGAACCAGCCGGCCAGCAGCGCGGTCCGCTCGACCACCTGCTGGGTCGTCGGCCCGGTCGTGAAGTACGCCACCAGGAACGCCCCGCCGCCCGCCGCCGCCGTACCGCGGTGTCCCGCGCGGGCCGCCGTGTGCATGGCGGCGAAGACGGGCAGACCGGCGACCGGCCCCGGGTGGGCGTGCAAGACGTAGGCCGCCTCCGCCGCCGCGGTCACCGCGAGGACCGCCCGCGGAGCCGTCTGGTAGAAGGCCAGGGCCGCCGACGCGAGGGCCATCAGCACGTAGTCGAGGGCGGTCGTGTCCGCGTCGAAGGCCGCGACGGCCACGACAAGGGCACCGATCACGACCGCGAGGGACGCGTCGGCGAAGCGCCTGCGTGGGGTCACATCGACCGGGAACCCGCTCATGTCCGCACACTAGACCGCCGCGCCGACACGGGCGTCAGCCCTGTGGACAACTCCTGGACTACTCCCCACGCAGTAGTCCGCGACGCCCCGGACCTCCCCGTCGTAGCCCCAACTGCCTTCGCCCGTACGACGACCCGGACCACCCCGGCCGCGCACGCTGCTGCCATGCCCACACCCTTCCGGCACACCCGGCCCCCGTCGCCGAAGTCGGCCACAGGCCGCACCTCCGAGGTCTTCGAGCAGATCGCCGTCGACTTCGGGATCGAACGGCCCCCGACCTTCGTGGTCCTGTCCTCCGCGCCCGAACTCCTCGCGCCCGCCTGGGCGTTGATGCGGGAGTCGCTGATCGCGGGCGCCGGCAGCCGCACCGGCAAGGAGCTGGCCGCCCTCGGTGTCTCGCTCGCCAACAAGTGCCCGTTCTGCGCGGACGCGCACACCGTCCTGCTGCACGCCACCGGCGACCACGCCCTCGCCGAGCACCTGGCCCGGGGCGGCACCCCGCAGAACGAGGACCACGCGCGCGTGCTCGACTGGGGCCGCCGGACGCGGATCCCGGGCGCGGCCCTGACGCCGTACCCGTTCCCGCGCGAGCAGGCGCCCGCCTACCTGGGGAGCGCCCTCGCCTTCCACTTCATCAACCGCATCGTGTCGGCCCTGCTCACCGAACAGCTCCTCCCGGGCAACGCCCAGCGGTTCCGGGCGGTACGGAGCCTCGCGGGGCGTTCCGTCGCCCGCACCGTGCGCCGGACCGCCGTACCAGGAGCGGCACTCCCCCTGCTCGACGCCCCGGGACCCGGCCCGGACTGGGCGGCCGGAACCCCCGTGGGCCCGGCCTACGACGCGCTCCGTACGGCCGCGCACACGGGCGCCGAGCTGCTCGACGCCGACGACCGGACGCTCGTACGGGAGACGCTGTGGGCCTGGGACGGTTCGCATCCGCCGGTCGTGCTACGAGGCTTTCCGAACCGGCGGGAGCGGCCCGCGGCACGCCTCGCGGTGCTGGCCGCGCTCGCGCCGTACCGGATCACGGACGAGGATGTGGCGGCCTGGCGCGGGGCGCGGCACAGTGACGCGAGTCTCGTGCGGCTCGTGGCGTACGGCGCGTTCGCGGCCGTCGAACGGATCGAGACGACGATGCGCGTGCCGGTCACCCGCCCCTGAGGCGCACACAAGAGACAGACATGGGGACGGACATTTAGGTACACACGGCCCGTCGGCAGTGAGGCACTGTCACCGCACAGGCACGGAGCGAGTTCACACTTCCGCCTCACAGGCAGTCATGTGACACTGGCCGTCCCCGTCCGCAGTGCGGACCCGCTCCGCACCCGTCCCCCACGAGAAGTGCGACTTGCGTTCTCTTCCTCTGCCGCTCGCTCTCACCGCGCGTCTGTCGCCGGTCGTCGTGCTCGCCGCGATGGGCTGGGCCCTGACGTCCGGTCCGTTCGCCGCGACGACGACCGCCGACCACAAGTCGACGCCCGAGTCCGGCGCTTCGCCCGATGCCTCGGCCCCGTCGGCGACGACCGCGGCCAAGGCGTACGCCACCTCCCCCGCCCCGTGCGGAAGTGTGGCGGTGGCGACGATCAAGTCGCTGGTGCCGGGCGCGAAGACGGCCGGCAAGGAGATCCCGTCGACGGACACGAAGGTGCGCCGCACCTGCTCGTGGAACGCGCTCAAGGGGTACGACTACCGCTGGCTCGACGTGTCGTACGAGATCACGGAATCGGACGCGGCGGCACAGAAGTCGTACACCGAGACAACTACGGAGAAGAGCGGCGGCGGGGCCGTTCCCGGGCTCGGCGACCAGGCCTACTCCATCGTGAACCTCACCACAGAGGACAAGCAGCAGACGCGTGAGGGCACCGTCGTCGTCCGCGCCGGCAACGCGCTGGTGACCATCACGTACAACGGCAGCGACTTCGAGAACAAGAAGGCGCCGAGTACGGACGTCATCAACAAGGGTGCGATCAAGGCCGCCAAGGAGGCGGTGACCGCGCTGGAGGGCGGCAAGGCCAGCTAGCCTCGACCGCCCCCCAAGCCGTGGAGTCCTTACGCCTCGACGGTCTCCGGCGCCGCGTCCGCCACCGGTGCCGTCTGCTTCCCGGTCAGCAACGTGAGCACTACGTAGAGCACCATCGACGTGCCCAGGCCAACGGCCCAGCCGTAGTCGGCGAGCGAGGACAGGGCCGGGATGGGCCGCCCGTCGATCAGCGGGTGGAAGTCGGCGCCGCCGACGGCGAGTACGCCACCCACCACGAAGGCGACGACGGCCCGCCAGTTCCAGCCGCCGTCGTACCAGTAGCGGCCGCCCTTGCGGTACAGGTCGGCGAGGTCGAGCTTGCCGCGGCGCAGGATCCAGTAGTCGGCGATGAGGATGCCGGCCACCGTGCCGAGCAGACCGCCGACCAGACCGAGCCAGGTGAAGATGTAGCCCTGCGGGTCGGAGTACAGCTTCCACGGGAAGATCAGCACCGCGAGGACGCTGGTCACGAGGGCGCCGGTGCGGAAACTGATCTTCCGGGGCGCGATGTTGGAGAAGTCGAAGGCGGGCGAGACCAGGTTGGCCGCGATGTTCACGGACAGGGTCGCCACCAGGACGGTCACCAGCGCGTAGAGCAGACCGACCACGTTGTCCGTCTTGGCCGCCAGCTGCACCGGGTCCCAGATCGCCGTGCCGTAGACGGCCTGCGAACCGGAAGTGACGAGCACCGACAGGAACGCGAACAGGGTCATGGTGGTCGGCAGACCGAGCGCCTGGCCCCACGTCTGGGCCTTCTGGCTCTTGCCGTAGCGGGTGAAGTCCGGGATGTTCAGGGACAGCGTGGACCAGAAGCCGATCATGCCCATGAGCGAGGGCCAGAACAGCTTCCAGAAGCTGCCGCCCCAGCCCAGCTTGGACGGCTGGTCGAAGAGCGGGCCGAAGCCGCCGGCCTTGCTGCTCATCCACCACAGCATCACGAAGGCGCCGACGAGGACGAAGGGCGCCGCCCAGTTCTCGAAGCGGCGGATCGTGTCCATACCCCGGTAGATGATGGCGACTTGGAGCACCCAGAACAGCGCGAACGACAGCCACATCGTCCAGGCGTACCCGCCGATGTGCGAGGCGTTGGCCCAACTGTCGCCGATCAGCTTGCCGGCGAGGAAGTAGATCGCCTCACCGCCGATCCAGGTCTGGATGCCGAACCAGCCACAGGCCACCAACGCCCGTACGACAGCGGGGAGGTTGGCCCCGCGCACGCCGAACGAGGCACGCGCGAAGACCGGGAAGGGGATGCCGTACTTCGGTCCCGCGTGCCCGGTGAGCAGCATCGGCACGAGCACGATCAGGTTGGCCAGGGCGATGGTGAACACCGCCTGCTTCCAGTCCATCCCGACGGCGATGAGGCCCGAAGCGAGGGTCCAGGAAGCCGTGTTGTGGGCCATGCCGACCCACAGCGCGGAGAAGTTGTACGTGGTCCAGGTGCGCTTCTCGACGGGAACCGGCAGCAGGTCGTCGTTGGCGTACGGCCCGCTGGGCAGCGGAGACCCCGGGGCGAGCTCCACCCGCCCGTCGGAGAGGGTGACTTGAGCGGTCGGCGGTATGGCCGTGGGAGCGATGTCGGTCATGGGCAGGCCAATCGATGAGATGGGTCCGGAGAGGCCGTGCGGGGCCGGCGGGGTCGGGGAAGGTCGGGTGCGTTCCCGCGTCGTTCGGTGCGTGCTCTCGGCGTGCCGGGCGAAGGTCCTCGTAGCGGAGCTACTTGGGCCTTCACCCGGTGCGCCGAGAGTGCGTGCCGGGCGGCGCGGGGGCGTACTCGACCTTCCCCGGCCCCGCCACCCCCTCCCCGGGACGGCGGGGAGGGGGAGAACTGGAGTGGGGGGACGGGGAGTTGAGCGGAGCGTTGCGTGACTCAGGCGTTGACGGCCGGGATGATCTTCGACCCGTAGGCGTCGATCGTCGCTTCCTGCGCGTCGTGCATGTCGTAGACGGCGAACTGGTCGACGCCCAGCTCGCGCAGGGCGTTGAGCTTCTCGATCTGCTTCTCGGCCGATCCGATGACGCAGAACCGGTCGACGATCTCGTCGGGCACGAAGGCCGTGTCGGGGTTGTCGGCACGGCCGTGGTGCGAATAGTCGTACCCCTCACGGGCCTTGATGTAGTCCGTGAGTTCCTCGGGTACGGCGGCGGAGTGCGCGCCGTACTTGGAGACGAGGTCGGCGACGTGGTTGCCGACCATGCCGCCGAACCAGCGGCACTGGTCGCGCGCGTGGGCGAGCGCCTCGGGCGAGTCGTCCTCCGTGACGTAGGCCGGGGCGGCCACACAGATCTTGACCTCGGACGGGTCACGCCCGGCGGCGACGGCCGCGTCCTTGACCGCCTTCACCATGTACTCGGTCAGGTAGAGGTCCGACAGCTGGAGGATGAAGCCGTCGGCCTCCTCGCCGGTCATCTTCAGGGCCTTGGGGCCGTACGCGGCCATCCAGACCGGGAGTTGGGCGTCCTCCTTGGCCCAGGGGAACTTGATGACCGTGCCGCCGAGGTCCGCCTCCTGGCCGGAGCCGAGCGCCCTGATGACCTTCATGGCCTCGCTGATCCGGGCGAGCGTGTTCGGGGTGCGGCCGGCGACGCGCATCGCGGAGTCGCCGCGGCCGATGCCACAGACCGTGCGGTTGCCGAACATGTCGTTCAGGGTGGCGAAGGTGGAGGCGGTGACCTCCCAGGTGCGGGTGCCCGGGTTGGTGACCATCGGGCCGACCGTCAACTTCGTGGTGTTGGCCAGGATCTGACTGTAGATCACGAACGGCTCCTGCCACAGCACGGCGGAGTCGAAGGTCCAGCCGTAGGTGAAGCCGTTGCGCTCGGCGCGCTTCATCAGGCTGATGACCCGCGAGGCCGGCGGGTCGGTCTGCAGGACGAGTCCGAAGTCCATGTGCGCCACTCCTAGTTGAGGTACTGAGAGGTCGAACGCGGGGTGTAGACGCCGTGGCCCGCGTGCCCGGTGTACTCCCGCTCGGTGATGACGAGTTCGCCGCGCGAGAGGACGGTCTCGACGCGGCCGGTGAGGCGCTTGCCCTCGTACGCCGAGTAGTCGACGTTCATGTGGTGCGTCTCGGCGGAGACGGTCTGCTCGGCGTGCGGGTCGTAGATGACGACGTCGGCGTCGGCGCCCGGCGCGATGGTGCCCTTCTTCGGGTAGAGGCCGAACATCCGCGCCGGGGAGGCGCAGGCGATCTCGATCCAGCGGCGGCGGCTGATGTGTCCGTCGACGACGCCCTGGTGGAGCAGGTCCATGCGGTTCTCGACGCCCGGCATGCCGTTGGGGATCTTCGAGAAGTCGCCCCGGCCCAGCTCCTTCTGGCCCACGAAGCAGAAGGGGCAGTGGTCGGTGGAGACGACCTGGAGGTCGTTGGTGCGCAGGCCCTGCCACAGCTTGGCCTGGTGCTCCTTGGGCCGAAGGGGCGTGCTGCACACGTACTTCGCGCCCTCGAAGTCGGGTTCGGCGAGGTTGTCCGTCGACAGGAACAGGTACTGCGGACAGGTCTCGCCGAAGACGGGGAGCCCCTCGTCGCGCGCCTTGGCCAGCTCGGCGACCGCCTCCATCGCGGAGACGTGCACGACGTAGAGCGGGGCGCCCGCGACCTGGGCGAGCTTGATGGCGCGGTGGGTGGCCTCGGCTTCGAGGAGGGCCTTGCGGACCTCGCCGTGGTAGCGGGGGTCCCTCTCACCGCGGGCCAGCGCCTGCTCGACGAGGACGTCGATCGCGATGCCGTTCTCGGCGTGCATCATGATCAACCCGCCGTTGTCGGCGGCGCGTTGCATGGCGCGCAGGATCTGGCCGTCGTCGCTGTAGAAGACGCCCGGGTAGGCCATGAACTGCTTGAAGGAGGTGACGCCCTCCTGCACCAGCAGGTCCATCTCCTTGAGGGTGTCCTCGTTGACGTCGGAGACGATCATGTGGAAGCCGTAGTCGATGGCGCAGTTGCCCTCGGCCTTGGCGTGCCAGGCGTCGAGGCCCTCGCGGAGGGCTCCGCCGACGCTCTGGATGGCGAAGTCGACGATGGTCGTCGTACCGCCCCAGGCGGCGGCCCGGGTGCCGGTCTCGAAGGTGTCGGCGGCCTTGGTGCCGCCGAACGGCATCTCCATGTGGGTGTGGGCGTCGACCCCGCCCGGGATGACGTACTTCCCGGTGGCGTCGATGACCCGCTCGGCGGTCCAGCCCTCGGCGATGGATGTGCCGGAGGTGGCGAGGGCGGCGATACGGCCGTCCTCGATCAGGACGTCGGCGTGGAGTTCGTCGGACGCGGTGATGACTAGGCCGCCGCGGATGACGGTACGGGTGCTCATTTTGACTCCGCTGGGTTGTCGTCGGGTGCGGGTCGTCGGGTTGTCGGGTGCGGGTCGGTGGGGGCTGGGCGCGCCCCGCGGCGAAGCCGCTAATGGACACTGCCCCGCGCCCCTTTGGGAGGGGCTGCGCCCTCCCAAAGGGGCGCGGAAACGGTACGAGTTACGGGGCGGTCAGCGGGCCGTACGCGTCCGGGCGGCGGTCGCGGTAGAACTGCCAGCGGTCGCGGACCTCGCGCAGCTTGGCCAAGTCCAGGTCGCGGACGACCAGTTCGGGCTCCTTGTCGCTGGCCACCTCGCCGACGAACTGGGCCTCCGGGTCGACGAAGTAGGTCGTGCCGTAGAAGTCGTTGTCGCCCAGCTCTTCGACACCGACCCGGTTGATGGCGCCGACGAAGTACTCGTTGGCGGCGGCGGCAGCGGGCTGCTCCAGCTGCCACAGGTAGGCGGACAGGCCGCGCGAGGTCGCCGACGGGTTGAAGACGATCTCCGCACCGGCGAGGCCCAGCGCACGCCAGCCCTCCGGGAAGTGCCGGTCGTAGCAGATGTAGACGCCGATCTTGCCGACCTTGGTGTCGAAGATCGGCCAGCCGCTGTTGCCCGGACGGAAGTAGAACTTCTCCCAGAATCCGGGTACTTGGGGGATGTGGTGCTTGCGGTACTTGCCCAGGTACGAGCCGTCCGCGTCGATCACGGCGGCCGTGTTGTAGAGGACGCCGGGCTGCTCCTCCTCGTACATCGGCAGGACCAGGACGATGCCGTGCTCCTTGGCCAGCGCCTGGAAGCGCTTGACGATCGGGCCGTCCGGGATCGCCTCGGCGTACTCGTAGAACGCCTTGTCCTGGACCTGGCAGAAGTACGGCCCGTAGAACAGCTCCTGGAAGCACAGGACTTGAGCACCCTGCGCGGCCGCGTCGCGGACCGCCTGCTCGTGTACCTGGATCATGGACTCCTTGTCGCCCGTCCAGGCTGTCTGGAAGAGAGCGGCACGAATCACTGTGCTCATCGGGACCTCCGGTCGCTAGGTGTGCGAGGAGCCTAGGAAGTCCTGAAGTCGTCTTTGAGTTGCACGGTGTCACGTCTGCGGACGCACGGCGTTCCACGGTGTCACCCTGTCGTGGCCGCATGTTTCACCGCCGTTTTCGCAGGTATTCCCATGTTTCACCCCTGTTGCGCGTCGTGCGCGAGGAGCGCGATGTGCACCGAGGCGGCCTGCTCGAAGTCGTCGAGGTCGACCCCGAGCCGCCCCTCTATGGCCTCCAGCCGGCGGTACAGCGCCGGCCGCGACACATGGTGGAGCTGCGCGGTGCGCGACTTGTTGCGGCCGGTGGCCAGATAAGTCCGCAGTACGGCGAGGAGGTCCTCGTCGGCCGCGCACAGCAGCCCGTCCAACTCCCGCTCGGCGAACGACTGCACCTGTGGGTCGTCCCGCAACAGCCGGATCAGGCCGCGCAGATGGACGTCCTTGAGGCGTACGACGGCGGGGAGTTCGAGGGCGTCGCTGGAGTCGGCCACGGCGTCGGCGACGTGCTGTGCCTCGCGCAGACCGGCGGGAACGTCGTCCCAGACGGTGCGCTGCCCGGCGGCGGCCACGACCGCCTTCAACGCCCCTGACTCGGTGCGCAGTCGGCTCGCGAAGTGCGCGGCGAGGGCGTCCGCGTCCTGGTCCCGGGGCAGGCTGAGCAGCACGGCGGTGACTCCGTCGGCCAGTTCGGCGACGAGTCCGGGGAGCCCCAGCAGCCGTAGCACCCGGTCGAGTTGGGCCGTGTCGCCGTCGCGTACGACCATCGGGACGAAGGTGCGCCGGTTGACCGGGAGTCCGGCCGCACGGGCGCGGGGCAGGAGCTGTCGTGCGGGTACGACACCGCTCGCGAGGTCGGTGAGCAGGCTCTGCGCGGACTGTTCCTCCCAGGTGTGGGCGGAGCCGCCGAGCATGCGGTGCAGGACGAGGGCTTCGGCGGCGCGGTCGGCGAGGAGGCGTCCGGTGGCGGTGTCGCCGCGGTAGCCGCACAGCATGATCTGACCCCAGCGCTCCCCTCGCCCGCCCAACTCGGCGCGGATCCAGCCGTCGCCCTCGCTGCCGCCGGCCTGCCGGGAGATCCGCTCCCAGTCGCGCAGCACGTCGTCCACCGCCGACCGCTCCCCCGCCGTGGCGAGGACGCGGTGGGCGAGGTTGGTGACGACGACCGGGCAGGCGCTGTGCGAGGCGACCTCGTCGAGCAGGCTCTGCAGCGGGGCGCCGCCGGTGATGAGCCCGGTGAGCGCGGTCCGTACCGCCTCGGAGAGGCTGACGGCGGCGAACTTCCGTCGTACCAGCCGGGATTGGACCTCTTCCGTCAACTCGGCGAAGGGGAACGGCCGGTGGAGCACCACCATGGGCAGCCCGCACCGCTCGGCCGCCCGGCGCATCACGTCCGGCGGGGCGGGAAAGGCACGTCCCAGGCCGAGTACGACGGCGGATGCCTCCGCGCGGTGCAGGGACTGGATGTACTCGGCCTGGGCCGCCTCGTCACCGGCGAGGAGCACGCCGGTGGTGAGGACCATCTCGCCGCCGGTGAGCATCACGCCGACGTCGGCGGCCTCGGCGACGTGCACCCAGCGCACGGGCCGGTCGAGTTGGCTCGCGCCGGCCACCACCTCGGGTTCCCCGGCGAGGACCCGTTCCAGGCCGAGGACCTGGCGCACCGACAGGGCGGGCTCCAGGGGGTCCAGGGTTCCGAGGGTTCCCAAGGTGGCGGTCATGACGGTCTTCCCTTGTTCAGCGTGTGCGCTACTGCGTGCTCCTCAGAGCCCGTTCGAGGATCGCGGCGCCCTCCTCGGCCTCCGCGACGGTCAGGGACAGCGGTGGGGCGATGCGCAGGGCGCTGGTGTTGTGTCCGCCGCCCTTGCCGATCAACAGGCCGCCCTCGCGGGCCGCTTCGAGCACGGCGGACGCCGCGTCCGGGTCGGCCTCGTCGGTGCCGGGCCTGACCAGTTCGATGCCGATCATCAGTCCGCGCCCGCGTACTTCCCGTACGCCGGGATGCTGTGCGGCGACGGCCCGCAGCCGCTCGATGAGGAGGCCGCCGACGCGCCGGGCGTTGCCCTGGAGGTCGTGCTCCAGCAGATAGGTGAGGTTGGCGAGGCCGGCCGCCATGGTGATCTGGGTGCCGCCGAAGGTCGAAATGCTGTTGGAGTCGAGGCAGTTCATGATCTCGGCGCGGGCGACGACACCGCCGATGGACATGCCGTTGCCGATGCCCTTGGCGAAGGTGAGGATGTCCGGCGGACCGTTCTCCGCGTGGGCCTGCCAGCCCCAGAAGTTGTCGCCGGTGCGGCCCCAGCCGGTCTGCACCTCGTCGGCGATCCACAACACCCCGCGCTCGGCGAGGACTTCGCGGAAGGCCGCGTACAGACCGTCGGGCGGGGAGGTGAACCCGCCGACGCCCTGGACGGGTTCGGCGATCAGCGCGGCGGGCGGCCGGACGTGACCGAGCAGATCCTTCAGGTCCTCGACACAGGCCGCGATGAACTCGGCGTCGTTCAGGTCGGCGTAGGGACCGCGCGTCCGGACACCCCCGTGGACGTACAGCGTCTGGAGCGGGGACAGCGAGGTCGGGGACCAGCCGCGGTTGCCAGTGATGCCGACCGAGCTGAAGGAACGGCCGTGGTAGCTGTTGCGCATGGCCAGGATCTGATTGCTCTTGCGGTACGACGTCGCCAGCATCAGGGCGGTGTCGTTGGCCTCGGTGCCCGAGGTGGTGAAGAAGACGCGGGCGTCCGGGATGCCCGACAACTGGGCGACGCGCTCGGCGAGTTCGACCATCGGCCGGTTGAGGTAGAGCGTGGAGGAGTGGATGATCCGTCCGGCCTGCTCGCTCACCGCCTTGGTGACCTCGGGGAGCGCGTGCGCGGTCATGGTGGTGAGGATGCCGCCGAAGAAGTCGAGGTACTTGTTGCCCTCGGCGTCCCAGACGTGCCGGCCCTCGCCGTGCGTGATCTCCAACGGGTCTTGGTAGTACAGGGCGAGCCAGTCGGGGAGCACGTCCCGGTGGCGTCCCAGCAGGTCCTTGGTCACGGCTGCACCAACCCTTCGTAGGCGTCGGGACGCCGGTCGCGGTAGAACGCCCACTGCTGGCGGACTTCCTCGATCAACCCGAAGTCCAGGTCGCGCACGAGGAGTTCCTCGTCCTTGTCGCCGGCGACATCGCCGACGAACTGGCCCCGCGGGTTGACGAAGTACGACGTCCCGTAAAAGTCGTTGTCCCCGTACTCCTCCTGCCCCACACGGTTGATCGCGGCGATGAAGTACTCGTTGGCGACGGCGGCGGCCGGCTGCTCCAGCTGCCAGAGGTAGGCGGAGAGGCCGCGCGAGGTGGCGGACGGGTTGTAGACCAACTGGGCGCCGTTGAGACCGAGTTGACGCCAGCCCTCCGGGAAGTGGCGGTCGTAGCAGATGTAGACGCCGACCTTGCCGACGGCGGTGTCGAAGACGGGCCAGCCCGCGTTCCCCGGCCTGAAGTAGTACTTCTCCCAGAAGCCCTTGACCTGCGGGATGTGGTGCTTGCGGTACTTGCCGAGGAAGGTGCCGTCGGCGTCGATCACGGCCGCGGTGTTGTAGTAGAAGCCGTCCTGCTCGATCTCGAAGACCGGGACGACGATCACCATGCCGGTCTCGCGCGCGAGCTGTTGCATACGACGCACGGTCGGCCCGTCGGGCACCGGCTCCGCCCAGCTGTAGTGCTCGGGTTCCTGGACCTGGCAGAAATAGGGGGCGTTGAACACCTCCTGGAACCCGATGATCTGGGCGCCCTGGCGGGCCGCCTCGCGGGCGTGTTCCTCGTGTTTCGCCACCATGGACTCGGTGTCGCCGGTCCAGGTGGCCTGGACCAGAGCGGCGCGTACGACGTTGGCCATGAGCTGCTCCTTCGACGGGACGCCAGAGCCTCTACGCCCGTAGACAAGGCCGTAGAGGGATGAACGTAAGCCTCCGGAGGAGCCTTGCCAAGACCATCGCCGTTAACCCGCGGAGTCGATCGTGTTTCACCCCTCCGGTGGGTGAGCCGCTCCGCCGGGTAGCCGGGTCCGGCGCCCCGTAAGGGGCGCGGGGCTGTACCGATATGCGGCTCCGCCGCGTGGGCGCGCCCAGCCCCCACCGGCGCGCAGCCAAAAACGACGTACCCAACCACGCACCCAACCGCTGACCCAGCGGAGCGCTCACGCGCTGAAGCCCGCCACCCGCAAGGCATGCACCAGATCCCAGTGACACTCGTCCGAGGCCCCCTGCGCGGCCTCCAGCAGCAGCGGAACCAGCTGCTGCGGGTCGGCCGCGACGCTGCGGGCCGCCTCCTCGGGGGTGCGGACCCGGACGTAGGCGTCGAGAAGCGCGTGGATCTCACGGCGGCGCCCCTCCGCGGCCAGCGCGAGCACGGCCTCGCCTATCTCGCCCGCGGGGCGGGCCACGCCCTGCCGCAGGATCTGCTCACCGTCCGCCGTACGGCCCGCCGCGACGAGCGCGTCCGCCGCGCCGACCAGCCGGTCGGCAGGCAGCGACGCGGCCTCCCACAGCAGCGTCGCCCAGTCCGCGCCGAGCCCGGCGCGCTGCAGCTCGGCCGCGAGCAGCGGGAAGCGCGCGGCGGGCCAGTACGCGGCCTCCACGAGCAGCGCGTGCGCCTCGCCGCTACGGCCCTCGCGCCGCAGCCCCACGAGCCGCCGCACGGCCTCCACGGTGCTCTGCCGCGCCTCCGCGTCCAACGGCTCCCGCTTCGGCTGCGCCCGCTCGACCGGCCGGGCGGCCCCGGCGAAACGGGCTCCGCGCGGAGTCCGGCGAGCGGCGGGCGCGGGAGCGGGAAGTTCCGGTACGACGGCGGCGGGGTCCGGGGCCGGGACGGCGGTGTCGTCCTCGGCCAGGCCGGCGAAGCGGGCGCTTCCTCGGCGGCGCTTGCGCTGCTTGGGCGCGGGGGCGGCGGCCTCGGCGTCGGGCTGGTCGGGGGTCTCGGCCGCGGGGGCGGTCGCGTCAGGGCTCGCGAGGTCGTCCCATGTGGGGGCCGGATCGCCGTAGCCGGGGTTCGCGCGCTCGAACTCCTCGTAGCCGCGGCGGGCGTCCGGGGTCCGGCCGTCGACACCATCGGAGCTGCCGTATCCGCCCTGCGTACCAGCACCCGGCACCTGCTCGGCGTCGCGCTGGCGGGGCAGTCGGTGCGCGGCCTGGTTGCGGTCGTACGTGGCGCTGTTCTGGTCCTGGAACGTGTCGTCGACGCGGAACACGTTGCCGTGCCGGTCGCGGTGGACGGCCTGACCGCCCTGGAAGTGGACGCGGTTGTCCAACTGCTCGATGCGGGCGCGGAGTTCGGTGCAGCGGGCGGTGGCACGATCGTGGTCGTCGCGGGCCCAGGCGAGGTCGAGGCGGAGGGCGTCGGCTGCTTCCTGAGTGGTGGCGGTGTTGAGCAACCGCCCCAGCTTCGCCTGCGTCTCGGCCGCGTACTTCTGCTCACGGAGCATCACGTCGAGCCGGTCGCTGAGCGCGTCCCGGCTGCCGGGCCGGGCATCGAACGCGGCGAGGGCGGCGGCGTGCAGGGCGCGGGCGCGCTCCTTCTCCTGGCTCGCGACACCGTGGCCGTACTCCGCGGCGAGGTCCTGGAGAAGCGCCTCCACGACGTCCCAGGGCGGTACTTCACGCCCACTCAGACAAGCCTGCATGCCATCGGGATCGCGCTGCCAGAACACCCCGCACCAGCCGCCGCCCTGGTCCAGGCGCGCCAGCAGTCCGTCAAGATAGTTCGCGAACTCCCGCACCTGTCCGGGGAGTTGATCCACAGCCATGCCCCAACTCCCGCCAGACCGGAATGCTCCGATCCGTAGAAAACACCATTTGTGTTACGACGCGGCTACGGAAGCTTTTCGAGCCGGGCGCAGAGGTCTCGGAGCCTACGCCTCCCTACTGTGCGCCCGCCGGGTTGATGGGCGATCTGGCAACTCCCGGGCGGGAAAGGGGAGCACCACAGGGCGGCACGCGCCGGCCGTTCCGGCACGCGTCCTCCGCCAAGGCGCGGTCGGTCACGCTCTCCGCTTCAGGCCGCCAACGGCGCGCACCTCACCACGAGTTCGTCCATGGACAGCCCGAGCGCCTCGGCAAGGGCCGAGACGGTGAAGAAGGCCGGCGTGGGAGCCCGGCCCGTCTCAATCTTGCGGAGGGTCTCCGCCGAGATGCCCGCGTTCGCCGCCACGTCCGTCATGCTGCGGCCACCGCGGGCCTCGCGGAGCAGCCGGCCGAGCCGTTCGCCGCGTTCGCGCTCTTCGGGGGTGAGAGGGGTGCGTACCATGCCGTCATTCTAATACCGGTATAGTAATTGGCATGGTGGAACTGAAGACGGACACGTCTATCGATGCGATGTACGAGGCGGGCCAGGTCGTGGCCCGCGCCCTCACGGCCGTGCGGGAGGCCGCCGACGTGGGCGTATCCCTCCTGGAACTGGACGAGTTGGCGCACGACGTGCTGCGCGCGGCCGGCGCGAGTTCGCCCTTCCTCGGCTACCGCCCCGCCTTCGCGCCCACCGCGTTCCCCGCGGTCATCTGCGCCTCCGTGAACGACGCGATCGTGCACGGCATCCCGGACGGCTACCGACTGCGCGACGGCGACCTGGTCTCGATCGACTTCGGCGCCAAACTGGGCGGCTGGGCCGGCGACTCGGCGATCAGCTTCATCGTCGGCGAGCCGCGCCCCGCCGACGTCCGCCTGATCGACACCGCCGAGCGCGCCCTCGCGGCTGGCATCGAGGCGGCCGTGGTCGGCAACCGCATCGGCGACATCGCGCACGCGATCGGCACGGTCTGCCGCTCGGCCGGCTACGGCATCATGGAGGACTTCGGCGGCCACGGCATCGGCCGCCAGATGCACGAGGACCCCGGAGTCCCGAACGAGGGCCGCCCCGGCCGCGGCCTCCCCCTCCGCCACGGCATGGTCATCGCGATCGAGCCGATGCTGATCGCGAGCGGCCGCGACGACTACCACGCGGCAAAGGACGGCTGGACCCTCAAGACAAACGACGGCTCAAGAGCGGCCCACGTGGAACACACGGTGGCGATCACGGAGGCGGGACCCCGAGTCCTTACTGAGCGACGCTAAGCAGCCCCACCTTCTTTTAGGGGCGCGGGGAACTGCGCGACCAGCCACAACGCACTCGCACCCGAAAATCAAAGCGCAATCCCCCAAACCTGCACATGCCCCACGCAGTGGCCCGTGCCATGGTGGATTGATGACCAGCGGCTACACAGACCCCGAAAACGACCCCTTCGGCGACTTCCTGGCCCGGTTCTTCGGCGGAGCCACAGGCGGAGCCACCAACGGAGCCGCCCACTCCGGCCCACGGCACGTAGACATAGGCCGCCTACTCAGCCAACCCGCCAGAGACCTCGTCCGCGGCGCCGCCCAGTACGCCGCGGAACACGGCAGCCACGACCTCGACACCCAGCACCTCCTCCGCGCCGCCCTCTCCGCGGAGCCCACCCGCGGCCTCCTCACCCGCGCCGGCGCAGACCCGGACTCCCTCGCCGCGGAGATCGACGAGCGCTCAGGACCCGCCCACCCCTCGGAAGGCACCTCCCTCTCCCTCACCCCGGCCGTAAAACGCGCCCTCCTGGACGCCCACGACCTGGCCAGAGCGGGCGGCACCGGATACATCGGCCCCGAACACGTCCTCGGCGCACTCGCCGCGAACCCGGACTCCGCCGCCGGACACATCCTGAACGCGGCCCGCTACGCCCCCACGGGCTTGCCGCCCGACGCACCCGACGGTACCCAGACCCGCACCGACCAGCCCCGTCCCACCGGCACCCCCACGCTCGACAAGTACAGCCGCGACCTCACCGACCTGGCCCGCCACGGCCGTATCGACCCGGTGATCGGCCGTGACGAGGAGATCGAGCAGACCATCGAGGTGCTGTCCCGGCGCGGCAAGAACAACCCGGTGCTGATCGGCGACGCGGGCGTCGGCAAGACCGCGATCGTGGAGGGCCTCGCGCAGCGCATCACGGACGGCGATGTGCCGGACGTGCTGGTAGGGCGACGGGTGGTCGCCCTCGACCTCACGGGCGTGGTCGCGGGCACCCGTTTCCGGGGCGACTTCGAGGAGCGGCTGACGAACATCGTGGGCGAGATCCGCGCCCACTCGGACGAACTGATCGTGTTCATCGACGAGTTGCACACCGTGGTCGGCGCGGGCGGTGGCGGCGAGGGCGGTTCGATGGACGCCGGCAACATCCTCAAACCGGCCCTGGCGCGCGGCGAGTTGCACATCGTCGGTGCTACGACGCTGGAGGAGTACCGCCGGATCGAGAAGGACGCGGCGCTGGCCCGCAGGTTCCAGCCGATCCTGGTGCCCGAACCGTCCGTCCCGGACGCGATCGAGATCCTGCGCGGCCTGCGCGACCGCTACGAGGCGCACCACCAAGTCCGGTACACCGACGAGGCGTTGGTGGCCGCCGTAGAACTGTCCGACCGCTATCTCACCGACCGCCGACTCCCCGACAAGGCGATCGACCTCATCGATCAGGCGGGCGCTCGGGTACGGCTGCGGGCGCGCACGAAGGGCACGGACGTACGGGCCCTGGAGCGCGAGATGGAACAGCTCGCCCGGGACAAGGACCAGGCGGCCGCCGACGAGGACTACGAGAAGGCGACGCAACTCCGGGACCGGATAGCCGAGTTGAAGGTGCGGCTGGCCGAGGCCGGCGGTGAGGACCAGGGCGACGAAGGACAGAACCTGGAGGTCACCGGTGAGGCGATCGCCGAGGTCGTGTCGCGGCAGACCGGTATCCCGGTGAGCAGTCTCACGGCGGAGGAGAAGGACCGGCTGCTCGGCCTGGAGGAGCATCTGCACCAGCGGATCGTCGGCCAGGAGGAGGCGGTCCGGGTCGTGTCGGACGCGGTGCTGCGCTCCCGTGCCGGGCTGGCGAGCCCGGACCGGCCGATCGGCAGCTTCCTCTTCCTGGGACCGACCGGCGTCGGCAAGACGGAACTTGCCCGCGCACTCGCCGAGGCCCTGTTCGGCAGCGAGGACCGGATGGTCCGCCTGGACATGAGCGAGTACCAGGAACGGCACACGGTCAGCCGGCTGGTCGGCGCCCCGCCCGGCTACGTCGGCCACGAGGAGGCCGGTCAGCTCACCGAGGTCGTGCGCCGCCACCCGTACTCGCTGCTCCTGCTCGACGAGGTCGAGAAGGCGCACCCGGACGTGTTCAACATCCTGCTCCAGGTCCTGGACGACGGCCGGTTGACCGACGCGCAGGGCCGCACGGTCGACTTCACCAACACGGTGATCGTGATGACGAGCAACCTCGGCTCCGAGGCGATCACCCGGCGCGGTGCCGGTATCGGCTTCGGGCCCGGCGGCGCCGACGCGGACGAGGAGGCCCGGCGCGAGCAGATCCTGCGCCCGCTGCGCGAACACTTCCGCCCCGAGTTCCTCAACCGCATCGACGAGATCGTCGTCTTCCGCCAGCTCACCGCCGAGCAACTCCGGCTGATCACCGGCCTGTTGCTGGAACACACCCGCCGTCTCCTGCACGCGCAGGGCATCACGGTGGAGTTCACGGACCCGGCGGTCAACTGGCTCGCGGAACACGGCTACCAGCCGGAGTACGGCGCCCGACCTCTGCGGCGGACCATCCAGCGGGAGGTCGACAACCAGCTGTCGCGGCTGCTTCTGGACGGCACGGTCACGGAGGGCGGTCAAGTGACGGTGGATGTGGAAGGCGATCGCTTGGTGTTCAACAGGCAGAACCAAACAAGCGCTCCCGTCTGAGGCGCCCCTTCAGGGGCGCGGGGCGGTATCGATTTGCGGCTTCGCCGCGTGGGCGCGACCAGCCCCCACGCCCCCGCAGACCGCGAACTACGGAGCCGGATCCACCACCTGCGCGGACCCACCACCCCGCCGCACCGTCTCCGCCGCTGCCAGCCACTTCCCACCCGGCAGCCGTTGCACGCCGGTCGCCGCGCCGATCTCCGGATTCAGCGTGAAGGAGTGCCCGATGGCCTGCAACTGGGTCTTCAAGTCGCTGTTGTAGAGCGCCGGTTCGAGTTCCGTGTTGGCCGCGTTGCGCTGGCTGGCGCGAGGCGCGGCGATCGCGTCCACGAGAGGCAGCCCGCGGTCGAGGAACTCCGTGAGGGTCTGCAGCACGGTCGTGATGATGGTCGCGCCGCCGGGTGAACCGAGCGCCACGACCGGCTTGTTGTGCTTGTCGAGGACGATCGTCGGCGAGATCGACGAACGCGGGCGCTTGCCCGGGCCGGGCAGGTTCGGGTCGTGGACGGCCGGGTTGGCCGGGGTGAAGGAGAAGTCGGTCAGCTCGTTGTTGAGCAGGAATCCGCGGCCGGGCACGGTCATCGCGCTGCCGCCCGTCTGCTCGATGGTGAGCGTGTAGGAGACGACGTTGCCCCACTTGTCGGCGACGGTGAGGTGGGTGGTGTTCTCGCCCTCGTACGTCGTCGGCGCGGCCGTTCCGGCGGCGGTGCAGGCCGTCGGGTCGCGCGGGTCGGCAGGCGCCAGCGGGCTGGTCAGCACCGCGTCGTCCTTGATGAGGCAGGCGCGCGAGTCGGCGAACTTCTGCGAGAGGAGTTCCTTCGTCGGTACGTCCTCGAAGGCGGGGTCGCCGACCCAGCGCCCCCGGTCCGCGAACGCGATCCGGCTGGCCTCGATGTAGTGGTGCAGGTACTGGACCTCGCCGGCCTTCGAAAGGTCCGTCTTCTCAAGGATGTTGAGGGCCTCGCCGACGGTCGTGCCGCCGGAGGAGGAGGGCGCGATCGAGTAGACACCGAGTCCACGGTAGGACGTCTTCGTGGGCGCCTGGAGCTTGGCGCGGTACACGGCGAGGTCCTTGGCGGACAGCTTGCCGGGACGGGCGTTCCAGCCCGAACTCGCGTCCACCTTCGGGGTGTTCACCGTGGCGAGGATGTCCTTGCCGAGGGCGCCGCGATAGATGTCACCGATCCCCTTCTTGCCCAACTCCTTGTAGGTGGCGGCGAGTTCGGGATTCTTGAAGGTCGATCCGACGACCGGCAACACGCCGCCCGGCAGGAACAGCTTGGCGGTGTCGGGGAAGTAGCGGAAGCGGGTCTCGTTGGCCGCCGTCTGACTGCGGAAGGTGTCGTCCACCGTGAAGCCGTCGCTCGCGATCCGTTCGGCGGGCTTGAGCACCGTACCGAGCTTCTCGCTGCCCCACTGGTCGAGTGCCGTCTGCCAGGTGGCGGGCGTGCCCGGGGTGCCGACGCTGAGGCCGCTGCTGACGGCGTCGGCGAAGGCGAGGGCCTTGCCGTTCTCCACGAAGAGGTTGGAGTCGGCGGTCAGCGGCGCGGTCTCGCGGCCGTCGATGGTGTGCACCGTACGGGACTTGGCGTCGTAGTAGACGAAGTAGCCGCCTCCGCCGATGCCGGAGGAGTAGGGCTCGGTGACGCCGAGCGCGGCGGCGGTGGCTACGGCCGCGTCGACCGCGTTGCCGCCCTTCTTCAGGACCTCGATGCCGGCGGCGGTGGCGTCCGCGTCGACGCTCGCCACGGCACCGCCGTAGCCGACGGCGACCGGAACCTTCGTCGGTGTGCCGCTCGTTGCTGCCGGTGGGGCCGCGGCCCCGACCGACACGACGGCGGCCGAGACCGCCAGGACCGACAGTTTCCGTGCCACAGGGCGACGCATCCGTACCTCCAGTCAGGACCGTCCGCGCAGCGTAGCCACATTGCCATGACCTCAACAGACCACCTCGCGCCACTGTCACACGAGTGCCACACGTCGAACACCGGTACGTACCAGCCATGCTGGGCCGCTAACATGCGCGCCCATGAATGACGACGTGCGCAACATCGTTCTGGGCGTCGCCGCCGCCGGCATCAGCGCCGCGCTCGGCTGGCTCGCCCGCACCTATCTGTGGCGGCGCAAACTCCGGCGCAAGCAGGCGTTCTTCGGGCTGCCCGACAACTCCGAGTCGCTGCTCGTGGTGAACCGCGAGGCGGGCGGCGCCGAACTCTCGGTGATGCGGCACGACGTGTTCGCGCTGCTCGAACTCGCCGCCCTGATCAAGGACTGCAACGCGCACGCCCAGGTCGTCGCGCACGACGCGGCCCAGCAGAGCTTCGGCGAACGCACCGAGTTCTGCGTGGGCGGCCCCGCCTCCAACCGCCGTATGGCCGCGCATCTGGCGTCCCTGCTCCCCGGCATCCGCGTCAACGTCGACCCGGAACCGGGCCCGGACCGGGGCGCGTTCCAAATAGGCAGTGAGCGCTACCGGCTTGAGCCCGGTAAGGGCGAGTACGTCCTCCTCGCCCGTCTCACCGCCGGTCAGCTGGGCGGCGCGCGGCCGGTGTTCCTCTTCTGCGGCCAGCGCGCGATCACCAACCAGGCGGCGTCCCGCTATCTCGCACGCAACCATGAGAAGTTGGCCCGCAAACACGGCGGCAACACGTTCGTCCTGCTGCTGAAGGTGGTCAACTCGCAGGCGTACGGCCCGGATGTGGTGGAGCTGGTCGCGGACGTGACGCGGGCCGCGGAGACCCCGCTGCCCGCACCCGCTCCACGCAGTTCACACCGCGCCACCTGAGTTCGCACACACGTCAACAATCTTTACTGGCACGTAACTTACCGGCGGGTTACCTGAGGTAGGGAGTCCCGGTTACCGTCGGGTCACTTTGCATTGACACGTGTGAGGAGTGACCCGTGCGAACCCATCGCCAGGCCCTGCGTACGACCGCCGTGGGCGCCGTCTCCGCGACCCTGATCGCTGGAGGTGTCCTCGGGTTCGCCCCCGCGGCCCAGGCCGCCACGAACGGCGTCCGCTTCGTCGACATCACCGGCGACGGCGGTACGACGCTCGCGGCGAACGTCGTCACGCCCGCGGGCGCGGACGGCTCGCACGACTACCCGCTCCTCGTCCTGCCCACGAGCTGGGGATTCCCCCAGGTCCAGTACCTCGCCCAGGCCCAGAAGCTCGCCGACTCCGGCTATGTCGTCGTGAGTTACAACGTCCGCGGGTTCTGGCAGTCCGGCGGCGGAATAGAGGTGGCGGGCCCGAAGGACGTGGCCGACGCGTCCAAGGTCATCGACTGGGCGCTCGCCAACACCCCGTCCGACGCGGGGCACATCGGCATGGCGGGCGTGTCGTACGGTGCCGGCATCAGTCTCCTCGCTGCCGCACACGACAAGCGGATCAAGGCAGTTGCCTCACTCAGCGGCTGGGCGGACCTGATCGACTCGATCTACTCGGGCCGTACCGAACACTGCCAGGCGACCGCCCTGCTGGACGGCGTCGGCCTCGTCACCGGCCGCCCGAGCGCGGAGACGAGCCAGGTCTTCAAGGACTTCTTCGCCTCCGACCTGTCCAAGGAACAGGAGTTGATCGACTGGGGCAAGGAGCGTTCCGCCGCGACGTACGTCGACCAGATCAACAAGAACGGCGCGGCGATCATGCTCGCCAACGCCTGGGGCGACACGATCTTCCCGCCCAATCAAATCGCGGACTTCTACGGGAAGTTGAGCGTCCCCAAGCGCCTTGAGCTGCGCCCCGGCGACCACGCCACCGCCGAGCTGACCGGCCTGTTCGGGCTGCCCAACGACGTGTGGACGGACACCGAGCGGTGGTTCGACCACTACCTCAAGGGCGAGGACAACGGGATCAACCACGAGGACCCCGTGGAGCTCAAGTCCCGTTCCACCGGCGGCTACGAGGGCTACCCGGACTGGAAGTCGGTCGGCGCGACCCGCAAGAAGCTCGACCTCGCCGGCACGACCACCATCCACACCAACGTCGACTCGGGCGCCGACGGCGGGATCGTCTTCCTGTCGAGCATCCTCGACCAGGTCGCCCAGGTGCCCCCGGTCGCGTATGTCCCGCTGCTCCCGCGCCGTTGGGCCGCTGTGTGGCAGTCGGGGAAGTACGCGAGCGCCCAACAGGTGCGCGGCACCGTCAAGTTGCACACCACGGTCACGGACACCAAGGAGAGCGGCACCCTCGTCGCCTACCTCTACGACGTGGGCCCGCTCGGCCTCGGCAAGCTGGTCAGCAACGCGCCGTACACCTGGCACGGACAGCAGCCCGGCCAGCCGTTCGGTGTGGACCTGGAGTTGTTCTCCACGGCCTACGACGTCCCGGCAGGGCATCATCTCGCCCTGGTCGTCGACACGGTCGACCCGCTCTACATCGAGCACAACCCGACCGGCGCGCAGCTGACCTTCTCCTCGCCCGCGAACGACCCGTCGTACGTGTCGATCCCGCTGCGCGAGCAGTGATCTCCGGCTGCTGCCGGACGGGCAGGTGCCCTCTCTACTACTGCACCCGCGGCAGCAGCGTCCCTGGTTCCGCCGGGGCAACGTCCACGGCCCCGGTCTTGGGACTGCGCTGCTCCCTGCGGGACACCCAACCGGCGAACCAGGAGAGCAGCATGCACATCCCGATGTAGATCGGCGAGATCACCATCACCACCGGGATGAACGGCAAATCGTAGTCGAGGTTCGACGCGATCAGCTTCCCGGCATGGAGAAACTCCTCATAGGTGATCAGATAGCCCAGCGAGGTGTCCTTCAGCGCGACCACCAACTGGCTGATGATGGCGGGCAGCATGGCCCGTACGGCCTGCGGTACGAGGACGTACGACATGACGTGGACCTTGCGCATGCCGAGCGCGAACGCGGCCTCCCGCTGGCCGCGTTCGACGCTGTTGACGCCGGAGCGGAAGACCTCGGCGAGCACCGAGCCGTTGTAGAGCGTCAGGCCCGCGACGAGTGCGGGCAGGGGCTGCACCTTGAGCGCCACGAAAATGAAGAAGATCATCACGAGGACGGGCATGGCGCGGAAGAACTCCACGACGACCGTGGACAGCCAGCGCACGGGACGATGGTCCGAGAGGCGTCCCACGGCGAGCAGGGTGCCAAGTGCCAGCGAGAGCACGGCCGCCAGCCCGAAGGCCTTGAGCGTGTTGCCGAGGCCGCGCAGCAGCAGTTCCTGAATTCCCTTGTACTCGAAGGGCATCCACTTCGTGTACGTGAACTGGTCGGTGTCGAACAGGAGATAGAGGATCCAGCCGAGCAGCGCGAGGATGACGACCGTGGACGCGATGCCGTAAAGGCGGTGCCGTTTGCGGGTCTTGGGGCCGGGGACGTCGTAGAGGGCGTTGGCGGTGGTCATCGGGCGACTCCCCACTTCCTCTCCAGCGCGTTGAACAGCGCGCTGATGGCGAGGGTGATGATCAGGTAGCCGACGGCGATCCAGACGAACGTCCAGACGATGTTGTAGCCGAGTTCGCTCAACGTCCGGTAGGTGCCGAGGAGTTCGGTGACGCTGAACGCGCCGGCGATCGCCGAGTTCTTGGCGAGGGCGATGAGCGTGGAGCCGACCGGCGGGATCACCGAGCGGAACGCCTGCGGCAGGACGACCAGGCTCAGGCTCTGCCCGAAGGACATCCCGAGGCTGCGGGCCGCCTCCCCCTGGCCCCTGGGCACGGTGTTGATGCCGGAGCGCAGTGCCTCGCAGATGAACGCCGAGGTGTAGCAGCCGAGCGCGAGGACCGCGAACACCTTGAAGGGCAGCACGAGTCCGAAGCGCGGCAGGCCGAGCAGCACCGCGAAGAACAGCAGGGTCAGCGGGGTGTTGCGCAGCACGGTCACCCACACCGTGCCGAAGACCCGCAGCGAGCCGACCGGGGCGACCCGGAAGGACGCCATGAGGAAGCCGAGGACGAGCGCCAACACCGAGGCGTAGACGGTCAGTTCGACGGTGCCGAGGAAGCCGTCGCCGAAGGTCGAGAAGTTGTCGGTCAGTACGTTCACATCGGCCTCGCTCAGCTCGCCGGGTAGCGGTCGATCGCGGGCGGGGTGGGCGCGGGCACTCCGGACAGGCCGAGAGTCGCCTCGTACGCCTTCTTCCAGTCGCCGTTCTTCTCACGGGCCTCCAACGCGTCGTCGAGGGCGAACCGCAGGGCGTTGTCGCCGTGCGGGACTCCGATGCCGTACGGCTCCTTCGAGAAGGGCTTGCCGACGACCTTCAGTTGATCGGGGACCTTCGCCGCGTAGCCGATGAGGATCGCGTCGTCGGTGGTGACGGCGTCGACCTGATAGGTGAGCAGGTTGTCGACGCAGACGGAGTACGTGTCGTAGGCGACGAGTTGGGCCTTCGGATAGTCGTCCTTGATGCGCTGGTACGGCGTTGAGCCGGCCGCCGAGCAGACGCGTTTGCCGGCGAGGTCCTGCGGGCCGTGGATGTCGTCCTCGTCGGAGCGGACGAGGAGCGACTGGCCGGCCATGTAGTAGGGGCCGGCGAAGCCGACGAGTTTCTTGCGCATGTCGTTGATGGTGTAGGTGCCGACGTAGTAGTCGATCTGGCCGTTCTGCAGGGCGGTTTCGCGGTTGGCGGAGGCGATCGTCCTGAACTGGATCGTCTTCGGGGCGAAGCCGAGGGAGGCCGACATCATCTTGGCGATCTCGATGTCGAAGCCGGAGTAGCTGCCTGTCGCCGGGTCCTTCTCGCCGAGGTAGGGCTGGTCCTCCTTGGCGCCGACGGTGAAGTAGCCGCGCTTCTTCGCCCGCTTCCAGGTCTTGGAGTCGGGGAGCTGAAAGCCTTGTGCCACTTGGTAGTTGGGGAGTTTCTCGGCGGCCGGGCCCTTGACGGGCGGGCTGCCCTCCTTGCCGCAGGCGGCCGCGAACAGCGCGAGGATCAGCACCAGGAGCACACGGGTCGTACGGAACATGGATCGCACTCCCCCGCTCAGTGCTTGAGGATCTTGGACAGGAAGTCCTTGGCCCGGTCGCTGCGCGGGTTGGTGAAGAACTCCTCGGGGGTGCGGTCCTCGACGATGCGGCCGTCGGCCATGAACACGACGCGGTTGGCGGCGGAGCGGGCGAAGCCCATCTCGTGGGTGACGACGACCATCGTCATGCCGTCGTGGGCGAGTTGGCGCATGACCTCAAGGACTTCGTTGATCATCTCCGGGTCGAGGGCCGAGGTCGGCTCGTCGAAGAGGAGCGCCTTGGGTTCCATGGCGAGGGCGCGGGCGATGGCCACGCGCTGCTGCTGGCCGCCGGAGAGCTGCGCGGGGAACTTGGGCGCCTGGGAGGCGAGTCCCACGCGGTCCAGGAGCTCCAACGACCGCTTGTCGGCGTCCTCGCGCCCCCGCTTGCGGACTTTGACCTGGGCCAGCGAGACGTTCTGCAGGACCGTCTTGTGGGCGAACAGGTTGAAGGACTGGAAGACCATGCCGACCTCGGCGCGGAGCTTCGCGAGGGCCTTGCCCTCCTCGGGCAGCGGCTGCCCGTCGAGCTCGATCGTCCCGGACTCGATGGTCTCCAGCCGGTTGATCGCCCGGCACAGCGTCGACTTTCCCGACCCCGAAGGGCCGATGACCACGACCACCTCCCCCTTGCCGACGGTGAGGTTGATGTCCTGCAGGACATGCAGCTCCCCGTAGTACTTGTTGACGTCACGCAGTTCGATCAACGGATCGACGGCCATGCCCAGCCCTACTCACTCTCAGCTGTGTCGTGGTCGCCGCAAACTATCGACACAAGAGTGGAGTTAAGGCACGACACGCACTTTTCGGGCATTAGCCGTATTTAAGGCCGCCGCTACTCTTCCGCGACCTCGGCGTACAGCTGCGAGAGTTCGGGCACACCGCTGGCGGCCCACTCATGACCGGAGGCCACGACGTCGAACTCGCGCCCGGAGTCGAGCCGTACGACAGGCTGGCCGTTCGGCCAGATCGCCCAGGCGGCGCCCGGCACCGTGCGCACGATCACCGTCCCCAGATACAGCCCGGCGTCGTTGCCGAGCCAGGACAAGGTCTCCTCGTCGTCCCGCCAGCGGGGCACCAGTTGGTCGAGCGCTTCCAACGAGCCCACGGAGTCGTCGAGTTGGACGCCCTCCCGGGCCGCGTGGGAGCGCAGCAGTTCGCACTCGGACAGCGGTTCGGCGATGCCCTCGGGGTCGTGCGCGGCGCGCTTCTCGCCCCGGTTGCCCAGGAAAGGGATGTTCATACTCCCAGCGTGACATTCGCACCGCCGTACGCACCACAGGGCGTCGCGAGTGGCGTGTCAGCCTCCGGCCCGGGAGGGGGAAAGCCCGTCTGCCGAGGGCGGGTTGGCCGGATGGTGGGCGCGATGTCCGCTTCGTACGGTCGCAGTATGAATCGGACAGGCAAATTGATGGTGCTGTCGTCGGTGACCGTCGCCCTGGTGGTGAGCGGTTCGGTGTCCGCGGGTGCCGTGGGGGCGGGGGCCGTTCCGGCCGCGTCCGTGCACGGGGCGCCCGATACGGCGCGGGGGCGGCTGGTGTCGGTGGTGCATCTACGGACGCTGTCCGCGCCGCAGGTGGCCGCCGAGTTGCGGGGCGACGAGGACGGGGCGTGGGACGCGGGGACCGTGCGCTACGGCGTCGACACCTACCGGGTGGTGTACCGCACGGTGGATCCGAAGGGCCGGCCCACCACCGCCAGCGGGCTGCTGGCCTTCCCGCGCAATGGTGAACGGCGGCTGCGCACCGTCTCGTTCACGCACGGCACCGAACTCTTCAAGGACGACGTCGCCTCGGTGTCGTCCGACGTGTGGAGCCGGGCGCCCGCCCTGACCTACGCGTCGGCGGGCTTCGCCGTCGTCCTCCCGGACTACCTCGGTCTGGGCCTCGGCCCCGGTCGGCCGCAGTGGATGGACGTGCCCTCCGAGACGACCTCCGCGCTGGACCTGCTGCGGGCCGCGGACTCCTACGCGCCCACGATCGGGCGGCAGTTGGGGCGGGACGTGCTCATCACCGGCTTCTCGCAAGGGGCTTCGGCGGCGCTCGGACTGGCGCGGGCCCTGGAGGAGGGGGCCGATCCCCGCTTCCGGGCCGCGGCGCTGGCACCGGTCAGCGGTGCGTACGCCTTCCGGGACGTGGCGTTGCCCGCCCTGCTGGACGGGCGCGCGGACCCGAAGGACGGCGTCATCTACACCGCGCTGTCCCTCGTCTCCTTCAACCGGCTCCATCACGTCTACGACAACCCCGGCGAGGTCTTCCGGGCGCCGTACTCCCGCACGATCGAGGGCCTGTTGGACGGTACGCACACCGGGCAGGAGGTCATGGCCCGGACACCGGACACCGTGGATGAGCTGCTCACGGCGCACGGGCGGGCGCTGCTCGCGCACCCGACGGGCGGGCTGGCCGCCGCGCTGCGGGTCACCGACGGGGTGTGCACGGGCTGGACGCCGCAGGCTCCGGTGCGGCTGTACTACGCCGAGGGCGACGAGCAGGCCGTGAACGGGAACAGCGAGCACTGCCAGGCGTCGTTCCGGGCCCGGGGTGTCGAGGCGCCACTGGTCGACCTCGGCACTCCGGACTACGGCGGCTCCCGCCACCTTGGCTCCCAGCGGGCGGCGACGGCGGCCGTGGTGCGATGGTTCGCCTCGCTGAGTTGACCGGCCCGGTCTCCTCGGGTCAGACGTCCAGGTCCACGACCACCGGGGCGTGGTCCGAGGCGCCCTTGCCCTTGCGCTCCTCGCGGTCGACGTAGGAGTCGGTGACGGCCTTCGCGAACGGTTCGTTGCCGTAGACCAGGTCGATGCGCATGCCGCGGTTCTTCGGGAAGGCGAGCTGGCGGTAGTCCCAATACGTGTACGGGTGGTCGTACTTGAGGGGGCGCGGGACCACGTCGGACAGGCCCGCGTCGCGCAGGGCGGTCAGGGCGGCGCGCTCGGCGGGGGTGACGTGGGTGAGGCCCTCGAAGGCGGCCACGTCGAAGACGTCGTCGTCCGTCGGTGCCACGTTGTAGTCGCCGAGCACCGCGAACGGGCGGCTGCCCTGCGCGTCGCCGGCGACGGCCGCCTTGAGTGCCTCGAACCACTGGAGCTTGTACGCGTAGTGGGGGTGGTCCACCTCGCGGCCGTTCGGCACGTACACCGACCAGACGCGAACCGGGCCGCAGGTCGCCGCGACGGCGCGGGGCTCCTGGACGCCGTCGTAACCGGGGTCCCCTGGAAGGCCCTTGACCACCTCGTCGAGCCCGACCCGGGAGAGCACCGCCACGCCGTTCCACCGGCCGGTCGCGTTGACCGCCGCCTCGTAGCCCGCCTCGCGCAGCGCGTCGAACGGGAACTGCGCCTCGGCCAGCTTGGCCTCCTGGAGGCACAGCACGTCGGTGCCGCTGCTCTCCAGCCAGGCCAGGAGCCTCGGCAGACGGGCGGTGATCGAGTTCACGTTCCAGGTCGCGATACGCATGCCCCACAACCTACCGGGCGGGTCTGACACTCACAGGTCCGCCGCCTCGCCGGGCGCCAGCCGCAGGTGCTCCGCGCCGCCGAGCGCGCCGATCTGCATGTCGTAGATCGGGCGGGCGAGGTCGGTGAGCAGGGCGTCGTGGATGTCGTAGGCGCGCTGCGGCTTGACCTCGCGGACGTAGTCGATGACCTCGGAGATCTTGCTCCAGGGGGCCATGACCGGGAGCATCAGCGTCTCGACGGTGTGGTCGGGGACGGTGAGGGCGTCGCCCGGGTGGAAGACGCGGCCGCCGTCGACGAGGAAGCCGATGTTGGTGATGCGCGGGATGTCCGGGTGGATCACGGCGTGCAGTTCGCCGTGCACCTGGACGTCGAAGCCCGCCGCCGTGAAGGTGTCGCCGTGGCCGACCGTGTGCACGCGGCCCGGGAACGCGGCGGAGAGCTGGTCCGCGACCGACTTCAGCGTCCAGATCTCGGCGGCCGGGTTGGCCTCCAGACCGGCTCGCAGCCGGTCCTCGTTGAAGTGGTCGAGGTGCTCGTGGGTGACCAGGATCGCGTCCGCGCCGACGGCGGCGTCCTCCTCGTTGAAAGTGCCCGGGTCGATGACGAGCGACCGGCCGTCCTTCTCCAGACGGATGCAGGCGTGCGAATTCTTCGTCAGCTTCATGGGTCCATCCTGCCGCGCCGGAACGGTGGACGGGCGGGTGAGGCTGGTGCTTTCGGTGCCCGTCTGAAGATCGCTCCGTGAGTCACTCGGTGGGGGTCGTCTCCTCGCGGATGACCTGCTGGGCGACTTTGAACGCGCTGTTCGCCGCCGGTACCCCGCAGTACACGGCGGCCTGCATCAGTACTTCCTTGATCTCGGCCGGGGTGAGGCCGTTGCGCAGCGCCGCCCGGGTGTGGAAGGCCAGTTCGTCCAGGTGGCCGCCCGCGACCAGCGCGGTGAGGGTGACACAGCTGCGCGAGCGCCGGTCGAGGCCGGGCCGGTCCCAGATCTCGCCCCACGCGTAACGGGTGATGAAGTCCTGGAAGTCCCCGGAGAACTCGTCGGCCTGCGCCAGCGCCCGGTCGACATGCGCGTCGCCGAGCACCTCGCGGCGGACCTTGATCCCGGCGTCGTAGGGGTCCGGACGGCCCATGACCTGCGGCGGTACGGCGGGCGGCGGCGCGATCTCGGCGATCGGCGCGAGCTGCGGCGGCGGGGCGAGGACCGGTTTGACCGGGGTCGCCGCGATGGCGAACTGCCCGGTGGAGTGCTCGTAGGCGGGCTGCCAGGCGGTGGAGAAGTGCCGGACGAGGAGATCCGTGACGGCGGCGGGCTGCTCGACGGGGACCAGGTGCGAGGCGCCGGGTACGACGGCGAGACGGGCGTCCGGGATGCCGGCGACCAGCGTGCGGGCCTCGGCGGGGCCGGTGACCTGGTCGTCGGAGCCGACGAGGACGAGGGTCGGCACACCGATGCGGGCGAGTTCGGACCGTACGTCGAACGCGGCCAGCGCCTCGCACGCGGCGATGTAGCAGCCGGGGTCGGTGGTGCGCACCATCTGGACGGCCCACTCGGTGATCGCGGGCTGCGACGCGGCGAACCCGCTGGTGAACCAGCGGTCCGGCGAGGTGCGGGCGATGGGGTCGAGCCCGTTCGTACGGACGATCACGCCGCGCTGGCGGAACTCGTCCGCCGTGCCGAAGCGGGGCGAGGCGGCGATCAGCGCCAGCGAGGCCACGCGCTCCGGGTGGCGCAGGACCAGTTCGAGGCCGACGGCGCCGCCGAGCGCGCAGCCCGCGTAGCCGAAGCTCTGCACGCCGAGGGCGTCGAGCGTGGCCAGCAGCCGGTCGGCCAGGTCGGAGACCGAGCCGGTCGGGTGCGCGGGCGAGCCGCCGTGGCCCGGCAGGTCGTACCGGAAGACCCGCCACTGCTTCATCAGCTCGGGCACCTGGCGATCCCACATGTGCCACGTCGTCCCGAGCGACGGGCCCAGGATGAGGACGGGCGCGTCTTCGGGGCCGTCGAAGCGGTACTGGAGGGCAGGGGTCTTCATGTCGCTCACCGCTCCAACGTAACCGCCGTTTCTTACGGTCCGGCTGTGGGGGCCCCGGTCTCCCCACTCGGCTCCCACACATCAGTGGGGAACCCTCACATCGCCTTCACGGGACAGGGGCGAGAGCGGGAGAGTCGCGGACCGGTGGGAGAGGGGGGACCGGTGGGGCTGTGTCGAAGGCCACTCCGGGGTACTCGACTGCTGCCCGACGGCTCAGAGTTCGCTCGGTGCGCCCAGGCCCGTGAGTGCGCCGACCGGGTCCAGGTCGGGGGTGCCTCTGGGCCACCAGTCCTCGTCGCCCGGTTCTGATTCGTAGGCGTACCACAGGCCGTCGCGGCCCAGGCGGAGTTGGACGTGGCCGTGGGGGTGAGTGAGGTGGTTGTGCCGGGGGCGGAAGGCCGGGAGGTCGGCGGCGAGGAGGAGGGGGCGGGCCCGGTCGAAGCGGCCGGCCGGCGGATCCCAGGGCTCTTCGAGCACCGCGAGCCCTTCGACGCCGCCCTGCCGCCAGGCGGCGACCGCGCGCGCCAGCTCGCCCGTGCTGCGTCCGGTGGCCTTGGCGAGGGAGGCGTAGAGGGAACGGGTGGTGACGGTCAGCCCCGAACCGGGGCGGGCCGCGGCGAGCCGTACCGCGTCCTGCCACAGGGTCAGGCCGCCCACCGGGTCCCGGCCTGTGCTGAGCAGCGCGTGCGCGCGGGCGGCGGCGTCGGTCGCCAGCTGGTCGAGCGCGAAGGGGTCCGGGCCACCGGGCGCGGCCGGGTACACGGGAGGCTGCTCGGGGTGCGGGGGCATGGGCAACGGGGGTGGGAGCGGAGGAAGTCGGCGCTCCCCCTGCTCCGCGAGGACGTCCGTGGCTCTTACGCCGGGGAGGGGCGCCGGTTCCTGCTCCTGGGCGGCGCGGGCCGCACGGGCCGCGTTGCGGCGGGACAGGGCGTCGAGGAGCGGGCGTTCGCCCCGGCCGCGGAGCAGGAGCAGGACGAAGGGGTCGGCGTCGAGGAGGCGGGCTGTCTGGTAGCAGAGGGCGGCGGCGTGCTTGCAGGGGTGACCGGAGTCGGGGCAACTGCACTGCGGGGCGAGGTCGCCGGGCCCCGGCAGCAACGGAACTCCGCACTCGGCAAGGGACTTGGGCATCTCCTTGTCGAGCAGCGCGGCGATGTGCCCGGGCCGATCGGCGGCGGCGTCCAGGAACCGATCCCAGTCGGCGTCGTCCAGCGTCCGCAACCGCACCTGCACGCGGTACGGCCGCGCGCGGCTGCCCTGCACGTACCCGAGCACGAGCCCCGGCGTCACGGTGATCGCGTCGACGTGCCCCTTCTCCGCGTAACTCCGCCCCCGCTGCAGCCGCTTGGGATCCAGGGCACCTTCTTCCAACGCGGTGACCCATGCGTTACCCCACCAGGTGTCGGCGAAGCGGGTGTTGGCGGCTCCGCCGCCGTCTCCGTCTTCGTCTCTGTCGGAGGGGCGGGGTGAGAAGGCGGGGAAGGTGCGGCGGAGGTCGCTGTCGCGGGAGGGGGAGGCCATGGTGGTGGGAGTTCGGGGGGTTGCGGGGGTGGGGTCGGAGGCGGAGGTCGGGTCGGGGGCGATGAGCGACGAGGGTGATGGGGGTTCGGTCCGGTCGGGTGTGCGGACAGAGGTCTCCGATGCGTGGTCGGACGTCGGGGTGAAGGCCTCGGAGTGTGAACTCTCCGGTGTCGAACGGTCGTTGTCCGGTGCGGTCTCGTCGGCGGGCTGAGTCTCACTTGCCGGCAGCTCCACATCCGCCGGCAACCGAAAGGCTCCGGCAAGGAAGTCCCGTAGGTCACGGGCTCCGGCCTCACCGGCACGTCCACGCACACCACTTCGCCCCTCGGCCCTGGAACCGCCGCTCGCCCGGGACACCGGCCGAGGTACCGACTGCGCTCCCCCGGCTCCTACGTCCTCACGAGCCTTCCGCGCCGCACCACGTGCCGCCCGCAACGCCTCGCGTGCGGCATCCGCGGGCCGCGTCGAACCGCGGTCCGCGACGGTCGCCGGTTCCTGAACGGTCTCTGAGCCCTGAAGGGTGGTCGAGTTCGGAAGGCCGCCCGACTCGTCCCCCGTTGCGTCCCTGGACCGCCCTGCTTCACCTTCACCGGTTTCGCCAACTCCCGCGTCCGGAACGGCCGCCCCGCACCGCACCGGGTCCCGCAGTGGGTCCGCTGTTCCTTCTCCGGCACTACTTCCCGGAAAACTCGCTCCCGCGTCCTGGGCCGCACCGTCACCCGGCGCGTGGGCATCTTCCCCCGAGGCGCCGACGGCGCGCCGCTCAGCGACGGCCCGTCGCAGCGCCGCGCGTGCCACGTCCCCCGGCCGGGCCTGGGGCTCGGACGCCTTGTCGACGGCCGTACGGTCCGCGCCCGGTGCGTGAGGAGACGCAGGTGTGCGAGAGGACTCCGGGGGCCCGGCGACTTCCGCGTCCACCCCTTGGCCCCCACGCCCACGGGCCGCCTGCAACGCGCGCCGTACTACGTCCGCGGGGCGCTCCTCCCCAGCCAAGTCCCGCTGCGCGTCCGGCATTTCATCCGCAGGGCCCTGCGATGCCTCCGCTGCCGGGTGCCGCTGCGACTCAGCTGCTTCGCCCGACAGGCCCCACAGCCTCTCCCCCGCCAAGTGCCGCTCCACCTCCGGCATTTCATCCGCCGGGCCCTGCAATGCCTCCGGCCCCCGCAGCACCTCCGCCGTTCCTCCCGCCAGGCCGTGCGACACCTCCGCTCCCGGGTGCGGCCGCGCCTGCGCTGTTTCGCCCGACAGACGCCACGGCCTCTCCACACCCAAGTGCCGCTCCGCCTCCGGCGTTTCATCCGCCGACACTTCGGACGCCTGGGCCCGTGTCCCCTTCACCGCCAGGCCCCGCAGAACCTCGGCCATGTCTTCCGCCAGGCCCCGCGGCCCCTCCACCGCGTCGTCCGCCGAGCCCGGCAGCACGTCAGCCGTTCCTCCCGCCGACGCTTCGACCGCCCCCTGCTCGTCCTCCACCAGCGCCGTCACCTCGGCCATCTGGCGATGCACCCCGGCCGTTTCGCCCGCCGCGCCCTGCACCCCATCCGCCGCTTCACCCGCCAAGCCCCGCGACACCTCCGCCGTGCCGCCCGCCGCACCCGGCGACACCCCCGCCACTCCCCCCATCGACGCCTCGTCCTCCACGCGCGCCGTCACCTCAGCCGCCTCCACCTCAGCCGCCCGACGAGCCTCTTCGGCACCGTGAACCGCCCCCGCGCCCCGTCCCACACCGCCCGTCACCCCGGCCTCCGCAACGACACCAGGTCGGACAAGTCCCGGTCCGACAGCTCGGTCAATGACGACTCGCCGGAGCCGAGGATCGCGTCTGCCAGCGCCCGCTTGGATTCGAGCATGTCGGCGATGCGGTCCTCGACCGTGCCCTCGGTGATGAGGCGGTGGACCTGGACGGGCTGGGTCTGGCCGATGCGGTAGGCGCGGTCGGTGGCCTGTTCCTCGACGGCGGGGTTCCACCAGCGGTCGAAGTGGACGACGTGGCCCGCGCGGGTGAGGTTGAGGCCGGTGCCCGCCGCCTTCAGGGAGAGGACCAGGACCGGGGTCGCGCCCGCCTGGAAGCGGTCCACCATGCGCTCCCGCTCCGGGACCGGTGTGCCGCCGTGGAGCAGCTCGACCGGGATCGCACGGGCCGACAGGTGGGCGGTGATGAGGCGGGCCATGCCGACGTACTGCGTGAAGACGATCGCGGAGCCGTCCTCGGACAGGAGCGTGTCCAACAGCTCGTCCAGCAGGGCGAGTTTGCCGGAGCGGGCGGTGAGGCGGTCTCCGGTGGCCTGTGCTGCCGCGTGGTCCTCCTTCAGGTACAGCGCCGGGTGGTCGCAGATCTGTTTGAGGGAGGTGAGGAGCTTCAGGACGAGGCCGCGGCGGGCGATGCCCTCCGTCGTCTCGATGGCCAGCATCGACTCCCGTACCACCGCCTCGTACAGCGAGGCCTGTTCGCGGGTGAGCGGGACCGGGTGGTCCGTCTCCGTCTTGGGCGGCAGTTCGGGGACGATGCCCGGGTCGGACTTCTTGCGGCGCAGGAGGAACGGGCGGACCAGGCGGGCCAGCCGGGTCACCGCCTCCTCGTCCTCGCCGTTCTCCACCGCGCGCGCGTGCCGGGCGCGGAAGGATTTCAGGGGGCCGAGGAGTCCGGGGGTCGTCCAGTCCAGCAGGGCCCAGAGTTCGGAGAGGTTGTTCTCCACCGGGGTGCCGGTCAGCGCCACGCGCGCGGGGGTCGGGATCGTGCGCAGGGCCTTCGCGGTCGCCGAGTACGGGTTCTTGACGTGCTGTGCCTCGTCCGCGACGACCATGCCCCACGGCTGTTGGGCCAAGGCGGGCGCGGCCGAGCGCATCGTGCCGTATGTCGTGAGGACGAAGCCGCCGGTGAGGTCTTCCAGGGTGCGGTCCGCGCCGTGGAAGCGGCGGACGGGGACTCCGGGGGCGAAGCGGGTGATCTCCCGCTGCCAGTTGCCCAGGAGTGAGGCCGGGCAGACCACCAGGGTGGGGGCGCGGTGGGCTCGGCGCAGGTGCAGGGCGATGAGGGTGATCGTCTTGCCGAGGCCCATGTCGTCGGCGAGGCAGCCGCCCAGGCCGAGGGAGGTCATGAGGTCGAGCCAGGCCAGGCCCCGGAGTTGGTAGTCCCGGAGGGTGGCGTCCAGACCCTGGGGTGGCTCGGCGGGGTGGATGCCTGCCGTCAGGCGGTCGCGCAGGGTCGCCAACGCGCCGACCGGGACCGCCTCCACCGTCTCGCCGTCGACCTCCGCGGTGCCGGTGAGCGCGACGGACAGCGCGTCCACCGGGTCGAGCAGGCCCAGTTCGCGTTTGCGGGCCTTGCGGACGAGGGCCGGGTCGACCAGCACCCACTGGTCCCGCAGCCGTACGACCGGGCGGTGGGCCTCGGCCAGCATGTCCATCTCGGCCTCGGTGAGCGGGTCGCCGCCGAGCGCCAACTGCCAGCGGAACTGGAGCAGTTCCTCGCTCTCGAAGAAGCCCGTGCCGTCGGTCGCGGAGCCCGGCGCCGACCGCACCACGGCCGCCGCCGTCAGGTCCTGTGCCAGGTCCCGGGGCCAGTGGACGGCGACCCCGGCCGCCGCGAGCCGCGTGGCCGCCATGCCTAGCAGCTCGCCCAGCTCCTCCTCGGACAGGGCCAGTACGTCGGGCACGTCCAGCTCGGAGAGGCGGTCCAGCGGGGGCCAGACGCGCGCGGCCCGGCGTACGGCCAGCGCGGCGTCCACGCGTGCGCGGGGGCCGAAGGCGGTGTCGGCCGTGCCCGCCCACAGGGCCGCCGCGTCGACCACGAGGGTCGGGTCGGCGAGGCTGTGCACCTGGACGATCGCCGCGCCCGCGCTGCGCACCCGTCCGCCGTCGTCGAACAGGTCGTACGCCGACAGGTCCAGGCGGAGCGAGATCCGCACGCCCGCGTCCATGCCCGCGGCGACCTCCGCGGCCCAGTCCTGGGCGTCGCGCAGCCGCTGCGGCGGGCGCGCGGCGAAGGGCATCCCGGAGGTGTACGGCGCGGCCGGGGTGCGGGGCAGGGTGTCCGCGACCGCGTCCAGGAAGGACCGCATCAGCGCTTCCGGCTCGGGCAGCCGCAGCGGGCCGGGGCCGGGCAGCGGAACCGCGTGGCCCTCGTACGGAAGGGCCGCCGCCACCGCGCGGACGTGCGCGATGTCCTCCGGCTCCAGCGGGCCCGCGCGCCACGCGTCGTGGCCTGCGGCGGTGAGGCCGGGGAGCAGCCGGCCGCGGGCGGCGAGCCGTAGCGCGTGCAGGGCGGCGGCGCCCCAGCAGGCCGTGGCGGGATGGGCGGCCGGGTCGCGGCGGGCGCGTACGAGCAGCGGCAGGGCCGCCTCGATCGACAGGGTCAGCGCTGGGGTGGGCCCGCGGCGGACTCCGGCGCCGCGTCGTCGTACGACGGTCAACTCGATCTGTTCCACGCCCTCTTCGGCTTCGGGGAGTGCGCGCTCGCCGTCGGGGTCCCAGAAGGCGACGCGGCCCTCGCGCGGGACGACGGGGGACGGCAGGAAGACCGCGGCCAGTCGTACGGAGATCTGCTCCGCCAGTGCCGTGTCCGTCATACGTCCTGTCACCTCCCGCCCGTCAGTCGTGTCAGCTGTCTTCGACTCTACGGGCGGGGTCTGACAATGGGCCCCGGCGACCGGCCGGGGCCAGCCACCTGCTAGGGAACCGTGCGGGAGACGACGTAGACCATGGGGAGCTTGGGGTCGGACAGGTTCACCACGATGTCCTGGGTGGGGGCCGGGTCCTTCTGTTTGTTGACGACGCCCCACCAGGGGCCGGTGCCGGTGAACTTCCAGCCGGTGATCTTCTGGTCGCGGGCGCTGATGGTGATGTCGTTCTTCTTCAGCGTCTTCCGGTCGACGTCTATGCCGGCGAGGAAGGTGTCCAGACCGGCGTCGGTGGTCTCGAACTGGACGTAGAGGCGGCTGGTCTTCCAGTTGTTGGTCTCGTAGAAGGCGACCTTCTCCGCCGGGTGCGGGACCGGTACCTGGTAGAGGCGGCGCTGGACCTTCGAGGGCCAGCCCACGGTGAGCCCGGTCGCCGAGTACTTGTACTCCTTGTCCTTGCCGCTGTTGCGGCTCTGGTTGGCGGAGATCGCCAGATAGACGGCCGGGACGCCGATGAGCAGCACGATGATGAGCAGGGTGATCGCCCGGCGGCGGGCCTTGTGGCGGGGGTCCTCGGGTGGTCGGGGCGGCTCGTCCCGGGGCATGGCCTGACGCGGCAGCGATGCGGTCATGCCGTGTCCTGGCTGCCGCGGCGGAACTCCGCGAACCGCTCGTAGCGTTCGTACCGCTCGACCCGGCGGCGCTTGGCGCGGCGGAAGCGGCGGGCGACCAGGCGGGCGAGGTCGGCGGCGCCGACCATGCCGGCCTCGGGGCCGAGCTGGGCGCGCACTATGCGGGCCTCGGGGCGGTAGCCGCGGCCGGTGAGCTGCCGCTTGAACGCGTCCCGCGCGGGGCCGATCAGCAGGTCGTCGGCGGCCGAGACACCGCCGCCGATCACGAAGCAGGACGGGTCGAGGGCGGCGGCGAGGTTGGCGATGCCGACGCCGAGCCACTGGCCGATGTCCTGGAGCAGCTCGATGCACATGGCGTCGCCCTCGCGGGCCAGCTCGGTGATCATCGGGCCGGTGATGTCACCGATCTGTCCCTTGACGTGCTCGATGATCCCGTAGGCCACCGGCGAGTCGGCGACGGCCAGCTCCTTGGCCTCCCTGACCAGCGCGTTGCCCGAGCTGTACTGCTCCCAGCAGCCGCGGTTGCCGCACGCGCAGCGGTGGCCGCCGGGCACGACCTGCATATGGCCGAACTCGCCGGCGACGCCGTACTTGCCGCGCTTGACCTGGCCGTCCTCCAGGATCGCGCCGCCGATGCCGGTGCCGAGCGTGATCATGACGAGGTGGTCCTCGCCACGCCCCGCGCCGAAGCGCCACTCGGCCCAGGCGGCGGTGTTCGCGTCGTTGTCCACCAGGACCGGCACGGAGAGCCTGCTCGTGATGCGGTCCCTGAGAGGCTCGTTCCGCCACGACAGGTGGGGCGCGAACAGGACCCGGTTGCGCTCGGCGTCGACCCAGCCGGCCGCGCCGATGCCGACCGCGTGCACGTCGTGCCGGTCGGACAGGTCCAGGACCAGTTCGACGATGGTGTCCTCGACGACCTTGGGGCTCTTGGACTTGTCCGGGGTCTCCGTGCGGAGCTTCTCCAGGATGTTGCCGTCGGCGTCCACGACGCCCGCCATGACCTTGGTGCCGCCGATGTCGATGCCGACGGTGGGCACGCGGGGAGCCGTCAGGTGCGACCGTCGCTCACGGGTGCCGACGGTGCGGAGCGCGGGCGCGCGGCGGGAGCCTATGGGGGCGCTGAAATTGCCGTAGGTGCTCATCAAGGCCCGATTCTGCCTCACCGTGACTGTGGGTGCTGTGCGGGGGCGCAAAGGGGGGTGCGGATCGTTGCCGGGTGCAGGCGTTGTGGCTGGTCGCGCCCCGCGGCGGAGCCGCAGATCGACACAGCCCCGCGCCCCTGAAGAAGGGGCGTGATGGTGAGCGCCAACCAATTCGCATTGTCCGGACATTATGACGAACAACGCGGGCGAAGCCGTGCACTCAGGGACGTACCAAGAGCTGGAACTCGAACGAGTAACGCGTCGGCCGATAGGTATGGCTGCCGAATTCCACCGCGCGCCCGGTGTCGTCGAACGTGGTGCGCTGCATGGTGAGCAGGGGAGCACCCTCGGACTCGGCGAGGCGTTCGGCCTCCTCGGCCGTGGCGCCGCGGGCGCCGATGGACTGGCGGGCGCTGTGCAGGGTGATGCCGGCGGTGCGCATCATCCGGTACAGGCCGGTGGCCTCCAGCTGCGCGGTGTCGAGGTCGAGGAGGCCGAGCGGCAGGTGGTTGGACAGGTACGCCATCGGCTCGCCGTGCGCGAGGCGCAGCCGGTCGATGCGGTGCACGTCGCTGTCCTCGGCGACGCCGAGTGCCGCCGCGACCTCGGCGGAGGCCGGCACGACGGTGTTGACGAGGACCTTTGTGGCGGGGCGCTGCCCGGCCGCCTCCAGGTCGTCGAAGAGGCTGCTGAGTTCCAGCGGGCGTTTGACCTGGCTGTGCACGACCTGCGTGCCGACGCCCCGGCGGCGCACCAGGAGGCCCTTGTCGACCAGCGACTGGATGGCCTGGCGGACCGTGGGCCGGGACAGGCCGAGCCGGGCCGCCAGTTCGATCTCGTTGCCCAGCAGACTGCCGGGGGTCAGCGAGCCGTGTTCGATCGCGGCCTCCAGCTGCTGGGACAGCTGGAAGTACAACGGCACCGGGCTGCTCCGGTCCACGCTGAGTTCGAGCGGCACTGTCGGGTCCACATCTGGTTTCGGCACGGGCCCGAGCGTAGCTGTGTGAATGGTTGACGGGAAGTGATGTAGTTCGATTGTCCGGACATACGCATTGACAGCGCGCCTGGTCGGCCCTCAGTTTGTTCCCATGCGCATCGGAGTCATCGGTACGGGCCGCATCGGGACCATCCATGCCAGGACCCTCAGCCGTCATCGTGAGGTCGGTTCGCTGATCCTCACGGACGTGGACCCGGCACGGGCCCAGGAGCTGGCGAACCGGCTGGGGGAAACGGCGGCACCGAGTACGGAGGAGATCTTCAAGTGGGGCGTGGACGCCGTGGTGATCACTACGGCGACATCGGCGCACGCCGAATTAATCGGCAGGGCGGCGCGATCCGGGCTCCCGGTGTTCTGCGAGAAGCCCATCGCGCTTGATCTGCCGGGTTCGCTGCAGGCGATCGCCGAGGTCGAGACGGCGGGAACGATCCTTCAGATGGGGTTCCAGCGGCGGTTCGACGCGGGCTACACGGGCGCCCGGGAGGCGGTGCGCTCAGGGCGGCTGGGACGGCTGCACACGGTCCGCGCGACGACCTCCGACCAGACGCCTCCCCCGGCCGCCTATCTGCCGATCTCCGGCGGGCTCTACCGGGACACCCTCATCCACGACTTCGACATGCTGCGCTGGGTGACCGGGCACGAGGTCGTCGACGTGTACGCGACCGGTTCGGACGCCGGTCCCGCGATGTTCCGCGAGGCCGGTGACATCGACACGGCCGCGGCGGTCCTCACCCTGGACGACGGCACGCTCGCCACGACGACGGCCGCGCGCCTGAACGGGGCGGGCTACGACGTCCGGATGGAGCTGGCCGGAGAACTCGACCAGGTCGTCGTCGGCCTGGACGACCGCACACCGATCGCGTCCACCGAGCCGACCGGCCCCCCGGCCGCGACCAAGCCGTGGACCGGCTTCCTGGAGCGCTTCGGGCCCGCCTACGAGGCCGAGTTGATCGCCTTCGTGGAGGTCGTCGTCGGCCAGCGCACCAACCCGTGCGACGGCCGCGAGGCCCTGCAGGCGCTGCGAATCGCCGAGGCCTGCGAAGTGTCCAGACGCGAACACAGACCCGTCCGCCTCGCGGAGATCGCGGGCAGCTTCCCCTACAGCTGAGCCGACGTGCCGCAGACGGTGATACTCCTCAGCCGCTTCCGGAGGGGGCGCTCAGGACGTACGGACCGCCAGCACCGTCCCCTGGGCGACCGCGCAGAGGGACTCCGTGCCGTCGTCGGCGACCGTGAGGACGTCGCAGCGGACGACGGCCTGGCGGCGGCCGGCCTGGACGACCTCCGCGCGGGCGCGCAGGATGCGGCCGGCGGCCGGGCGGACGTACTCGATGGACAGACCGCCGGTGAGGACCGCCGGACCGAGTGCCGTGCCGCCGGCGAAGGTGAGCGCGTTGTCGGCGGCGTAGGCGAGGACTCCGCCGTGCACGAAGCCGTTCTGCTGGTGCAGGTCCTCCCTGATGTCGATCTCCAGCGTGGCGACGCCGTCCCCGAAGGCACTCAGCCGCGCGCCGATCAGCCTGCTGAAGGGCTGACTCTCCAGCGCCTTCCGAGCCATGCTCAGGTCGAACTCGGCGATCGCGGTCACGAGGGCGGGCCTCCTACGGGGTCCATGACTTCTACGGCGCCACGGCTGCCGCGACTTCAACGGCCGCTGCGGCTACTGCAGTTGGTGCTGAGGTTGCTGTTGCTACGGCCTTCAGGGCTCCGCCGTTGCCACGGCCGCCCCGTACAGCCGTTCTACCAGCGCACCGGCAGGGCGCGCATCCCGCGCATCAGCATGCCCGGGAGCCAGTCGCCGGGCGGCCCGTCCAGGGTGAGGGCGGGGGCGCGCTCCAGCAGGGTGCGTATCGCCGTGCGGGCTTCGAGGCGGGCCAAGGGGGCGCCGAGGCAGTAGTGGATGCCATGGCCGAAGGCGAGGTGGCCGCGGGTGTCGCGGCGGATGTCGAAGCGGTCCGGGGCGGGAAAACGGCCCGGGGCGCGGTCGGCGGCGTTCAGGCAGACCCTGACCGACTCGCCCTTCTCGATGAAGGTGCCGGCGACGTCCAGGGGCTCCGCGGCGAACCGGAACGTCGCGTTCTCCACCGGTCCCTCGTAGCGCAGCATCTCCTCGATCGCGCCGTCGAGCAGGGTCATGTCGGCGCGCAGGGCGGCGAGTTGGTCGGGGTGGGTGAGCAGAGCGTGGACGCCGCCGGTGAGGAGGTTGACGGTCGTCTCGTGGCCGGCGATGAGCAGGATGAAGGCCATGCCCCGCAGTTCCTGCGGGGAGAGCCGGTCGCCGTCCTCGGCGGTGGTGCGGATCAGGTCACTGAGGAGATCGCCGCTGTGACCGGCGCGGCGCTTGTCCTCGATCAGGTCGCGGAGGTACTGGGCGAGCCGCACGATCGCGTCGTACCCGCTGTCCGAGTCGGTGGGTGCGACCGCCTGCGTGGACAGCTCGCGGAATTCCGCGCGGTCCATCTCGGGCACACCGAGCAGCTCGCAGATCACTGTGATCGGCAGCGGGTAGGAGAATGACTCGACCAGGTCGGCGGCGCCGGCCGGCAGCATCGCGTCGAGCAGGTCGTCGGTGATCTGCTGGACGCGCGGCCGCAGTTCCTCGACCCGGCGTGCGGTGAACGAGCGGCTGATCAGGCCGCGCAGCCGGGTGTGCTGCGGTGGGTCGGCGGACAGCAGGTGTTTGCCGATCAGCTCTTCGTCGAGGAACGTCACCCCGATCCTGCTGCCGTCCTTGGCCAACCGCGGGTCGGTGAGCGCCGAGCGTGCCTCCTCGTGCCCCACGATCAGCCAGGTCTCGTGGCCCTGGTCCGACGCCGGCATCCGCACGCGGTGCACCGGGCCCCGCTCCCGCAGCATGGCGTACACCGGATACGGGTCCCGCCGGAACTCCTCGCCGAACTCCCCCAGATCGACCACTTCGGCCATGCCTGCCCCTCCCGGACGATCCCCCGAGGTCTCCCAGTGCAGTGAGAACGCGCGGCACCGCCGGCTAGTGCCCGCTCTCCCCGTCCCCTTCGAGCAGACCCGCGTCGTACGCCAACAGGGCGATCTGCACACGGTTGTTGAGGTCGAGCTTGGCCAGGATGCGGGAGACGTGGGTCTTGACGGTGGCGACGCTCATGAAGAGGCCGGTGGCGATCTCGGCGTTGGCGAGGCCCTGGCCGACGGCCACGGCGACCTCGCGTTCGCGGTCCCCCAGGGCGGCGATGCGTTCACGCGCGCGTGCCCGACGGGTGTCCGTGGCGGTGCCCGCCGCGTGCTCCATCAACTGGCGGGTGACCACGGGCGACAGCACGGGATCGCCGGCCGCGACCCGGCGTACGGCGTCGAGGATCTCGGCGGGCGGGGTGTCCTTGAGGACGAAGCCGGCGGCGCCCGCGCGGAGGGCCCGTAGCACCTGTTCGTCGGCGTGGAAGGTGGTGAGGACGACGATCTGGGGCGCGTCGCCCCGGGCACGCAACCGCTCCGTCGCCGTCAGCCCGTCGACCGACGGCATACGGATGTCCATGAGGACGACGTCCGGGTGGACGCGGTCGACGAGTTCCTCGACCTCGCTGCCGTCGGCGGCCTCGCCGACGATCTCGATGTCGGCGGCGCCGCCCAGCATGAAGGACAGCCCGGCCCGCACCAGCGGGTCGTCGTCGACAAGGAGCAGTCTGATCGCAGTCATGGGGCTACGTAACCACGGCTCCGGGGCGGGTGGTGGCGCGGTCCGCGGTGCCGGGTCGGGTGGCGCCCAAGGCCCGAGCGGACCGGGCCACGCGGCGCGCACTCCCTCACCGCACTCCCCCCGTCACACCCCCTGTTCGCAGGCCGCCGACGTACACAGGAGCGGTGGCTTCCGGGAGCGACTCCCATCCTCCTTGCGCAGTAAGGGAGTTACCCGTGGCGCCGAACGGGACTCACCCCCAGGGCAGCCACGCCCGCACCCGGAATCCGCCGCTCTCCTCCGGCCCGTGTTCCAGTCGTCCGCCCGCCAGCGTCGCCCGCTCGGTCAGCCCGATCAACCCCTGGCCGGAGCCGGGAACATGGGGCACCTCGCCCTCCGGGGGCGGGTTACGCACGGCGATCACCAGGCCGTCGCCCGGGGTGCCGGTGACCGTCACGGTGACCTCCGTGCCCGGGGCGTGTTTGCGGGCGTTGGTGAGGGCCTCCTGGGCGATGCGGTAGGCGGTGCGGCCGACCGAGGCCGGGACCGCGGCGGGGTCGGTGACCCGGTTGGCGAGGGTGACCTTCATGCCGGCCTCGCGGGACTCGGTGACCAGCGCGTCCAGGGCGCCGAGCGTGGGCTGCGGACGGCCCGTGTCGTCGGGCTCGCCCGCGCGCAGGACGCCGATGATCTCGCGCAGGTCCTGCAGCGCCTCGTGGGCGCTCTCGCGGATGACTCCGGCCGCCCGCGCGACCTCCTCGCGGGGCGCGTCAGGACGGAACTCCAGCGCGCCCGCGTGCACGCTCAGCAGGGTCAGCCGGTGCGCGAGCACGTCGTGCATCTCGCGCGCGATGGCCTCACGGGCGAGCCGCTGGGCCTGCTCGGCCCGCAGCTCCGCCTCCGTCTCGGCGCGCCGGGCGCGGTCGCGCAGGCTCAGCATGAGCTGCCGCTTGGAGCGGACGAACATGCCCCAGCCGATGACGGTGAGGGTGAGCAGTTCGGTGAACACGACCGCGCCGGCGTACGGCAGGTCGGGGTCCGGGCGCAGCCAGAAGAACAGCGGGGCCAGGGCGAGTTGGACGCCGCCGATCCAGGCGACGTAGCGGAAGGGGCGGTGCACGGCGAGGGTGAACACGGCGACCATGGCGGCGCCGCCCGCCGTGTTCGACACGAAGCCGACGGGGACCATCGCGACCGCGAGGCCGAGCGGCCAGCGGCGGCGCAGCCACACCGCGCCGCAGGCGAGGACCCCGAAGAACTGGTCCACGACGGCGAGGGAGTGCGGGGTCCCGGTGTCGCTGTCGAGGGTCTGCGCGGCGGCGAGTCCGATGCCGACGGCCAGCAGGAAGCAGCAGGTGTCGACGACCCAGTCGCGTGCGGTACGGCGGGGCCGTCCGCGCCGTTCGACGGCGGGATCGAGTTCGTCGGCCACCGCGGACGGCAGCAGCCATCGGCGCCCCACGAACGCCTGCGGTACCTGCGCGGTCCTGTCACCTGTCACAGTCGACAAATCTATGCGGCACCGGGTCCGGTCACCCACCCCGTGCGGGGGAACGGCGACCAAAGTCGCGCGATCACAGACTTTCGGCGGACACGGCGCGGACCTGCCTCGGCCCGTAGATGTGGAGGAGGTGGGGCAAGGGGCGGCCCGACGTTAACTTCACGAAAACTCATCGGACTTGACGGGAAAATCTTCAGAGTTGTCATTGACATGCCACTGTCTACGCGCGTCATCATATGGCCATGAGATTCCCCCCACGCGCAACACGAATCGGCACCACGGTCGCCCTCCTGTCCGCCCTCGCCGTGGGCGGCACCGTCACGGCGACCACGGCGAACGCCGCCGTCGGCAGCATCTGCTACACCAAGCTGCCCTCGCAGGCGTACGACACGCTCGACCTGATCGAGTCCGACGGCCCCTTCCCGTACTCGCAGGACGGAGTCGTCTTCCAGAACCGGGAAGGCGTCCTGCCCAGTCAGTCCACGGGCTACTACCACGAGTACACGGTCATCACCCCGGGCTCCTCGACACGTGGCGCCAAGCGCATCGTCACCGGCGAGAAGACCGACGAGGACTACTACACCGCGGACCACTACGTCACCTTCAACCTGATCAACTTCGGCTGCTGATCCGAAGGTGATCCCGTCCAGGTAGCCGAGTCACCGCACGAACCCCCACCCGTGCGGCCGATCGGCGAGTTGACCACAACGGCGCGACCTCGCCCCGCAGTCCCCCCACGTTCACCGGCTGCGGGGCGAGCCACCTGACCCGGCGCATTAAAATGGAATGGCGCATTCCGCCGATACGGCAGGGCAATTCCGAGAATTCACGCGACATCGTCGCCCCGGAAAAAATCAGCCCCCATCCTGTTCAGCCGTTTTCAGAACCCATTCCGCGAAACCATTCGGCGCGGTACCCTCTGACGCATGTCAACGCGGATTCCGTCCGGCGGGCGGGGACAGAACCCCTGGCTGGGACGCCTTTCCCGGGGTATGCAGGTGCTCCTTCTCGTGTGTTCCCTCCTGGTTTCCCTGGTGACCATCTGGGGCGGTACTCGGCTGCCGGGCGGATGGCGTGACGGCGCCAACGCGATCGGCCTCGGAATCCTGGTGTCCGCGGTGTTCGGAATGGCGCAATCGGTGATCACGGACCCCATTTCGAAGGAGATCCTGCGCCAGTCGATCACCGAGGAGGTCCGGGCGGCCCTGACGGATCTGCACACCTCGTACATCCCCACGAACGAGTTCCCCGCGAGCGACCAGCCCGGCATCGGCTTCAACGCGCTCATGTCGCAGGACATGCAGAACTCCGACACCTACTGGTTCCGCGGTATCCACACCAAGTTCTGCGCGGCCCGGTTCTCCATGATGCGCAGTTCGAATGTCCAGGCATATCTGATCCTGCCGGATCCGACCGTCCCGCATTCGCTGGACGCCCGGCTGGAATACCGTGCGACCCAGGCGGCCGGCGACCGGACGTCGATCCCCGAACTGCGGGAGAAGACCCTCCGCTCCATCCACGCCGGGCTCGTCGGGCTTTTTCTCGCGCGGAACAAGTGCGGTTCGATCGAGGTCCTGCTCGTCTCGACGCCCGCCCTGGACCGGTTCGAGATATTCCAGCACAGTGTGTGGATCTCGCTCTTCAGCGATATGGACCAGGGCACTCTCTTTCCCCGGGCCATGCGGTTCTCCAAGGCCTCGCTGCTCCACCGCATGCAGGGAGCGGAGTGTCTGGCCATCCGTCGCTCGCCAGCGACCAGGAGGTTCGAGATCAGCCGGACGACCACCGAGGAGGATTTCGTCGCACTGTTCCGCGACATGACCGGGAAGGAGCTGACACCGGAGCTCCTCACCGACCTGACAGCGGACGTCGAGGGCACCGCCGGCCGGTTCCGGACCGCGATCCGGGCGGACGGTCCGGCCTGGCGGCGCTGATCCGCGGCCCGTGGCCCGCGCGCACGGGTGCGACCCCCCTCGCCCCTCCCTCACCGCCGCTCCCACCTCATTCCGCCCGGTACCAGGCAGCCGCGGCCGGGTCCAGAGCCACGGTGGACCGGCCCGAGCCGCCGCCGGCGGAGGACACGACACCGGCCGCCGCGGCCGAGAGCACCCGGACCGTGGTCCCGTGCAGGTCGAGCCCGCTGCGCCGGCCGTCCGCGGCCAGGAAGTCCCGGAAGATCTCCTCCCTGGCCCGGTTGTTGAGGCTGTCGCCGCGCGGCTCGGCCCCGTCGTCCGCCGGACGCACCCGGACGCGGCTGACCCGCTCGCCCCCGATGAGTCCGTTGTTGCGGTAGACCACCACGTCGAAGGGGCTCTCCCGGTCGGGCCCGCCGTCCTGGTAGGAGTGGACCTGGATCGTCATGAGCGGCCCCACCTGGAGCGTCACCCGCTCGTGCCGCACCCGCCCGTTCCCCCGGTAGGTGTCCTCCGGGAGCTCCAGCCAGGACCGGCCGGAGAAAGAGGACTGGAGGAGCGACAGCACGGCCGTGGTGACCACGTCCCGGCCGCTCAGCGACCGCACCAGCAGCACCACGTCCGTCTCGCCCCACGCCTGGTCCGGGACCGAGGCCGGCCGGGGCAGCGCACCGAACCGGCGCCAGCGTTCGGCACCGAACAGCCGTTCGTACGCCACGTCGGTCAACTGGGCGTCGATCCGCCGGGCGTCCACCGCGCTCACCTCGATGCCGAACCGGTCCGGTGGCCGCGCGGAGGCCCGGTTCACCTCGCTCAGCCAGCAGAAGAGATCGACGAAGTGATAGCCGGAGTGCAGCAGCTTTCCATAGCCGTACTTGTACGGGTGCCCCTCGCGCGAGACGAATTCCCATGGCATGTTCCAGGTGCCGTCGGAATGGTGAACATCCACATAGGTGACGGGAATTCCGTATTCGGCCACGACGTCACCGAGGATGTCCTTTACCAGGCGATAGCCAGGATGCGCCCGGCGTTGTGCCTGGACGACCACGGTGACGCCCTTCGCCGCGGCGAGTTCGGTCAGGAACCGATGATCGTCCACCAGTCGTAACGCCTCGGCCGCACCTTCACCGCGCAAGTCTCGTGCCGTCACCGGCTTTTCCAGGAGTACGTTCATCCCCTGCCGGATCGCCCATTCCGCATAGGCGCGATGGGCTCGCGGTTCGGTCGCGACGACACAGCCCCAGGCTGGTTCGTCCCGAAGGGGATCATCTCTCGCGAGAGCTGCTTTCAGGCCGCCCTGGTCGAGGCCTTTCTCCAGAAATACCGTACGGCGGGGCTGAATCGATCGGCCCGCCAGATACTTTTCCGTCAACGTCCTTTGCGAGGCCAGCTCGACAACCGTGTCTATGGTGAGAGCGCCGGTCGACTGGTACCTTTCGAGGAGCGGATAGTACAGCGTCCGGGCATAGGGCCCGAGCCCGGCCAGCACAATTCTCGGGGCGAGCACATCGGGCATGACTCTCTTCCTTCGCGCATGACAGGAACACGAATCCGTACGAGTCCTGGGCCGTATGAGACGGAAAGGGATCGAATTCATGGAGCGCAATCCCGGCCGGCCTCCCGCCGAGTTGTCCGTCATGCCGATCACCGGATATTTCGGGGCAGAGGTCCTCGGTGTCCGGCTGGCCGCGCCCCTGGCACCCGGAGTGCTCACGGCCCTGCGCCGGGCCCTTCAGGAGTACCGGGTGCTCATCTTCCGTCGTCAGTTCCTGACGCACGGTCAGCAGACCCGGCTGGCACGGCGGTTCGGCCCGCTGGCACCGCCCCACCCCTGGCGGCCGCCCGCCCCGCGGTACCCGTTCGTGCACACCCTCAGCACCGGAGGAGCCGGTGCGGGAAGGAAGCCCGAGACCGCGGAGGAGCGCCACCGGGCCGCATGGCGCTCCCCCGACTACCTCTCCGGCTGGCACGCCGACGTCACCGCCGCGGTGAACCCGCCGTCCATGAGCGTGCTCCGGGCCGCCCGGGTGACGTCCCGGGGCGGCGACACGACCTGGGCCGACCTCGTCACCGCGTACGCCCGTCTGTCCGCTCCGTTGCGCCGCTTCCTCGACGAACTCACCGCGGAGCACCGCTACTTGGTGGGTTACGTGCCGTTCGGTGTCGAGGACCGCGCCTCCCGCGAGGCTCTGGGGGCCGGGCTCGTCGCGCACCATCCGGTGGTCCGGGTGCTGCCGGAGAGCGGACTGCGGGCCCTCTTCGTGAACCCGGCCTTCACCAGCCACATCAACGAACTGTCCCCGCCGGAGAGCAGGAACGTCCTCGGCCTGCTCTTCGCCCACATGGTCCGCCCGGAGTTCTGCGTCCGGCATCGCTGGGAGGCCGGTGACGTGGCGATCTGGGACAACCGCGCCACCGTGCACATCGCACCGGAGGACCATGAACACCTGGGCGAGGAACGGGAGATGCACCGCGTCTTCGTCGCCGGACCACTCCCGGTGGGCCCCGGCGGACGGGAGTCGGTCGCCGTCTCCGGGGCGCCCTACCAGGCGGCGGACCAGCCGGACGAGGACTGACGAGCGCCGGTCCGCCGCTGGCGCGGTGCCCCTCACCGCGGCAGCTGTACCGGCCGCACCGGCCAGTCCGGGCCGTACGACGGGATGAGCAGCAGGTGTCCGATGTCCGCCGGTGCCGGACGGGCCGTGAACTCGACCGTGTCCCCGTCACGGCAGAAGCCGAACGCCTTGGAGTGACTCACGACGGTCGCCGTCCCGTACCGCGCACCCGACTCGCCCACCACGTCCGTCACCTGGAACACCGCGGGCAGGTCGAGGTGTCCGGGCGGCCCTTCCTCGACGAAGACCCCGCGCATCCGGTCCCTGGGCCCGGGCTCCCGCAGCGGCACCGGGGCCGTCGGGAAGCGTTCGGCCCGGCTCCGCGAGTGGTAGGAGATCGAGACGCGCACCCCCCGGTAGCGCAGATTGAACCGGTTCCGCCGGCCCGCTTCGAAGGCGGTGAACATCGCGTGCGGCGGCGTGGTCGCGTAGGCCGCCCGCCATACGTAGTACAGGTTGGTCTGCTCGTCCGGCGGCCAGCGTCTGGTCCAGCCGGAGCGGGGCGCGGTCAGCAGCCGGGGGATCGCGCGGCTCGTCGCGGCCACCGCGTCCGCGCCGTAGACGTCGAGGTCGACGTCCGAGCCGTCGCGGGACAGACCGCAGGCGTACGAGCCGTTGAGCCCGATGTGCGCCAGGTCCGTGCCCGCGGCCTCGGTGAGCGAGCCGATCAGCTTCGCGACCAGGCGTTCGCGGCCGGAGCCGGGGTGTGCGACCACCCGGCGGGCGGCCTCCTCCGGCACGATCGCGGCGGCCACGTCCGCGGGCCGGAGCAGTTCGAAGCGCCGTGCGTACAGCGGCACGTCGACGAAAGGGTGACGTCGTCGCACAGGTGTGCCGTCCGGCCAGCGGTGGTCGCGGACCTTGACGTGTCCGTCGCGTTGTTCGCAGTCGTCGCGCGGGGCGTCGCACAGGGGCGCCCAGTCCGGCACGGCCAGAACGCCGTTCTCCGGGTGCAGGTCGCCCACCGCCTTGTACACCCAGCCGTCACGGGTCCAGAACTTGTCGGCGTACCGCACTCCCCGGTCGGCGTACCCGCCGAGGGCGGCCACCGGTGCCTCCTGCTCCCAGACGGGCATGTCAACGGTCCACGGCTCGGCCATCGGACACCTCCAGAAGCGCGGGCAGGTCCACGAAGACCAGGCGGGAATTGTCGAAGTCGCTGAGCACGACGGTCCGTTCGTCGGCGTCGACGGCGACATGGCGGGGGAAGAACAGGCTGCCGACCAGCCGGTCCAGCACGGGTGACAGTGAGCGGACCCGGCCGTCCGGGCGGACGAGGAGGACGCGGTGTCCACCCGTGTCGACGACGAGCAGGGCACCGCTCTTCAGCCGGGCCATCGCGCGGGGCTGCCGCATCGGTGTCCCGGTGTGGGCGCGGACCCGTTCGGCGTCCAGCCGGACGGTGTGCCGTCCGTCGCGGGATATGCGCAGCAGACGGTCTGCGCCCGTGTCACAGACCAGTACGCCGCCGTCGGGCAGGGGCAACGCCATGTGCGGGTCGGACAGGCCGGTGTGCCACCAGGTCGCCAGCCCGCTGCGGTCGATGCGGCAGACCGTGCCGGCCCCGCTGTCGGTCACCAGCAGTTCGAGGGGTGCCTCGGAGGTCACCACGGCGTGGTGCGGGTCGACGAAGGGCCGCCGCTCGTCCCGGGTCCGCCAGGCCGTCAGCTGCCGACGGGAGGTTCCTGTCGCGTCCAGGAACAGCAGGCGCCCCCGCCTGCCGTCCGCGACGAGGGTGCCGTCGGGGAGGGCCAGGGCGAATCTCGGCCAGTCCAGCGTGCCGTCGGCCGTCGCACCGCCGGGGAGCACCCGGGTCACCTTCCCGGTCGGCGTCACCTCCAGCACCCGGTCGTTGTGACAGTCGGCCACCAGGACCCGGCCGGGTCCGGTGAAGTGGGCGCCCCGGGGCTGGATCAGTTCGGTGGCGGCCATGTCGCACCGGCCCCGCAGCACGGTGAGGGTGCCGGGGTCCCCGAGGCTCAGCACCCGGTTCCCGCGGCCTTCGGCCACCAGCACGCTCCCGTCCGGCCGTTGCGTCGCGGTATGGGGATGCCAGAGCCTGGGCGTCGACTCCGTGTGCGCGTCGGTCCGTCCCCAGGTCCGTACGACAGTGCCGCCCGCCAGGTCGAGGACGCGGTTGTTCTTGGTGTCCGCGACGAGCACGCTGCCCGAGCGGGTGAAGGAGGCGTACCGGGGAGCGTTGAGCAGGCGTGGCCCCTTGCCCGCCCGTCCCGGTTGACCGTGGACACGGCGTACGGACGGCGGGTGCGCTCCGGCGGACGCGTGCAGTACGACGTGTGCGCGGGCGTCGGCGATCAGGAAGCCCGTCCCGTCCGGGTCCACGCACACGCCCACGGGTTCGTCGAGCCCGTGCTCGGCGCCCAGTCTGCTCAGAACGCGGCCTTCCGGTGTCACGACGACGACCTCGCCGAGGTGCGGCAGGGCCAGGACGAGGTCCCCCGAGGCCAGCAGTCCGGCCGAGGACGGAGGCCGGAGCGGGTCCGGCAGGTCGTCGGCGGCGAGCAGCGGTGTCCGGGTGCCGTCGGGGCGTCGTAGTTCGATGCCTGCCGGGGTCGTCAGGAGCATGCCGTCGGGGGTGGCGGTGGCCCACCGTACGTCCGGGGCACGCGCAGCCGGCGTGCCGCGGTGCGCGAGGATCTCCAGTCCGCGCTCGCCGTGCACGGCCGCGACGGCGCCACGCGCGGTGACGAACGCGCAGCGGAATCCCGAGCCGTCCAGCGGACCGCGGCGGACCCGGCCGGGGACCGTCAGCCGTCGGCCGAGTTCCCAGGCCGGGATCCGTCCGGTGGCCAGCGTCTCCATGGGCAGGACGGTCGGGCCCGGCGTCAGAAGGCGGAGCGGGTCACCAAGGATGCGGATCACCTGCTCTCTCCACGAACGGCGGAAGTCTCCGCCAGGGCTCGGTCAGCACGAGCCGGACGAGTTCGGCGGCGGCGGTCGCCGGCTCGTCCCGGGCGTCCGGGGCGCCCATCGCGCCGCGCAGCGCGCCCGGGTGGACCGCCAGCACCCGGATGCCGGACGCGGCGAACTCCTGGTGCAGGCTGAGGCTCAGCATGTTCTGGGCGGCCTTGCCGATCCGGTAGGCGTAGTGCCGGGCGCCCGGGCCGTCGTCCTTCTCCGCGACGGCGAACGAGCCCCGGCGGGACGACACATGGACGACGGTCGCCCGCGGGGCGCGGCCCAGCGCGGGCAGCAGCGCCTGGGTCAGGCGCAGGGGCCCGAGGCAGTGGGTGAGGAACGAGTCCAGTACGTCGTCCGGCCCCAACTGTGCGAGGGTGCGCGGCGGATGGGCCACTCCGGCGTTGTGGACCAGGAGGTGCAGGGCATCGTCCCCGACGATCTCCGCGACGTCCGGGCCGACGGCCGGGTCGCGCACATCGCCCACGACGGGCCGTACGTTCTCGCCCCGGGTGGCGAGGCGCACGGCGTCGACGGGGTCGCGGACGACGCAGACGGTGCGGTGACCGAGCCGGTCCAGTTCGCGGACGAGACAGCGGCCTAGGCCACGGCCCGCTCCGGTGACGACGGCGAGGGGCGGCACGGCGCCACCGGTCGCGGTCACCGGGTCACGCCGGGGTCGTCGGCGCCGGCCAGCGCCTGTTCGCGCGGCGCTGACAGCGCGGTGGCCGCCCGCGGCCGCGGGCCTGAACTCCGGTCGCCGCCATGGTCGTTGCCCCGGTCGTTCCCCCGGTAGAGATGGCCGCCGCTCACCAGGATCTGCCGGCTGCGGTCGGGATTCCGGTCGAGTTCGTCGGCGCTGCGGAATCCCAGCACCAGGCTCATTCTGCTGCTGTCGCTCGTGTTGGCGCTCACCGTGTGGAAGGAGAGCGCGTCGAAGAGCAGCACACCGCCGGTCGGCATGGGAATCGGCAGCGCCTGGTCCAGCAAGTCGGTGAACTCGGCGTGTTCGTCCATCCAGGTGCCTCCGCCGTCGGGCTGTGGCACACCGACGAAGGGCAGGTACTGGGATCCGGGTACGAGGTGCGTGCAGCCGTTGGCGACCGTCGACTCCTCCAGGTAGACGACGGCCGTGACCAGGCCCCGCGACCACTGGAGGACATCGCGGTGCAGACGCGGGGCGGCCGTGCCGGGGCGGTTCACGGCCGCCTGGTTGTGGCGGTTGAGGAGGTAGACGACGTTGGGGCCGAGCAGGGACCGCAGCGGGCCGACGAGCCCCGGAGACACGAGGAGTTCGCGCAGGAGCCGGGGGTCGCGTTCGTAGAGCCGGTACAGCTTGGGCTGCTCGCCGGGCGCGACGGCGGTCGGGGCGGACCGGGCCGTCTCGTCGCGCACCAGTGTGCGCAGCGCGGACAGCAGCGGGTCCCGGACGACGGCGGGCAGCCGGAGGTAGCCGCAGTCCCTGAAGTGCCGTGTCTGCTGGGCGGTGAGGCTCATCGGGCCCTCCGTCCGGTGCGTGGGGAACGGTCGGCGCCGGCCCGGCGCTTCCCGGCCGCCGGGTGCGGTGTGCGCCGGGGCAGTCGGTGGCGGACGCGCCGGGCCAGGTACCAGGCGCACAGCCGGAACCGGTGCCACCAGCCGTACTGGAGCGTGGCCAGGGCGAAGAGGTACTCGTGTATCCGGAACATCCGGTACGCCCCGGGCAGCAGGGCGGTACGCCAGGCGCCGGCCCGTGAGCCCAGGAAGAGGTTGGCGGCGATGAGCCGCTCGTAGCGTTCCCGCAGTGCCCGGTCGCCGCTCGGGGAGTCGTCGGCCGTGGGAGGGCGGTCGCGCAGGGCGCGGTGCCGGTAGCTCAGCATGCCCTGGAGATCGCCGGTCTCCTGGAACCATGTCGTCGACGCGTCGGCGTGGGTCTCGTCGGCCCGCGGTGTGCCGCCGCGCAACGCTTCGAGGCTGTCCCGGACGTCCTGGAGCGCCCGGAAGGCGGCCACGAACCGTGCCCGGTCCTCGGCGAGTCGAGGTTCCTCAGGGCCATCGGCGCTGTCGGGGCCGTCCGGCACGGGCATGGAGGCGTCCGGTGGCGCGGGCATCCGGGCGAGCAGTCTGCGGGCGAGCGGGCGCAGGTCCGGGGTGCGGTGCATGTGCTCGACCACCCGGTTCAGCGTCTCCTCCAGGGCGTACGCCTCCTCGGTGCCGTCGCAGACATGGCGGCGCTGCCGGCGCAGCCAGAGCCAGGCCGGCAGCAGACGGCCCTGCGCCCACAGACACGCGCCGATGCGCTCGGCCCGCACATGCCGGTCGGATCCGTCGGCCGGGGCGTGCCACCACGTCCGGCGCAGGGTGTTCCAGGCGCCGTCCTCCCAGAGCAACTCCGAGCGGACCGCGCGGAGTTCGACGGGATCGTCGGTTCCGGTGCCGTGTGCGTCCAGGAGGCGGCGGACCTCCCGGTGCAGGCCGAGCGAGCGGTAGAGGAGGAAGGTCGCCCGGTGGCGTTCGGCGTCGGTGACCGGCACCGCCGGTGTCGCGGGGGTGCGGCCGGGCGGCGGGTCGAGGGGCGGCAGGCCCCAGTTCCGGGCGACCTCCGTCACCAGCAGGTCGGTGCGTCCGCACAGGACGTGGACGTCGGCACCCGCCTCGCGCAGCAGGGTTTGCAGCGGAACGGTGTCCCGGTCCGGGGTGTGCGGTTCGTGGTGGGCGTGCATGACCCACAGCACGCGCAGACCGTCCAGGGCGTCCGGCGGGAGCGCGGCGACGAACCGGTCGATGTCGAAGTAGTCGCTGCCGCTGTAGCCGAGGACGAGCACGGCCCGGTGACGGCCCAGCAGTTCGAGGAGCAGCCGACGCTCCGTCGCGGGAAACCCCGTGCGGATCAGGCTGAGGGTGGCACCGAGGTCCTTGCCGTCGGGCGAGTCGGCGAAGGAGCCGTGGAAATGGTGGACCGCGTCGTGTGGCACGGGCCGCCCCTGCCGGGCCTCGTAGGCCCGCTCGACGCAGGTGTCGAAGTTCGCGGTGAGGTGCCGGCCGCCGCGCGCGAGATGGCCGGCGGCGAAGGTGTGCAGTCGGTTGGGCGGCGCCTCACGGACGTCGTCCAGGATGTCGAAGGTGCCCGGGACCGCGTCCGGCCGGGCCCGGGCGGCGGCGTCCAGCGCGGTCTCCAGCCGGGGCAGGCGGGCGGCGGGCAGGCTGGTGTCGTAGGCGCACGACGGGCTGGTGCGGAGGCCGACGACCTGGTGGTACGTCAACGCCCGGGACAGCGCGGACGGTTCGAAGAACGTGTCGAAGACCCGGCGGGTCAGTTCAGGTCCGCCGGGCAGGCTCGTCGGGCCTTCGACGGAGATGCCCGCTCCGGACCACACCAGTACCTGGTCGGGCCTCAGGTCCGCCAGCAGCGCCGCCGCCTCGGCGACGGCGGGGGCCGCGTTCACCGGGCCGTCACCGCAGGTCGCCGTCGTCGGCCGGGGGCAGGCCGGTGCCGGCCTCGGCCGCGTCCCAGAGTGCGTCGAAGCGGCGCAGCCAGTACTCGTACCAGTGCGGTGACGACCGGCGGTCGAGGGACAGATGCATCCGTTCGTTGATCGTGCCGTCGCCGAATCCATGGAATTCCACGACGAGTTGTCCGTCGGGGCTGTCGCCGTCGACGATGAGCAGGCTGAAGCCCGGATTGAACGGCAGCCTCCGGCAGTCGAACCCGGGCTCCCCCTCCAGTCGGCGCAGGGCGCTCAGCGAACTGCGCAGCGCGGCTCCGAGGTCGAGGTTGTCGTCGAGTTGTACGGCGGCCTGGGCGACGGCCTCGGGCGACGGGTCGAGGAGGACGAATCTGACGGTGCCGCCCCGGCGGAGTATCCGCCGCCGCAGATCCTCCGCGCCGGCCAGCACGTTGATCGCCGTGGGGCCGTAGACCCTGAGGTCGCGGGCGTCGTCGAGGAGTGCGCGCAGCGGGCCCAGGTCCTCCCGCCGGCGCAGCACCTCGTCGGGCGAGGCCGGCGGGAGCGCGGGTGGCACGGCTGTGCGAAAGACCAGCAACGCCAGCGCGCCCACGGTGAATTGGGTCAGGACGTGGGTTCCCACCCGGTCGGCCAGACCGAGGGCCACGAGGGCCGCGCCCAGGAGGAAGAAGACGTACGCCTCGATGTGCCGGCCGTGCCGGATGTCGTCCACGACGCGGCCGAACTGTCGACGCAGGGTGTCCACTCGCGTGTTCTCTTTTCCTTGTGCCGTACCGATGCCGGACGTCCCGACTGAAGCGGTCCGCGTCGAGTCGCGGCAAGGCGCGTTCGTGTCCGATCCGGGGCTCGCTGTGTCGGCGGCGCAGCGGCGGGCGGGTCCTGGGCCGTCGGGCCCGGGCGGGCCAGGGGTGATGTCGCCGACACCGGGATCATTCGCCCGGTTCACGGCTAGTCTCCGGACGACGGCCTTGGACCGAGGAGGCGTTGATGGTGACCTGGCAGCCCGGATCGGGCCCTCCGGCCGGCATTGACCTGTGCCTGAACACCCTGCACCGGCGCGGTGTCATGGGGACGGTGGCGGTCGTGAACGCCTTCCGTGCGGCGAATCCGGAGTACGAGCGGTCCGCCTCCCTGATCAGGGCGATGCTCAACGGCAACCGGGAGCCCAAGCCGGACTTCGTGCGGCGGCTGGCCCGGCTGGCCGACGTGCCGGTGGCCCAGGTGTTCGCGCAGCTGGGCTGGTTGCCGCCCGAGGAGGTGGCCGCGCCGAGCGTCCCGCATCTGATGCGGCAGCTGCGCACGGGCATCACGGCGGCCGGGCAGCTCGCCCGGGACGTGGAGGAGCCCTGGTTCGACCGCGCCCCGGCGGCGGCCGCGGCGGCGGTGCTCGCGAGCGAGCACGGTGCCCGCAGGTTCGACGTGTCCCTCTCGGCGATCGAGGCGGGCGGTCGCTATCCGGCCGCCGTCATGGACGTGGCGGAGTTCCGGCTGCGCCCCGGGGCCGAGCCGCTGGCGCTGGAGCGGGCCGTCGCCCTCGCGGACGGCGGCCCGTTGCGCGAGGCGCTGTCCATGGCGCGCCGCGCGGAGGCGGACGGGCATCCCGGCTACTGGGCGGTGCGCGTGGAGCTGGCCGCGCTGGCCCATCGCGCGCTGCGTCACCGCGGCGAGTGCAGCTGGCAGGGACAGCCCGGCAGCCGGGGCTGGCTGGACGCCGGGAACGGGTACCGGCCCCGTCATGTGCTGGTGCAGGACCGGATCGCGGGACTCCGCAGGGAGCCGGTGCCGGCCGCCGCCGAGCGGTGGGCGGAGCGCGGTGTCGTACCGGTCGTCGTCATCGGTCACCGTCCGCTGGCCGGCGGGGCGGCCGCTCTGCTCGCCGAGGCACTGGGCCTTCAGTACGTCCTGCCGCGCTCGGGAGAGGAGCTCGTCTCCGAGGGGCTGTTCGTGCCGGTCCTCCGCGCACCGGCCCAGGGCCGTGTCGACGCGTGGCTGTCCGTCATGGGACACCTGCGCGGCCTGGCGGCGGCCGGGACCGCCTGGCCCGCGGTCGTACTGACACGTCCGTATGTCTTCGCCGAGCCGGAGCACGACGGCGACCTCGCCCTGCGGGAGCTGGTGCGGCTGCCGGCGCATGTCGTGTGCGTACGGCCCGCCGAGGCGATGCTGCGCTGGTGGGCGGCGCGCCGAGCGGGCGCGGGACCGGCCGACGGGTTCGACGCGGCGGCCTGGGTGGAGCGTGAGCTGAGGGTCTACGACCGGCTGGAGAGCGCGCTGGCCGCGCGGTCCGGGGCGCGGACGCTGCTCGTCCGGGTACCCGAGCCGGACGGCGGTCCGCTGCCGGTGGACGGGTGGGTGTGGCCCGACGCGGTGTCCGATCTGCAACCGCGGCTGGCCTGGGCGGTGCTCGACTGGCTGAACATGACCGCCAACCGGCGGGGACCGAGGCTCTCCGGGCTGCTGCGGCCCGGTCTGCTGGCGGAGTGGGCGCCCACTCTCGCCGAGGACCCCGAGGTGGCGGGGCTGCTTCCGCGCTGAGCCGACGGCCGGCTCAGCGGATGTCGTCGGGCTCCTCCGGATCGGCGGCGCCGAGAGCGCGAGCGGTCCGCATGGGTTCACCTCCGTTCCCTACCGTGTCCGCGTCCTTCGCGGGCCGGTGCCGTGTGCCGCCCGGCGCAGACTCCCCCAAGGCCGGGCGGCACCTCGGCCCCCGTCCGAGGAAGCCACCCCGCGGGGGCCAAAAACAACCTGTTGCCCCGAGCCCGGACGAGCCCCGACAGTGGTCGGACAAAGCCGGACGGGGCGCACGGCCCGTGTCACCGGCTCCCATTCCGCCGGGGGGACGAATGCCCGAGGGGCAGAGCAGACATCACCGACGCCGGGACGAGTCCGACCCGAAGGCGATCGGCTCGGTCTCCGACTTCGCCCACCAGCTGACGCAGGCTCGGCTGCGGGCCGGGCTGACCGTCCGCCAGGTGGCCCGGGCGGTCCGGGTCGCGCCCAGCACCGCCGGTGACTACTTCTCGGGGCGGCACCTGCCACCGGTACGGGCACCGCACCTGCTCACCGCCATCCTGACGGTGTGCGGGATCGACGCGCCGGAGTCACTGGCCCAGTGGCACGAGGCGCTCGTGCGGGTGCGGATGGCGCCGGGGCGGCCGCCGGCCGGCGCCCCTGCCCCGTACCGGGGGCTGGAGGTGTTCGAGGAGGAGCACTCCGACTGGTTCTTCGGCCGGGAGGAGCTGACGGAGACGCTGATCGGGCGGCTGCGGACCCTCGCCGCGGCCGGCGGAGGGCTGCTCGCGGTCGTCGGTCCCTCCGGCTCCGGTAAGTCGTCCCTGTTACGGGCCGGGCTGATCCCGGCCGTGCGCGGCGGTGCGCTGAGGACGAAGGGCGCCGCCGACGGACCGCCACCGGTTCTCCTGCTGACTCCGGGCCGCGGCCCGGAGAACGAACTCGCCGCACGTATCGACGAGTTGGGCGGCACACCGCCGCTGGTGGTGGTCGACCAGTTCGAGGCGCTGTTCACCATGGGCGCCCAGCAGTCCGCGCGCGTCCGCTTCGTGGAACTGCTCGACGGGCTGCGGCCCGGCCTGGTGGTCATCGGGCTGCGGGCCGACTTCTACGCGCAGGCCCTGCGGTTCCCGCCACTGGCCGACGCCCTGGAGAACCACCAGCTGGTCGTGGGACCGCTGACCCTCCACGAGATGCAGCGGGCCATCACCGGTCCGGCCCGCAAGGCGGGTCTGGAGATCGAGAGCGGCCTGGTGGAACTGCTGTTACGGGACCTGGCGCCGCGCGCCGTGTCCGGCGGCGGCGACGGGGACTCCCCGGCGCACGATCCCGGCGCCCTTCCCCTGCTGTCCCACGCGCTGCACGCCACCTGGCAGCGGGCCGACCGCGGCCGGCTGACCGTCACGGCCTATCTGGACAGCGGCGGAATCCGCAATGCCGTGGCGCACACCGCCGAGGCCGTCTTCGCCGAACTCTCCGACGTACAGCGGGACATCGCGCGGTTGATCTTCCTCCGGCTGGTACAGGTCACCGACGACGCCCTGGTCTCCCGGCGCCGGGTGCCGCTCGGCGAGTTGCTGGACCGCGCGGACGGCGCGCAGGCCGCCGAGCCGACGGCGGTGCTGGCCTCCTACGTGGAGCAGCGCCTGATCACGACCGACAGCGACAGCGTGGAGATCTCACACGAGTCACTCCTCATCGCCTGGCCCCGGCTGCGGGAGTGGATCGCCGCCGACCGCGACGGACTGCGGATCCTGCGGCGGCTGACCGAGTCGGCCCGCGACTGGCGGGACTCGGGGCGCGACGACGGGCTGCTGCTGCGCGGCACCGCCCTCGCGCTGACCAGCGAGTGGGCCGGTGACGCGGCGCACCGCGACGCCGTCAACGTCGACGAACGCGCCTTCGTCGAGGCCTCGTTGCTGCACGAGGAACAGGAGCGGCGGGCCGCCCGGACCCGGACTCGCAGGCTGTATCAACTCCTGTGCGCCGCCGTGGCGTTGCTTCTCGTCGCGGGTGGTCTGGCGGTGTACGCGCAGGGTCAGCGCAACCGGGCCGACCGGGCGCGCACCGAGGCGGTGTCGCGTCAGCTGGCCGCCGAGGCAGGGCGGATCGGCGCCCAGGACCCGTCCGTGAGCGCCGAGTTGGCCCTGGCCGCGTATCGGACGGCGCGTACCCAGGAGGCTCGTGCGCGCCTGATGGACTCCTCGGCGGCCCCGTCGGCCACACGGCTGACGGGTTTCACGGGGCTCGTCCAGTCGGTGGCGCTGGACAGCGGGCGTCAGGTGCTGGCCGCGGGCTCCTCCGACGGCTCGGTCCGGCTGTGGAGCACCACGGACCGTACCCGGCCCCGGCGCCTGGCCCGATTACGGGTCTCCTCCCAACTGTCCGTGTTCGCCGTGGCGTTGAGCCCGGACGGCCGCACCCTCGTGGCGGGCGGCGGCGGTGGGCTGCTGCACCGCTGGGACATCTCCGACCCCCGGCGGCCCAACCCGCTGCCCGACCTGCCCGGGAGTCCGGACGCCACCGTGTACTCGCTGGCGTTCGCACCGGACGGACGCGGCCTGGCCGAAGCGGGTGCGGACGGCACCGTACGGCTGTGGGCGGACGGGCGTTCGGCGGGCCCGGTGTCGGCCCCGGTGGTGTTCCGCGGTGGTGCCGACTTCCAGCAGGCGGTGGCCTTCAGCCCCGACGGTTCACTGATCGCGGCGGCGGGGCATGACGGGCGGGCCCGGCTGTGGCGGACGCGGGGCGCACACCGGGAGACGCCGGTGGCGACGCTGGGGTCGTTCGAGGGGCCCGCGCTGGGGGTGGCGTTCAGCCCCGACGGCAGGTTCCTCGCGGTGTGCAGCCAGGACCGCACGACACGGCTGTGGGACATCTCGGCCCCCGCCCGTCCGCGCGCCGCCCGCTCCCCCGCGGGCAAGGCGACCAGTTGGCTGAACTCGGTCGCCTTCGGCCCGGACGGCGGCACACTCGCCATCGGGGGCAGCGACGACACCGTCCGGCTCTGGGACCGCGGGAGCGGTGACGAGACGGCGTCCCTCCCGCACCCGGGGGCGGTCACCTCCATGGTCTGGTTCGACCAGCGGACGCTGGTGACGGGCTGCGCGGACGGTGTGCTGCGCCTGTGGTCACTGCCCTCCCCGGTACTGACATCGGCCCAGGGCGTCAACGCCCTGGCCTACAGTCCCGACGGCCGGCTGCTCGCCGTGGGCACCCTGGACCTGCAGTTGTGGGACCTCGCCCAGCACGCGCCGGTCGGCAGACCCTGGGAGCCCGGGGCGGACACGTTCGTCCAGTCGGTGACCTTCTCGCCGCGCGGCCGGGTCCTCGCGGTCGGGTACAGCGACGCGATGGTGCGGCTCTTCTCGTACACGCTCACCGGCGATCTGACGCCGCTCGGCGCACCGTTCCGGGTGGCGAAGAGCGGCACGGTGGAGTCGCTGGTCTTTGACCGCTCCGGCACGGTCCTGGCCTCGGGCGCCGACGACGCCACCGTCCGGCTGTGGGACACCGGCGACCCCCACCGGGTCCGCGCGCTGCGTACGCTCACCGGCGCGACCGACGCGGTGCTGTCCGTGTCCTTCACCCCGGACGGACGGTATGTCGCGGCGGGCAGCATCGACCGTGCCGTGCGTCTGTGGACCGTGGCCGGGAAGGGGACGAAGCCGCTGGTGACGCTGCACGGTCCGACCGGATACGTGTGGTCGGTGGCCTTCAGCCCCGACGGGCACCTGCTGGCCGCGGGCAGCGCGGACCGGACGGTGCGGTTGTGGGACGTCCGCGACATGCGCCGTCCGGTACGGACGGGCCCGGACCTGATGGGGTTCACCAGCTATGTGTACTCGGTCGCGTTCAGCCCGGACGGCACGACGCTGGCCGCCGGCAGCACCGACACGACCGTGTGGCTCTTCGACGTCACCGCACCCCGCGCGCCGACGGTACGGGCGGTGCTGACGGCAGCCTCCGGCCATGTGTACGCGGTGGCCTTCAGCCCGGACGGCACGACCCTGGCCGCCGGCGGCGAGGACCACACCGTCCGGCTGTGGATCACGGACACGGACGCCATCGCCCGTCGGTTGTGCGCGAGCCGCGGCGACCCGCTCACGAAGTCGGAGTGGCGCCGTTTCCTGCCGTCGCTGACGGGCGCGCCGACCTGCCTCTGAGGGGAGTCCCGCGGCACGGACCCCCGCATCAGGGTCCGCTCCCGCGCCCCCACGCGGTCCCCACGAGCACCAGCGCACCGCCGGCCAGCCCGAACGCGCCGAGCCGTTCGCCGCCGAGCGCGATACCGGCCGCGGCGGCCCACAGCGGCTCGGTGCCGAGCAGCAGGCTGACCCGGGAGGGCGAGGTCCGGCGTACGGCCCACATCTGCACGAAGAAGGCGAACAGGGTGCAGAACGCGGACAGGAACAGCAGCCCGGCCCACTCGCGTGGCCCGAAGCCGGCGGCCGCTTCCCACGGTGTGGTGTCGGCGCCGGTCGACAGGATCGCGAACACCGCGACGGCGGTGGCGAGTTGGACGGCGGTCAGGGGCAGCGCGTCGGCGCCCTGGACCGACCTGGTGCGGGACATGGCGAGTACGTGCAGGGTGCGGGCCAGCGCCGCGAGCAGCATGAGGAGGTCGCCGAGGGAGGGGCGGGAGAAGCCGGCGCCCTGGGTCAGCAGCAGCACGCCGAGTACGGAGAGGGCTGCCGCGCCGAGGAAGGCGCGGGAGGGCCGGGTTCGGGTGACGGCGGCCTCGGCGAGCGGGGTGAAGATCATGGTGAGGCTGATGATGAGGCCCGCGTTGGTCGCTGAGGTGTGGACGACGCCGTAGGTCTCCAGGAGGAAGATCCCGGCGAGGATCAGCCCGAGCAGACCCGCGCCGCGCCACTGGGCGGCCGTGAGGGCGCGCAGCGAGCGGTGGCCCACGACCGCGAGGACGGGCAGCACGAGGGCGAAGCGCAGGACCAGGACGGCGAGGACCGTGCGCGCCGTGGTGATGTCCTTGGACGCGAGATAGCTGGCGCCCCAGACCACCGCGACCAGCAGGACGGGCAGGTCGGTGAGCCAGGCCCGGCGGGGCAGGGCGGTGCGCGGTACGGCGATCGAGGACATGGGGGCGGCTCTCCCGGTCTCCAGCGAAGGGGTGGAGACATCGGCGGCTGCCACACGGAACGATCACCGTACCGGCGCGACCCCTGGCTGACTAGGCGTTTTCCGCATCGACGTCCACGTACGAGCCGTAGGTCGGGCGGCCCGCGAGGTCGTACGACTGGATGGAGACGCCGGTGCTGGTGACGCGCCCGCCCGTGTGCCGGAAGGCCATGGGTTCGGTGCCCTCGGGGAACAGGCGCAGGCCGCTGCCGAGCACGACCGGGAAGGTCACCAGGTGGAGCGTGTCGACGAGGCCGAGCGCGAGGAGGGACCGGACGAGGGCGCCGCTGCCGTGCACCTGGAGCTCGCCCTCGGTGCGCTCCTTGAGGTCGGTGACCTCCTTGGCGAGATCGCCGCTGAGGACGGTAGTGCCGGCCCAGGAGGGGTCTGTGACGGTCGACGAGGCGACGTACTTCGGCAGCGCGTTCAGCTTGGAGGCGATCGGGTCGGCGGGGTCGGTCTTGTCCGGCCAGTACCCGGCGAAGATGTCGTACGTACGGCGGCCGAGCAGATAGGCGCCGGAGCGGTCGAAGACCTCGACCACGAACCGGCCGAAGTCGTCGTCGCCGTAGACGAAACTCCAGCCGCCGTGCTCGAAGCCGCCGCGGGTGTCCTCCTCGGGGCCGCCCGGGCCCTGGTAGACGCCGTCGAGGGTGACGAAGAGAGTGGAGACGAGCTTGCCCATGTCGGGTGCCTGCTTCCTGCTGCGGGAGCGGATGGTGTCATCAGCTCAGACCCCGCGGGCCCCCGCAACTCATCGGTCCCCGCTACGGCATCTCTCGGTCCTCGCTACGGCTTCTCACCCGGCGTGGGTCGAGAACATGCCGCCCGTCGGGCCCTGCTTGTCGCCGCCCTGGGCCTTCTTCAGGGCGTTGGCGAGGCTCTCGATGGTGAGGGACTGGAGGATGACGCGGCCGTTGCCCTCCAGGGTGGCCAGGGACAGGCCCTCGCCGCCGAACACGGCGTTCATCAGGCCCTGCCGGTTGAGGCCGCCGATGCGCTGGACGCCGTACTGGACGCCCTCCTCGAAGGCGACGAGGCAGCCGGTGTCGACCTCGATGCGGCCGCCGAAGTCGGCCGGGTTCAGGTCGATGAAGTTGCCCGCGCCGGCGATGATCACCGTGCCGTGCCCGGTGAACTTCTCCAGGACGAAGCCCTCGCCGCCGCTCATGCCGGTGCGGCCGCCCTGAAAGGCGATGCCGAACTGGACGGTGGACTCGGCGGCCACGAAGGCGTCCTTCTCCGCGAACCACGCGCGCGTGCCGTTCAGCTCCAGGGCGCGCATCTCGCCGGGGAGCACGCCCGCGAAGCCGACGGTGCCCTCGCCGCCCTGGGAGGTGAAGTACTGGAACGCCAGCGACTCACCGGCGAGCGCGCGCTGGCCGACCTGCATGGCCGTCCCCATGGCCTGGCGGAGCATGCCGCCCATGCCTCCGCCTGAGCCGCCGCCCTGTTGCTGGCCGCCGCTCGACGGGCCGCTCAGGCGGGTCTCCATGGTCACGTTCGTCGTCTTGAAGAGGAACTTTCCGGCCTCGCAGTACACGGTCTGGCCGGGGTTCAGGTTGACGACCGCCATCTGCATGGCGTTGCCGACGATTTCTTGCTGAAGGGTCACGAGAGGAGAACGCGGAAGGTGAAGAAAAGAGTTCCGCCCGCCCGACATCGGTGTCCGCTCGCCGCCAGCACCCGGGTGCCGTGCCCGCTGGGATGGACGCATGACGACTCAGGAAACCCTTTTGGGCAAGGTGGCTCTCGTGACCGGCGGCAGCCGCGGCATCGGTGCGGCGACGGCGCTGCGGCTCGCGCGGGACGGGGCGGATGTGGCCATCACCTATGTGGACGGCAAGGAGGCGGCCGAGAACGTCGTAGGGCGGATGGAAGCGCTGGGACGACGGGCCGTGGCCCTGCGTGCGGACTCCGCGGACGCGGTCGAGGCGGCAGGGGCGGTGGAGCGTACGGCGGAGGCGTTGGGCGGACTCGATGTGCTGGTGAACAACGTGGGAGTGGGGTTGCTCGGGCCGTTGGACGGTCTGTCTCTCGCCGACGTGGACCGCGTCCTGGCGGTGAACGTCCGCGGAGTGTTCCTCACCTCGCAGACGGCTGCCGCGCGGATGGCGTCCGGAGGTCGCATCATCACGATCGGCACGTGCATGACGCAGCGGGTGCCGGGGCCGGGCGGGACCCTCTATGCGACGAGCAAGTCGGCGCTGGTCGGGCTGACCAAGGCGTTGGCCCGCGAGCTGGGCGGGCGCGGTATCACGGCGAACATCGTGCACCCGGGTCCGACGGACACCGACATGAACCCGGCGGACGGGCCGTACGCGGCGGGTCAGGCTGCGACGACGGCGTTGGGACGGTTCGGGACGGCGGACGAGGTGGCGTCGATGGTCGCGTACCTGGCGGGGGCGGACTACGTCACCGGGGCGGAGTTCGCGGTGGACGGCGGCCATTCCGCGTGAAGCACACATGGGGCGCACCGGTCCTGTCGGGCTGGTGCGCCCCTACGCGCGTGCGTCAGCCGCCCAGTTCCTGATGCCTCGCCGCCAACCCCGCCGCCCCCTGCTCCGTCAGCGAGCCGAACAACCGCAACCGCGAGATCCCACCATCGGGATAGATGTCCACGCGCGCGTGCGTCCCGATCGCCGGAGTGGGGAGCACGAAGCGGTGGTTGGTGTCGGGCTGGAGGCGGGTGCGCGGAAGGATTTCCGTCCAGTCGCCGGTCTCGCCGTCCCGTACCGATACCGATGCCCAGCCCGCGCTGTTGCCCTTCAGGTACGCCGTGTCGATCTCGACGGCGCGGATCTGGGACTGGGCGGCCAGGCGGTAGCGGATCCAGTCGTTGCCCTGGTCGCGGCGGCGGCGGGTTTCCCAGCCGTCGTCCATCTTGCGGGAGCGGCCGGGCTGGATGGTGTTGCGGGCCGGCGAGTAGAAGAGGTTGGAGGCGTCCTCGGCGGAGCCGCCGTTCTCCAGGGCGACCACGTCGAACGTGCCCAGCGCCGCTAGCCAGTTGGGGTCGGGGACGACCTCGCCGTAGACCCGGAGGCGGGCGATGCCGCCGTCGGGGTGCTGGTTGACACGGAGGTGGGTGAAGCGCTGTTCGGCCGAGATGGAGAAACCATTCGCCGCGTGGCCGCCAACTGCCGTGCGGGGAACCAGGGTTGTCCACTTCACGTCGTCGGAGAGCAGGTCCTCGGGGGACGGGGAACCCGGGAACGAGACGCCCTCCACCGACACCGCCTGCGGGTAGTTGCCGCGGAAGTGGGCCGTGTCGACCACGATGCCCCTGATGACTCCCGGTGCGCCCAGGCGGACCAGTGCCCAGTCGTGGTCCTCCGCCGTCGGCCAGGGGTGCTCCGCCGAGGCACCGCGGCGGCGGCGGGTCTCCCAGCCGTCCATGATCTTGCCCTTGTGGCCGAAGTGCTCGGGGTCGAACTCGGCGGGCCCGGGCACGAGGAGGTTCTCGCGCTGGGCGAAGAACTCGTCGTTGGCGGCGATGACACCGGCGCCGAGCTGCCGGTCGGCGAGGTTGGCGTACTGGGTGAAGGGGAAGTCGGCCGTGCGGTAGTCCGCGTACGGGTCACCGCCTCCGTAGGGGTTCGCGTCGCCGGTGAAGGTGGGAATCGCCGTCACTAATCTGCCTTTCAGAAGGAGGCCGCTGCGGGTGCGGTGGATCGGATCAGGGGGTACGGACCAGGAGTTGTCCCTTCGGATCGGTGAACTCGCCGTCCAGCACGATGCGTTCGCCGCGCAGCCAGGTCGACTTCACGACGCCGCTGAGGGTCTTGCCGGCGTACGCCGTGACGCGGTTGCGGTGCTGGAGGGCCGCCGGGTCCACGGTGAACGTCTCGTCGGGGGCGAGGACCGCGAAGTCGGCGTCGCGGCCCGCCTCGATGGCGCCCTTCTGGTCAAGTCCCGCCAGCTGTGCGGTCCTTGACGACATCCAGCGGACGACGTCCGTGAGGTCGTGGCCGCGCTTGCGTGCCTCCGTCCACACGGCGGCGAGGCTCAACTGGAGGCCGGAGATGCCGCCCCACGCGGTGGCGAAGTCGTCGGTCTTCAGGTCGGCCGTTGATGGGGAGTGGTCCGTCACCACGCAGTCGATCGTGCCGTCGGCCAGTGCCTGCCACAGGAGGTCCTGGTTGGCGGACTCGCGGATGGGCGGGCAGCACTTGAACTCGCTTGCACCGTCCGGGACTTCCTCCGCCGTGAGGGTCAGGTAGTGGGGGCACGTCTCCACCGTGATGCGGACGCCCTCGGCCTTCGCGGCGGCGATGAGCGGGAGCGCGTCGGACGAGGACAGGTGCAGGACGTGCACGCGCGCGTTGAGCCGCTTCGCCTGCGCGATCAGCCCCGCGATGGCCGTGTCCTCGGCGTCGCGCGGGCGGCTGGCGAGGAAGTCGGCGTACCTGGGGCCGCCCTGTTGCGGGGCCGCTGCGAGGTGGTGCGGGTCCTCCGCGTGGACGATGAGCAGACCGTCGAATCCCGCGATCTCGGCCAGGGACAGGGCGAGTTGGTCCTGGTCCAGGTGCGGGAACTCGTCCACGCCGGACGGGGACAGGAACGCCTTGAAGCCGAAGACGCCGGCGTCGTGCAGCGGGCGCAGGTCCTTGACATTGTCGGGCAGGGCGCCGCCCCAGAAGCCGACGTCCATGTGGGCCTTCTCCGCGGCGACTTGCTGCTTCGTACGGAGGTTGTCGACCGTCGTCGTCGGCGGGAGGGAGTTGAGCGGCATGTCGATCAGGGTGGTGATGCCGCCCGCCGCCGCCGCGCGCGTGGCGGTCCAGAAGCCCTCCCAGTGGGTGCGGCCGGGGTCGTTCACATGCACATGGGTGTCGACCAGACCGGGCAGCAGGACGTCGTCGCCGAAGTCCTCGAACCGTGCACCGGACGGGACTTGGGCGTCGTACGGGAGGACGGCCGTGATCTTCCCCCCGGCGACCGCGACCGCCGCCGCGCGTGTCCCCTCGGGAGTGATGACACGTGTGGAGCGCACCACCAGTTCAGCGTCGGACACCCGGACCCCTCTCTCTGCCGCCGTTGTCCCTTCCGTTACTTCCGGGAAACCGGATTTACGTCCACGTAACGGAATTCAACGTTCTGTTGAAGGAGTCTTCACTCCCGCTCCCGTACCGTCAAGGGCACACATCTCCACGATGGGCCTCAGGCGCACACTCTGGACGTTTCCACAAAGCGGAATTAAACTTCCGGCAAGCAGAACGTAGCTACGCACAGGCGGGGAGTCAACCGACCCCCGGGTAGGCTTCAGCCCTTCCCGCCCGTGCCGAAAGGAACGCGCCGTGCCGCCGTCCAGCGTGAGCAGCACCGACTCCACCAAGTCCGCCACGGGTGGTGTCCAGTCCCTTGAGCGCGCCTTCGACCTGCTGGAGCGGATGGCCGACGCGGGCGGCGAGGTCGGCCTGAGCGAGCTCTCCGCGAGCAGCGGCCTGCCGCTCCCCACCATCCACCGCCTGATGCGCACGCTCGTGGTCTGCGGCTACGTCCGCCAGCAGGCGAACCGCCGGTACGCGCTCGGCCCGCGCCTGATCCGCCTCGGCGAGTCCGCGTCCCGGCTGCTCGGCACCTGGGCCCGCCCCTATCTGGCCCGGCTGGTCGAGGAGACCGGCGAGACGGCGAACATGGCACTGCTCGACGGCGACGAGATCGTGTATGTCGCGCAGGTGCCGTCCAAGCACTCGATGCGCATGTTCACCGAGGTCGGCCGGCGCGTCCTGCCGCACTCCACCGGCGTCGGCAAGGCCCTGCTCGCCAACACCCCGGACAACGAGGTGCGCGCACTGCTCGCCCGTACCGGCATGCCCGCCGCGACCGAGAAGACGATCACCACGCCCGACGGTTTCCTCGCGGCGCTGGAGGACGTGCGCCGTCTCGGCTACGCGATCGACGACAACGAGCAGGAGATCGGCGTGCGCTGCCTCGCCGTCTCGGTCCCCAACTCCCCCACCGCCGCCGCGATTTCGATCTCGGGCCCGGCGGGCCGGGTCACCGAGTCGGCGACCGACAAGATCGTGCCGGTGCTCCAGCAGGTGGCCGGCGAACTGTCGGAGGCACTGGCCAGCCAGAACCCGGCGTGAGCGCTGCGCGCGGTCAGGCGGTCGTGTTCATGCCCGAGGGCATGGGGCAGATCCGCAGGACCATCCGGGGCGTCCCCTTCCAGGGCGACGAAATGAACGATCTGGGCGCGCTCGGCGGTGAGCCGCCGGAGAAGACGTTCACCTTCTCCGGCAGGGGATGGTGCGCCCGCCTCCTGGAGTAGAAGGTTCCGCTGTACAACGAGTTCGAGGGACAGGCCGTCACAGGACGGCACTGCGCCGCGAGTCACGCCTCGCCCCCGGCCAGACCCCGAGCGGCCTGAACGAGGAGACGCCGACCATCGCCGTGCACCTCGACGGCCGCGCGTACCGCAACTACGGCGACGCCGATTTCGAGGTCACGCCGAACCAACTCCAGCGGCGACCACCCAACAGGACACGGCTGCGGGCCCGCGCCGTGTACGCGTAGTCCGACTACCGTCCCGTGCGCATGGGTCCGACGAGCGGGGCCGACCTGCTTCAGCGGCGCCGAGGACGCCTGCCGGCCGTTCCAGAGCAGGCGCGGCCCGAAGAACATCGTTCGACACCTGGAACGCACGCTCCGGGTTCGCGCACCGGAGCAGCACGCACACGGGCTACCGGGGAACCGTTCCCGGCGCCCGTGTGGCCGTGAACTAGCCCTGCCCGCCCCGGGGTTGACCGAACAGGTCCACCGCGTTGCGTACGTCCGTCAGGCCCCTCGTGAGCGCGCTCACCGAGCCGATCGCACCGGCGATGAGGAGCAACGAGCGGCGCAGGCGCGGGATTTCGGGGATGCCGTCGATGGTCATCGCGGCCAGCGCCGCGAGTTCGTCCTCGGCGATGACACGGTCGGGGAACTCGGCCGGATGCGCGGCGAGTTCGCGACGCAACCGGGACACCGCGGTCCGCAGTTCCGCCACCCTCGGATCCTCGTCGCTGCCGGTCACTGACCTCTGCCCCAAGCTCCGCAACACAGCTCTCCCCCCTCGCACGTCTTCGTGCGCAAGAACTTTGTGGTCCTGCCGCGCACCCCGCAACACTGGTCGGGCACCGAGGGACGCGGGCAAGTAAACGCCACCCGGTGCGGGGCGCGCCACTCCATGGACCGAAATTAAGTAGGAGGATTCCGTCCGGTCGCCGCCGCGTCAGGTATGCAGGAGGCATGACGCGAAACGAAGACCAGGTCGCCGGGCTGCTGCTCGCCGCGGGCGGCGGCCGACGGCTCGGCGGGCGGCCCAAGGCACTCCTGCGGCACCGGGGGCGGCCCCTCGTGGAGCACGCGGTCGGGGTGCTGCGCGCGGCCGGCCTCACCCGCGTCCATGTGGTCCTGGGGGCGCGCGCGGACGCCGTAAGAGAGCAGGCGGAGCTGACCGGGTGCGTGGTCGTGGAGAACCCGGAGTGGGAGCAGGGAATGGGGTCCTCGCTGCGTGCCGGGCTCGACTCGCTCGCGCGTACGGGTGCGCGGGCGGCGCTCGTGTCGCTCGTCGACCAGCCCGGGATCGGCGCGGAGGCGGTCGCGCGGGTGCTGGCCGGCTTCACGGACGCGGACTCGCTCGTCTCGGCCGCCTACGACGGGGTACGCGGGCATCCGGTGCTGTTCGGTGCCGCGCACTGGGCCGGGATCGCCGGGAGCGCGACCGGGGACCGGGGGGCACGGGCATACCTCAAGGCGCACGCGGACGCGGTCACGCTCGTCGAGTGCGGAGATGCGGCGGAGCCGTACGACATCGACACTGAGGCGGATCTCGTCCACCTTGAGTGAGTGGAGTGGCACTGAGCGCCACTTTGGCTCGATCCGGAGAATCTCGACGTCAACAAACCATTGAACTTCCACGATGAGGAAACTAGTATCCACTGTTCAGAAGCGCCCGACGGCCCCTCGGGTGCCCCCAGCCCTACCCGGGTCACCTGGCACCCGGTGCCACGCTGAAGGAAGTGACAGTTCATGTCCGCACCAGCGCCGTCCTCGCCGGTCATCGTCGACGCCGAGCCCCTGCCCCGGCGGGACGAGGTCCTCACAGCTGAGGCCCTCGCCTTCGTGGCCGAGCTGCACCGCCGGTTCACGCCCCGCAGGGCCGGACTCCTCGCCCGCCGGGCCGAGCGCCGCGCGGAGATCGCCCGCACCTCCACCCTCGACTTCCTCCCGGAGACCGCCGCGATCCGCGCGGACGACTCCTGGAAGGTGGCCCCCTCCCCCGCCGCGCTGAACGACCGGCGCGTCGAGATCACCGGCCCGACCGACCGCAAGATGACGATCAACGCCCTCAATTCGGGCGCGAGGATCTGGCTCGCGGACTTCGAGGACGCCTCGGCGCCGACCTGGGAGAACGTCGTCACGGGCCAGCTCAACCTGATCGACGCCTACACCCGCGCGATCGACTTCACCGACCCCGACTCCGGTAAGTCGTACGCCCTGAAGGCCGAGGACGAGCTGGCGACGGTCGTGATGCGGCCGCGCGGCTGGCACCTCAACGAGCGTCACCTCCTGGTCGACGGTGAGCAGGTCCCGGGCGCCTTCGTGGACTTCGGGCTGTACTTCTTCCACAACGCGCGGCGGCTGCTCGACCTGGGCAAGGGCCCGTACTTCTACCTCCCGAAGACCGAGTCGCACCTCGAAGCCCGGCTGTGGAACGACGTGTTCGTCTTCGCGCAGGACTACGTCGGCGTCCCGCAGGGCACCGTCCGCGCCACCGTGCTGATCGAGACCATCACGGCCGCGTACGAGATGGAGGAGATCCTCTACGAACTCCGCGACCACGCCTCGGGGTTGAACGCGGGCCGCTGGGACTACCTGTTCTCCATCGTGAAGAACTTCCGTGACGGCGGGCCCAAGTTCGTCCTCCCGGACCGCAACGCGGTGACGATGACGGCCCCGTTCATGCGGGCGTACACCGAACTCCTCGTCCGCACCTGCCACAAGCGCGGGGCGCACGCGATCGGCGGCATGGCCGCGTTCATCCCGTCGCGCCGGGACGAGGCGGTCAACAAGGTCGCGTTCGAGAAGGTCAAGGCGGACAAGGACCGTGAGGCCGGGGACGGTTTCGACGGGTCCTGGGTGGCCCACCCGGACCTCGTGCCGATCGCCATGGCCTCCTTCGACGCGGTACTCGGCGACAAGCCGAACCAGAAGGACCGGCTGCGCGAGGACGTCGACGTCAAGGCGGCCGACCTGATCGCCGTGGACTCGCTGCACGCGAAGCCGACGTACCCCGGACTCGTCAACGCCGTTCAGGTGGGCATCCGTTACATCGAGGCGTGGCTGCGCGGGCTCGGCGCGGTCGCCATCTTCAACCTGATGGAGGACGCGGCCACCGCCGAGATCTCGCGCTCGCAGATCTGGCAGTGGATCAACGCGGGCGTCGAGTTCGAGAACGGCGAGAAGGCAACTCCCGAGCTGGCGCGGAAGGTTGCCGCCGAGGAACTGGAGAACATCCGCGCCGAGATCGGCGCGGACGCCTTCGCCGCGGGCCACTGGCAGCAGGCCCACGACCTCCTCCTGGAGGTGGCGCTGGACGACGACTACGCGGACTTCCTGACGCTGCCGGCGTACGAGCAGCTCAAGGGCTGATCCTCAACCACCGTCAGGAACAGCTCACTTGTCCGAGTGGCCCAGGGACTTGTCCGGGGCCACTCGGTCGCGTACGAGCTGCTTCACGGCCGTGGGTTCCGGGAAGCCCTGCTCGCGGCGGTCCCACACGACCTCGTCGTTGACGCGGACGACGAAGACGCCGCCGGTGCCGGGCTTCAGGGACAGTTCCGTCAACTCGGTCTCGAAGGTGGTGAGGAGTTCCTGCGCCAGCCAGGCCGCGCGGGGCAGCCAACGGCACTGGGTGCAGTACTCGATCTGGACGCGGTGCTCCGGCTGTACGGGGTTGTCCGTAAGGGCGTCTGTCATCCGAGGTGTACCGACCAATCCTGTTCCGCCGCCGGTTTGCCGTGCAGGTCGGGGACCCGCTTGAGCCAACTCGGGCGGCCCTGCTGTGTCTTCGCCGCGCGGAGGGCCTCCTCGGCGGCGCGTTCCTCCCGGCTGGGGAAGTCGGTGGGGAGCCAGGCCGCGGAGGCCTCCACGCGCGCGTGGAGGTAGGCGACGTACGCCTCCCGTACGGCGTCGGGTGTCGCGAAGCCCGGTTCGCCGGCCAGCCAGGCGTCCGGCACCTCGGCCGCGATGCGGCGCAGCAGCTCCTCGGTCACCTTGGGGGCCAACTCGGCGTCGGCGGCACGGGTGTCGGGGCCGTAGTGGCCGAGGGCGTGATGGCGGAAGTCGTAGGACTTCGCGGGGTCGGCGCCGTCCCAGCGGTGGTGGAAGACGAGGGCGGCGCCGTGGTCGATGAGCCACAGGCGCGGGGGCGCGATGCCGAGCGTGGGCCAGATCATCAGGTTCGAACTGTGCACCGTACGGTCGACGTTGACGGTCAACGCGTCGAGCCAGACGATCTTCCCGGCCTCCAGCGGGTCGACCGTGCAGCGCGCGGCGACCTCCGGGGTGAAGTCCTGGGCGCCCGGCAGGAAGTCCATGCCCAGGTTCAGGCCGGCGCTCGCGCTGTGCAGGTCCCGTACTTCCTGGTGGGGTTCCTCGTCGGCGATCGCCGGGTCGAAGTGCACGAGCACCAGCTCGGGGAAGCGCAGGCCGAGGGCGCGGGCCAGCTCCCCGACGATCACCTCGGCGACCAGCGCCTTGCGGCCCTGCGCGGAGCCGGTGAACTTGACGACGTAGGTGCCGAGGTCGTCGGCCTCGACGACTCCGGGGACGGAGCCGCCGGAGCGCAGGGGCTCGACGTAGCGGGTCGCGGTGACCTCTCTCAGCACTTTCTCAGGCCACCTCACTCTTCAGCCTTGCAATCCATAGTCGGCCTTGGGAGTGCCGAGGAGTGGATATTGCCCGTCATCAGCCCTGGGGAGAATCTGGGGAGTTTCGACTGCCATGCAGATCTCCCTGCCTCCCCAACAGTCCGTCAAGGGCCGTCCGGCCCTTGCTTCCGGTCTCCGGCATGAAGTGAGCATAGTAACCGAGGGTGATCGCCGGCGAGGAGTGCCCGAGCCACCGAGCCACGGTCACGACGGACTCTCCCGCCTCCAGCATGATGGAGGCGTAGGTGTGCCGCAGCACGTGGAAGCCGTCCTTCGGCGCCGCTTCCCACTGCCACTTCTTCGCGCCCTTGGCGCGTGGCGGGATGATTCCGGCCTTGGCCAACGCGGGCTTCCACGTGTAGGTGTTCCACGTGTTCACCGCAATGGCGTTGCCGAATCGCGTCGTGAGCAACAGGGAGAACTTCCTCCGCTGCCCCTCCGGCCTCCCCCACGGGAGTTCCACCTCCACCGGCGGAAACACTCCGACATGACGCTTGATCTCCTCGGCCACCGAGGGGGGCATATCGACGACACGGGTCTTCTTCCCCTTCGGCAAGGCGAAGTACAGCCTCCCCTTGATCGCCTGGACTTGGCGGCGGACATGGAGGACCCCCCTCGCGTAGTCGATGTCGTCCGGGCTCAAGCCGAATACCTCGCCCTGGCGAAGTCCGCACCCCAGACCGAGGACGACGGTTATCCGGTTGCGCGGGCTGATGACGTCGCGGACTCGCAGCGCTGTCCCCAGCAGCCAAGCCTCACGGCGCTCCTGAGTCGCCTTGGGCCACCGCACGGACTTCGCGTGCATCGGGTTGCTCGCGAGCCGCTTGTCGTCGACGGCCGCCTCCAGAATGGAGGAGAGCTCGGACAGGATGCCGCGCAGGAGGTCGTCGGGGCGTGCGCGGTCCACGGTCGCGTCGGCGGGTGGGGTGTCGGTGAGGGGCACGCCACGCCCGATGAACCGTGACAGGTGATCGTCGGTGTCGGAGTCGGTGGAGTGCCAGGTCGTGCCGTCCGGCGCGGTGATCTGGACTGCCGCGTCGCTGAGTTCGGCGGTCAGGAGCAGTAACCGGCGCCGCAGGCGGGGGTGTTTGGCGCTGGCGACCTTGCCGGTCTCCGTGTCGAGCAGGGCGAACCGCCGGTCGTGGACCAGACCTTGTGCGGTGACCTCCGTTGCCGTGACCGGCTCGCCCAGCAGGGACTTGACCGGGTAGCAGTAGAGCCGGTCCAGCGTTCCGATCATGGTTGTTCCGTCTCGGCGGGCAGCAGCGGGAAGAGCCGGGCGACGGCAGCTACGGGGAGTGCGTCGGCGGGGCGGGCGGCGGGGTTGTGGTCCCGGTCTTGATAGCGGCTGAGGAGTTGGCGGATGGCCTCGGCCGTCTCCTGTATCTCCTGTGGAGTCAGGTAAGCGATGGCGCTGAATGCCTCGTCGGCCTCGCGCCACTCGTTCGGGGCCTGGTCGCGGCGGCCCAGCCAGCGCTGGTAGCTCTCGTCCTCCAGCCCTCGGGCCGGCGTGTCGAATCCGGTATCAGCGGCGTCGCCAGCCGTGACGGGTGCCTTCGGGGTCTGCCGGCGCAGTTGCCACGGGCGGGCGCGGCCACCGCTGTGCGGGGCCTCCTCTATCCGTCCGTAGCGGGCGAGTCGGCGCAGGTGGAAGGAGCACAGCCCGGAGCTGTAGCCGAGGCGGGCGGCGGCCTCAGTTGAGGTCAGGGTGCCCGTCTCGGCCAGGAGCGCGAGCAGGGCCGTACGCACCTCGTGCTTGGCGAGCCCGACCGATGGTGTTCGCGCGTCGGTCTCTGGCGAGGTCTCATGATCCGCCACTTTGCAAAGCGCGGTGCTTTGCAAAGGAGTTGGCAAGGGTCTGGCCCCTGAAGAGACAAGGCTGGACAGGCGGTCCGTGCACCGGTCGCGCGGTCCGACGACCAAGCGGGACCAGACCTCGGCGTGGTCGCGGATGTAGTCGATGTCCCTTACGTACAGGCCGAGATGGCCCTCCTCGACGTGCCGCTGGAAGTTCTCGTCGCCGGCGGCGGCCATCTCTCGCAGGTGGTCGGCGAGGTCCCGAACATCTCGTTCGCCAGGTCGCGGATGTGGTCGCTCACCTCGCGGTCGCCCCGGCCCGCGGCGACCGGGCCCCGGACCTCGATCTCGGCGAACAGTTCGGCGGCCTTGGCCTGGGCATCGAGCAGCCGCGCCGCGCGAATGGATTCGTCCGTCGTGCCGCCGACCGTACGTACCCCGTTCCGGCACCTGCAAGCGAGTTGCGCCCTCCGGGCCCGATGTTTCATCGATGTGACCTGCGTAAACGTCTGGTTGCCAAGTACTTGGAGGGCTTCCCCTCGCGCCGGACCGGTCCTTACGGTTCACATCATCAGTTGGTCAGACCAGCTGACCGTAGGAGGATCGGGGAGGGAATTTCTTGGACGGGTTCGACGCGTTCGTGCGTCGGTCGCTGAGTGTGAGCTCCGAGATCGTCGCTCACATAGAGACGCTGATCAGCAGCGGTTCTCTGGAGCCGGGCACCAAGCTGCCGCCGGAGCGTGAGCTGGCGCAGGCGCTGAAGGTCTCGCGGGTGTCGCTGCGCGAGGCGATGCACGAGCTGGAGGCCAAGCGGATGATCGAGCGCCGGCCGGGCCGGGGCACGATCGTGCTGGAGGTGCCCTCTCACGCGCAGGCGCTGTACGGGGAGATGTCGGAGTCCGAGCGGACGCTGCGCGATGTCGCGGAACTGCGCGAGACGATCGAGCCGAAGTTCGCGCAACTGGCCGCCGAACGTGCGACGACAGCGACGTTGTACGCCCTTGAGCAGGTGCTGGAGACGAGTGGCCGCGAGTTGTCGCCGGAGGAGTCGCTGAAGGCCGACATCACCTTTCACATGCTGCTGGCCCAGGCGTCGCAGAACCCGTTGATGGTGGCCCTCAACTCCCTGGCCAACAGCTGGACGGAGTCCGTGCGTTCCTTCTCGCACGAGACCGCCGAGGCCCGCCGGTCCTCGCACCACGGGCATCAGCTGATCTTCGACGCAGTACGGAGCGGCAATGGCGCCGCGGCCCGCGACGCGATGCTGGCGCATCTCGCCGACGTCGCGAATCTGACGAGGGGCAGCTACCCCTCGTTCTGAACCGGCTCCACCAGCCACTTCCGCGAAATGAGCAACCCATGAGATCCGCATCCCCGTTCATACGGCTGCGCCTGTTCCGTAAGACATCAGTCATGAAGACATCCGTCATGAGTGCCACGGCGCTGGCCCTGGTCGCGGTGTCGGCGTGCGGCAGCAGCGCGTCGTCCTCGGCCTCCTCCTCGGGCGGCGGGGCGAAGGCGTTCAAGCTCGTACTTCCCTGGTATGCCGATCCCGAGGGCGGCGGTTTCTTCGCGGCGAAGGCGGAGGGGCTGTACAAGACCAAGAACCTCGATGTCACCCTGCAGTCCGGCGGCCCGCAGGTGTCGGCCACCCAGCTCGTCGCGGCGGGCCGCGCCCAGGTCGGGTTCACCGACGCCGCCGGTCTCATCCAGGCACGCGAGCAGGGCATCCCGGTCGTCGCGATCGGCGCCCTCTACCAGGACAACCCGGTGGGCGTGATGGTGCACGCCAGCACCGGTATCACGTCCTTCGCCGGCATGGGCGGCAAGACCTGGGTGGTGCAGACCGGTCAACTCGGCCCGGAGTGGGTCAAGAAGAAGACCGGCATCACGTTCTCGACCCAGGCGTACCAGGGCTCCATCGCCAACTTCCTGAAGAAGGACAGCCTGGTCCAGCAGGGCTGGCCCACGAACGAGGCGTACACGGCCCAGAAGGCCGGGGTGAAGGTCAACTTCATCCCGTTCTCCACCTCCGGGTTCAACCCGTACAACGACATCTTCTTCACCTCCGAGTCCTACCTGAAGAGCCACCGCAAGGAGCTGACCGACTTCCTCGCGGCGAGCATGCAGGGCTGGCAGGACTACATGGGCAAGGTGTCGGTCGCCAAGACGGCCAACACCGCCATCACCAAGGCGAACAGTCAACTGACCTCGCAGGCCGCCTGGTACGCCTGGGACAAGCAGCGCAAGTACGTGATCGCCGGCGAGGGCAAGCAGCAGCTCGGCGCCATGACGCCGCAGCGCTGGACGACCTTCATCGACCAGATGAAGCAGCTCGGCCAGCTCAAGAGCACGCCGAAGGCGAGCGACCTCTACGACGCCTCACTGCTGCCCAAGGTCGCCGCACCCGCGTCCCTGCCCGCGGCGCCGGCCGGTTCCTACTGATTCCGTGAGTGCCCGGAAGGAGCGACGCAGTATGAGTGCAGTCCGTGTGGAGAACCGTGTCGAGGAGCAGGCGGTCGGTCCCGGTCCGCTGGTCTCGTTCGACGGGGCGGACAAGGTCTACAGCAGCGGCTTCCGGGCGCTGGCCCCCATCGAGCTGCGCCTGCCACGGGCGGAGATCACCGCGCTGGTCGGCCCGTCGGGGTGCGGCAAGTCCACGCTGCTGCGAATGGCGGCCGGCCTGACCGCACCGAGCAACGGCAGCCTGATCCGGCGCACCGAGCGGATGTCGTACGTGTTCCAGGACCCGACCCTGCTGGCCTGGCGGTCGGTCAGGGCCAACGTCGAACTGGTCGCCAAACTGCAGGGCGTGCCCCGGCCGGAGCGCCGGCAACGGGCGCAGGACGCCATCGACCTGGTCGGCCTGCGCGGGTTCGAGAAGGCGTATCCCCGCGAGTTGTCCGGGGGCATGAAGATGCGCGCGTCGCTGGCCCGGTCACTGACCAGCGAGCCCGAACTGATGCTGATGGACGAGCCGTTCGCGGCGCTGGACGAGTTCAACCGGGAGAAGATGGGCGCCGAACTGATCAGTCTGTGGCGCACCCGCCAGGTCACCGTCATGTTCGTCACGCACTCCATCCCCGAGGCGGTCCGGCTCGGGCATCAGATCGCGGTGATGGGGACCGGGCCCGGCCATCTCAAGCAGGTCTTCCGCTCCCCCAGCCCGCCCACGCCCGACCCCGAGACCGCGCGGGACGACAAGGCGCTGCGCGAGCTGCGTACCGAGATCTCGACGATGCTGGGAGGTACCGGGATATGACGGTGATCGACGCCCCGGAACTACCGAAGACGGCCCCCGCACAGCAATCGCCGCGCCGGTGGCGGTCGTTGGCACTGAAGACCGTGCTGCCTCCGGTCGGCGCGTTCGCGGTCGGGGTCGGCCTGTGGCAGCTGGTGATCGTCGCCTTCGGCGTTCCCGGCTACATGCTGCCCTCACCGGCGACGATGGCGAGCACCATCACCGATGAGTTCAACACCCTCGGCGAACCGACCTGGGTGACACTGCGCGAGTCCGTGATGGGCTTTGTGATCGCGGCCTTCGCGGGCGTGCTCAGTGCGCTGGTGATGGCGCGCTGGCGGCTGATGGAACGCAGCCTCTACCCCTATCTGATCCTGCTCCAGACGATCCCGATCGTGGCGGTGGCACCGCTGTTCGTAGTCTGGCTCGGCCCGGGGATAGCGACGAACACCCTGGTGGCGGCCATGATCGCGCTGTTCCCGGTGGCGGCCAACACCCTCCAGGGTCTCAAGTCCATCGACCGCAATCTGGTGCAGCTGTACACGATGGCCGGGGCGCCGCCCCGGGTGCAGCTGCTGTTCCTGCGGCTGCCCGGAGCGCTGCCGGCGATCCTGACCGGCCTGCGGGTGGCCGCCGGCGCGTCGGTGATCGGCGCGATCGTCGGTGAGTTCGTGGCGGGCGTCGGCGGCGGCGCGGGCGGCCTCGGATACGTCATCACCGAGAGCGCGGTGCAACTGCGTACCCCCCAGCTGTTCCTGGCGGTCATCGGCGCGAGCGTCGTGTCGCTGCTGCTGTTCGGAGTCGTCGTCCTGGTCGAGAGGTACCTGCTCGGCAAGTGGCACGAGTCCGCGCTGCCGACCGACGAATAGCGAGGAGTCATCATCGTGAGCAAGTACCCATATCTGTGGGCCGAGTTGACCACCGAGGACGTCCGGGGCCTCGCCAAGGACAGTGCCGTGGTGATCCAGCCGATCGGCGCGGTGGAGCAGCACGGGCCCCATCTGCCGCTGGTCACCGACGCGTTGGTGGCCGAGGTCATCGCCCGTACGGCCGTGGAGCGGCTCGGCGAGGCAGCGAACATGTGGGTCCTGCCGACCCTGCACTACGGAAAGTCCACCGAACACCTCGGCCGGGCGGGCACGATCGCGATGTCTACGGCGACGTTGCAGGCGATGTGCATGGACCTCGGCGAGTCTCTGGCCAGGAGCGGGGTGCGCAAGCTCGTCTTCGTCAACGGGCACGGCGGCCAGCCGAGCCTGCTCGACGTGGTCGCCCGCGACATCCGCCACCACTTCGGCCTGGAGGTGTTCCCGGTCATGCCGTCGCGGTTCCCGCTGCCCGACGGGGTCGAGGACCCGGACCCGTTCGGCATCCACGGCGGGTTCGTCGAGACGTCGCTGATGCTGGCCCTGGCACCCGAACTCGTACGTCTGGACAAGGCAGTTGCCGACGGGCTGCGAGTCGGTGAGCTGTACGCGGCACAGCGGCACCTCACGCTGGAGGGCGCGGTGCCCACCGCGTGGCTGATCGACGACGTCTCCGCCTCGGGCGTCGTCGGCGACCCCACCGGAGCCGCCGCGGACACCGGCAAGCGGATCGTCGGGCACTGGACGGAGCTGCTGGCCGAAGCACTGCTGGAGGTCCAGGCGTTCGCGTTCCCGGCCTTGGACGGAACCGCCCGGTGAGCACGCCGCTCGCCCCGGCAAGCCCGTCAAGACAGCTGAAAGTGAAAGCACTTGGAGGAACGATGACGACCGCGGCACGCCAGCACCTCGGTGCCACGGTGTCGACGACGTTGTGGGGCCGTCTGCCCTGCGCCGAAGACGCACCCGTACTCACCGTCGACCCGGGCGAACAGGTCTCCATCGACACCGTCAGCCACGAAGGCATCCTGGAGGACCAGGGCCGGGACCCGGTCACCTTCTTCGGCAACCACGGCGTCCCGGGCCACGACGTCCTGGCCGACACCGTCGCGATCGCCACCAACGGCACCCACACCCCGGCAGACGGGCCGCATGTCGTCACCGGCCCGATCGAGGTGCGCGGCGCGGCGGTCGGCGACTATCTCGCCGTACAGGTGGACGAGTTGGTGCCACGCACCGCCTACGGCGTGATCTCCAGCAGGCACAACAAGGGCCTGCTACCAGGTGTCTTCCCCACCGACGGACCGCTGACGAGCATCTTCTGCCCGGTACTCGACGCGGTCGACGGCATCTCCGCCCCGCAGGCCACCCTGCCGCTGACGACCGGCTCCACCGATCGCGTCGTACGTTTCCCGATCGCGCCGTTCCTCGGTCTGATGGGCGTGGCCACCCCCGGATCCGCGAGACTGCACTCAACCCCGCCCGGCGAACACGGCGGGAACATCGACATCTCGCTGCTCCAAGCGGGCAGCACCCTGTACCTGCCGGTCCAGGTACCCGGCGCCGGTTTCTACGTCGGCGACCCGCACTTCGCCCAGGGCAACGGCGAGATCTCGCTGACGGCGCTGGAGGCACCGCTGCGCGCCACCCTGACGATCGACGTGATCCCCCGGCAGCGCGCCGCCGAACTGTTCGGTGACGCACGCGGCCCGATAGCGCGGACCGCGGACCTTCTCGTACCGACCGGCCTGGACACCGACCTCGACGAGGCGGTCGCCAAGTGCGCGCGTAACGCGCTGGAACTCCTCCGGGCATCCTTCGGAATGGATCACGAGCTGGCGTACGCCTACCTCAGCGCGGCGACCGACTTCGACATCTCCCAGGTCGTCGACGTGGTCAAGGGCGTGCACGCTCGGATCAGACTCTCCGATTTCGCACGGGTGGAAGGACGGGCATGGCGATGAGCGCGCCCGAGAAGAACGAAGAGTGCCAGCTGATCGCGCCCGTCGGGACACCGCCGGGTCTGCTGGAGGCGTTCTGGCGCTACGACAGTGCCCTGCTGGCCAACGACCGGGACACGCTCGACGAGTTGTTCATGCCGGGCCCGCACACCCTCAGGGGCGACGGGCAGGCGCTGCTCGTCGGCCATGAGGCGATCGCGGGATTCCGGTCCGCGCGCGCCAGGATCCCCACGCGGCGAGTCGCCCAGTTGCACGTACAGGTCATCGCCGACGACGCCGTACTGGTGATGGCACGCACCGAAGACGGCGAGGCCACCGGCCTGCAGACACAACTGTGGCGCCTGACCGGGGACCGTTGGACGGTCGCTGCCGCCCATGTGAGCCTGCCTGCTGTACCGAAGTCGGCCGGCCCGGCGGCTCCCTTCGACACGACGGTCTGGCGGGCGATCGGCGATCCACTGGTGTCCGCCGACACGCAGGGCCCGCTGGACGGCATCGGCGTCGCCGTGAAGGATCTGTTCGCGGTCGCCGGGCAGCCCATCGGCGCCGGGGTTCCCGCATGGCTGGCCGAGCAGCGCCCGCAGGCCGAATCGGCGCCCGCAGTAAGCGCGTTGCTGGCTGCCGGGGCACACGTGGTGGGCATCGCACGCACCGACGAGTTCGCCTACAGCCTCGCCGGCACCAACGCGCACTACGGAACCCCACCGAACCCGGCCGCGCCCGGCCGCGTCAGCGGCGGGTCCAGCAGCGGCCCGGCGAGCGCGGTGGCCCTCGGCCAGGCGGCGGTCGGGCTCGGCACCGACACCGCCGGGTCCATCCGGGTCCCCGCCTCGTACCAGGGCCTGGTCGGTCTGCGCACCACGCACGGCGCGATCAGCACCGCCGGCGTCCTGCCCCTGGCCCGATCCTTCGACACCGTCGGCTGGCTGACCCGGGACGTACGTACCTCCGCCACCGTCGCCCGGACCCTGCTCCCCGACGACGGCGACAGGGCCGTGCCCGTAGCCCGTACCGTCCGTCTGCCCGAGGTCGAAGCCCTGGCCAGAGCGGATGTGCGGGAGGCATTCACGACCACCGTCGAGAACCTGACCGCCGCCGGAAAGCTCCCGCCGGCCGAAACCGTGGACCTTCCGCACGACGTGCTGGAACGCTGGTTCACCGCGTTCCGCACCGTACAGGCGTGGGAGGCATGGCAGGCCCACGGCGGATGGATCACCGCGCACCCGGGTGCGCTCGGCGCCGACGTGGCCACCCGCTTCGCCCAGGCATCCGAGATCACTGACGAACAGGCGGCAGCAGCACGGGAGTTGACGGCTGAAGCACGCAAGCAGCTCGGGGAATGGCTCTCGGGCAGCATCCTGGCCATCCCCTCGGCCTCCGGCCCAGCCCCGGCCCGCAACTCGTCGGGCGATCAGATCGAGGCCGAGCGCGCGGCGACGCTCCGGATGACCTGCCTCGCGGGACTCGCCAGCGCACCCGCCCTCTCACTGCCCCTGCTGCGCTCCGCCGAGGGCCGCCCGGCGGGCCTGTGCCTGCTCGGCGCACCAGGAACCGACCACGGCCTGTTCACCCTCGCCGCCGCACTGGAGACCCCCGCATGACCGCCTCTCTGCCCCGCCACCGCAACCGCTGGCAGTTCCCCGGCCCGCACATCGACCTGCACCGGCCCCAACTCCCGTCCCGCTCAGCGGAGTTGCGCGCCGAACCCACCCCGCTCGTCCTCGATCCGTCCCACACCGCCCTGATCGTCGTAGACCTCCAGAACGACTTCTGCACACCGGGCGGCTGGCTGGCCGGCATCGGCGTAGACGTATCGGTGCTCGCGACGGCGGTCGAACTGAGCGCGCAGGCCGTGTCATCCGCCCGCACCGCCGACATCCCCGTGATCTGGCTGAACTGGGGCAACCGCCCCGACCAGGCAAACCTCCCACCGGGCGTGACACACGTCTACGACCCCTCAGGCACCGGCGAGGGCATCGGCTCCCGCACGCCCGGCACCGATTCCCGCGTGCTCACGAAGGGCAGTTGGGGCGCCGCCCTCGTCGACGGCCTGGTCACCGAGGAGCAGGACATCCACGTCGACAAGTACCGCATGAGCGGCTTCTGGGACACACCCCTCGACAGCATCCTGCGCAACCTCCGCGTGGACACGCTGATCTTCGCCGGGGTCAACTCCGACCAGTGCGTGTACGCCACCCTCATCGACGCCGCCTGCCTCGGCTACGACGTCGTCATGCTCACCGACGCATCCGCCACGACCTCACCGTCGTACTGCCACGACGCGACGATCTACAACACCCGCCAGTGCTACGGCTTCACCGCCTCCACACCCGACCTGCTCGACGCGCTGAACACCGCCGCCGACCGCTTCGAGGAGAACTCCGCATGGCCACCGCCCCGACCCTGCGCCACCTCGACCAGGTCGTACCGCAGCTGATCTCTCCGGCCGACACCGTCCGGCTCGCCCTCCTGGCCGGCCCCGCCGACGGATCACCGGCCAGCGTCTTCTACGAAGTCTGGGAACCCGGCGGCGCGCAGCCCGACAACTCCCATCCCGACTCCACCGAAATCTTCGTGGTCCTCACCGGACACGGCATCGCCCACAGCGACGAACACTCCGTACCCATCGGCCCCGGCGACGTCCTCGTCCTGCCGCCCGGCTCGGTGCACCGCATCGAGAACACCTCCGCCACCGAGCGCCTCTACACCGTCACCATCATGGCCGAGGACGGCGGCGCCATGCCCGGCGGCTTCGCCGCACTCGTCAGCGCCGGCACCCCGGCCCAGTGGGACGACACCGACCGGGCCGCACTGCGGGGGCACTGACAGGGACCGCCACTTCGACGCGAGCCTGGTGCCGGGGCTCGCCTCATCCCGCCGGCGAGATCACGGGCACCGGGGTGCAGGGCTGCCAGTCCGGCGGTACGGCGGCCAACGCGTCCGCGAGGGCCGCGCCGCGCAGGAACGCCGACCTGTGACCACCCACGGCACGAGCGGTGACGCCGTCCCAGATCACCGGGACCAGGCGGGTACGCCCCGGGGCGATACGGGTGTCTCCGGCCAGCGGGATGCGGGGCAGGGCGGGCAGCGGGCGTCCGGCGAGACCGGTCAGCAGCGGGGCGAGCAGGGTGTGGGCGGCGGCCAGGGCGGCGTACGGATTGCCGGGCAGACCCAAGATCCAGCGGCCGTCCGGGAGTTGGGCGAGGAGCTGGGGATGTCCTGGGCGGCAGGCGACCGCGTCCACGACCCACCGGGCGTCGCCGTCCCCGTCCAGAAAGGCGCGCAGCTGGTCGGTGACGCCGACCGACGTGGAGCCGGTCACGACGATCACGCCCGAGTCGTATGGTGTGCGGCGCACAGCGTCGGCGAGTGAGTCTGCGGGGCGGTCCGGCACGTGGTGCAGGTCGGCGACCACGCCGCCGAGCGTGTGGACAAGCGACGGCAGCAGCGGGCCGAGGGCGTCGCGGACCTGACCGGAGCCGGGACGGCCGGTGTGGGTGAGTTCGTCGCCGGTGACCAGGACGCGGACGCGGGGGCGCGGTCGTATCGACAGGGTGTCGTGGCCGCAGGCGGCGGCCAGGCCGAGCAGCACGGGGTCGATCCGGGTACCGGCCGGGGCCAGCGCCGCGCCCGGCAGGCCGCTTGCGCCGGCGGACCGCCGACGACGGCGGGCTACCACCCTCCTCCTCGGCGATCGTCTCGCCCTACGACACCACGGCCCGCTACGTCCGACAGCGTCAATGTTGGAGCTTCAGAGTCAAGAGCCAATGAATGTCGCCCGGATTCTCGCGCCTCGGGCGCAACCGCGCTCTTCGGGGACCGGTGATCGTCCGGTGGCGTTGGGCGTATCAGGCGCGGTCGTGGAGAGTGACCTGGTAGCCGTCGGGGTCGGCGAAGGTGAATGTCCGACCGAAGGGGCCGTCGATCGGCGCGGAGACGATGGTGTGACCGTCGGCGACGAGAGCATCGTGAATGGCCTGGACGTCTGTGGCGTGGAACCAGATCGCGGCACCGATGCCGGGCTGAGCAACGGATGCGAGATCGGTGCCGGGAACGACGTCGCGGAGTGCGAACGCGATCGGCTTCGTCTCGAAGACGACGGCGTGCGGAGGTCCGGCCTGCGAGCGGACGAGGCCGAGGTACTGCTCGTAGAACGCCTGCGAAGCGTCGAGGTCGCGCGCCTGGAGCGAGATGAAGTCGGGGCCGGTGGCGGGCATGATGATGCTCCTTCTTTTCGTGTCAGCTTTCTGACACAGGTCAATCTATGTCAGAATGCTGACATGCATCAAGATGGTGTCGACCTGGAGACGTCACTGGGCTACCTGCTGAAAGAGGCGTCGAGCGTCCTCCGCACAGCCATGGAGGAGGTACTGCGGCCACTCGGGATGAGCGTGACGCACTACTCCTGCCTCGAACTGCTGGCTCAACGACCGGGCTTGTCGAACTCCGAGCTCGCGCGTGGCGCGTTCGTGACACGGCAGTCGATGAACGTGCTGCTCCAGACCCTGGAACGAGAGGGCTACGTGACCAGGCCCGCGGAGGCACCCGTCGGGAAGGTTCTTCCCACGCGGCTCACGCCTCGCGGCCGACGGAGCCTCGAGAAGGCGACCGTAGCGGTCCGGTCCGTCGAGGTCAGAATGCTGGCCGGCATGACCGAGACCGAGCAGTCAGGCGCGTTCCGGATCCTGCAGAGCATGATCCATTCCCTGCGCGATGGCAGCGCCGGTGCGTAGCTCGTTCCCCGGCGCACGTCTCGTCGCGCCCGGACAGGAGTGCAGCCGAGCGTGGAAATCCGTGCAGGCGACCTCGAAAACCGACAGCCCCCGACTACACCCTCTTCTGCGATGAGCCCCTGAACTGCGCTTCTGTGCAGGTCAGGGGCCATTGCCCGAGGGAACCCTCTGAACCACCTCGAACGGCACGAGCCGCACCCTCCCGGCGCGGACCATGGCAGACATGACCTCAGACGTCACCATCCTCGGGCCCATGGTCGGCGCCGCGTCACGTCCGTCTACGCGCTGCGGTCCGCTCATCTCAGCTCCCGAACGGCCGTGCACAGCTCCTACGCTGACCAGAGGCTGGAAACTGCGGGTGTCTTCCTGGACGCTGTCGACGCCTGCCGCAAGGCCGGGACCGCGAAGCAGCAGCGCAAGGCTCAAGAGGAGCTCGCCCACCGCGCCATGGCGGTGCTGTACAACCCCGTCGCGCCCTAGACAAGCGATGAAAAGATCATGGACTGCCTCCGGGAAAGCGCGGAGCGATTTGAGGCGCTCGCCGCGGAGTTGGGCATTGAGCACGTGGACGATGACCGCGAAGCCCCAAACTTCCTTGAGGCCGTCCGCCGGGAGCAGGACGAGGCCCTGAAAGCAGGGAAGCCAGAGCCAGACATCCGCGAGTTCCATGCCGAGGCCGACCACCGTTCACAGCGGTTCGGGATCCTGGAACTTCGGGAAGCCTTGGTGTCAGGAGCAGTGCGCCGGGCACGGCAGGAGCGGCGGGACGCGCGCCGGAAAGCACTTGCTGCACTGCGCGAGCCCACAGGCGAGTTCGTGGACGCGGTCAACCTGTCCATGGCATCCGTACCGGCGGCCCGTGGGCGCCTTCGGCCAACAGCGCTGCGCGTGCCGCCCCGCGGCCGTCGGCGCCCTGCTTGATGAGGGCGGCCTTCCGCCGTCAGCGTACGGACCCCCCGCTGCCGAGTCATCCGGCGACCGTAAGCCCGTACCGCGCCGATGGTTCGGGGGTGGTCGGTCATGCCGGGGCACGCTTGCCGGCGGATCTTGCCGATGCCACCGGGCTGACCGCCGCGTACTCCGCCGCCCTCAGGCAGCTTCGGCCGCGCGGGACCGGGCATGATCCGGGCCGGATCGCCAGCGACCTGGCGGTGATGCTCGCCGACGGCGACGAGGCCATCGTGGACAACCGAGACGGCGAGGCTAAGCTCCAAGTCGCCGATGGGTGGAGGCGCGAACGACGAGTTCGGTCGGCAGGATCACTTCGCGGGCCTCGGTCCGTCCCGACAGGACGTCGAGGAACTCGGTGGCGGCCCGTCGGCCCAGTTCGCGCGCGGGCAGCCGGACACAGGTCAGCGAAGGCTCGAGCAGGGCGGCAGTGGGCAGGTCGTCGAAGGACGCCAGCGCGGCCCTGCCGGGTACGGCGACCTGGAGTGTTCGGAGCGCCTGGAGCGCGCCGTAAGCCATGACATCGCTGGCGCATACGATCGCCGTTACACCCAGGGCATCCCACTCGCCCCACAGCTTGAGCAAGCGCTCAGAAGCAGCCTCGATGGTGTTGCCCGACGAAGCCTTCGAAAGAACCCCGCCACCGGCGTGGATTCGTGCCTCGAACGCCTCGTATCGGAGGGCGAATGTGTCGGTCTGCTGGTCGGACTGAAGGTAGCCGATCCGCTGGTGCCCGCGCTCCAGCAGGTGTGCCGCCAGCGCCTCCGCGCCTGACACGAGGTCGAAGTTGACCCGCACCAGGCCGGAAGGACCTCTGGGCGAGTCGAGCAGCACGGCCGGGACGGACGGCTGTTCGCCGAGTGCCTCCAGCGCGCTCGCGTCGATGATGATGCCGTCAACACCGATGGCGAACAGCGCGGCAACATTCCGCCGCGCGGTCGTGTGTCCGATCTCCGTGGCGATCGACAGGAGTTGGAGCCGGTCGTCGAACTCCTCCAGCAGCCCCATCTGGACGGCGGCGAAGAACGGGTTCGACAGGCCGGTCGAGACGAAGCCGACGATCCCGGACCGGCCCGTGGCCAGGCTCCTGGCCCGTCGGTCGACCTCATAGCCGAGCCGGTGGGCCTCTTCCAGGACTCGCTGCCGGGTCTCGGGAAGGACGCGGCCCGCGTCCTTCCCGTTGACCACCAGCGAAACGGTCGCCGTCGAGACTCCGGCGGCACTCGCCACGTCCGCCGCGGTCACCCTTCGTACGCCCTTGGTTCGCCCGCCCATTGGTCGTCAGGGACGCGGTGTCCGTGCGGACCCGTTTCCCCGTCCCCCCTTTCGATTTCTACTCAGTATTTTTGGATACAGCTTATGTGCAGTTCCGTACGATCTCCACTGGCGCATTTTACCATGCATGCGATGCAATTCGCACCCACTGAAATGATCGCCAATTACTTCATTCCGACACGTGACCTGGCCAAGCCTTCATTCATCCAGCTACAGGGGTGATGGAGTCCTCTCTTTGGAATTAATTTTCATGGACACACGCCGCCCGTCGGGTCCTTTATTGCCCATTTCAGAAGATGGTTTCGTAATTCTGATCCTCATGAATATCAAGGCTAATTGACGGCGCATTTTCTGGCGGGCAATCAATTCTTCCGGTTGGTGTTCGCAGTTTTCGGTCCCGCATGGCTCGGACCGTACCCGCCCCGCGCTGCCCGCAAGCCCGCGTCACGATCCCCGGTGTCGCGTCGGCATGTCCCGGACCGTGAGACGAGTGCAGTTAAGCGCTTGACTGGACGTGCCGGACAGGGTTATCTCTTCTCCCATCCACCCTGACGACCGCCTCTTCGCTGCAGCAACCTCGAGGCCGAACAAGGACACGCCAATGCCGATCCAGGACCAGGAACACCCCGATCTCGACGTGATCATCGACTGCGACACGGGGACGGACGACGCGGTCGAGCTGCTCACGGCCTTCGGGATCCCCGGGGTCCGGGTCCTGGCGGTGACATGCGTGGACGGCAACGTCGGCGTGGACGCGGTGGTACGCAACACCCTCGGTGTCCTGGACGCCGCCGACGCGCCGGATGTGCCCGTCGCTCGGGGCTGCCCCGTACCGCTCGCCCAGCCGACCCCCGACGCGTCCTGGGTGCACGGCGACAACGGGCTGGGCGGGATAGCGCTGCCGGAGACCTCGCGGGCGGCCGTGCCGCTCCACGCGGTGGAATTGCTCCGGACCACGCTCACCGCCGCCGACCGTCCGGTGACCGTGGTGGCGACCGGCCCCCTGACGAACCTCGCCGTGCTCTTCACCTGCTATCCCGAGGTCAAGGAAAAGATCGGGCGGATCGTGGTGATGGGCGGATCCGCGGCCGTGGGCGGCAACTCCGACGCTACGGCCGAGTTCAACTTCTTCCACGATCCCGAGGCCGCGGAGATCGTCCTGCGGACCGGGCCGAACGTCTGGTTGTACGGGCTGGACGTGTTCAACAGCGTGACCGTCCCCGCCGAACAGGTCCGAAAGCTCGTCGAGCACACCGAACCGGCCGCCCGGCTCGCCGGCAACCTGCTGACCGGGATGGGAAAGACCTGGAACCGGGTGGACCCCGTACTCGGCGACACCGGTGCGTTCCTCGTCGCGGTCTGGCCCGAGCTGGCCCAGGTCTCCGCACACCGCACGACGGTCGAACTCCATGGCGCGTACACCCGGGGCATGAGCGTCGTGGATCGCCGGGCCGACGAGGATCTGCCGCCCTACACCGACACCTCGTGGTCGGCCGTCACAGTCGTCTGGTCGGTGGACGAGGACGCGCTGCGCGGACGTCTGATGGATGCGCTCCTTCGGCCGAGGACACGTCGATGACCCGGATCAGCACTGTGAGCAGCGTCAACGTCGGCCTCGTGATCGGCCGCGACCGGGTGCCTACTGCCCGGTTCGCCACCCGTTCCCTCACCGACGCCCTCGTCGCCGCCTGCCGGCCCGCGGCCCCGGCCGTCACCAAGCCAGGCGCCCAAGCCGCCGTAACCATCGCAGCACACCTGCAACCCGAGGGACTTACCACCATGCAACCGACATCCACGAAGGCCATCGGCATCGCGAGCCTCGTACTCACGCTCGCGGCCTGCGGCACCAAGCAGACCACCACCCAGGCCGGATCGACCGGCAGCACCTCGGGATACAAGGCGTGCATGGTCACCGACACCGGCGGTGTCGACGACAAGTCGTTCAACCAGTCGGTGTGGCAGGGACTGCAGAAGGCGGGCACCGCCGACGTCCAGTACCTGTCCTCGGCCACCTCCAGCGACTTCGCCAGGAACATCACCGCGCTTGAGTCCGTCAAGTGCGACCTGATCTTCACCGTCGGTTTCGCGATGGCCGACGCGACGACCGGCGCGGCCAAGGCGTCGCCGAAGCAGCACTTCGCGATCATCGACAACACCGGGGACAAGAAGAACGTCCAGGGGCTGCTGTTCAACACCGCACAGTCCGCGTTCATGGCGGGTTACCTCGCCGCCGGATACTCCAAGACCGGCGAGGTCGCCACCTACGGCGGGCAGGATCTGGCCCCGGTGACCGCGTACATGGACGGCTTCTGGGAGGGCGTCCACTACTACAACAACGCGCACCACAAGAGCGTGCACGTGCTCGGCTGGGACGAGAAGACGCGCAAGGGCAGCTTCGCCGGGACGTTCACCGACCAGACCAAGGGCTCGCAGCTGGCCAAGAACTTCATCCAGGCAGGCGCTGACGTGATCTACCCGGTCGCCGGCGGGACCGGCCTCGGTACGGCTGCCGCCGCCCAGGCGTCCGGCGGCAAGGCGGCCGTGATCTGGGTCGACACCGACGGCTGTGTCGCCGCGCCCCAGTACTGCGATGTCTTTCTGACCACCACCTACAAGGGCATCTCACAGGCCGTGCAGACCGCGGTGAAGGGGGGCGCCGCGGGCAACTACGGCACCGGCGACTACGTCGGCACGCTCGCCAACGGCGGCACCGGCCTGTCGCCGTACCACGACTTCGCCTCGAAGGTCCCGCAAGCGCTCCAGGACGAGGTGGCCAAGGTCGGCAAGGACATCCGCTCCGGGGCGATCACGATCACGTCCAAGTCGCAGCCGTGAAGCTCGAACTCCGCGGCGTCACCAAGCGGTTCGGCCCGCTCGCCGCCAACGACGCGATCGACCTGACGGTGGAACCGGGTGAGATCCACGCCCTGCTCGGCGAGAACGGGGCCGGGAAGTCCACCCTGATGAACGTCCTCTACGGGCTGTACGAGCCGGACGAGGGCGAGATCCTCATCGACGGCGTTGCCCGGACCTTCCACGGCCCCTCGGATGCCATCGCCGCCGGGATCGGAATGGTCCACCAGCACTTCATGCTGATCCCGGTCTTCACCGTCGCCGAGAACGTGATGCTCGGGCACGAGGAGACTTCGGGCCCCTTCGGGCGGCTGTCCCGCGCCGAGGCCGCCACGAAGGTCCGCGAACTCTCCGACCGGTACGGCCTGGACGTCGACCCGGACAGCCTGGTGGAGGACCTGCCGGTCGGTGTGCAGCAGCGGGTGGAGATCCTCAAGGCCCTCATGCGAGACGCCCGGGTGCTGATCCTGGACGAGCCGACGGCGGTGCTCACCCCACGCGAGATCGATGACCTGATCCGGATCATGCGGACGCTGCGTGCGCAGGGCACGTCGGTGGTGTTCATCACCCACAAACTGCGCGAAGTCCGCGCGGTGGCCGACCGGATCACGGTCATCCGCCGGGGCAGGGTGATCGGCGAAGCGCCGGTCACCGCGTCCGAACAGGATGTGGCCGCGATGATGGTCGGCCGGGACGTCCGGCTGACGGTGTCCAAGGCGCAGGCCGCGCCGGGCGGGAACGCGTTGCGCATCGCCGGGTTGTCGGTGCGGGACGACCGGGGCCGCGTCAGCGTGGACGGCGTCGACCTGGACGTCCGGGCGGGCGAGATCGTCGCACTCGCCGGTGTCCAGGGCAACGGCCAGGAGGAACTGGTCGAGGCGCTGCTGGGCCTGCGTACGCCGACCGAGGGCTCGGTCCTGCTGGACGGCGACGAACTGGTGGGGCGCACCCCGCACGAGGTGCTCGCCTCGGGGATCGGATTCGTCCCGGAGGACCGTCAGCACGACGGACTGGTCGGGTCGTTCACGATCGCGGAGAACCTGGTCCTGGACCTCACCGACTCCGCCGCGTACGCGCGCGGGCCGCGCCTGAAGCTGGGCGCCGTCCGCGCCAACGCCGAAGCGCGGATCGCCGAGTACGACATCCGGCCCGCCGACGCGACGGCGCCGGCGAGCACCCTGTCCGGCGGCAACCAGCAGAAGGTCGTCCTGGCACGCGAGATGTCCAGGCCCCTGCGGCTGCTGGTCGTCTCGCAGCCCACCCGGGGCGTGGACGTCGGCGCCCAGGAGTTCATTCACCGGCGGATCGTCGCCGAACGGGACCGGGGCACCCCGGTAGTGATCGTTTCCACCGAGCTCGACGAGGTCCGTGCGCTCGCCGACCGGATCGCCGTCATGTACCGCGGCCGGATCATCGGGGAGTTCGGGGCCGGCGCCTCGTCCGACGAGATCGGTCTGATGATGGCCGGCGGCACGGCCGAACAGGAGAATCCCCGATGACGACCGAGACGACGCCCGAGACGACGACCGACCTCGCGGTCCGGCCCCGGCGGATCCGCGCCCGGCTGCCACGGATGCCACGAGGCGACGGCTGGCTGGTGACCGTGCTCGCGGTCGTGCTGGCCCTGCTCATCGGGGGGCTGTTCATCGCGCTCTCCGCCCCCGTCGTGCGGACCGACCTCGGCTACTTCTTCCAGCATCCCACCGACACCTTCCAGGACGCCTGGTACACCGTCCGCGACACCTACTCGGCGCTGTTCCAGGGCGCCGTATACGACGGGACCGGTTCGTTCGCGCCGATCGCGGGCACGGTCTACACGGCGGCCCCCTTGATCTGCGCGGGCCTGGGCATCTCGCTCGCCTTCCGGGCCGGGCTGTTCAACATCGGTGGCCAGGGCCAGGTGATCGCCGGTGCCATGGCCGCCGGATACGTCGGGTTCGCCTGGCACCTGCCCGTCGGCCTGCACCTGGTCGTCGCGCTGGCCGCCGGGATTTCGGCCGGTGCGCTGTGGGGCTTCCTCGCCGGATTCCTCAAGGCCCGCACCGGAGCGCACGAGGTCATCACGACCATCATGCTCAACTACGTCGCGCTCTTCGGCCTGGCCTTCCTGATACAGACAAGCACGGTCCAGTCCCCGGACAATCCGCAGACCAGCAAACTCATCCTCGGGTCGGCTCGGTTGCCACGTCTTCTCGGCTCCGGCCTCCCGGTCGACCTCGGCATCATTCTCGCCCTCGCCGCCACGGCGGGCGTGTGGTGGCTGCTCGCCCACAGCGGACTGGGCTTCAGGCTGCGGGCGGTCGGGGCCAACCCGGCGGCCGCACGGACCGCGGGCATGAACGTCCCCCGGACGACGATGACGGCGATGGCCCTGGCAGGATCCCTCACCGGCCTCGCCGGAACCCTGCTGGCGCTCGGCGGCGCCGCCCAGTACACGGTCACACCGCAGATCGACAACAACGTCGGCTTCGACGCGATCACGGTCGCGCTGCTCGGGCGGAATTCCCCGGCCGGGACGGTCGCGGCCGGGCTCCTGCTCGGCGCGTTGCGTCAGGGCGCGCCCACCGTGCAGGCCCAGGCGGGCGTCTCGGGCGACATCGTCACCGTCATCCAGGCGCTCATCGTCATCTTCGTCGCCGCGCCCCGGCTCACCCGGGCGATCTTCCGGCTCAAGGACCGCGGGCGTTCCGCATGGTCAGGTCTGTCCAACGGCCTCGCCGTCACGGCGACCACCGTACGCCGGGCGCGCTACCCGCGGCATGTGGCCGCCGGCGTGACGATCGTCGTACTCGGTCTACTCGCACTGCTGGGCTTCGCACTGAGCGGCCGTACGGCACGACCCGCGCTGTTCCACTTCTCTCTCTCCGGAGACGGCGCCGTCTGGTCGGCCCCGTCCCGGCCGCTGGTGATCGTGCTCTGCGCCGTCGTCCTGGCCGCCGGGGTGCTCTGTCTCACCGAGCGGCTGCCGGCGCGGTGGTGCACGGCCGTCGCGGTCTTCTGTCTGCTGCTGTCGTTCATCACCTGGTCGATCGCCGGGGACCCCACCGGCATGAACATCGTCTCCCTGCTGCAGGGCACGCTGTTCCCCTCCGCCGTCCCGCTGATCCTCGGCGCGCTGGCCGGCGTCATCGGTGAACGCTCCGGCGTGGTCAACGTCGCCCTCGAAGGGCAGTTGCTCCTCGGTGCCTTCGCCGCCGCGTTCGTCGGCTCCCTCACCCACAGCGTCTGGGGCGGGCTGATCGGCGGAGCCGCCGCCGGGGTGCTGGTCGCCGTCCTGCTGTCGGTGCTTGCGATCCGCTATCTCGTGGACCAGGTCATCGTGGGCGTGGTGCTCAATGTGCTCGCCCTGGGCATGACCAACTTCCTGTTCAAGCAGATCATCGCTCCCGCCTCCGACCGATACAACGCCGCCCCGTTCTTCCACGTCTGGAAGGTTCCACTGCTGGGTGACATCCCTCTGGTCGGCCCGGTGCTGTTCGAGGGGACCTTCTTCCTCTACCTCACCTACGCTCTTGTCGTGGTCGTGCACTTCGCGCTCTTCCACACCCGCTGGGGTCTACGCCTGCGTTCCGTCGGGGAACATCCCCGCGCGGCGGACACCGTCGGCATCAAGGTGAACCGCACCCGTGGTCTTGCCGTCCTTCTCGCGGGAGTGATCGCCGGTCTCGCGGGAGCGATGCTGGTGATCGGAGTGGGGCAACAGGGCGTGTTCTCACCGAACATGTCGGCCGGCAACGGCTTCATCGCGCTGGCCGCCGTCATCTTCGGCCGCTGGACCCCGCGTGGCGCCGTCCTGACCGCCCTGCTGTTCGGCTTCGCCACCGAACTCCAGTATCTGCTGGCGCAGGCCGGTCCCCCGATCGACCCCAACCTCCTGCTGATGGCGCCCTATCTCGCCACCATCGTCGCCGTCGCGAGCTTCGTCGGCCGGGTCCGTCCACCCGCCGCCGTCGGCCGGCCCTACCGGACCGGATGACATGGCGGGCGGCGGGCTCCCCACCCACTCCTCAGGCGTCTTCGGCCGGCTCTTCGATCCTCAACGAGTGCATGAACTTCACGTGGTCCTCGACTGCCCTGATCGCCGACGCCGGGTCGCGGTTCTCGATCGCTTCGAGGATCGCCATGTGCTGGTCGATGGCGTGCAGCCGGTGCTCCGGCTCGAACGCGGCCTCCGTCAGGGTGGAGTCGGCGAAACCGCGGGCGATGTGCACCGCCGTCATCGCGATGTCCAGGATTTCGTTCCTGGCCGCCGTGGCGACCGCGGAGTGGAACATGGTGTCCAGCTCCAGGCGTTCGGCTTTGCTGATCGACAGGTCCCGGGATCGGTCGATGCACTCCCGCATGCGCTCGAGATCCTCGTCGGTGCGGCGGGCGGCCGCGAGTGCCACGCAGGATCTCTCCAGGTGGAGGCGGGCCTCGTCGATCTCGGAGACCGTGATCGGGCCGGACGCCTGACGCATCCGGATGCTCTCGCTCAACGTCTCGGTGAGCCGGGCGACAGTGGGCAGGGAGACGAAGGTCCCGCCGGTGTTGCCGCGGACGGAACGCACCATCCCGGCGGCGCTGAGGTTCTTGAGTGCTTCGCGGACCGTCCCGCGGGCGACGGAGAAACCGGCGGCGAGTTCGGCTTCGGAAGGCAGCCTCTCGCCGGGCTGCCAGACCCCGCTCGAAATCAGGTGCCGCAGATGGGTGGCGATCTGACCGGCCGCGTCATGGTGCCGAAGGACGAAGGAGGCGCTGGCCGCCTTCCAGTCCGCTGTCATGTACGTCCCCCACGCCGTAATGAGTACGAAAAGCATCCGCTCATCGCCGGTAACACAGAACTTCTAATGTCCAACATTAGACGTTCGGTTCCACCCTCAAAGTACATCTGACTGAGCGGACCACGCACATGAGACACAGACACTCTCCCACCCTTCTCGCCGCGCTGACGGCGCTGCTCCTGGCCGGCTGCTCCGCCCCGTCCGCGAGCACGTCCACCGCCGAGTCGTCCACGTCCGCACAGGCATCCGACGACGCGATGACCCAGACCGTCGGCTACGCGACGAAGGGCTCGGCGGCGAAGAACAAGCCGAAGATCGCATACATCGCCGAGTGCGCCTCGGCGTTCGCCTACTGCCAGGCACGTCTGAAGGGCGCCCGTAAAGCCGCTTCCCACTTCGGCGCAGATCTGCAGCTGTTCGACGCGAACTTCGACTCGGCTGCGCAGCTTCGGCAGGTGCAGGACGCCATCCAGCAGGGATACGACGGGTACGTCTTCTCCCCCGTGACCGACGCCTCGGGGTGCTCGGACTGGCAGCTCCTCAAGGCGACCGGAAAGCCGGTCGCCACGATCAACAGCCCCATGTGCGGGAACCCCGACTACACGACCGGCACGGTCGGTTTCGTCGGGATGCAGACGACCGACTACTTCAAGCAGACGTTCCGGAACGCGTTCAAGACCTGCGACGGCTCCTGCACGGTCGTCGCGGTCGGCGGCTATCTCGGATCCGATCTCTACGGACGCTGGAAGAAGGCGCTCGACGCCGTCAAGGCCGAATTCCCCAAGGTGACCATCGCTGATGCCCAGCCGGCGAGTTTCAACCCCAGCCAGGCACTGAGCGTGGTGCAGGACGCCCTGCGCGCGACGCCGTCGGTCAACATGATTCTCTCCGCGAACGACGACATGACCTTCGGGGCGGAACAGGCCGTCAAGGAAGCCGGACTCACCCCGGGCGACCAAGTGAAGATCTACAGCGTCGGAGGTTCGGCCAAGGCGGTCAAGCGGGTCGCCTCGGGCACCTGGAACGGCACTTCCGCACTGCTGCCGTACGACGAGTCGTACTACGGCGTGACGCAGTTGATGCGCAAGCTCGACACCGGCAAGGACACCCCCGGCTTCGCGTACCTGGCGAAGGCCCCGGCGATCGTCGACGGCCCCGGAACGGTGTTCATCACCTCCGACAAGGTGTCGCGGTTCACGCCGCAGTGGTGACGAAGGAGAACGGACACCCCATGACCACCGCCGCAGCACTCTCCTTCGTGGACATCACCAAGGACTATGCGGGAGCCCGAGCCCTCGCCGGGGTGACCGTCTCGATCGGGCGGGGGACCGTGCACGCGTTCGTCGGAGAGAACGGCGCGGGAAAGTCCACCCTGATGAAGGTCGCCTCGGGCGCCGTCCAGGCGACTACGGGCCGGCTCTTCATCGGGGGGACCGAGGCCACCGCCCACAACCCACGCCAGGCTGCCGCCGCGGGCATCGCGATGATCTACCAGGAGTTGACGATCGTCCCCGAGCGATCAGCCCTGGAGAACGTTCTGCTGGGCAATCTCCCCACCCGGGCGGGCGTGGTGCGACGCCGGGCAGCGCTCGACGCCTACCGGCGCGCCACGGAACTCATCGGATGCACCGTTCCCGCCGACGCCCGATGCAGTCGGCTCTCGGTGGCGCACCAGCAACTGCTCGAAATCGCGAGGTCCCTGGCCCGGGGAAGTGACGTCATCATCATGGACGAGCCCACCGCCTCGCTGGGCCCCCGCGACCGGGAAAACCTGCACGGGGCGATCGGCCGGCTCCGCGAGGCCGGCAGGACCGTCGTGATCATCTCGCACGATCTCGCCGAAGTCCTCCAACTGGCCGACCAGGTCACGGTGATGCGGGAAGGAGCGGTACAGCGCACCGCCGAGGTGTCGGACTGGACGAACGGTTCGCTGGTCGACGCCATGCTGGGTCCCGCCGCCCAGACGCGGCGATATCGGCGTCGCCTCCCCGCCTACCAGGGCGAGGAGATCGCCCTCAGCGTCTCCGGCGTGCGATCGGGCACGGTGGACGTACCCCGCTTCGACCTGGGCAAGGGCGAGATCGTCGGCATCGCGGGACTGGTCGGGTCCGGGCGGTCGGAGTTCCTCCGTGCGCTCGCCGGCGCGGATCCGGTCAGTAGCGGCGAGATGCGGTTGAACGGCAGCCCGGTGAGGTGGCCGGCTTCGCCTCGCGCGGCGAAGCGGCTGGGTTTCGGATTCGCGCCGGAGGAACGGAAGACGGAAGGACTGGTCCTGGGCCGGTCCGCGGCGTGGAACATCGTGCTGCCGTCGCTCGGCCGCGGAGTGGTGAGCGCCCGCCACCTGTTGAGCGCGACCGAGCCGATGGCCGGAAGGGTGAACTTCCCGCCGTCCCGGCTGGCATCGGGCGCGGGCACGTTCTCCGGCGGCAATCAGCAGAAGTTGATGCTGGCCCGCTGGATCCACGCGCGGTCGCCGGTGCTGCTGCTGGACGAACCCACCCGCGGCATCGACATCGGCGCGAAGGCGGAGATCTTCGAGCTGATGTCCGACCTCGCCGCCGAGGGGGTCTCCATCCTGTGGGTCTCCAGCGAACTCGAAGAGGTGGTCACCCACAGCCACCGGGTCGTACTCATGGCGCGCCACCAGCTCATCGAACCGGCCGAACCGGTCGACTCCGTCGAATCGATCCTGAGAGCGGTCTTCGACCTGCCTCCCACCCGACAGGAAGCCCTCAGCTCATGACAACCTCCCCCGTCGCCACGCCGCCGACGGCGGCAGCGTTGCGCATCCGGTCCGGCTCGTGGCTCGCCCGAGCGCAGTCGTACGGCATCGTCTTCGTGGCTCTCGCCCTGATTTCCCTGGTGACTGCCCTTCAGCCGGAGTTCATCGCCCCGGGCAACATCGCCAACATCCTGTCCCAGTGGGCGCCGGTCGGGGTGATGGCGATCGGCATGACGTACGTCGTGATCACCGGTGGGTTCGATCTGTCGGCGGGCTCCGTCTACGCGGTCTCCGGAGTGACCGCGGCCGCGCTCGGATCGACGCAGGCTCCGGTCGTCGCCTTCCTGGCGGCCTTCGCGGTGGGGATCGCGGCCGGCCTGGTCAACGGCGTCGTGATCACGGTCCTCAAGGTGAACGCTTTCATCGCCACTCTGGGCAGTTCCCTCGTCTTCAGCGGGATCGGCCTGGTGATCACGGACAACCAACCGTTCGTGGTCGACTTCCCGCCGTTCAGGATCCTCGGCGCCGGACGGGTCGCGGGCATTCCCTACTCGGGAATCCTGCTGGTGACGCTCTTGCTGATCGCCGGTGCGGCACTGGCGTACACCGCGTACGGCCAGTCCGTCTACGCCGTCGGCGGGAACCCGGAGGCCAGCAGGCTGGCCGGCCTGCGCGTCACCTGGACGCCGGTGAGCGCCTACGTCATCTCCGGGTTCTGCGCGGCCCTCGGCGGCGCCATAGCCACCTCCCAGCTGAGCTACGCCCAGGCCAACGCCAGTTCAGACCTGGTGTTCAACGTCCTCACCGTGGTGGTCGTCGGCGGCACCTCCCTGGCCGGTGGAGTCGGGGCGATCTGGCGTACGGCCGTGGGCCTCGCCATCCTCGCGACCCTGCAGAACGGCTTCAACCTGCTCCACATCAACTCCTACTACCAGGGGATCATCAAGGGCGCCATCATCATCGGCGCCCTCGCGCTGGACGGCCGACTGTCGCTGTCGCGCTCGCGTCGATGACGTACGAGACAGCTCCCCTCGGCGCAGAAACACCCATCCAAAACCCGCACAACAGGAGTAGCCATGCCTGACTTCACGATCGACCCCCGCACCACCGCCCTCCTCAACGTCGACGTCCAGAACTGCTTCGTCGAGAACTCGCCGGTGGCCGCCAAGCGTGGCCCCGACATCATCCCCCTGGTGAACGACATCGCCGAAGCCGTGCGCCGCAACGGCGGGCTCGTCGTCCACACCCTGCACGTCGTCCGGCCGGACGGCAGCACGACGGGAGTGATGGGCGAGTTCAACGCCGCGATCAAGGCGGGACTGCTCTTCAAGGGCAACCCCGCCGCGGAGTTGCACAAGGACGTGTTCGTCGCCCCGGCGGACGTGATCATGGACAAGCCGCGCTACGGGGCCTTCTACGGGACCGAACTCGACGTCATCCTCAAGAACCGCGGCATCGAGACCGTCATCGTCACCGGCATCACCACGAATGTCTGCTGCGAGACCACCGCCCGCGAGGCCAACATGCGAGACCTCCAGGTCCTGTTCGCGAGCGACGCGACGGCCACCTTCGACCTCCCCGAGGTCACCGCCGAGCAGATCCAGCAGTCCGTCTGCGCAACGCTGGCCATGGCGTTCGCGCAGGTCGCGCCCGCCGCGACGATCGTCGACAAGCTCAGCCTTCAGAGGAGCGCCGTTTCTGTCTGATCCCCGCCAGCGGCCGGTGTGACGTGGCACGAGAGGGATGCTCAGCCGTGTCACATCGATCGCCCGGCGAAGCGCCGGCAGAAGAACGGAGCCGAGCATCACCACCAGCCCCGCGATATCGCGTCCTCACCGTTCCGGCGCCCTGATGGCGGGCACGATCTTCCTGGTCGCCGCGAACCTGCGCCCGGCCATCACATCCTTCGGACCGGTCGTCGGCCTCATCGCCCGCCATACCGGCCTCTCCTCCGCCGAACTCGGTGTACTCGGCGCGCTGCCGCTGCTGGCCTTCGCCGCGGTCTCCCCCTTCGTACACATCCTGAGCCGCCGGGTCGGCGCGGAGCGGGCCGTCCTCCAGGCCCTGCTGGCGCTGATCGCCGGAACCGCCCTGCGGTCCTGGCCTGGCTCCGGACTCCACCTGTGGATCGGCACCGCGCTCGTCGGAGTGGGCATCGCGGTCTGCAACGTCCTGGTTCCCACCTTCGTCAAACGGGAGTTCGCGCACAACATCGCCTTGATGACAGGGGCGTACACCACCGTGATGAGCGGTTCAGCCGCCCTGGGGTCCGGCCTCGCGATGCCCATCGCGACAGCGGCGGGCTGGCCGGCCGCCCTCGGTGTGTGGGCTGTTCCCGCCGTCGTCGCCGCAGCGTTCTGGGCCACCCGATTCCGTGATCCGGCCCCGGCCGCTCCCGCCGCACCGGACTCGCAGGACCTCGCGTCCCGTCCCTCAGGCGCCATGTGGACATCGGCCGTCGCCTGGCAGGTGGCTCTGTTCATGGGCGCGCAGTCCACCACGTTCTACCTCCTCGTCACCTGGCTGCCGTCGATCGAGACGAGCGTCGACGTGCCGGCCGTCGCGGCCGGCTGGCACCTGTTCTCGTTCCAGGGCTGCGGCATCCTCGCCGGTCTGGGAGTGACCGCGTTCATGCACCGCCGCGCCGATCTGCGGCTCATCGGCGCCGGAACCGGCCTGCTGATGGCCACCTCGATGTTCGGGCTCCTGGCCGAGCCCCGGTTGGCCCTGCTCTGGGTCATCCTGTCCGGCCTCAGCTCCGGCAGCGCCCTGGTCGTCGCGCTGACCCTGGTGGGCCTGCGCGCTCGCACCGCCGCCGACACCGGTCGGCTGTCCGGGATGGCACAGGGGGCGGGCTATCTGCTCGCGGCGACCGGTCCCAGTGGCGCCGGACTGCTCTTCCAGGCCACAGGTCGCTGGACCCCGGTGGTCCTGGCCGTCGTGACCGTCGCCCTCGCCCAGAGTGTGATCGCGGTTTTCGCCGGACGTCCGCGATTCACGCACCCTGAGGCACGTCATGGCAGTGTCCCTCGTCCTCCGCGGGCGTCCACCGATGCCACCGTAGCGGCCCGTCCCGCAGCTGCTTCGCCGCAGGCCTCACGCGTTACCGGGCCGCCCTCGAAGCCGCACCGACCCGAAGCTCCTCGCGAAGGCTCGCCTGCAACCCCGGAAAACGCCTAGTGGTGGGGTAAGTGGTTACCAATAGGTCGAGCCCCGACAGGTGGTAGCCCGTCTCCGGCGTGCGGAGAAAGTCGCACTTCGCCGGAACCACTTCGAGTACGCACCCACCACAAGAACTTGCAGGTCAAACACCCTTGTCTGCAGTTCCAGGATCGCCACGCACTCCACGTGATACGTCGTCGGCAACACGTCGGCCGATCTTTCAGACGCGCGTCATCGTCCTCCCCGACGCTCCGGCCCATCGGGACTCCAACCCCTGAGAAATGGCTTGAGTTCCTCACGTGTGACCACACGGGTGTGCGGCAGTTCTGGAAGCGGAGTCAAGGGGTCAACCGACCTCACGTACCCCCTGGCCCACTCCAACCAGCGGCGAGCCGAGTCCAGAACCGGCTGGTCCGCAACACCGTCCAACTCGTCGATGCGACGTTCCAAAGCCACGCAGTACGCACTGAGGACAGCGACCTCCTGCCAGCGCCCGGCCTCTTCACGCAGCGTCTGAGCAAGCTGTTCACGAACAGCTTGCTCCCCTCGCCACGTCCACGACGTAGGTGCCGAGGTCGTCGGCCTCGACGACTCCGGGGACGGAGCCGCCGGATCGCAGGGGCTCGATGTAGCGGGTCGCTGCGACCTCTCTCAACACTTTCTCAGGCCACCTTACTCTTCAGCCTTGCGATCCACAGTCAGCCCTTGGGGCGTCGAGAAGTGGAAATTGCCCGCCCTCAGCCCTGGGGAGAATCTGGGGAGTTTCGACTGCCATGCAGATCTCCCTGCCTCCCCAACAGTCCGTCACTGGCCGTGCGGCCCTTGCTTCCGGCCTCCGGCATGAAGTGAGCATAGTAACCGAGGGTGATCGCCGGAGAGGAGTGTCCGAGCCACCGGGCCAAGGTCACGACGGATTCTCCCGCCTCCAGCATGATGGAGGCGTAGGTGTGCCGCAGCACGTGGAAGCCGTCCTTCGGCGCCGCTTCCCACTGCCACTTCTTCGCCCCCTTGGCGCGCGGCGGGATGATTCCGGCCTTGGCCAACGCGGGCTTCCACGTGTAGGTGTTCCACGTGTTCACCGCGATGGCGTTGCCGAATCGCGTCGTGAGCAACAGGGAGAACTTCCTCCGCTGCCCCTCCGGCCTCCCCCACGGGAGCTCCACCTCCACCGGCGGAAACACTCCGACATGACGCTTGAGCTCCTCGGCCACCGAGGGGGGCATATCGACGACACGGGTCTTCTTCCCCTTCGGCAAGGCGAAGTACAGCCTCCCATTGATCGCCTGGACTTGGCGGCGGACATGGAGGACCCCCCTCGCGTAGTCGATGTCGTCCGGGCTCAAGCCGAATACCTCGCCCTGACGGAGTCCGCACCCCAGACCGAGGACGACGGTTATCCGGTTGCGCGGGCTGATGACGTCGCGGACTCGCAGCGCTGTCCCCAGCAGCCAAGCCTCGCGGCGCTCCTGAGTCGCCTTGGGCCACCGCACGGACTTCGCATGCATCGGGTTGTTCGCGAGCCGCTTGTCGTCGACGGCCGCCTCCAGAATGGAGGAGAGCTCGGACAGGATGCCGCGCTGGTAGTCGACGGAGGAGACAGTCGACTCCAACGTGGCTATGTACGCGCGCAGATCCGCCGCCGTGATGTTCCTTAGGGGCAGTCGACCCAGGTGCGGGATGATGTGCAGGCGCGCTCTCCGCTCCTGGTTGTCCTGGGTCTTGGGAACACCACCTCTGCCGGGCGCCCAGTGCATCGCGATGTAGTCCGCCAGCGTGATGGATCCGTCGCGCGGGTCAACGAACTCGCCGCGCTCCTCGTCTGTAGCTGCCCGACGAAGCCACGCCTTAGCATCCTCCAGGATGTCGAAGGATCGGTCCCGCACCCCGGGTATGCCGGCGACCTTGTACCGCTTCCCCTTGCCGTAGCGAGCGGTCTTCTCCCTTAGCCCGGTTACCAGGTCCTTCTTCTTCTTTACCCAACGGTCTTCTATGTAGCCGGCCAGGTGGGGCTCCTTTTCATAGGGGGTGCAGGGTGCGCGACGGCGTTCGGCGGGTCAGGCGGCGGAGCGGCTGCGTTGCTGCGGGGCTCCGCTCAGCGGGTTCAGCTCCGGGTTGGAGCGGGAATCCGCCTGTTCCTGTTCACGGATCCATCCATCGAGGGCTTCTCGCCGGTACATGACTCGGCCACGGGGGCCCATGCGGAAGCTCGGCGGTCCCTGCCGACGGTGGCGCCAGACGTAGAGGGTGTGGGGTGAGAGGCCGAGGTAATCAGCGGCGTCTTTCACTGTCAGGAAGGCCGTGCGGACGGATGCGGAGGAAGAAGTGGGGGCAGGCAGAGGTCGTGCAGGCATCGGAGGTTCTCTATGAGGTACGGGAGTGAGGAGGCCGGCTGGGCGGAAACCGGTGCTCCGCCCAGCCGTTGCCTGTCGTGAGACAGGGAAGAATCGCGAAGACGCCGCGACCCGGAGTACCGCTACGGACGCCGTGCGGTCGAAGTCGGCTGGCTCGGCAGGTCAGGAAGGGCCAAGGCAGTTTCGAGTTGATCCCACGGGATTTCGTCCCGTGTCGGCTTGCGAAGGCAGTACGCGAAGCGTTCGGCGAGGCGGGGAGCACTCATTCCGGCGCATTCGGCCACCGCAAGGATGTGCCCCGCCGTCTGGTCGCCGTTCTTCAGCCACGCCGCGATGCGCGCGTCACGGAGAGCCGAGACATGCCTGCCGAGCGGCGAGCCGAGTTCCTGCGCCTGCAGAACCGCCGCCCGCGCTTGCCGCCAGACCTTCCGGTAGACCTCGGTGGTCAGCGGCCGTCCATCGTCGAGAACGAATATCGCGTCATCAGGGCGGAGATCGCGCCGGATGGTCTCCTCCTTCAGGATCGCCGCCAAGTCGCGGCAGAGGGGAACACGCCGTACGGCGCCCGCGCGGTCCGAATCCTTCTCGCGGCGCTCTTGTGCCTGAGGGCGGGCCAGGAGCCAACTGGCGCCGTCTTCTGCGATTTCCACGTCTCGAACGCGCAGCGCGAGGGCTTCTTCCGGACGCAGGGCCGCGAGAGCGATGGAGGCCAGGAAGGCGCGCAGAACGAGGCCGCTCTGGGGCTGTTCGCCGGCCCAGTCCAGGATCGCGAAGCACTGCCGATCGGAAAGATGAACCGTTCCTTCACTAACAACTGCGGCCATAGGAAAGCTCCTTGGAGTGAGGTGTGGGGATAGACACGGCTGTCCGGCCATCGCGTGCAAATCGCACGGCGACCGGACTTCTCCAATGGTTCGGAGAATCGCCGGTTTGGCCAACCGGCGATCGTCGGCTATGTTGCCCCGCTCACGCACACACTCTTCCGCGAGCTGATCTAGGTTCGCTTGCTTCGCCGCACGATTCCAGTCCCTTCCGGGATCAATATGTCTGCCGTCGGCGAACCACGCGACAAACCACCACACTGGTACCGAAATTACCAGGATCGACCCATCGAGCACTCAGCCCTGAACGGGCGAAAACGTTGGAACAGAGCAGGTGCCTTCTAAGCGCCTGCTCTATCCATCGTGACCTTGGACGCCTTGTTCCCCGTCAATCACTTCTGGCGGACTGGTGAGTGGGCTACACCGTATGAACCCACCGAACGCCGCGAGTTGTCGGACCGGTTCCTTTCATCCGGACTGCCCGACTTGGCCGAGCGCGCGGGGCAACGCGGACCGCATACTACGTGCGCACCGTCCAGTCCGACATGGACGTGGTCTCCAGACTCACCTCAGGTGGTGCGGCGGTTAGTGATGCCCCCGCGCGCTTCCTTGGCTGCCGCCTCCCACTGGGCCGCCGCCCGAGCCGCCTTGGCGGCCTCGGCGGTCTTCTCTGCCGCGGACGTCGTGAAGGAGTTGAATCCGGTGGTTGCTGTACCCCAGCTCATGCTGTACCGGGTTCAGCCACATGAGCCGTTGTAGCAGAAGCCGTCGCCGTCGCGGTACTCGCCAAGGTCCCCCTCCGCAACGTCATCGGCGAAGCAACCGTGGTCGTTGCGCAGGGTCGCCGTGTCCTAGCCGTGGCCTGTGGGCCGAGTACGGAACTGCCTGAATATGTCTGGAGTGAAAGTGGGGACCTACACTCTGCCTCGTGACCTTCGCCGCCGACGGCCAGTCCGTTTATCAGCTCAGTGAGAAGTTCGGCCAGTCCGATGTTGTTGTTTGGATCGTCCTGCTCGTGATCTGGGCAGTGACAGCCAGGTGGAGAGAGCCAGCCGTAGCGCAGGGCGAGGACCAGGGTCGCCTGCAGCAGCTCGGCCGCAAGCGGTCGCGCTGGATGGCGGTATGTCTTGTCGCAGTTGGCGTTCTGTGGCCCGTTCTCAGCTTCCTCTTCCTCCTCAACTTCGCATGAGACTCCACCTCGTGCCAGTTCATGATCGGTCGCGCAGGTGAGTGCTCACAGCACTGTCCCTGACTTCGTGCAGGGGGCAGCTGGGTGCGTTCCGGCCGCCGGTCTGCTGCTGCACCGCATCGGCTGAAGCCCGGCCCAGAAGGCCAGCGAGCGCAACGGGGCGCAGATCGCCGCCTGGAAGGACGAGCAGTGGCCCGTCATAAAAAGAGGGCGGCGGACCTGGGCGCCTGGCTCTGCTTTGAGGACAAGGCAGGTCAGCGCCCCGAGGCCACCCAAGGGCCGAAGGGGCTGCACCCCGGTCGTGAAGGTCACCGCCGCGGGCACCAAACGGGTCTCCATGGCGGCGCTGATCTGCACGAAGGCCCGTAAACGTCTCCACCCACAGCGGCTCAGCTCTCAACACCCCACGCATACAAGTGAAATGCCCAGATCACGGCCTTCTGCAACGCGCTTTAGAATCCGAATGCCAGCCTCTCCGGCGAGAGCCTGGAGAATTCTACAGTTGCACTATCGACGACATCTCGAATTTTTCTCCTGCACTCAGAGGCAAGGTCTTCAGCTGAGTTACGAAATACTTCGATTATCAAGTCGTCTCCCTCTACACCTTCCATCTCAGCCTTATACTCCTCAATAACATCTACAGGGATGAGCGTCGATGCTCGATGAATCTCCCGTTCAAGAACAGCGCACGCGCTACTGCCAGCCTGCTTGGCCACGTCCAGTTGATCACACATCCAACGGATCATCAGCAGACTTCGGGGCAATTCCAGCATTTCGCCAGTTAGGCGCATTTTGACAGCCCAATCCGAACGGGTCATGTACGCCGGGTCACCGGCTGCGCCTGGGACCTGCAGCCCGGGCAATAGGAGCGGCTCATCACTGCTCCTGGTCGCGAAGCGTTGACGCTCCGAGGCCAAGATCTCGGCAAACTGGACCCCCGAAAGGGCCATCGCATGCCTAGCCGCCAAGATGGCATCGAGTTCGATCTGCCGGATAGGAGTGAGTACCTCATCCAAGATATCAACGACCGCCGAACGAAGAGACGAATCAATCATGCTGCAAATTCCTATCAGCTAGATTCCCCAGGCCCCACAGAGGCTCAACCAAAGGGACCGCCGCAGGCTGAGGAATCCTATTTAAGTATTCGCCCAGAACGAATCCGATTGAGCGCGTCGACCAGACCCTCCAACGGGGCCACACTTCCCGCATGCGGTTCATCATTCCAAGGGCCAGGCCACCTCTTCGTCAAGTACCGTTCGTTCGCCAGAGCATCCTCCTTACTGTCATAGTTTCGTATGACCTGCATATATGCTCCGTCGCCGAATGCCCCGTATTGTTTCTTACTGTACCGAGTAATGGGGTTATTAGTGATTCCCCACTTCTGAACCTCGCGCCCATTCTTGGACATGATCGCATAAAGCGAAGTCTGATTAGCGTCAGGCATCGCCCCAACAATCGGCTTCGTGGTACCGCACCACGGTCCACCCGCATTGTGAACGAGGACCGGCGTACTACCTGCCAGCACATAGTACGTGTGGAGTTGCTGGACGGTGAGGTTCCAGCGATTTGCAGCGCCAGGCGTGAGCTGGATACTGACGACATAAACATGGCCGTTAGTGATGGTGTTAAGGACGTCGCCGCGCTGAAGCCTACCGGCAGCGACCCAGGTATGGATGGTGTCGTCCCAGAACGGGTGGTTGGAGGTGGTGTGGAGGGCGGCGGTGTGACCGTTCTTGGTGCGGATGGTCAAGTCGAGTAGGTCGTGGTCATGGTTGACCCACACATGCTGGACGGTGCGGCTTCCCTGGCGCTTGCCGGTTTTGGGATTGGCTGCCTCGACTTTGTCGCCTACCTTGATCTTGCCGATCGGCTTGGTCTTGCCATGAGCCATCAGCACCGGAGTTGAGGGCGCGAAACTACATGGCGCAGCAGCTGCGGCATCTTCTTCCGCACCGAACTCTCCACCGACCATCAATCCGCCGGCTTGTTCTCCGGTTTCTTCGGAGGCTGCGTAGTCGAGCGAATCAGAATCCGCTCCTAGACTTTTCGCCCAACTACTAGTTGTTCCTGGGTCATAGCTGCATGAGCCCGAGTCAACCCAGCAGGCCGGATTAGCGGCGTCACTTACATGATCAAAAAAGTTGACCATGCCAGCGACTTGAGCGAGGGCAATTGTCTCAGCGCGGCGAGCCTTCGAGTCAGCGCCATCCCCACTGCCCCCGTGTCCCGTGCCCCAGCTCGTGTTGTAGTGGGTCCGGCCGCATGAGCCGTTGTGGCAGTAGCCTGCACTGTTGTATCCGGGGTCGACGGGTCCGTCGGTGATGATGCCGCTCGAGCCGCCGACCACGTTGCCCTTGGGCGTGCCGACACCGCAGATGTCCGCCATGCACAGGCCGGTGGGGTCGCTCCCGCTGACGGGGTTGTCGCCGGCGTAGGTGTATCCGCCGAGCTCTTGTGGGCTGGTGGCAATGAATACGGGGTCGAGGCTGATGAATCGGCCGAGTGTGGGGTCGTATTCGCGGGCGCCGATGTCGGTGAGGCCGGTGGTGGTGTCGGTGGTTTTGTTGAGGAAGGTGCGGTTGTCGGCCCAGGTGGTCGTGGTGCCGCGGGTGTTGCCGTAGGGGTCGAACTGGCGCCAGGTGGGGGTCTGGGCTGTGTAGTCGAGGTAGAGGCTGTTGGTTCCGTGCTGGTCGGCGGCGAGTTCGAAGCCGTAGTTGGTGCCGGTGCCGGTGCGGACGATGGTGGTGCCGCCGGGGGCGCTGTAGTAGCGCACGCCGGTGGCGGTGCCGGCGGAGTCGTTGAGGGTGATCTGTTCGCTGCCGAGATAGAAAGTGGTCGTGGTGGGGTCGATCTGCAGCAGGAGGTTGCCGTCGGCGTCGTAGATGTAGCTGGTGGCGGTGCCGGTGGTGCTGTTGGAGACGCTGGTCAGCTGTTCGGCGTTGTTCCAGAGGAGGGTCTGGTCGCCGGTGCTGGTGTCGCGGGTGGTGGTGTTTCCGGCGGCGTCGTAGACGTAGCTGGTTGAGCCGGTCGAGCCGCCCGTGGTGGTGGTGCTGGTCATCGTGTTGGGCTGGCTGCTGGACCAGCCGCTGGTGGTGAGGGTGTCGCTGCCGGTGCCGGCGACGGTGTGCTGGGTCTGGGTGAGCCGGTTGCCGATGTCGTCGTAGGTCCAGCTGGTCCAGTAGGTTCCGCCGGTGATGCCGTCTCCGACGGTGCTGTGGTCACTGCTGGTGGGGCTGGTGTCGCAGGTGTTGGTGGCGGTTGAGGCGGTGGTCCAGGCGGAGGTGAGGCGGTCGAGGGTGTCGTAGGTGTAGCACTGGGTTTCGGCCGTGGTGCTGGAGCCGGAGCGGGTCTCGGTCTGGTGGGTGATGTTGCCGGAGAGGTCGTAGGTGTATGCGGTCTCGTCGATGGTGGCGGGGGTGGTGGTGGAGCGGGTGACGAGTTGGTCCGTCAGGTCCCCGGTGTGTGCGTCGTAGCCGTCGGTGACGGTGGCGTAGGAGGTGGAGGAGCCGAGCTGGACCTGGGCGACCTGGTTATAGGCGCTGTAGGTGGTGCCTTGGACGTAACCGTAGGAGGTGGTGGCCAGGCCGTAGGGCTGGCCGTCGTTGTTGTAGGTGTGGGTGACTGTCTCGGCCGGCAGCCCGCCGCCGGCGCCGTAGGCGTCGGTCCACAGCAGCCCGTTGACGCTGGTGTAGGTGTGGGTGATCTTCCACGTCTTGCCGAGGACCGAGCCCTGTGCACCCGGGGGAACTATCGTCTCCTCGCCCAGGGACTCGCCGAAGACGTTGAAGTTCACGGCCTGCTGTACGTAGGCGTAGCCGCCGCTGTAGGAGGTGGCGGTAGTGACGTGCCCGACCGGGTAGGTCATACCGGAGATCGCGCTGTTGGAGTTGTCGTAGACCCAGGCTGCGGTCTGGTTGCCGGGTGCGCTGGTGGAAGCGTAGGCGGCCTGGCCGGCGGTGGAGGCAGCGTACTGGCCGGTCTTACGGTCGAGCGCGTCGTAGGTGTAGGAGACGTACTGGCCGCGGGAGTCCTGGGCCTGCAGCAGGTTGCCGTCCGCGTCGTAGGTCATGGCGGCGGTCGTGCCGGCGGTGGGGTCGGTCTTGGAGACCACCTCGCCGGCCAGGTCGTAAGTGCTGGTCCACACCTGGTTCTTGGCGTCTGTGGTGGTGGACTGCTGGTTGTGGCCGTCGAACCCGTAGGTGGTCGCGGTGCGGGTGCCCCCGGTGAGGTAGAAGATGCCGGTGGCGGTGTTCAGCGGCGTGGTCAGCGTGGGTGCGGCGGTGTACTCGTCAAGTTCGCTGGTGCGGCCGGCCGGGTCGGTGCGTGTGGTCTTGGTGACCCCGCCGGGGGGCGGGATGACGGTGGTGGCGTCGCCGTTGTAGACCGTGGTCGTGGTGGAGACGATCACCGCGTTCTTCTCGGAGATGTCGTAGACCTGCCGTCCGAGACCGTCGTGGGTAAACACGTCCTGCTCGGCGACCTGGTTGTCGGGCACCGACTTCAGCCCGAGTGTCGGTGTGGTGGTGGAGTCCCAGTAGTCGGTGTTCTTCTTCGCTGTCCAGCCGCGCGAGTCGTACAGGGTGTCGTCGATCAGACGGCCGCCCTGCGGCGTGTAGGTCTGGGTTTGGCGGGTGCGGCCGAGGGAGTCCTCGATGGTGACCGAGGTGAGGTAGCCGCTGTTGTCGTTGAGGGTGTTGGTCACCACGCCCGAGAGGGAGCTGCTGGACAGGGTGTAGGTGTAGGTGAGGTTCGCCAGTGCGGTGGTGGCGCGCGAGTTCTTCCACACCGAGGTTGCGCGGCCCAGCGCGTCGTACTGGACGGTCGTCACCACGTGGTTGGCGTCAGTGCTGGTGAGTGTGAGCCCGCGTTCCGCATCCAGTGTCGAGCTGGTGGTGTGGGCGACGCCGCTCACGGTGGGTGCCGTGACTGTCTGTCCGGTGGTCAGGTAGGCGGAGTTGACCGTGTAGGCGGTCGTGGTGGTGTTGCCGTTGCCGTTGGCCGTGCTGGACAGGCGGTGGTAGGTGCTGTCGTAGGTGTTTTTCGCGGTGGTGCGCCAGGTGAAGGCGCCCGAACCGTAGTCGGTGGCCTTGCGGGTCATCGTGACCAGGCCCATGGTCGGGGCGGCGGCCTGCGGGAAGGCGGTGGAGAAGGTGGTGTCGTCGTAGAACGTCCGGGTGGCGGAGACCACCTGGTCAGGGCGGTTGACGCTGGTGGGTGCGCCGAGGGTGTTCAGTCCGTCGGGGACAGAGGTGACGGATCCCTCGCTGAAGCCGGAGCAGGCGACCGAGTCCACTTCGGTGCCGGAAACCAGGCCGACGATGTTGGCGCTGGTGTTGGCCGGTGCGTACGTGGTGGCGGTGCACTGGTCGTAGGCGGTGTTGGCCGGCACGGTGTGCGTGTAGGCGTAGGTCGGCAGGCCGAAGTCGTCGTCGGAGCGGGTGGCGTCGTAGGTGGTGTCGGTCTCGTTGTAGCGCCAGCTGGTGGTGCCGCCGTCGGTCAGCCGCTGCCGGGTCCATGCCTCGGCGGTGCTCGTAGCGTTGGCTGTGAGGTCCGGCAGCCCGGAGCGGGTGCGGGTCGCGGTTGCCGCGGAGATCCAGTACGAAGTGATCGTGGAGTGGTCGACGCCTCCGCCGTTGCCGAGGTACGAGGTGGACTCCAGTATTTGGCCGCTGAGTTGGGCGGAGTCGGTGTGGCTGCCGCCCTGGGAGTCGGTCAGCGACACGCTGCGGTTCGAGGTGGACGAGAGCCGGTCGCCGTCCATGCCCTGGTAGTAGGAGTCGACCTGCTTGGTCTGGGCGTCGCCGGAGCCGTTGCCGGTGGTGGTGGTCACCTGTTGATAGCCGCGCCACTGCCCGTAGGTGCGGTATTTGGCCTTGGTGGTCTCGTCGTCGTCGTAGTGCCAGGCCGCGCCGCTGTAGGAGTAGTCGGTCTCCTTGGTCGCCGAGCCGCCGGTGCTGTCGGTCTCCAGGACTTCCTGGACCGCGTATTTGTTGAACCAGTCCAGCATCGGGCTGATGTAGCCGCTGGGCGTCCAGTTCTGTGGGAAACAGGACGCGGTGTTCGAGGACGGCGTGGCCGAGGTCGAGCAGGCGGTGGGCAGTGTGTAGGAGACCCCGGTCACCCCGCCCAGTTCGTTGGTGATCGCGGTGATGCGGTAGCGGAACAGGCCCGGGTAGGTGGAAGTACTGACCCGGTTCTCCAGCGCCGAGCCAGTGAACTTCACCGCCGGCATCTGGATCGACGAGGTCGAGCCGCCCGCAGAGAGGTCCGAGCCGGTGCGCTGGACCGAGGACAGCCACAGCGTCGCGCTGGTCGCATCACCTGTCGACGGCTCGGTCTGCGTCAGCGCGTAGGAATCGACCGTCACATACGCACTGGAGGAGACCGAGTACTGCTGCGTGGTGATCGAGGTCAGCCGGACCGTGGAGAAGTACGACGGCGCGTAGGGGGCGCATGTCGCACCGGAGGCACAGGCCAGGTCGTAGGGGACGTCCGGGTAGTAGGACGCGTTGGATGAAGTTTCCGAACTGCCGCAGTTGCTGCTGGTGGACGTACAGCGGACCGAGGCGCCGTAGACGATCTTGTCGGGGACGGTGCCGTAGGGGCCTGTGTCGGTGGTGAAGCCGTAGTCGATGTGCGCGAGGTAGGAGTCGCGTACGTACTTGACCTCGGATGCTCCGCTGTAGGCGCCGTAGTAGTTGGTGTCCTGCTTGTAGTAGTACGCCATCGCCGCGCCGGTGGCGGAGGTGACGTAGTCCAGGTGCCACTTGTAGGCCATGGTGCAGTAGCTGTTGGTGGCCGTGGAGTTGTAGCAGGGGTCGCTGGAGTGGGCGGAGTACACGCGCTCGGAGTCCACCGAGTTCGTCGCGTCGTTGCTGGAGGCCCAGCCGGGAAGTTCGTTGCGGCCGAAGTAGTACTTGGTGCCGTCCCGCTCCGTGATCACCCAGTACGACGTGTCGTAGGTACCCGATCCGTTCGACGAGCCAGTCACCTTCGTGACCGTCGCGCCGTTGTCGTCGGACAGCTTGTAGGTGGACGTGTCCTTGTCGTAGACGATCGAGGTCGACGATCCGTTCAGGGACATCGTCAGGATCGGGCCGTCGTAGCACTCGTCGGTGGTGGTGACCGAACCAGCGCTGCCCTCCGGGGAGTCGGCGCAGGAGGTGAACTCCTGCGCAACGAAGGAGTCTTGGGTGGTCCACCCATCGCCCACCCATGAGGACTGGGCTTGAGTGTTGGCGGTCTTTCCGTCGACACTGCCGGAGTCGTAGGACAGCGATGCGTCCGGCGCCAGCGAGGTCGAGGCCGCTGGCGAGTCGACCTTGTAGGTGTAGGTGAAGTCACCCGACGAGCCCGACTGGCCCCACGAGCCTGCGGACGACAGGGTCGAGGCGTAGTTCCCTCCGGCCCCGCCCTCCTGCCCGGTGGAGTCGGTGGCCGCGATCACGGTGGCCGCGCCGGAGGTCGAGACGGTCTGCGCCGTCGCGGACTTGGAAGCCGCACCGGTGTAGACAGCCGAAGACGCCGCTCCCGCTGCGGCCTGGCTGACACTGGTGGAGGCGGCGCTCTTGACTGAGCCGGTGCTGCCGAGCGTGAGGTCCGCGGATACGGCTGTGTTGTTGGGGTCGTTGAGGGATGTCAGGGGTGTCTGCTTGCGGCACTGGGCGAGCTGAGGGGTTGTCAGCGCGCAGGCGGGCAGTGTCACCAGTCGCAGCCGGGAGGCGTAGTTGCCGCCGACGGCCTGGCGGAAGGCGCCGTAGTCCAGGCCCACTGTCACTCGGCCCGAGCTAGATGCACCGGTACCGGCGCTCTGGCTGGTGGCGAGGGACCAGACCGGGCCGGACACTCCCAGCCGGGTGGACAGGGCCCGCGACTTCACCGAGACCCCCAGCGTGGTCGGGCCCGTGTAGGTGCCCTTGCCGGGTGCTACTGCCCGTGCCCACACCGGTGTTCCCGTCGCGGTGGCCTTGGAGCCCGTGGTCGCCGAGTGCTTCGGTGCTGTGAGTTTCAGCGTCCCTGCCTTGGCGGCTGGCCACGCCGTCCGGGTCGGTACTGCCGTGCGCCGGGTGGCGGCGGAGAGATGCACGCTCTTGTGCGGAACGGGCTTCAGGCCGGTGACTGAGCGGCCGAGGTCCGCCTTCGGCTTTGCAGCCGACGTGGTGGCCGTCGTAGTGGGCAGCGCGGTCGCTGTCGATCCGAAGGCCAGGCTCAGGCACAAGGACCAGGCCAGTACCGCGGCCCACCCGACCAGAAGCCTCCCGGCCGTGCGCCGGTATCGAGCCTTTACCACTCCGCTGTTTCCGCGCACCCGTCTACCGGACACGGCTTCCCCCTCGCCATGACGACATGCCGAAATATCGAACAACCGCCAGCCTCTATTACCGCTGCGGCGATTGTTCCCCGACGGAAAGAAGTACATGAAGGTTTAATCCAACTGAATAATGAGTTGGGAAAGAACTCACTCAAGAAGGTGAACAAACTTCAACAGAAGTGGACATCCAAGGCGTGCACGTGCCGTGATCTGAGTCACACAATCGCATGCGGGGCCATTAAATCCTCATACCGTGGCGCGATCCGGCCGCCTTCAATGCCGCACCCGCACTGCGCTTCGCAGCGGCAGGGCGCATCAATGGGCGGCGAAAACCGCCGTGGCTATTTTGCGAGAGATTGACCCTCGCGCGAGGTCGTTCAGGATAGGCCGGGGGTAGGCCGTGCAGGGTTTTCCATCAGCATGAATAAGTGGGGGAAAGAAAGTGCAAAACATATCGCGGACCTCTCTGCCTTACTCCTGGGTGCGCCGCATGATTGTCGGTGCCACTGCCCTGGCCGTCTCGGGTGCCCTGGGGCTTCCCGGCATCGCACACGCGGCCACATCGGCGCCCAACGTCGGCTCAGCCAGCCGCTCGCTAACCCGTGTTCCCGCCGGGCTGAGCGAAGATCAGGCCCTGGCGAAGGCGCGGACCTCAGGCAAGCCGGTCCAGGCGACGGCCGCGACGACGGACTCCTCCACACTGACCGCGAACCCGAACGGCACGCTGACGCTCAGACAGACCATCGCCCCGGTGCGCAAACTGGTGCACGGGAGATGGAAGAGCCTGGATCCGACGCTCGTGCGTCAGGCCGACGGAACCATCTCTCCCAAGGTGTCAACCAGTTCCCTGGCCCTGTCTGGCGGCAGCGCGGACGCCCCGCTAGCCACCATGCGGGCTGGCGACGGAACCCTGGCGGTGTCCCTGCCCGCCGCGTTCACACTGGGAACCCCCTCGCTCTCGGGCGCCACTGCCACCTACCACAGCGTGCTTCCCGATGTGGATCTCGCCGTCACTGCCCAGGACACCGGCGGGTTCAGTGAGGTCCTGGTCGTCAAGAACGCCAGTGCCGCGGCGAACCCCGCACTCACCGACCTGAGTCTGTCCACCAAGGCCACCGGTGTGACCCTGGCCAGCGACACGGCCGGTGACATCACCGCCAAGGACCGCCACGGCCGCACCGTCTTCTCCGCCATCGCCCCCACCATGTGGGACTCAGTCCGTGCCACCGCGAGCACCCCGAAGGCGACCAACCCCCAGACCGGTCAGAGCGTCGACACCCGCACCGGCAACCCGCTCGCCTCCAGCCTCTCGTCGCCCGGAACCGCCGCCCGTACCACCAGCCTGAAGGCCGCATACCACGCCGGGAAAATACGGCTCTCGCCCGACCACGGCCTCCTGAGGGGCAAGGACACCGTCTACCCGGTCTACATCGACCCTACTTTCGTCCCCTCCGGTCAGACCGACACCGTGCAGGCGTGGGCGTTCGTCGACAGCGAGTGGCCCGACACCGCGTTCTGGAAGCCTGCCGCCTCCACCCCCGGCCCCCTCCATGTCGGCTACACCGACTGGACCTCCGACGTCTCCACCAACCGGGCCTTCTTCCAGACCAGCATCCACAGCGGCGTCTGGGGCGCGGACGACATCATCGACTCCAAGATCTCCTTCTACGAGAACTGGTCGGCCTCCTGCACCAAGGAGGAAGTCGACCTGTACTGGACCGGATCGATCACCTCCGGCACCACCTGGAACAACCAGCCCAAACGGCTTAAATTGCTCGACTCCCAGTCCGCCGCCCACGGCTGGTCCACCTCATGCGGCCCCGAAGACGTCACCTTCGACAGCAAATGGCTGATGCAACAGGCCGCCGCCGGCAAGTGGTCAAAGGCCACCTTGGAGCTGAAAGCCGCCGACGAGGGCAACGACCTGGCCTGGAAGCAGTTCAGCAAGCAGGCCACCATTACCACCACCTACGACCACACCCCCAACACCCCGACCACTCTGACCACCAGCCCGGCCACCAGCTGCTCCGCCGCCACCCCCACCACCCTGGGCCTGGGCGACGTCACCCTGCGCGCCGCGGTGTCCGACCCGGACGGCACCACCAGCCCGCTCACCGCCGACTTCACCCTGAAGAACATGTCGAGCGGCAGCACCTCCACCCGGGCCATCAACGCCACCAGCGGCACCACCGCGAGCACCCTCTACTCCCACACCAGTACCTCCGGGCCGTTCCAGGCGCTCACCGCGAAAACCGAGTTCGCCTGGTATCTCACCGTCACCGACCAGGATCTGACGAGCAGTCAGTCAAAGACCTGTCACTTCTACTACGACCCCACGATCCCCGGCGCGCCCACCATCAGTTTCGTCACCTCCACCACCAGTCAGTGTCCTGAACTCGCGGACAGTGCCTTGGGCGACAGTCTGTGCACAGTGGGAACGGCCGCCGCCTTCACGTTGACGGACACCAACACGAGTTCCGCGCCCGGCAGTTACCGCTACCAGCTCAACGGCGGCAACCCGGTCAGCGTCGCCGCCTCCAGCTCCAGCCCCTACACCGCCACCATCTCGCTGAAGCCGACCACGCAGACCAACGTCCTGACCGTCACCGCAGTCTCCAGCGGCGGGAACATCGGCGACACCGACGACTACCGGTTCATCGCCAAGGCTCCCGCTACCGCCGCCAGCGACGACCTCAACGGCGACGGCAACGCCGACCTGCTGACCGTCGGCGGCCAGAACTCCCTGCCCGCTGGACTATGGCAGGCCACCGGCACCGGAGGCGGGAAGGTGAACACCGTCGCCCGCGACATCGGTATCGACGGCAACGGCGTCTCCACCACCAACCACACGGCCACATCCTTCAGCGGCACCCAGGTCATCACCGGTCACTTCGCCAGCGCCACCGGCTTCACCGACGTTCTCGACTACAGCTACGACACATCCAAGGTGTCAGCCAGCGCGGAGATCCTGCGCGGAACCGGCGACGGAAGCCCCCTCGACCCCAACGGCGGCATCCCAGCCGCAGGCGACTCCACCGCCGCCTTCAGCCGCTCCATCAGCACAACCGCTGACGACGGCACCACCACCTCAACCACCGCCTTCGCCACATCCATCGCCAACGGCGGCGGTCTGTACAACTACGCCGTCAGCGACACCAACGGTGACGGCACGTTCGATCCCACGGCCATGACCGGCTACTCCGACCTGCTCATGGTCATCGACGGCTCGCTCTACCTGTCACCCGACAGCAGTCAGCCCGGCGGCTACAACGGCGCCGACGCCGCCACCGACCTGGCCGACTACAACCCCTACTGCCTCGCCCAGAACACCAGCACCACCACCAACTGCACCACCGGCTGGAGCGGCTGGACCATCACCAGCACCCTGCTGAACGGACTGCCCGCGGTATTCGCCCGCGACACCAGCACCAGCGACCCCTCTGCCGGACAGCTGTGGTACCTCAGCCCCGGCAACCTGACCAAACTCGCCGACGACGCGATCAACAACCTCGTCATCGACACCTCCCTCGCCTCCGTCGAGGCAGCCTCCACCGGCTGGGACTCCGGCAACCAGCCCACCCTCCAGGCCGCCGACATCAACAACGACGGCACACCCGACCTGTGGACCACCACCAGCGCCGGCACCGTCACCGCCAATGAGATGACCCTGACCGGCACCACCGCCACCTGGATCACCCCCACCGGCGCCGTCCAGGCGCTCAGCACCGACACCCACGACTGGCCGCTCAACGATTACGACACCACCGCCCTGACCGCCGACGACGCGGCCACCAGCGCGATCGCCCTCACCGGCACCAGCGGCGTCACCGCGCCCACCGGCGGCCTGTTCGACCCCGACGTCGCCCTCGACTCCAGCGACCACGACTACCTCCAGGGCGCCAAGGCGCTGGACCTGACGAAGTCCTTCACCGTGTCCGTCTGGGCCGATCCCACCGCGTACGGCGGCGCGGTCCTCTCCCAGAGCGGCAGCGCCGACTCGGGAATCCTGCTGATCCCCACCACGGACGGCTGGCAGTTCAGCCTCAACACCGGTGCGGGCACCTCCTGGAGCTTCGACACCGTCACCGGCGGCAGCGTCCACCTCGGCACCTGGGCCCACCTGACCGCCAGCTACGACAAGACCACCGGCGTGATGAACCTCTACGTCGACGACGTCTTCGTCGCCACCGGCAGCCACACCGCACCCAGCACCGGAGCGAGCGGCAACTTCCAGCTCGGCGACGACTGGCACACCAGCGCCCGCGCCGACTACTTCACCGGTGAACTCGCCCGCGTCCAGACCTGGACCGGCGCCGTCGTACCCCCCGCCCAGCCCTACACCCCGGCCGGATATCACCAGGCCGTCACCCCCACCCGCATCCTCGACACCCGCTCCAGCAGCGGCCTGACGTACACCAGCGGCGTCACCGCCGGCGCCAGCACGGTGGCCAGCGATTCCGTCACCCATCTGAAGATCGCGGGCGACAGCGTCACCTCCCCGGTCGGCGGCGCTCCCACCACGATCCCGGCATCGGTCACCGCGGTCGCCGTCGACGTCACCGCCACCGCACAGACCGACGGCGGCTACGTGACCACCTACGCCGACGGCACTCAACGTCCCAAGACCTCATCCACCAACTTCACCGCGTCCACCACCGCGACCGGCTACCAGATCGTCCCCGTCGGCAACGATGGCAAGATCGACCTCTACACCCACATCAACACCACCGGCGGCACCGCCGCCCTGATCGTCGACGTCACCGGCTACTTCATCAGCGACTCCACCGTCACCGGCGACCAGACCTACACCCCGCTAACCAGCGCGGTCCGCGCCCTGGACACCCGCTCCAGCATCGCCCACACCAGCTTGACCGCCACCGGCACCGTGACAGCCGACAAGACCTTCACCCTCCAGATCACCGGCCAGAACGGCATCCCCAGCACCGCTACTGCCGTCGCCGTCAACCTCGCCGCCGCCGACGCCACCGGCACCGGCTACCTCCAGACCTACGCCACCGGATACGCACCCACCGCCGCCACCAGCCTCAGCTTCAACAGCGGCAACGCCATCGCCTCACTCTCAGGCGACGTCCCCATCGGAACCTCCGGAACCATCACCATCTCCGTCCACGCCAGCGCCACCGCCGTCCTCGCCGACATCTCCGGCTACTACACCACCAGCACAACCGGCCAGAAATTCCACACCATCAACCCCACCCGCCTCGTCGACACCCGCAGCGGCATCGGCGGAACCACCAGCCCCGTCGCCGCCAACAGCACCTACACCCTCACCCCCAGCACCACCCAGCACGTCACCACAGCAACCACCCCCACCATCGCCGCCATGGTCACCATCACCGGCCCCACCGCCGGCGGCAACGCCACCGTCTACCCCACCAGCACCGGCAAACCCGCCACCAGCAACATCAACTGGGGCACCGGCGACACCCTCGCCAACCTCACCCTCACCCCCACCGACACCAGCGGATCCATCACCCTCTACAACGACAGCACCGGCACCACCGACCTCGTCATCGACTCCAGTGGCTACTACACCTGACATCCGCCACACAGAACCCGAAGGGCCAGGGGCCGGACACGCAGCATGTGCCCGGCCCCAGGGCCAACTACCAACTAGCCGCGTCGACTTCGTATGCGCCCGGCACGTCGGAGAGCCAGCACTGAACTTGATCGACTGATGTCAGGACAGTTCGACGGGCCGGGCGCGACCTCATCGACGGCCGTACTGCCGGCTCGCGTCTCTTCGCGCTGGGCCTGCAGGAAGGTACGTTGCGGCGCGAGGAAGGTGCTCAGTCCAGGGCTTCGACCACTGCCTCTGACACCAACAGCCCTGCCTCCTGGATCCGTTGACGCACGTCTCCGTCGTACAGCCAGGCGCAAGCCTCGATCGCCGGGTGGAGTTCGGCGAGGATCAACGCCGCACGCTTCGGCACGCAGGCTTCATTCCTCCATGCCGTCCTACACTCATTGATCTCCTCTCGGAGCCGAAGAAGCGCCTGCTCGTCGAACCCTTCGTTCATCCGCAGGGGAATCACGAACCGTGTAGCCGCCTCGTCCAGGCGACTGACCAGGTCTGCCTCCATATGTGCCTCCGTCTCAAGCGGTTCGCAACACAGTGGGAACCGGCGCCTGCCGACAGTTGACCGGGCCCGCATCGCCCCGGACGTGACCTCGGTCTTTCGGGATCCAGCTTCCTGACCAGCGACGCCCGGAGGCTCAGAAGCCGCGGATGGCCGCCATCACGCGCGGCCAGGCGACCGCTCCCAGCGCTGCGCCGGCCTCCGGGGTGCCACCGTGGTCAAAGCGAGTGGATGGAGGTGGCGCCACCTCGTACGGGAAGATGATGCGGTGGCCCGCGTCAATCCGGGTGATCACCATCGCGTCCCGCCCGGCCGCCGTGCGCCGGTCGGCGAGTTCCTGGGCGAAAGGCAAGGACGGCCACATCCTGTCGGCGCCGCCCGCGACCAGCACCAGATCGGCGTCGGCCTTCTCGATCGGGATAGCCGCGGCGCCGAGGCGGTCCTCGCATGCTGTCAGACTGGATTCGTACCAGTCGAGCACGGCGACCGGTCCGCCTGAAGGCTCCGCCGGGAACCAGGACTCGACATAGGGGACGAAGGGCAGGGGCTGCCCCCGCCAAGTCCAGCTGGATCGATACGGGCGATCCCGGCCGTCGTGTCCAGGGCCGACGTTGGCCCAGACGACCGACGAGGGGGCCAGCGCGATCACAGCATCCGCGCAGTCCGAGAGCGTGGACACCAGCAACGCCGCCTCGGCGCTCTTCGAAAGCCCCAGGATGCTGACCCGTTCAGCACCACGCTCACGCAACAGCCCGGTCGCCTCAACAAGAATCTCCAGCGGAACCTCACAGATGCCCGGCGGCTGCCCGGGCCCCCCGAACCACCGAACCGTCGCCGCGGTCACGCCGGCACGGGCGAAGAGCCGACACCGTTCGCGCTCGATCCGGCCACTCGATCCAGACAGCACAAGTACACCCGCATCACTGCCACCCACGAGCGGCTCAGCGATGAACCCCGACCAGGGCTCGGTCAGTTCGAACTCAACGATTTCGGCGGCCATGCCGGCAACCTAGTCGAGGCCCACGATGAGCGGATCAGCAACCCTAAGTGCATGCCGGGAACTTGAGCAACAGGAACTCGTCTTGTCCTGCCGTTCCGGCGCGGGCTCGCGGCGGAACGGCAGGACAAGATGAGTGCGAACCGGCCGTGAGGACAGGGCCGGGGCCCATCAGCAGGACCGCAGGCGCGGGCCAGCAGTTCGCTATGGAGAGTCGGCCGGGGATGGAGCCGGTTCCTGTATCGGCTCCCCGGCGGGTGCTGGAATGCCCTGGGCGGAAGTGCGTGCCGTCTTCCGTGGCAGAAGGAGCGCGCTCGACAAACACAGCACACCGGCGATGAGCAGCGCACCACGGACACCCATCGCATCGGCGATGAGGCCACCGGCAATCATGAAAACTGCCTGGCACGTCTTCGAGCTGACCGACCAGGAGGTAGCCACGCGGGACATGAACGCGTCCTGCGTGGTCTCTAGGCGGTAGGTGGTGAACGACGGGTTGAAAACGCCGGCCGCGAACAACAGGCCGAAGTCGACCGCCACGATGGTGAACACGCCGAGGGCACCGGACGGCGCGAGCGGCAACAGGATCGTCCAGAGTGTGCGTGCGACGCCGGACAGCAACAGGATCCGGCGCTGCCCCAGAGCCAGTCCGTACTGCCACGGTGCGAGGCCAAGGTCTCGCAGCATGAGGACGGCCATCAACGCTGACGTCATCATGATGGAGCCGCCGAAGAGCAGGGAGTTGCAGAACAGCACACGTAGTCCGGGATGTCGCAGGATGTACTGCCAGCCGACGGCAATGTCGCGAGCCAGGCGAGGGGCAGCGGCGCGTGCCGTCGGCGCGGGTTCGGGCCAGCGGATGCGGCGGATACCGATAGCGGATCCCAGGAAGGACGCGGCATCGACCGCCATCGTCACGGTAGGGCCCAGAACACCGACCAGAAACCCGCCGACGGGCGGACCGGCGCTGACACTGATCCAGTTGGTGGTCTCGAACAGGCTGTTGGCACGAAGGCGGTGCTCGGGCAGGACGAGCGCCTTCAGGTGCGCACCGCTCGCCGCGTCGAACGCGACCGCCGCGGCCCTCTGAAGGATGCCCACGGCACACAGGTGGACGAAGGTGAGCCCGCCGAACGCAGCCGCGACCGGAACGCTCACCAGTACCGCACGGCGGACCAGATCGGCAGTGATCATGACAGCACGCTTGTGCCGGTACTCGATACGGACACCGAGCGGGAGAGCGATCACCGCACTCGCCACCGCTGAAAGAGCCGTGAGCAGAGAGACCTGAAACGCCGAGGAATGCAGCACCAGGAGGGCGACCAGGGGCAATGCCCCCATGGCGACGGCACTGCCCGCAGCACTGACCCCGTAGGCACCCCACAACCGTCGGAAGTCCCGCCCGAGCGTGACCTGCCGCGCCAGCACACCCTCCCCCGCTCGTGAGTCCCTCGCCGACTCGGCCTCGCCCAGTTCACAGCCAAGGTCCGGACCATACACGGGCCAGAGCCCGCCATCTCGGATTCAAATCTCGTATTCGTACTGGTCAGGGCCGTGTGCGCCGTGTACCACCAGCAGACCAAGAACCTGCTGGGCGCTCCGCTCATGCGGCTGAGCATGACTGCTTGGCACCACGAAATTCCCGGCGCCCCTGCCTCACGGCCTTAGCCATCAGCCCGCCTGAACAGCGACGCAGCGTACCTGACATCCCATCAGAACGAGCGTCAAATGAGCGTCACGAGCGTCATTTCAGCGTCAAGATATCGCCCGTAACGCCCACACCTCACATAACGCGCACACACAAAACCGCAGGTCAGGACAGCTTGGCGACCGGTTCCAGGATCGCAACGCACTCCACGTGATGGGTCATCGGAAACACATGGAGCCGATCAGTAAACCTCCTCTGCGTTTCACCGTCCCCCCGGACGTTCCAGTCCGTAAGGACTCCACCCCTTCAGGTACGCCTTGAGCTCGTCTGGCGTCGGTTCCCTGGGAATCGGCATCCCTGGAAGCCGGTTCAAGGGGTCGATCGACCTCGCGAATTCACGTGCCCACTCCAACCAGCGTCTGGCCGATTCCAGCGTCGCCTCGTCCACGGCGCGGCCCGGTTCGGCAAGGCGACGGTCCAGAGCATCGCAGTAGGCACCAAGTACGGCGGCCTCCTGCCAGCGTCCGGCCTCCTCGCGAAGCACCTCGGCGAATTGATCCCGAACGGCTCGTTCCTGCGCCTCCTCCATAGCCGCCCGCCAGCGGAACTCACACTCCGCTCTGGCCTTCTCCTCATGTTCCCTGCTCCGAGCGTCCTCCAGCGCTCGCGCCTCGATTTCCCCGAGAACGACACCCAATGCTTCCTCAAGCACTCGCGCCTTCCCATCACGCCAGCGCCCCGGCCGACCGAACCGGCCATGGTCAACCTCCACGACGAGACGCGCGGAGCGCTCCGGATTCGTGGACTGCGGGAACTCCTGCTTGACAGTGACGGTGTACGCGAAGCCGTCGACAACCACGTCCACTCCACCCTCGCGCCGCGAGTAATACGACCGAACCTGCCTCACGTCGTATCCCCGCCGCATCGCCTCAGCCGCCAACCCCTGCAACATCAGGAGAGCCCGGCGACGGAGCACAGGAGACATCACCAGCTGCCCCTCGTTGTCCCGCAGCGCAGCCACAGCCGGCCGGAGGGAACTCAGCCGCCTCGGGACCCGAACGACCGATGCGTCGGTCGTCGGCCGCAAACCCCGTGAGTTTGGATGCGGGCCCTCGGCGAGGAACAGCTCCAATCCCCGCGCACCGAAGCGCGTCTTCTCGATGTGCATGCCCTGCGGTTCCATGCCGTGCCGCTTCGCGTAATCGACGACGCGCCGCCACTCCGCAATTTCGTCGTCAACGGGGTCACGGAGACGCACACGCCCCTCTGCGACCAGCCGCTCGATCAGCTCCCGGGCCTTCGCCCGTCGAGCGCGAGCGACGGGCCGTTCGCTGTAGGGCGTCGGGCTGCGCCCTCTTCCCCCGCCTTCCAACGGGTCGTCCGCCTTCGCCGACGCCGGAGGCGACGACCCGGCAGACACCCCCTGAACGCCACCGCCGTCGAACGCCGGATCCTCGGGATGATGACCATGCCGCAGGTAGAACCGGCCGGTCTTGGTGACCTCCGCACGACCATGCCCACCAGCCCTGCCGACTGCCAGAAGCCCACGGTCACGCAGGGCGTAGGCCAAGCGCCAGTCCCCCGGCAACCAGGCTCCAGGTTCTTCACCCGCTGCGATGCGTTCGAGGAGAGCGCGCTGCCGCTCGTTCAATGCGGACCACTTGTGCACAGACGCCAGCCCACACCGCGCTCACACACGCCGCATAGAGCCGAAAGAGTGGCCTTCAGCCCGGGAACACGGACATGGCAGAGCTGGCCGTTTCACAGCACCCCAGCCCCTCCGCAGTCACTGATCGTGTCCACCGCAGAGATGGCCTTCACCTCGTCGCTGCTGGTGAACTCGGTTTTCCCTGGGGGGAATCTGGGGAGAATCCGCGCCGCTGGGGAGCGCGTGGGGAGGATCGGCTGCATAACGCAGCACGAACGTGAAACGCTCTGAAAGACGCATCGGCGCAGGTCAGCCACTGATGCAGCGGCATCAACGCAGGTCAGCGCCGCCCCGTGGACAACTTGACGACGTACGTGCCGAGGTCGTCGGCCTCGACGAGACCGGGGACGGATCTGCCGGACCGCAGGGGCTCGACGTAGCGGGTCGCGGTGACCTCTCTCAGCATGTCCGGCATGGAACGAGCATAGAGGCAGGTCAGCGCCAGGAGGGGTGGCCCTCCGGCGTGCTGCCGGTGGTGAGCCTGCGTAGGCCCGTGCCGTCAGCGCGGACGGCCCAGATCGCCGGCTGGTCGAAGGGACCCCGGACGAAGGCCACCCACTTGCCGTCGGGCGACCAGACCGGGTCCATCTCCTGGGCGGCGGTCTGCACCAGTGTCCGGTCGCCCGTGCCGTCCGCCTTGACGATGTGGATGTCTCCCCCGGTCCCCACGTTCGGCGCCCCGGCGGTGTAGGCGAAGTACCGGCCGTCCGGGGACCAGACGGGGTCGAGCGCCCGCCGGGACTGGTGGGTGACCTGCCGGGGTTCGGCCCCCGGTTGCGCCGGATCGACGACGTGGATCTGCCAACTCGACGTCTTCTGAAGGCAGATGGCGATGTGCTTGCCGTCGGGGGACCACGCCGGGTCCTCCACCTTCGCGGTCCCGGTGGTCAGTTGCCGCGCGGAGCCGTCCGCGACGGTCACGACGAACAGCTGCTGCACCCCGTCCTGCCGACGCAGCACGGCCAGCCTCTTCCCGTCCGGCGACCACGACACCCGCCCACCCGAGATCGCGGCGACCCGGCGGACGTCGGTACCGTCCGCGTTGGCCGTCCAAACGGCCGACTCCTGCCCGGTGTTGCGGGTGAACGCGAACGACTTGTGATCGGGGGCCCACTGCGGCAGCACGTCACACGTCCCGTCGATCAGCTGCTTCGGGTCGTCCTTGGTGGAGTCACGACGCCCGATCACGCTGTGACACGTCGACGACCCGGGATCCGTGTCCATCCGGACCAGCAACGGGGCATCATCGGGGAAGGCGGCGGCGGTCGACCGCACGGTTGACGGCGAGGATCCCCCAGCACCGGCATCGTCCTTCTGATCGGAACCGGCCCATGGATGCCACACGAGCAGCCCCGCGGCGACCGCAGCGACCAGCATCGCCGCTACGACGACTGTCCTACGGCGCCCTGACGGCACCCCGGTGCCACCCCCCGCTCCGGCACCACCGGGCGGGACTGGCCCGGGCGCGAAGACCGGTGCGGGCCCGAAACCGGGGCCAGGACCGGGCGACGACTGGACGGTCAGGGGGTGGGAGGCCACGGACGGCCTCTCACCCACCGGGGACGAACCGGACGGCCCCTCCCCGGCCGGAGCCGACCTGGTCGGCATCTCGGCAACCGACGACGGACCCGGCCACCCCTCACCGACCGACGAGGAACCGGACGGCTTCCCGGCAACCGGCCACGAGCTGGGTACCCTCTCACCCACCGGAGCCGAGCCGGTCGGCATCTCACCGACAGACGACGAACCGGAAGGCCCCTCACTCACCGGAGCCGAACCGGACGGCCTCCCGCCTGCCGACGACGAACCGGACGGCCTCCCGGCAACCGGCCACGAGCTGGGTACCCTCTCACCCACCGGAGCCGAGCCGGTCGGCATCTCACCGACAGACGACGAACCGGACGGCCCCTCACCTACCGGAGACGAACCGGACGGCCTCTCTGCAACTGGCCACGAACCAGACGGCCCCTCACCAACCGACGACGGACCAGACGGCCTCTCGGCAACCGGCCACGAACCGGGCCCCCTCTCACCCGCCGAAGCCGGGTCAGGCGACCACTCACCGACCGGCGATGAACCAGGCGCCCCCTCACCCCACGCCGACGGGCGAGTCGGCCCCCCGGCGACCTCCGGAGCGACGGGCAGCCCCCCGCCGAACGCCGACGAGTCGGCAGCCCCTTCGGCAACCACCGGCGAGACACCCGGCCCCTCGTCGGCCACCTGCCGGAAACCCGAGCCCCCATCGCCCCCCGACGCGAAACCCTGGCCCGCATCACCCCCCGACGCGAAACCCCGACCCTCCTCAACCCCCGGAGGGAACCCCGAACTTCCATCAACCACCGGCGGGAACCCCGAACCCGCACCGACCACGGGCGGGAACCCCGGGCCTTCACCAACCCCCGCCGGTCCACCCACCCCCTCACCGCCCCCCGGCGAAGCCGACATCGCGGTACGCGGATCGGCGGCCGCGCCCGACCGGCGCTCGTCGGGCGCACCCGACGCACGATCCGTCGGTGCAGCCGACGGACGGTCGGTGGGCTCGCCCGACCGCCGACCCGCAGGTCCGGCCGACGCACGACCCGCAGGCGCGCCCCCCGGTCCGTCCACCCCCGCGAAATACACCGCCGGATCCTGACTCCGCACCAACGCGGTCGCCTCCGGAGGCAACCAGACGTCCGACGGATGCTGGATCGTCAGTCGGTCGAGGAACTCCGACGGGCTGAGCCGGTCCCGCGGGTCCTTGGCCAGGCAGGCCGCGACCAGGGGGCGCAACTGCCCGGGAACGTCCGTGAGATCAGGCTGTTCGTGCACGACCCGGTAGGGCCACGCCGCCGCCACCCCGTCCCCGAAAGGCGCACGCCCGGCCGCCTGCCCGAGCACCACACCCAGGGCGAACATGTCCACGGCGGGAGTGAGCGTGCCCCCGGTGAGCTGCTCCGGCGCGAGGAAGCCGAGGGTGCCGATCTGGAACCCGGTCTGCGTGAGGGCCGTACCGTCGAGGGCCCGGGCGATGCCGAAGTCGATGACCCGGGGGCCGTCCTCCGCGACGATGATGTTGGCCGGTTTCAGGTCACGGTGGATGACCCCGGCCTGGTGGATCGCCGCCAGTGCCTCGGCGAGGCCGGCGGCCAGCACGGTGAGCGTGTCCACGGGCAGGGGGCCGACCCGGTCGAGGACGGCCTGCAGCGTGGGCCCGGGAACGTACGCCGTCACCAGCCAGGCCGGGTCGCCGTGCGGGTCGGCGTCGACGACCGGCGCGGTGTGGAAGCCGCCGACCCGGCGCGCCGCGGCCACCTCGTCGGCGAACCTGAGCCGGAAACCCGGTTCCGTGCTCAGTTCGGGCCGTACGACCTTGACGGCCACCGCCCGGCCCGACCGCGAGCGGCCGAAGTACACGACGCCCATCCCACCCTGGCCGAGCCGTCCGACCAGCCGGTACCTGCCCTCCCCGACAGAGGCGGGATCACCCGCTTGGAGCGGTTTCATGACTCCCCCATCTCGCCTCTCCGGCAAGGCGGTCGGCCCTCATCGGCCCCGACCCCCGTCCCCGTCGAGCGGCCATATCCAGCCGCGAGGCTCCCCCGATACCGGCCACCAGTCTAGGTGCTCCGCTCATGACGTCACCGGGTTCGGAACGGTTCCCTTCCGACCCACCCTTCACCCGGAACGGTTCACCTCCGGCCCGCCCTCCCCCCCTCACCCCGCGAGCGGATTTCGCAACGGCAGATAGCGAGCGTCCGCGCCGTCCGCCCCGGTCCAGCGCAACAGCAGGTTCGTCTTGCCGGGCAGGGTGGGCCAGGCGAGGAGGTCGGCGACCTCGGGGAGGTCGTGGCGGGCGAGTTCGGCGCGGGCCGCAGGCCAGGGGTCCAGCTTCGGGTGGCGCTCGGCGAGGACACCGGCGATCTCGACGAGGTTGTTGACGACCAGGCAGTACACCAGCCGCTCCCACCCGGCGGCCCGGTCCACGTCCGTCAGCAGCTTCACGCCCTCCGCGTCCCGGAACAGCGCCTGCGCGGGCGTTCCGTCGGCGTCGACGGCGACGAGCGTGTTCTGCAGATGCGCTTCGAGTACGACGCCGTGGTCGGCGAAGGCGGTCAGCGCGGGCGGTACGACCTGCCGCAGATACGCCTCCCACCAGGCCCCCGGGTCGCGCGTACCGTCGAGCGGGCTGCCCTCGAAGCCCTCCACCAACCCCGCGGCGAGCAAGGGCGTAGTTCCGGGCAGGAGGTGGTCGCGCAGGCCGTCGCGGACCAGGACGGCGAGTTCCTCGAAGGCGAAGTCGGCGGTGCGGTAACCGCGGTCGCCGAGCCAGGCCGCCGGGCCGCCCATCGCAGCGAAGGCCTCCCGGACGGCCGTATCCGTACGCTGGAGTTTCAGCAGGTCGTGGCGCCACAACCGGCGCACGTCATTGGTGATGCGCACATCGAGGCTGAACTTCAGGAACAGATCCTCGGCGGGGCTGTACACGGTGCGGATCGCCGCCGTCGGCCACGCCTCGGTCGCCGTCGTACCGAGCCGGATCAGCCGCCCGTCCGCGAAGGCAGCCGCCAGGCCTGCGCCTACGAGGTCCAGCTGCCAGGGGTGCGCAGGGAGCAGCCGGTACCCGGGCGGGGCCGCCCCGAGCGCGTCCAGCGCCGAGACATCCCCCTCCTCCACGACCGCGTCCTCGCGCAGCCCGAGCAGCACCAGCGGGAAACGGGCGTACGCCTCCGGGGCGTAGGGCAGCCAGCCCGCGACGGGGCCGCCGCCGCGGGCTTTGGGCGCGGGATGGTAGGGATGGCCGGTGATCAAGGACTGTTCGGAGCGGAGATACGGGTCGTCGGGCGCCGTCGCCCGGTCGCGCGCGGTGAGCAGCGCGGCGACCGCGTCACGGCTGTCCGTCATCTCGGCGGGCAGTTCGTGGTTGGAGACCCCGGTGTGCCGGGTCAGTTCCTCGGCGACGAGTTTCACGAGTTCGGTGTGGTCGGCGCGCCGCCAGCCGCCGTCCGCGTACACCTCGGGCTCGGCGGGCCGCCGCTCGCCGCGCACCCGCAGCAGCCGGCCGCTTCCCGGCAGCCGGTACACGTGTCGCTCCCCCGGGTCCGGGAGCGGCCGGGCCACCTCCCGCAGCAGACAGTTGAGCAGGGGCGCGGCCGCGTACGCGTCGGCGCGCTCCGCCACGTCGTCGCCCGGGGGTGTGAAGTCGACGCGATCCATTCGTTCCCTAAGTCCGTGTCCTGCGATCGCGATCAGTATGTCTCTCGTCGCACAGTGTTCCGCCGCCCCGGCTCTCGCCGCTCCGCCTCTCTCCGCCCTGTCTCTCGTCGTCACCGATCATGACGCCCCGTCCGCACCCGAGGAGTCGACCGTGGACCGTCCCCCGCTTCCCGAGGCCGAGGTCGCCGAGGAGCTCGCCGCCGTACGGCCCGACCTCGTGCAACGGTACGCGGCCGAGCTCCCCGGCGCCCGTGCGGCGGTTCTCACCCGGCTGTGGCGCGCGCTGGCCTTCGAGCCGCTGCCGTGGATCGTCGACAGGGCGCCGGGCCTCGTCCTACGGCTGGCCGACGGCCGGCGGCTGCGCGGCCCGCGCGCGGACCCGTACGCGACCGACGCCTACGTCACCGTGGTCCACCTCGACGACATCGCCTACGACGATCCGGCGCGCCTGATGACGGACCTCGCCGTGCCGCACGGGACCGGCTTCGCGGCCGAACTCGGGCACAGCGTCGCCTCGTTGGCGCTGTCCCGGGCCAACCAGCCCGCCCGCTCGGAGGATTGGCCGGCGCACGACTGGGAGTGGGAGCAGCGGATCGTCGACGGGCATCCCTTCCACCCCAACTGCCGCTCCCGGCCCGGCTTCTCGGTGGCCGAGCAGCTCGCGTACGGGCCCGAGCACCGGCCCGTGGTGGCGCTCGGGTCGGTGCCGGTGGGGGCGGAGGAGTGTCTGGTGACGGGGGTGTGGCCGGGCGAACTGCGGGACGGGGGGCGGCTGTTGATCCCGGTGCACCCGTGGCAGGCGGCACATGTGCTGAAGCGGACCGGCGACGCTCCGCTCGACGCGCATCCGCTGATGTCCCTGCGGACCCTCGCCCTGTCGGACGGACCGCACGTCAAGACCGCGCTGAGCGCCCGGCTGACCTCCTCGGTGCGGGACATCTCGGTCTACTCGATCGGACTGTCGGCGACGCTGTCGGCGTTCGGGGAGACACTGGCGGCGCGCTCGGACGGCCTGTTGCACGTCACCCGCACACTGGGCGCGGCCACGGCCGACTCCCCTGATCTCGCGGCCGTGTTGCGTGAGTCGCCGCAGACGTACGCGGACACGGACGCGGGCGAGCGGGTTCTGCCGGTGGCCGCCCTCGCGGTCACCGGCCTGCCCCGATCGCCCGCCTGGCTGGCCGAGTTCACGCGTCTCGCCCTCGTCGTCTGTCTGCGGCTGCTGGAGTCCGGTGTGGCCCTTGAGGCGCACGGTCAGAACCTGCTGGTGGTGCTGTCCCGCACGGGTGCCCCCCTGCGCCTGGTCTACCGCGATCTCGCCGACATCCGGGTCAGCCCCAAGCGCCTTGCCGAGCAGGGGATTCCGGTACCGGACCTGAGCGGACGCATCGTCACCGACGACGAACTCACCCTGCGCCGCAAGCTGTTCGGATCTCTCGTGGCGGGAGCACTCGCGGGTACGGCGGGTTCCGGTACGGCGCTCAGGGCGGCGCTGGCGGCCGTCGTACCGGATCTGCCGCGCACGCCGGACCTGCGCACGCTGCTCGAACAGCCTTTGCCGAGCAAGGCGTTGACGCTGATGCGGCTGTCGCCGGAGCTCCCCGGAGACCAGTGGACCGGGCTGCCCAACCCACTCGTTTTGGAGCCCGGTCCATCTGATCAATAGGATCCGGCGATGATCACAAGACAACGGCTGGCGGCGGGGATCTGTGCCCTGCTCGCCACCCTCACGGCCGGGGTCGCCTTCCCCGCCGGAGCGGTCGCCGACGAGACGGACTCCGCGGCCTCCCCCAAGGTCGAACTCGTGCTGGACGTCAGCGGTTCCATGAGCGCCAAGGACATGGACGGCGGCTCGCGGATGGCAGCGGCGAAGCAGGCGTTCAACGAGGTGCTCGACGCGACACCCGAGGAAGTGCAGCTCGGCATCCGCACGTTGGGCGCCAACTATCACGGCAACGACCGCAAGACGGGCTGCAAGGACACCGCGCAGCTGTACCCGGTGGGCTCCCTGAACCGCACTGAGGCCAAGGCCGCGGTCGCGACGCTCCAGCCCACCGGCTGGACGCCGATCGGTCCGGCGCTGCTGAAGGCGGCGGACGACCTGAACGGCGGTGACGGTACCCGCCGTATCGTCCTGATCAGCGACGGCGAGGACACCTGCCAGCCGCTGGACCCGTGCGAGGTGGCCCGCGAGATCGCGGCCAAGGGCATCGGCCTGACCATCGACACGCTGGGTCTGGTGCCGGACGCCAAGACCCGCGACCAGCTCAGCTGCATCGCGGACGCGACCGGCGGCACGTACACCTCCGTGCAGCACAAGGAGGAACTCTCCGACCGCGTGGGCCAGTTGGTGGACCGCGCCGCCGACCCGGTGGTGACCCCGGTCGCCACCGAGGGCACCGCCCAGTGCGCCGGCGCCCCAACCCTCAAGTCCGGTCTGTACACGGACCGCGAGGAGTTCGGCAAGCAGCGCTTCTACCGCGTGGACGTCGACCCGGGCCAGGAGCTGCGCGCTTCGGTGAGCGTCGGCGCCGACCGTGAAGTCAACCCGGACTACGGGGTGTTGCTGCGGGCGGTCACCGTGCACGGCCGCGAGATCGTACGCGGCGAGGGCACGGGCAACGGCCGTACGGACGTCATCTCCACCGGCCTGCGCTACCCGAAGGCGGAGAGCGACGACGACAACGCCCCGGCGGAGACCGTGTGTCTGCAGGTCACCAACTCCTTCTCGGCGGCCTCCGGGGTGAAGACCACCCCCGGTCTGCCCCTCGAACTCACCGTGGACGTCGTGGACGGGCCGAGCAAGGCGAGCGACGTGGCCTCCTTCGGCCTCGGCCGCGGCTGGTGGCTCCTCGGCGCCCTCGTGCTGACCGGCTTCGTCGCGGGTCTGCTGTGGGGCTGGCTGTCACGCTGGCGTCTCGCGGTCTGGAGGACCAACTGATGCGGATCACACGTGTGTTGAGCACGGCCCTGCTGCTCGCGGGACTGGCTGCGACACCGGCTGCGGCGGACTCCTCGCCCTCCGCGAGCCCCTCCGACGACAGTTCGGCGCCCACGCAGGCCGGTACCTCCTTCCGTACGGCGACGGAGCTGGACCAGGGCCAGCAGGCCACCGCGAGCGGCTCCACCGGCGACTACCTGTACTGGTCGTTCGCCGCGGACGCCGGTCAACGCCCCACCGTCAAGGCGACGGTGAAGCTGCCGGACACCCACGCGGGCGAGACCTGGCAGCTCGACGTCTACGACGGGCTGCGGCGCCGCCAGGCCTGCCAGTACGGGGCCGCGACGCGCACCGCCGCGCAGGACGCGACCTCCCTGGACCTGGCGTGCACGCTGCGTACCGTCCGTGCCTGGTCGGAGACCTGGGCCAACGACCCGCTGCCGGGCACGTACTACGTCCGACTCACGGTCGTGGATCTGCAGTCCTCGGACCTGGGCAAACCGGTGAGCACCGAGGTCCGCGTGGACTCCAAGGACATCGGCGGTTCGGCGGCGGTGGACGGTTCGCTGGCGCAGCCGCTGACGCCGGGGATCGCGGCCAAGTCGGCGTCCGACGAGGACAGTTCGTCGTCGACGTCGGCGGCGCTGTCGAGCATCGAGCCCGACGGCGGCTGGTCCTCCGGCTGGTGGTCCGACCGCTGGGTGTGGACCGGCGTGGGCGGTGTGCTGGCCGCGCTCGCGGGGATCGGCGGGTATGCGCTGACCCGGGGTTCGGGACGGCCGAGGCGGGTTCCGCCGCCCGGCATGTAATTCCGTGATCACCCGTCAGAAGGCCCGCCCACAGCGGGCCTTCTGTCATGTCAGGCCTGTTCTCAGGCCTCCCGCAGTGCCTTCGCGAGCGTGCCGTCGCCGGTCACCTCGACGCGTCCGGCACGCACCGCGTCGGAAAGGCTCAACTCCCCCTGCGCGACGGCCGTACACGTGTCGACGTCAAGCACCAGACGGGCATCGGGCTCCCGGGGAGCGGCCCCTTCGCCATAGACGAGCCCACCCTCCTCCACCCCCGCATACACATGGAACTCCCCTTCCTCCAGCCGGACTTCGACCAGCCCCTCCCCCTCCAGCGCCCGCAGCAAAGGCAGCGCGAACCAGTGCGCACGCACCGCGTCCGTGGGCCGCCGCTCCCCCAGCTCAGGCGCACCCCAGGTACCGAGGGCCTGGAGAACAGGCAGCAACTCCCGCCCCCGGCCGGTGAGTTCGTAGACGTAGACCGCGCCCGGAGGCGGCAGCCGCCGTCGCGTCGTGAGCCCGTCCCGCTCCATGTCCTTCAGCCGTGAGGCGAGTACGTCCGTGCTGACACCCGGCAGATCGGCGTGCAGGTCCGTGTAGCGGCGCGGGCCGGCGAGGAGTTCGCGGACGATCAGCAGGGTCCAGCGGTCGCCGACGAGGTCGAGCGCCCGGGCCGCGGAACAGTACTGGTCGTAGCTTCGGCGAGGTGACATGCGACGCAGTCTAGACATGTTGTTGGACTTTCCAAGCTCACACTTGGTAAAACCAAGCAACACACGAACCCGATGGGGCGAGGGCGCAATGGAGTTCCGGCAGTCGAGCAAGCTCAGCGAGGTCTGTTACGAGATCCGCGGACCGGTGATCGAGCACGCCAACGCACTGGAGGAGGCAGGGCACAGCGTCCTGCGCCTGAACACCGGCAACCCCGCGCTCTTCGGCTTCGAGGCGCCCGAGGAGATCATCCAGGACATGATCCGGATGCTCCCCCAGGCCCACGGCTACACGGACTCACGCGGCATCCTCTCCGCCCGCCGCGCGGTCGCCCAGCGCTACCAGACCCTGGGTCTCGAAGTCGACGTGGACGACGTGTTCCTGGGCAACGGCGTCTCCGAGCTGGTCTCCATGGCCGTACAGGCACTGCTGGAGGACGGCGACGAAATCCTCATCCCCGCCCCGGACTTCCCGCTCTGGACGGCGGTGACGACCCTCTCCGGCGGCAAGGCGGTCCACTACCTCTGCGACGAACAGGCCGACTGGTACCCGGACCTGGACGACATGGCGGCGAAGATCACCGACCGCACCAAGGCCGTCGTCATCATCAACCCGAACAACCCCACCGGCGCCGTCTACCCCAAGGAGATCGTCGAGGGCATCCTCGACCTCGCCCGCCGGCACGGCCTGATGGTCTTCGCCGACGAGATCTACGACCAGATCCTCTACGACGACGCCGTGCACCACTCGGCCGCCGCGCTCGCCCCCGACCTGGTCGTCCTCACCTTCTGCGGCCTGTCGAAGACGTACCGGGTGGCCGGCTTCCGCTCGGGCTGGCTGGTGGTCACGGGCCCGAAGCAGCACGCCAAGAACTACCTGGAGGGCCTGACGATGCTGGCCTCCATGCGGCTGTGCCCCAACGCGCCCGCGCAGTACGCCATCCAGGCCGCGCTCGGCGGCCGCCAGTCCATCCGCGACCTGACCGTTCCGGGCGGGCGACTGCACGAACAGCGCAACATGGTGTGGGAGAAGCTGAACGAGATCCCGGGGGTCTCCTGCGTGAAGCCCAAGGGCGCGCTCTACGCGTTCCCCCGGCTCGATCCCAAGGTGCACAAGATCCACGACGACGAGAAGTTCGTCCTGGACCTCCTGCTCCGGGAGAAGATCCAGGTGGTCCAGGGCACGGGCTTCAACTGGCCGACCCCCGACCACTTCCGCATTCTCACGCTGCCGTACGCGGACGACCTGGAGGCGGCGATCGGCCGGATCGGGCGCTTCTTGGGCGGGTATCGGCAGTAGCGGCCGGGCGGACAGCTACGGGCGCGCCGCCCTGGGTAACCCCTCCCCATGACCGACCGCCCCCTGCTGCTCCTCGACGTCGACGGTCCCCTCAACCCGTACGGCGCCCGGTTCCTGCGCCACCGCGGCTATGTCACCCACCGGCTGTGGCCGACGAACTGGTCGGCCCGGCAGCCGCCGGGCTCCCGGCGGCTGCGGCGCGGGCTGCGGGTCCGCCTGCACCCGGGGCACGGCGAGCGCATACTGGCGCTGCCGTACGAGCCGGCCTGGGCCACCACCTGGATGCACCAGGCCAACGAGCTGATCGCGCCGGCGGTCGGGCTCCCCGGCGACCTGCCGGTGATCGAGTTCACCCAGCTGTTCGCCAAGGCCCCGGACGGCCTCTACTGGAAGACCCGCCAGATCGTGGCCTGGGCGGCCGGCCGCCCCTTCGTCTGGGTCGACGACCTGATCACCGACCTCGACGTACGGCATGTCGAGGCGCACCACGACGGGCCGGCACTCCTCCTCAAGGTGGACCCGCGCAGGGGCCTACGGGAGAGCGATTTCGCGACGTTGGAGCAGTGGGCCCATAGCCTGTGAGGTATGGGTGATCTTTTCCTCGTACGGCACGGAGAGACCGAATGGTCCCGGTCGGGGCGGCACACCGGCTCGACCGATGTCCCGCTCACCGCGAAGGGGCGGGAGGAGGCGCGCGGTCTGGTACCGCTGATCCGCTCGCACCGGGTCGGCGCCGCGTTCGTCAGCCCCATGCAGCGGGCCCGGGAGACCGCCGAGCTGATCGGGCTCACGGACGTCCGCATCGATGTGGATCTGCGGGAGTGGGACTACGGCGGCTACGAGGGCATCACGACCGTCGAGATCCAGCGCACCCGGCCGGGCTGGTTCCTGTTCACCGACGGGGTCGCGCCCGGGCCGCCGGACCATCCCGGGGAGAGCCCGGAGCAGGTGGGCGAGCGCGCCGACCGCGCCCTGGCCAAGGTGGACGCGGCCCTGGCCAACACCGAGGGCGTGGTCGTCCTGGTGGCACACGGCCATTTCCTCCGGGTGCTCACCGCCCGGTGGCTCGGGCTGCCGCCGTCGAAGGGCGCGTTGTTCCAGCTCGCGACCGGGACGCTGTGCCGGCTGAGCACGGAGCACGGGCGGCCGGTCATCGCCGCCTGGAATGTCAGACCCCCGTCGTAATCTTCGAACAGGGCGCGTGGGGGGGCGTCCCACAGTCCGCCGGACGGGGAGGAGCACGCCGTGACACGACCGCCGACCGCCGCGCAACGGCATGTCATCGACGCCGCCGATCCCGTCACCGGGCGGCTGCGGGGTACGGAGGCGCAGCTCGCCGCGCTGGTGAAGCGGGGGTTGGCGTTCCGGCACCCGCGTCCGCCGCACGACCACTTTCTGACGCCGGCGGGGCATCGCATACGGGAGTCCGAACCGGAGGTCGCCGAGGCCGCCCCTGCCGCAGCTCCCGCGACCACGGCCTCGACCGCCGGGGTGTTCGCCGCGCGCATCGGCGGCGAGGAGGCGACGGGCACCGCCCCCGCCGCCCGCACGCGTGAGGTGCACAGCGCCTGGCAGGGGCTGCTGGAGCTGCGCCGGATGACCAATCCGGACGGTTCCGTGGAGCGGCCGTGCGGCTGGGAGCGTACGCATCTGGTGCAGGCCGCCGCGCTGGCCTTGGAGGCCGCCGGGCACCAACCCGCCGGACGGGACACGGAGGGCTACCGGGTGCGGGCGACCCCGCAGCCGGAGGCCGTCGCCGTGCGCGATCCGGACGCAGAGGTGCTGCGTGCCTGCGTGGAGACGCTGGAGCGGGCGGGCTGGCAGGTGAGCGAACACAAGGAGCCGCGAACAGGGGCGAGTTATCTGCTTGCCTCGCCGCGACGCACGTGAACGGACCCGACCGGACCCGAAGGGCATGCCAAGATCGGTGAGGCAGATCGACCGTCAGTGCGAGAAGGGAACGCAGTGAGCGAGCCGTTTTCCGTCCCGGTGACCGTCCGCGGATACGAGACCGACAGCCTGGGGCACCTCAACCAGAGCGTGTACCTCCAGTACGCGGAGCATGCCCGCTGGGCCCTGCTCCAGGCCGCGGGCGTCGGCCAGGCCGAGTTGCTCGGCCAGGGGGTCGCGCCGGTCGTCCTGGAGACGACCATCCGCTATCTCCGCGAGCTGCGCGCCGGTGAGGACGTCGAGGTGAGTTGTGTCTTCGAGTGGGGCGAGGGCAAGACGTTCCGGGTCCTGCAGACGATAACCAAGACGGACGGCACGGTCTCCGCCGAGGCCGCGTCGGTCGGCGGACTGCTGGACCTCGAACAACGCAAGCTGGTCGCGCAACCGCAGGAGTTCTTCAGGAAGTTGACCACCAACCCGAGCCTGTTCGGCCTCTGAGCCAAGGGCCGGGCGGCCTACGCATCGGTCAACTCCGGGCGGTGCTCCGTGTCGTAGGCCGCGCGTGACTCGGCGATGTAGTGCCGGTTCCGCTCCGCCCAGTCCGTCAGCCGTAGCAGGGTCTCGTGCAACTCCCGGGCCACCGGGGTGAGTTCGTACTCGACCTTCGGTGGCACCGTCGGGTGCACGGTGCGGGTGACGAGTCCGTCGCGCTCCAGGTTGCGCAGGGTGAGGGTCAGCATGCGGCGGCTGATGCCCTCGATGCTGCGCTCCAACTCGGTGAAGCGGATGGGTCCGTGGGCCGCCGCCACCAGGATCTGCACACTCCATTTCCCGGAGACCCTGTCAAGAACTTCACGCACCGGGCAGGCGTGCGCGTTCACGACCTGGGCTGTAACACCGGTGTTCCCTTGGGACATCCAAGTGCCTCCTTACGGCGACCTCCATGGTTCCTCACGATGTACCCCGTTACAAGTCGTGCACCTATGGTTCCTATGGATATCCACGGAGGTCAGACCGCCATGACGGCACTCACCGGGTCCGAGTCGAAGACATCACGGACGCGTCCGTCGCCCCGAACGTACTCCCACTGGGCGTCCCTCGTCGTGCTGTGTGCGGGGACGCTGATGACGATCCTCGACGGCAACATCGTCACGGTCGCCATGCCCGCGATCCAGAGTGACCTCGGTTTCTCGGGGCCGGGGCTCGCCTGGGTCGTCAACGCCTATCTGATCCCGTTCGGCGGACTGCTGCTGCTCGTCGGCCGGTTGGGCGATCTGGTGGGCCGCAAGCGGATGTTCACCGCGGGGCTCGCCGTGTTCACCGCGGCGTCCGTGCTGTGCGGGGTCGCGACGAGCCAGGGCATGCTGATCGCGGCCCGGGCCGTGCAGGGCGTCGGCGGCGCGATGGCCTCGGCGGTGGTCCTCGGGATGCTGGTCGCGCTCTTCCCGGAACCCCGTGAACAGGCCCGCGCCATCGCGGTGTTCAGCGCGGTCGGCGCCGGTGGCGGCGCACTCGGCACCTTTCTCGGCGGGGCGCTGACCCAGGCCCTGAACTGGCACTGGATCTTCCTCATCAACCTGCCGATCGGCATCGTGGCGTGGCTCGCGGCCGTCCGCGTCCTCGCCCCGGAACAGGGCGCCGGGCTCGGCAAGGGCGCCGACTATCCGGGAGCAGCGCTGGTCACCGGCGCGCTGATGCTCACGGTGTACGTCATCATCGGCACCGGCGCCCGCCCCCTCACCGCCACCCTCCTGCTGGCCGCCCTCGCCCTGGCCCTCTTCGTCGCGTTCACCGTCCGCCAGGCCCGGGCCGCGCGCCCCCTGCTCCGCCTCCGGCTGTTCCGCTCCCGCCTCCTGACCGGGGCGAACGCCGTGCAGATCCTGATGATCGGCACGATGTTCGGCTTCCAGTTCATCGGCGCGCTGTACGTCCAACGGGTACTGGGTTTCAGCGAGTTGCTCACCGGCACGGCCTTCCTGCCGGCGCCGATCGCGGTCGGGGTCCTGATGCTCGGCCTGTCGGCACGCACCATCGGCCGCTTCGGCGCGTACCGGGTACTGCTGGCCGGACTCGTCCTCATCATCGCCGGGATGGCCCTGCTGGGCCGCGCCCCCGCCGACGGCTCCTACCTCACGGACGTACTGCCGCCGCTGCTCCTGCTGGCCGCCGGGTTCGCCGCCGCGATGCCCGCGCTGACGGGGCTCGCCATGTCGGGGGCGCGGGAGGAGGACGCGGGACTGGCCTCCGGGCTCTTCAACACCACGCAGGTGGTGGGTGGTTCACTCGGGCTGGCGGTGCTGTCGACACTGGCGGCGGGACGGACCGACGGACTGCTCGCCAAGGGTGCGGAGTTGATCCCGGCGACTGCGGAGGGGTACCAACTGGCTTTTCGGACCGGGGCGTTGATCGCGGTGGCAGCTCTGGTGCTGGCGGCGGCGGTACTGCGAGCGGGGAGGGAGCGGGGGCGGGGCTGACATCCCCGAGGTCGGGAGCGGGAGCGGGAGCGGGAGCGGGAGCGGGAGCGGGAGCGGGAGCGGGAGCGGGAGCGGGAGCGGGAGCGGGAGCGGGGCTGCCATCCCCCATGGCCGCGTGGTCCTCGCCTCCGCCCGGATCACCCCTCCCCGAACGCCGCCCGGTGGTCCAGGACCCACTCCCGGTAGGTCCGCGCCGGCCGGCCCAGGACCTCCCGCACCTCATCGGTGACGACCTCGTTGCCGCCCTCCCGGACGAACTCCCTGCTGATCTCGGAGGCGTCGATGAACGTGTCGCTGAAGCCCAGCCCGAGCAGATACTCGCGCGCCTCGGCCGAGGACAGGTCGCGTACTTCGACGGGGCGCCCGAGGATCCCGGCGAGGACGGCGGCCTGGTCCCGGACGCTGAGTACCTCGGGGCCGGTCAGCGTGTACGTCCGCCCCGAGTGGCCCGGGTCGAGCAGCGCGGCGACCGCCACCTCGGACACATCGCGGGGATCGACGACCCCCTGGCCGCCGTCGCCGCTCGTGTTCGGTACCGGGCTGCCCGCCCGTACGGACGCGGCCCAGCCGAGCGTGTTCGAGGCGAAGGCCGAGGGGCGCAGGATCGTCCACTCCAACTCGCTCTCCCGCACGGCCTGTTCACCGGGCACGTGCCAGGTGCCGACCGGCCCGATCGCGGGGTCGCCCGCCCCGATTCCGGAGAGTTTCACGACGCGGCGTACGCCCGCCGACCGCGCCGCTTCGACGAGACCCCGGTCGTGCGCGGAGTCGTCCGGCCCGAACACCCCTACCAGGAAGGCGGCTTCGGCGCCGGTCATCGCCGCCTCCACCGAGGCCCGGTCGGCATGGTGGCCCCGTGCCGTCTCAACTCCCCCCGGGAAAGGGGCCTTTGCCGGGTCCCGGGTCAGGGCGCGCACCTTCTCGCCGCGCGCCGCGAGCTGTCGTACGACTTCACTGCCGATGGTGCCCGTGGCACCCGTCACAAGGATCATGACCACCACAGTGGGCGGGGAGGCGGCCCTGGTTCTAGGAGATTCCGGCACGTTCGGGGGCCGTGTCCGGGCCGGTGGCGCGCTTACCGTGGAGGGGTGACGAACGCCCTGTCGCAGTGGGCCGTGCCGCTGCCCGACGAACTGCGCCCCTGGATCGCGCGGGTCGGTGCCCTGCGGCTCGATGCCGTGCCGCAGGAACCGTTCGTGCATCTCCCGGACGCGGACACGAAGGTGGTTCTGCGGGTCGAGGGGAACGGCCGGCGCAGCGTCCTTGTCGTCGGGCCGCGCGTCCGGGCCACCTACCACGCGGGCAAGCCGCTGGTGTCCTGCGTGGAGGTGCGGCTGGCGCCGGGCACCACGCTGCCGCTGCTGGGGGTTCCGGCGGTCGACCTCGTCGGCCGGGCCGTGTTCCTGGGTGACCTGCCCGGCCGGAAGGCCCGCCAACTCTCCGACGAGCTGCGCTGGTTGGACGCCGATCCCGAGCGGACGGTGGAGCGGCTCGCGGAGGTGCTCCCCGCGCGGCTCACCGCCGTCACGGACTCCTCCCGCACCGAACTCGTCCGGGCCGGCGTCGACGCGATGTCGATCCGCACCGGTCACCTGCCCGGCCCGGTGCCCGACGTGGCCCGCGAACTCGCCGTCAGCGAAAGGCAGTTGCGCAACCTGTTCGCCGAGGGGGTCGGTCTCTCCCCCAAGCACTATGCCCGCATCAACCGCGTCCGCGCCGTACTGGCCCACGCGGCTGAACTCTCCTGGGCCCAACTCGCCGCCGTCACCGGCTACTACGACCAGTCCCACATGACCTCCGACTTCCGCGCCCTGATGGGTGTCCCGCCCCGGTCGTACTTCACGGGACGGCTTCCGGCGGCGATGCCCTGCCAGTCGGTCCGGCGCGTCTGAACGCGGATGCGGTCAGGGCACTCCGGGTGTCTCGGCATGAAGACGCAGTACGCCAACCTCCTTGCGTGACGCGGGAATTCACAGCGCCCTGCTAACACCACCCCACGGCTCTCCCAAGTTGACGCGCGAGTCTCAGCTGCCTTTCAGAGTTGTTGTGTACCGCGCCCGCCTTGGAGTCGACGTGCCGTCCTTCCGAAGAAAAGCCACCCGCCGCACCCTGCTCGCAGCCTTCGGAACGGCGGCGATCGCGAGCCAGTGGCCGTCCGCGGACGCCTCGACGTCGGGTGGGGCGGGGCTCGACGCCCCGGCGAAGAAGGACATCGCGATGCGGTTGGTGTCGAGCGCGGAGAACTCCTCCCTGGACTGGGAGGCGCAGTACGCGTACATCGAGGACATCGGCGACGGGCGCGGCTACACCGGCGGGATCATCGGTTTCTGCTCCGGTACCGGCGACATGCTGGCGCTCGTCGAGCTGTACACGAAGCGGGCCCCGGGCAATGTCCTCGCCGGCTGTCTGCCCGCGCTGCGCGCCGTCAACGGCACTGCCTCGCACAGCGGGTTGGCCCCCGGCTTCCCCTCCGCCTGGCGGAAGGCCGCGCACACGTCCGCCGCGTTCCGCAAGGCGCAGCGCGACGAGCGGGACCGCGGCTACTTCGACCCGGCCGTGGCGCGCGCCAAGAAGGACGGGGTGGGCACACTCGGGCAGTTCGTCTACTACGACGCGATGGTCATGCACGGCCCGGGCACGGACCCCCTCTGCTTCGGCGGCATCCGCACCCGGGCCCGCAAGCACGCGGCGACTCCCACCGACGGCGGCGACGAGACGGCGTATCTCAACGCCTTCCTCGACGCCCGGGTCTGGGCGATGAGGCAGGAGGAGGCGCACAGCGACGTGACCCGGGTCGAGACGGCCCAGCGGGTGTTCCTGAAGAAGGGCAACCTCGACCTGGACACGCCGCTCAAGTGGCAGGTGTACGGGGACAGTTACGAGATCGGCTGACGGGCGACGGGTACGGCTCCGGTCGTACCCCCGACTTGTTCGCGGGCCCGGCCGAGGTGGTGGAAGACCAGGTTGAGCGCCACCGCGGCGACGCAGCCCGTGGAGATGCCCGAGTCGAGGACGATCCGGACCGTCTGCGGGAACGCGTGGTAGAAGTCCGGCGCCGTGATCGGGATGATCCCGACGGCCAGCGATACCGCCACGATCAGGATGTTGTCGTCCCGGTCCAGGCCCGCCTTGACGAGGGTCTGGATGCCGCTCGCGGCGACCGAGCCGAACAGGACGACGCCCGCTCCGCCCAGCACCGGGCGCGGTACGACGGCGATGAGCGACGCGGCCATCGGGCACAGGCCCATCAGCACCAGGAAACCACCGCCGGTGGCGACGACGTACCGGCTGCGGATGCGGGTCATGGCGACCAGGCCGATGTTCTGGGCGAAGGCGCTGCACATGAAGCCGTTGAAGAGGGGGCTCAGGGCCGAGCCGAGGGTGTCGGCGCGCAGCCCCGCGGCGATGGTCCGTTCGTCCGCGGGGCGGTCGACGATCTCGCCCAACGCCAGCATGTCCGCGGTGGATTCGGTCATCGAGACCACCATCACCACGCACATCGAGATGATCGCGGCGACCTGGAACTGCGGTGCGCCGAAGTGGAACGGGCTCGGGAACCCGATGACGTCGGCGTCCGCGACCGGGCTGAAGTCCGTTGCCCCGAAGGGGATCGCGAGGAGCGTGCCGATCAACAGGCCGAGCAGGACGGCTATTTGCTTCACGAAGCCGCGGGTGAAACGGCGGAGGACCAGGACGACGACGAGCGTCACGGCGGCGAGGCCCAGGTACGTCCGCGAACCGTAGTCGTGTGCCGAGGGGTCGGGTCCCTGCGCCCAGCCGAAGGCGACGGGCAGCAGGGACACGCCTATCAGCGTGATGACGGTGCCGGTGACGACCGGCGGGAAGAAGCGCACGGCCTTGCTGAAGAAGGGCGCGGCGAGGAAGCCGAGGAGGCCGGCGACGATCACCGCGCCGAAGATGACGGGCAGCGCGTCCGACTTGTCCTTGGTGGAGGCCGCGATCGCGGTCATCGGGGCGACTCCGGCGAAGGTGACGCCGTTGACGAAGGGCAGCCGGGCGCCGATCTTCCAGATCCCGAGGGTCTGCAGGAAGGTCGCGAGGCCCGCGGTGAAGAGGCAGGCACCGGTGAGGAAGGTGAGTTCGGTGCCGGAGAGGCCGACGGCCGCGCCGACGATCAGCGGCGGGGCGACGACTCCCGCGTACATGGCGGCCACGTGTTGCAGGCCCGTGGTGGCCATCTTGAGTGCGGGGAGTTTCTCGTCGACGGGATGGGTGGTCACGGCGGCTCCTCCGGGCGGGTAACACGTCGGCTCTGACGTGGGTTTCAGGAGGTGGTGCGCGGTCATGCGGGACCGGGACGGAACCCAACAAAGGGGTGGAATAAGGCCGTTCCGGGGCGCACATGTCCATGCACGCCCCGGCCACGGCCACCGGTCGAGGGCCGTCCCCCTCAACCGGAGATCTTCAACTCAGCGACGCCGTACGGCGATTCATGCTGAGCGTGGTCAGCCCTGCGCGGCGATCCGCGCCAGGCGCTGGGCCTCTTCCCGCGTGGAGCGGGCGATCGTGTCCTCGTCGACGTGCAACAGCCGGTTGTCCTCGACGATCTGACGGCCGTTCACGAACGACGCGGTGACCGGGGCCGCCGCGCCGAAGACCAGCGCGGTCACCGGGTCGGCGATCGAGGCGTGGGCGAGGGTGTCCAGGTTCCACAGCACGAGGTCGGCGAGCTTGCCCGGCTCCAGGGAGCCGATCTCGCTTGCGCGGCCCAGGACTTGGGCGCCGCCGTACGTTCCGAGGCGCAGCGCCTGGCGGGCGTTGAGGGCCGCTTCGCGGTGGCCGCCGAGGCGGTTGATGAGGAGGGCGTTGCGCAGCTCGGTGTGGAGTTCGCCGGACTCGTTGGACGCGGTGCCGTCGACGCCGAGGCCGACCGGGACGCCGGCGGCGAGCATGTCGGGGACGCGGGCGATACCGGCGGCGAGGCGGGCGTTGGACGAGGGGCAGTGGGCGACACCGGTCTTCGTGCGGGCGAAGGCGGCGATGTCGGAGTCGTTCATGTGGACGCAGTGCGCCATCCACACGTCCGAGCCGAGCCAGCCGGTGGACTCGAAGTAGTCGGTCGGGCCCATGCCGAACAGCTCCTTGCAGAACTGCTCCTCCTCGACCGTCTCCGAGCCGTGCGTGTGCAGCCGTACGCCGAGCCGGCGGGCCAACTCGGCGCCCTGCCGCAGGAGTTCGGTCGACACGGAGAACGGTGAGCACGGGGCCACGGCCACCTGGGTCATCGCGTCGAAGGAGGCGTCGTGGTGCTCCCGTACCGTCGCCTCGGTCGCGGCGAGGGCACCCTCCAGGGTCTCGACGGCGAAGTCCGGGGGCAGGCCGCCGTCCTTCTCGCTGCGGTCCATGGAGCCGCGGGCCAGCGTGAAGCGGACGCCCATCTCGCGGGCGGCGCCGATGATGGCGCCGGAGAGGTCGCCGGAGCCCTTCGGGAAGACGTAGTGGTGGTCCATCGCGGTGGTGACACCGCCGCGGGCCATCATCGCGAGGGAACCCTGCGCGGCGGCGCGGACCATCCGCTCGTCGATGCGCGCCCAGGTCGGGTACAGCGCGACGAGCCAGTTGAACAGGTTGTGGTCGGTGGCCAGGCCCCGGGTGATCCACTGGTAGAAGTGGTGGTGGGTGTTGACCAGGCCGGGGGTCACCAGATGACCGGACGCGTCGATACGGCGTACGACGTTCTCCAGGCCCTCGGGGGCGCGGCCCGCGCCGAGGGACTCGATGCGGTTGCCGGCGACGACCACGTATCCGTGTCCGTACTCGGTGTCGTGGGCGTCCACCGTCGCGATCGAACAGTTCTCGATGACGATGCGCTGAACTGCTGCCATGGTTCGTCCTATTCGCTGTATGGAATGGGCACGGCAGGACCCGGGGATTTGAGTACCGCGGCCCGCACGGGACGGGCGGGCCACGGGTGCCGCAGAAGGAGCCGGTGGAGCGGGAGTTGCTCAGAGGTTGGTGAGATCCACCGGGATCTTCGGCTCGCAGCCGTCCCGCAGGACCGTCGCCTCGATCAGCCCATAAGGACGATCGGCGGCGAAGTACACAGCACCGTCTTCGGTGGCGTTCTTCAGACCGAACGGCTCCAAGTCCACAAGGAAATGGTGCTTGTTGGGGAGGGAGAACCGCACCTCGTCTATCTCGCCGCGGTTGTTGATGATCCGCGAACCCATCTGGTACAGGGTCTGCTGGAGCGACAGCGAGTACGTCTCCGCGAAGGCCTGGAGCATGTGCTTCCTCACCTGCTCGTAGGACTTCTCCCAACTCGGCATCTTCTGCTCGTCGTCGGACCAGTTGAAGCGCCAGCGGGCGGAGACCTGGGTGGCCAGGATGCGGTCGTAGGCCTCGGGGAGGGTCGTGTACTTGTCCTTGACGTAGCCCCAGAACTCGGAGTTGGTCGAGTTCATCACGACGAGGTCCTTGAGGCCGGATATGACCTCCCAGTTCTCACCGTCGTAGGTGATCTGGGTGACCCGGGTCTCCTGGCCCTTGCGGACGAAGGAGTGCTTGACCTCGTCGGCGCCGATGAACTGGGAGTTGGCGTCGGAGGTGTCGATCCGCTCCCAGGAGTACTCCTCGATGCGGATGCGCGCGGTCTTGATCGGCTCCTGGCTGGTCACGAAGTGCCGGGCGAGGTGGATGCCGAACTGCTCGGCGGACTCGATGCCGTGCTCCTTGGCGAACGCGTACACCGTGTTCTTGGTGGTGTCGGTCGGCAGCACGTTGGCGTTCGAGCCGGAGTAGTGGACCTCGTCCATGTCGCCGCTCAGCGACACGGACACGTTGAGGTCCTTGATGTGGTGGGTGGCGCCGTCCCGCGTGATCTTGACGACTCGGTTCTCGGCCTTGCCGTACTGGTTCTGTCCCAGGATCGTAGGCATGTGTCTGCTAGCTCCCTCGGTATACGGAGTAGCCGAACGGGTTGAGCAGCAGCGGTACGTGGTAGTGCTCGCCGGGCTTCACGGCGAAGGTGATCGCCACCTCGGGAAAGAACACTCCGGTCGCACCGCTGTCCCGATTCGCGGGGGCGTCCTGCTGCGCATCGGCTTGCTTCTTTTCGAAATACGGCTCCACGGCGAAGTCGAGCCGTACGTGTGTGGTGCCCTCCGGCAGCGCGGGAAGGTCCTTGCACCGGCCGTCCGCGTCGGTGGCCGAACCTCCGAGCGGCTGCCACTCCTCCAACGGGCCGCTGCGCGCGGCGAGTTGGACGGCGACGCCCTCGGCGGGGCGGCCGACGCTGGTGTCCAGGATGTGCGTGGACACCGAGGCGGTGGTGCTGGTGCTCATGCGCGGGCTTCCTCTTCGACGATGCGGGCGAGCCGGATGCAGTTGATCTTGCCCAACTCGGTGCGGACGATCTCGCGTTCCCGCTCCGGCGCGTTGCCGATCCGTTCCCTGACCGCGTCGCGCATCTGCTCGCCGGTGCGGCCGGTGGCACAGATCAGGAAGACATGGCCGAACTTCTCCTGGTACGCCAGGTTGAGGTCGAGCATCTCCGCCCTGAGGTCCTCGGAGGCACCCGCCATGCCGCGCTGCTCGCGGGCGGAGGTGGGGTCGCCGGGCTTGGGCCGGCCGATCGGCGGGTGACCGGCCATCGCCTCGGCCAGGTCGTCGGCGGTCAGCTCCGCCATCGCGGAGTCGCTCGCGGCGTACAGGTCCTCGGGACCGGCGTACGGACGGGCGGCGAGCAGCCGCCGCGCCCACGCCGTGGAGGCACACGCGTCGAGGAGCGCGGCGAAGGCCGCGTGCTCCTCCAGAACGTTGAACCGGACGAGCCCCGGCGGCATGGAAGTCGAAGTCACGGGGCCTCCGTGGCCTTGTGCTGAACGGGCTGCCCAGTAGCTAACGCCTTGCGAAACACCACGTCAACACTTTGTTGAAAATTCCGGGTAACAAAGCCCCCGGAGTCTCCTGAAGGGCCCGCTCAGGCCTCTTTCTCCCGGTTCAGGTAGTTGTACACGGTGAACCGGCTGACGCCGAGGGCGCTCGCCACGGTCTCCACGCCATGCCGTACGGAGAAGGCGCCGCGCGCCTCCAGTATCCGTACGACCTCCTGCTTGGCCTTGCGGTCGAGGTCCGCGAGGGGCTTGCCCTTCTTGCGTTCCATGGCGGCCAGGATGTGGTCCAGCGAGTCCGCGAGCTGCGGCAGGCGTACGGCGACCACGTCGGCGCCCTCCCAGGCGAGCACGACGTCGTCGGGGCCGGCCTCGTCGGGCGGGAGCATCTCGCCGCCCATGGCGTCGACCAGCGGCTTCACGGCCGTGATGAACGGCTCGTCCGCGACACCGGTCACCGGTCGCCCTCGCCGATCACGTTGAGCTGGAGCGAGACCCGGGTGGCGCCGGCCTCCAGGGTCCGGCGCAGCAGCGCGTCGACGGCGGTGAGCACCGCGTCGGTACCACCCTCGGCCGTGTTGCCGAACGGCCCGACGTCCACGGCGTCCAGCTCCGCAGCCTCGATGACCTCCCGGGCCACCAGCGCATGCGCGGGTGCCTCGTCGAGATCGAAGGGCTCTGTCGTGAACTCCACTCGCAATCGCACGCGCACAACCTAACGCGCGGTGCCGTTTTCCGCCGAGCCCTCTTGACAAGCTCCGACACCCGACGGCAATCTTCCATTAAGCAGAAACGAACTTCCGTAATACGGAATTACGACACTGACTCTCGACACGGAAGGGAGCGCGGCCCCCATGGGATTCGAAGACCAGCGCTTCAACGTCAACCTGTCGATCCTCTTCACCGAGCTCCCGCTCCTGGAACGCCCCGCGGCCGCCGCCGCGGCCGGCTTCACCGCGGTCGAGCTGTGGTGGCCCTGGGTCGACTCCCCCACCCCCGAGCAGTCCCAACTGGACGTGCTCAAGCGGGCGTTGGAGGACGCCGGCGTCCAGCTGACCGGCCTGAACTTCTACACCGGCCGGCTCCCGGGCCCGGACCGCGGCGCCCTGTCGATCCCCGGCGAGGAGTCGGAGAGGTTCCGCGCGAACATCGACGTGGCCGCCGACTTCGCCCATTCGCTCGGCGCCACGGCCCTCAACGCGCTCTACGGCAACCGCGTCGCAGGCGTGGACCCGGCCGAGCAGGACGCGCTCGCCCTGGAGAACCTGGTCCTCGCGGCCCGCGCCGCCGACCGGATCGGCGCGGTCCTGCTGATCGAGGCCCTGAACAAGCCCGAGTCGCCGCTGTACCCGCTCGTCAGCGCGCCCGCCGCCGTGGGAATCGTCGACAAGGTCAACGACGCAACCGGCCTCGGCAACGCGCGCTTCCTCATGGACCTCTACCACCTGTCCATGAACGGCGAGGAACTCCCGTCCGTGATCGAGCAGTTCACGGCGAAGACCGGCCATGTGCAGATCGCGGACAACCCGGGCCGCGGCGCCCCCGGCACCGGCACACTCCCGCTCGAAGACCTCCTCGACCAGCTGCGGAAGAGCGGCTACGACGGCTGGGTGGGCCTGGAGTACAAGCCCGGCGACCGCCCGAGCGCCGAGGCCTTCGACTGGCTCCCGCGCACGGCGCGCTGAACTCCCCCGACTTTGCTGAGCAGTTAGAGAGGCACCCCATGAGCAATCTCCCCAAGATCGCCTGGATAGGCCTCGGCATCATGGGCTCCCCCATGTCCGAGAACCTGATCAAGGCGGGCTACGACGTCACCGGATTCACCCTGGAACAGGACAAGTTGGACCGCCTGACCGCCGCCGGTGGCACCGCGGCCGGCTCCATCGCCGAGGCCGTGCGGGACGCCGACGTGGTGATCACCATGGTGCCCGCGTCCCCGCAGGTCGAGGCCATCGCCTACGGCCCGGACGGCATCCTGGAGAACGCCCGGGCCGGCACCCTCCTGATCGACATGTCGTCGATCACCCCGCAGACCTCGGTGGACCTGGCAAAGGCCGCCGCAGAAAAGGGAGTTCGGGTCCTGGACGCTCCCGTCTCCGGCGGCGAGGCCGGTGCGATCGAGGCCGTGCTGTCCATCATGGTCGGCGGCGGACAGTCCGACTTCGAGGAGGCCGAGCCGATCTTCGACGCGCTCGGCCGGACCATCGTGCTGTGCGGTCCGCACGGCTCGGGCCAGACCGTGAAGGCCGCCAACCAGCTGATCGTCGCCGTGAACATCCAGGCGTGCGCGGAGGCCGTGGTCTTCCTGGAGAAGTCGGGCGTGGACCTGGCGGCGGCCCTCGACGTCCTGGGCGGCGGGCTCGCGGGCTCCACCGTGCTGACGCGGAAGAAGGACAACTTCCTCAACCGCGACTTCAAGCCGGGCTTCCGGATCGACCTGCACCACAAGGACATGGGCATCGTCACGGACGCGGCCCGCAACGTCGGCGCCGCGCTGCCCGTGGGCGCCGTGGTGGCCCAGCTGGTGGCATCGCTGCGCGCCCAGGGCGACGGCGGCCTCGACCACTCGGCGCTGCTGCGCGCCGTGGAGCGCCTGTCGGGCGCGCAGCTTTAGGTCTTGTCCGCAAAGTCCCGTCGTCCGCCCGAAGGGCGGGCCCCGCGGCGTCCGGTGCGGCGAGAGTGCGTGCCGGGCGTCGCGGGGCTGGGGGCACCTCCCACGCCTTTAAGGCAGTGGGGGAGGGACTTTGCGGACACGGCCCAGCACCCCCAGACCCCGGGCGGCGCCATCGCTGACAACTGTCCTGTCGCGCCCAGGCGTTGGCGCCGCCCGGAACCATGCCCACCAGTTCAACAAATTGTCGAGGAATGCTCCCCATGTCGAAGCGCGTGCTCACGACCGAGTCCGGCGCCCCGGTCGCCGACAACCAGAACTCCGCCTCCGCCGGCATCGGCGGCCCGCTCCTCCTCCAGGACCAGCATCTGCTGGAGAAGCTCGCCCGGTTCAACCGCGAGCGCATCCCGGAGCGCGTGGTGCACGCCCGGGGCTCCGGCGCGTACGGCTACTTCGAGGTCACCGACGACATCACCGGCTTCACCCACGCCGACTTCCTGAACACGGTCGGCAAGCGCACCGAGGTCTTCCTGCGCTTCTCCACGGTCGCCGACTCGCTCGGCGGCGCGGACGCGGTGCGCGACCCGCGCGGCTTCGCGGTCAAGTTCTATACCGAGCAGGGGAATTACGACCTCGTCGGGAACAACACCCCGGTGTTCTTCATCAAGGACCCCATAAAATTCCCGGACTTCATCCACTCGCAGAAGCGCGACCCCTTCACGGGCCGTCAAGAGCCGGACAACGTATGGGACTTCTGGGCGCACAGCCCCGAGGCCACGCACCAGGTGACCTGGCTGATGGGCGACCGCGGCATCCCGGCGTCGTACCGCCACATGAACGGCTACGGATCGCACACCTATCAGTGGACGAACGCGGAGGGCGAGGCCTTCTTCGTCAAATACCACTTCAAGACGAACCAGGGCGTGCGCAGTCTGTCTTCCGACCAGGCTGCTGAGCTCGCGGGCAAGAACCCCAACTCCCACCAGACGGACCTGCTTCAGGCCATCGAGCGGGGCGTGAACCCGTCCTGGACCCTGCACGTCCAGCTCATGCCGGCGGCGGACGCGGCGGAGTACCGCTTCAACCCGTTCGACCTCACGAAGGTGTGGCCGCACCGGGACTACCCGCTCCAGCGCGTGGGCCGCCTGGTCCTGGACCGCAACCCGGACAACGTGTTCGCCGAGGTCGAGCAGGCCGCGTTCTCCCCGAACAACTTCGTGCCGGGCATCGGCCCTTCGCCCGACAAGATGCTCCAGGGCCGCCTGTTCGCCTACGCGGACGCACACCGTTACCGCCTGGGCGTCAACCACACCCTGCTCGCGGTGAACGCCCCGAAGGCGACGACGGCGCAGAACTACGGCCGGGACGGCTTCATGGCGTCCAACTCCCAGGGCCGGTCGGCGAAGAACTACGAGCCGAACTCCTACGACGGCCCGACCGAGACCGGCCGCGCTCTGTCGGCGCCCCTGTCGGTCACCGGCTACACGGGCACGCACGAGGCCCCGCAGCACACCAAGGACGACGACTTCTACCAGGCGGGCGAGCTGTACCGCCTGATGTCGCCCGAGGAGCGGTCCCGACTCGTCGCGAACATCGCCGGCGGCCTCGCCCAGGTCTCCCGCGACGACGTGATCGAGAAGAACCTCGCCCATTTCCACGCGGCCGACCCCGAGTACGGCCGACGCGTGGAGGAGGCGGTCCACGCCCTGCGCGAGGACTGATCCGGGGCCGAAGAACCCGAAGACTCAACAGACGGCCCGTGCGTGCCGGACGACCCGGATGAGGGGTGGTCACCGGCACCGCGCGGGCAGGGCCAGGACCGCGGCGGAAAGCGAGCCAGTGCGGTGGTGAAGGTTCCAGGGGCTGCTTCTCGACCTGAGGGAAGAAGCACCCGGTCCCGTCGCGACCGCCGCGGTCCCAGCCGAAGGCTTTCACGGAGGCGGAGGCCCCCAGGGCTCCCCTTTTCGAGACCGCAGACTCCGTCCGGCGGCGCGAACGTCCTGTCGCGCCCAGCCTCGCGCCGTCGGACGGCCACCACGACGAGCGCCGGATACGGACAGTCCCGTATCCGGCGCTCTTCGGCGTTTCCGGGTGCGGATCCGCCGTGGGCACAGCAGCCTGAAGGCATGGCACACCCATCGGAACACCCGCACATCGTGGTCCATCCCCCGGCGCTGGACGGCTCCCGCCGGGTCACCACCGGTGACGAGACCCTCGGTATCGCCTCGCACCTGGACGACGTCGTCGAGATCCTGCGCCTCGCCGATCTGGACCGGATCGAGGTCGAGGAGAGCGACCTGATCGACTGGCAGGGCGGCGGGCCCGAGGACTGGCCCGGCTTGTCGGAGCACCACGATCAGTGAACCTCAAATAAACCTCTGAACCCCCCTGCCGAGGCTTCAACCACCCCTGAACGCGGGCACATTCGTCGCACGAGGCCCGCCGGCACGGGGGCGGCGGGCCTCGTATCAGGGGGTGTCATGAGCGGTGATCCGACGATCCGGCTCCAGCCTCACGAGGTCGCGTTGCTGCGGGGTGGTTCTCGTGCGGCGGTGACTGTGGCGGTGGTTGCCTTGCATCTGCGGGGTGAGGTGCGGGCTGGGCGGCCCGGCACGATGCGGACGTCGGGCGTGTCTGCGGGGGTGGGGGCGCTTCCACGTCTTACGAAGGCTGTGCACTCCGCGCTCTACCGGCCCGCGGGGATGCGGGAGTTGCCTGATCGGCGGGGTGTGGGTGAGGCGCTCGGCGAGTTGCGTGGGGATCTTGTGGCGGCGGGGTTGCTGCGCAGGTTTCCGCCTCGGCGTACTCGCGCTGCGCGCGTGCTGTTGAAGTCCCTGCGTGTTCGACTCCCGTTGCCTGCCGGGCGGGAGGGTGTGTCGTCGGATGATGTTCTGCTGGCGGTTGCGCTGTACGGGGACAAGGCGTTGGTCTCGCTTGTGCCGCGTTTTGCTGAGGCGGCGGGGTTGATCGGGCGGGGTGGGAGCGCGGACGAGGGGTTGCCGCGGGCCTGGGGTGGGGGGTCTGGGGGTGGGTTCACTTGTGGGGCCGTTTAGGTCCTGCCGGGTTCTGTTAGTTGCGGAGTGCGGGTCGTTTTGTGGCTGGTCGCGCCCACGCGGCGGAGCCGCACATTGACACAGCCCCGCGCCCCTGTTTGTGGCGCTTCGCGCCTACAAACAAAGGGGCGGCCCATCCCCCAGGATGGGCCGCCCCCTCATCTCTATCCCTGCGTCTCAGACCTTCAACTTCCTTATCGACGTCGGTGCGTGGCCCGGCTCGGTCGCGATCTCCTCGAACTCCACCACCTCGCTGATGTCGTTCGTCTTGCTCATCGCGATGTTGGTGACTCGTTCGAGGATGGCTTCTACGACGACCGGGACCCTGAACTCCGCGGCGAGCTTCTTGGCCTGTTCGAAGGCCGTGCCCAGTTCGGTGGGGTCGGTGACGCGGATGGCCTTGCAGCCGAGGCCTTCGACGACCTTGACGTGGTCGACGCCGTAGACGCCCAGCTCAGGGGAGTTGATGTTCTCAAATTCCAGGTTGACCTGGAAGTTGATGTCCAGGCCGAGCTGGGCCTGGCGGATGAGGCCCAAGTAGGCGTTGTTCACGAGGACATGGACGTACGGGATGCGGTGCTGTGCCCCGACCGCCAGTTCCTCGATCATGAACTGGAAGTCGTAGTCGCCGGAGAGGGCGACCACGGACGCGTCGGGGTCGGCCTTGGCGACGCCCAGAGCGGCCGGGATCGTCCAGCCGAGGGGGCCTGCCTGGCCGCAGTTGATCCAGTGGCGGGGGCGGTAGACGTGGAGCATCTGGGCGCCGGCGATCTGGGAGAGGCCGATCGTGGAGACGTACCGGGTCTCCGGGCCGAAGGCCTTGTTCATCTCCTCGTAGACACGCTGGGGTTTGATCGGGATGTCGTCGAAGTGCGTACGGCGCTGGAGAGTTGACTTTCGTTCCTGGGCCGATGCTGCCCAGACCGAGCGGTCGGGGAGGGTGCCCGCCGCCTTCAACTCCCTTGCCACCTCCACGAACAGCTCCAGCGCCGCCTTCGCGTCGGACGCGATCCCGTAGTCGGGGGCGAAGATCTTGCCGATCTGGGTGGGTTCGATGTCGACGTGAACGAACGTGCGGCCTGCCGTGTAGACGTCCAGCTTGCCGGTGTGGCGGTTGGCCCAGCGGTTGCCGATGCCGAGGACGAAGTCGGACTCCAGGAAGGTCGCGTTGCCGTAGCGGTGCGAGGTCTGGAGGCCGACCATGCCGGCGTTCAGTTCGTGGTCGTCGGGCAGGACGCCCCAGCCCATCAGGGTCGGGACGACCGGGGTACCCGTCAACTCGGCGAATTCCACGAGGAGTTCGGCCGCGTCCGCGTTGATGACACCGCCTCCTGCGACGATCAGCGGGCGTTCGGAGGCGTTCAGCATCCCGATCGCCTTCTCGATCTGGGCCCGGGTCGCGGCGGGCTTGTAGGCCTGGAGCGGCTCGTACGTCTCCGGGTCGAACTCGATCTCCGTGAGCTGCACGTCGATCGGGAGGTCGATCAGGACCGGGCCGGGGCGGCCGGAGCGCATCAGGTGGAAGGCCTGCTGGAAGACGCCGGGGACCTGAGCCGCCTCCAGGACCGTGATCGCCATCTTCGTCACCGGGGCCGCGATCGACGCGATGTCCACAGCCTGGAAGTCCTCTTTGTGGATCACGGCGGTCGGGGCCTGGCCCGTGATGCACAGGATCGGGATCGAGTCGCCGATCGCGGAGTAGAGGCCGGTGATCATGTCGGTGCCGGCCGGGCCCGAGGTGCCGATGCAGACACCGATGTTGCCCGGGCTGGTACGGGTGTAGCCCTCCGCCATGTGCGAGGCGCCCTCGACATGGCGGGCGAGGGTGTGGTGAATGCCGCCGGAGGCCTTGAGCGCGGCGTAGAAGGGGTTGATCGCCGCGCCCGGGACACCGAACGCGTCGCTGACGCCCTCGCGCTTGAGGATCTCGACTGCCGCGCGGGCAGCGGTCATACGAGCCATGGAGTACTCCTGCTTCGGCTGTCGGAATCACTTCACCGGCGCGCCCCGCGGTGAAAACTCCTTGCGAGCTTCTGACTTCCGCATCGGTTTCCGTATTGCGGAATCTAACTTCTACTATCTGGAAGTAATGTAAGTGGGGTGACCAAGGCCGTCAAGAGACGGACAAGCAGGGGTTTTCAGGAGGACTATGGGGCTCATGTCCGAGAGCGTGCCGGTGCGCTGTCCGGCGTGCCGACGAGAACACGTCTACGCCGCGCCGTCGTATCCCTGTGTGTGCGGGGCCCCCGTCGCTCCGCCGCTGGACCAACGTGGTGTGGCCACGGTAGTGAATCACCGCGTGTGGGACGAGGACTGGATCGCGGTCCGCTGCGCGGCCTGCGGCCGGCTGGACGAGTGGCCGTACCCGGAGCTGGGCTGCCCGTGCGGGATCCTGCTGCGGATACCGGTCGCGGGCGCGGAACCGACGTCGGAACCCGCCGCGAGGCCCCCCAAGGTCGGCGCCGAGGTCGAGGGCCGCCCCGCTTTCCAGCCTGTCACGATCCGCACCGCGCGCGACGCGGTCACCGCCGCCGCGCTCTATCTGCGCTGGCTCGGCTACCGGGACATCCGCCGCGCCGACCAGAGACCCCCGTCCGGCATCGGCCTCGCCGCCCGCGGCATCCTCGCGCAGGTCGACCCGACCGTGCGCCCGGCCTCACTGCGCGACGTGGAGTGCCTGTGGCTGACCGCCATGACGGAGTCCACCGAATGCGTCTACTTCTCCCTCGCCGGCTACGCAGACGACGCCCGAGCCCGCGCGGACGCCCTCCGCATCCCCCTGTTCGTCCTCGACCTCACGGGGACGCCCCAGCCGGTGAACGAGCTGGCTGATCAACTCGACGCGGCGGGGAGTTAGTTGGGCGGTCGCGGCCGGTGCACGGCGACCACGGCCGCTTCGTAACGGCGGACGACGGGCGACGGTGGCTGCGGCCGACGACGGCCTGGCGGTACGGCGAGGACACGCACCGCAAGTCGCCGACCTCGCCGCAGCCCGTCCTACTCGACCTCACGGGCACGCCCCGGCCGACGAACGGCCTCCCCGACCAAGTCACCACGGCGGGAGGCTAGTTGAGTGGTCACGGCTGGTTCATGGCGATCAGGGTGCGTTCGTGACGCAGGGCAGCGGGCGGTGGGCGACCTTGCCGGCCAACTCGACGCGGCGGACAGCTAGTTGAGCGGTCGCGGTTGCTTCGTGACGGCCGACGCGGGACGACGGACAGCGGGCGACTACCGGACCACGCGACGATGACGCGGACCCCCGGAGGCCGTCCGCCGCCGACGTCGTATTGCTGCGGCTGCGGCTCCGGGACGTCGCCACAAAGCCGCGCCGCAGGTCGCTGGACTCGCCGCAGACCGTCACGTCAGACGTATCCCAGGCCGTCGGACGCCCGGAGTCACAGCAGCTCAGCCGAGCACCAGCCCCCCGCCGCCGAGCGCCCCTTACACGCCACCGGCCGACCGGACGCCCAAGCCACCCCACACCCCAGCAACCCATCACCCCGGCGCACCCCGCACCCCTCACCCCGCCCCGGCCCGGCCCACCACAACACCCGCGAAGGCCCACCTACACCCACTTGCCCCCACCTCACCGCCCCCGAACAGCCCGCTCCCGCAACTCGATCTTCCGTACCTTCCCCGACACCGTCATCGGAAAGGCGTCCATGATCTGGAGCAGACTCGGGACCTTGTAGTGCGCCAACCTGCCCTCGCAGAACCCCCGCAGCTCCTCCAGCGTCAGCGGATCCGCCGGGTCGCGTGGGATCACGCATGCCAGGACCTCCTCCCCGTAGCGCTCATGCGGCACCCCCACCACCTGGACGTCCGCGACCTTCGGGTGGGTGTAGAGGAACTCCTCGATCTCGCGCGGGTAGATGTTCTCGCCGCCCCGGATGATCATGTCCTTGATGCGGCCGACGATCTCGACGTAGCCGTCCTCGCGCATCATCGCTAGGTCACCCGTGTGCATCCAGCGCCCCGCGTCGATCGCCTCGGCGGTCTTCTCGGGCTCGTTCCAGTAGCCGAGCATCACGCTGTAGCCGCGGGTGCACAACTCGCCAGCCGCGCCCCGGGGTTGGGTGACCCCCGTCGCCGGGTCGACGACCTTGACCTCCAGGTGCGGGAGGACGCGGCCGACCGTGCCGGTGCGGTGCTCCAGGTCGTCGTCCATCCGCGTCTGCAACGACACCGGGGACGTCTCCGTCATGCCGTAGCAGATGGAGACCTCCGCCATGTGCATCTCGGCGACCACCCGTTTCATCACCTCGACCGGGCACGGCGAGCCCGCCATGATGCCGGTGCGGAGGGAGGAGAGGTCGTAGGACGCGAAGTCGGGGAGGTTCAACTCCGCGATGAACATGGTGGGGACGCCGTAGAGGGACGTGCAGCGCTCCTGCTGGACGGCCTTCAGGGTCGCCGTCGGGTCGAAGGACGGGGCCGGGATCACGATGCACGCTCCGTGCGAAGTGGCCGCGAGGTTGCCCATGACCATGCCGAAGCAGTGGTAGAACGGGACCGGGATACAGATCCTGTCCTGCTCGGTATACGCGATCAACTCCCCTACAAAATAACCGTTGTTGAGGATGTTGTGGTGGGAGAGGGTCGCCCCCTTGGGGAAGCCCGTCGTGCCCGAGGTGTACTGGATGTTGATGGGGTCGTCGCAGGACAACTCGGCCTCTCGGGACCGTAGTTCCGCCGAACGGTCAGCCGCGCCCCGGGCGACCAGCGCGTCCCAGCTCGGGTCGCCGATGTACACCGCATCCCGCAACTCCGGGCACTTGGGCCGCACTTGCTCGACCATCGCCCGGTAGTCACTCGTCTTGTGGCTGGCCGAGGCGAACAGGACCGAGATCCCCGCCTGCTTGAGGACGAACTCGACCTCGTGGGTGCGGTACGCCGGGTTGATGTTCACCATGACCGCGCCGATGCGGGCGGTGGCGTACTGGACGAGCACCCACTCCGGGCAGTTGATCGCCCAGATCCCCACCCGGTCGCCCTTCGCCACCCCGCTCGCGAGCAGCGCGTACGCCAACTGCTCGACGTCCGCGGCGAATTGACCGTACGTCCAGCGCCGCCCGGACGGCACGTCCACGAGCGCCTCACGGTCGGGCCACGCGGCGACCGCCCGGTCGAGGTTGGCGCCGATGGTGTCGCCGAGGAGTGAAGTCCCGCTGGTTCCATGGCTGTACGAGTTCATCGGCGCGTTCATCGGCGAGGTCGTCGGCGCGTTCATCGGAAGTCCTCCTCGCGGTACTCGGCGCCCGACCCCGCGGCCGTCGCCTCCCGCAGTTCGATCCGGCGGATCTTGCCGGAGACGGTCTTGGGCAGGTCGGCGAACTCCAGCCGCCGGATGCGCTTGTACGGAGCGAGGACGTCCCGCGAGTGCTCGAACAGCACCTTCGCGGTGTCGGGCCCCGGCTCCCAGCCCGCCGCGAGCACGACGTACGCCTTCGGTACGGCGAGGCGCAGCTCGTCCGGCGCGGGCACCACGGCGGCCTCGGCCACGGCCTCGTGCTCCAGCAGGGCGCTCTCCAGCTCGAACGGGGAGATCTTGTAGTCGGAGGCCTTGAAGACGTCGTCGGACCGGCCGACGTAGGTGATGTAGCCGTCCTCGTCGCGGGAGCCGATGTCGCCGGTGCGGTAGTACCCGCCGGCCATCGCCTCCGCCGTACGGTCCGGGTCTCCGTGGTAGCCGGTCATCAGGCCGACCGGCGGGTCGGACAGGTCGAGCGCGATCTCGCCCTCGGCCGCGCCCGGCGCACCCGACACCGGGTCCAGCAACTCGACCCGGTAACCCGGACTCGGCCGCCCCATCGAACCAGTCTTCAACGGCTGGCCGGGACTGTTGGAGACCTGCACGGCCGTCTCCGTCTGCCCGAAGCCGTCCCGGATGGTGACGCCCCAGGCCCGCCGGACCTGCTCGATGACCTCGGGATTCAAGGGCTCCCCCGCCGCCAGCGCCTCGCGGGGCGGGGTGCGCAGCTGGGTCAGATCGGCCTGGATGAGCATGCGCCAGACGGTCGGCGGGGCGCAGAAGGTGGTGACCCCCGCGCGGTCCATCTCGGCCATCAGACGGGCCGCGTCGAAGCGCGTGTAGTTGTGGATGAAGACGGTCGCCTCCGCGTTCCAGGGCGCGAAGAGGTTGGACCAGGCGTGCTTGGCCCAGCCGGGCGAGGAGATGTTGAGGTGCACGTCGCCGGGCTGAAGGCCGATCCAGTACATGGTGGCCAGATGGCCGATCGGGTACGAGGTGTGGGTGTGCTCGACCAGCTTGGGGCGGGCGGTCGTACCCGAGGTGAAGTAGAGCATCAGCGGGTCGTCGGCCAGGGTCCGGGCGTCCGGCGTGAACTCGGCCGACGCGGCGTACGCGTCCTCGTAGGTCCGCCAGCCCTCGACCGCGCCGCCGACCGCGATGCGCGTGTAAGTCCCGGGCACCTCGTCGAACTTGGCGACGTCCCCGGAGCGCACGATCGCCTGCCGGACCCGGCCGCGTTCGACCCGGTCGCGCAGGTCGGCGGGGCCCAGCAGCGGGGTGGCCGGGATGACGACGGCGCCGAGCTTCATCGCGGCCAGCGCCGTCTCCCACAGCTCGGTCTGGTTGCCGAGCATGACGAGGATCCGGTCCTCGGCGCGGACGCCCTGGGCGCGCAGCCAGTTGGCGACCCGGTTGGAGCGCTCGGACATCTCCGCGAAGGACAGGGCGGCCTCGGTGCCGTCCTCCTCGACGATGTGCAGCGCGGTGCGGTCGTTGCCGGCCGCGATGACGTCGAACCAGTCGAGCGCCCAGTTGAAGTGCTCGGGCCTGGGCCAGGAGAAACCCTCGTAGGCCGTGGCATAGTCCGTACGGTGCGCCAGCAGAAAATCCCTCGCGCTACGGAACGACTCACTCGCCGTCGTCATCTGTCCTCCTTGCTTTTTTGGGTCGTTCACCTCCAGGGTGCTCTCAGCCGGCGTCGAGAGCCCGACCGTGCTCAGCCCTTCGGGCCTCCGCGCGCTCGACCTCTCGGCGCCGGCGCACCCTTCCAGTTCACTCCCGCGGTACCGGACCATTGCCGGGCGGCTCTCTGACATCGTGTAATCCGTGATGTGGGTCTCACTACCCCCGTACGGGGGTGTGTGCAGCAGGGCGGCCGCAATGAAGGGGCAAGCGGGTGGCGACGGACGCGGCAGGGATGGTGGAGATTCAGTCGGCGCTGGTACGGCTCCGGCGCGGTACGGGGCTGCCGGTCGCCTTCGGCGGCCTGGTGGAGACCGGCCGGCAGCAGATGCGCATCAGCGAGCTGAGCGGCACGTTGACCCCGTCCCTGCGCGCCCTCGCGGTGTCCTCGGGCAACGGTCTCGGCGGCAAGGCGGTCGCCCTCGCCCGCCCGTGCGCCGTCCTGGACTACTCCGCCTCACGCCAGATCAGCCACGAGTACGACGCCCCGGTGGCCACCGAGGGCCTGCGCGCGATCCTCGCGGTCCCGGTCGTCGTACGCCGCCGGGTGCGCGGTGTTCTCTACGGCGCGCTGCGCACCGCCCAGCCGCTCGGCGACCGGATGCTGAGCGCGGCGATGGAGGCCGCGCGGGACGTGGAACAGGCGCTGGTGGTGCGGGAGGAAGTGCGGGAGCTGCTGAGCGCGGCGCGCCCGGCACCGGCCCCCGATCCGGCGGCGAGCGCGGTGTGGGAGCAGGTGCGGGAGGCACACGCGGCGCTGCGGGCGCTGGCCCCGCGCATCCCGGACCCGGCGCTGCGGGCCGAACTCCTCGACGCCTGCGGCCTGTTGACAGCCGAGGCGGCCACCGGGGACGTAGAACTCGCGCCCCGGGAGCTGGACGTCCTGGCGTGTGTGGCGGCGGGGGCGACGAACGCGGTGGCGGCGGAGCGGCTGGGGCTGCGGCCGGAGACGGTGAAGGGGTATCTGCGCTCGGCGATGCGGAGGCTCGGGGCGCACACCCGCGGGGAGGCCGTGGTGGCGGCGCGGCGGGCGGGTGTGCTGCCGTGAGCGGAGCGGACGTACCCCCTGGGGCGGCTCCCGCGACGACCGGCTATTCATTCATCGGAGCTTTGAATTTCCTCATGCCGCACGGTTGTTATTTCCCTCACGACCCCATCCATCCGAATTTCAAGGACTGATTGCCTAATATTGGCCCGGACACGACACACGAGGGGAGCGGTGACCGTGCGACGGGACTTCAAGGAGCCTGCCAGAACGCGCCCCGACCTGGTCATCGGCCGGGAGGAGATGTTCAACGCCGCCCGTGACCAGCTCGCCGAGGGCGGCAGTGTGCTGCTCCACGGCCCCGCCGGAATAGGAAAGTCGACCGTCCTGCGGGCGTTGGCCGCGGAATACGGCGAGACGGCGCGGACCGTGTTGCGCTGCTCGGCCACGGAGTCCGAATCCCACCTCCCCTTCCTGGCCCTCGCCGACCTCCTCGGTCTGGTCCTGGACGAGGTGTCCGAGCGACTGCCCGCCGCGCAGCGCACGGCACTGGAATCCGCGCTCACCGGCCGCGGCGAGTCCTCCCTCCAGCGCGACGGACTCGCCCTGCGCCTCGCCGTCCTGTCCGCGCTGCGCGCCCTCGCCGCCGACGGTCCCGTGTTCGTCGTAGCGGACGACCTGCAGTGGCTGGACCCGGCCAGCGCGGAGCTCCTCGGGTTCGCCGCTCGGCGGCTCGGGGACACCCAGGTGCAGATGGTGTTCGCGGTGCGGACCGAGGGGCAGGAGTACGACCGGTATCTAAGCGCGTCGCCGCCGGACACCCTCGCGTTCCGGCTCAGCCCGCTGTCCCGGGCGCAGGTGTCGGCGCTGCTCGACCACCGCGGGTACACCGGGCTGCCGCGCTCCACGGTCCGCGAGATCCACCGTACGAGCGGCGGAAACCCGTTGTTCGCGCTGGAGTTGGGCCGCGCGCTGGCCGAGAACCCGACCCCGCCGAGACCGGGCGAGCCGCTGCCCGTGCCGACGTCACTACGCGCGTTGGTGCTGAGCCGGCTCGACATGCTGCCCGCCGAGGCGCGCCGCACCCTGCTGGTCGCGAGCGCGGGCGCCCGGCCCACGGTGGCCCTGCTGCAGACCGCGGGCCGGGAGAACGCGGAGGCGGAGACCGCCCAGGCGGCCGAACTCGGCCTGCTGGCAACGGAACCCGAGGCTCCCGCCGTACGGTTCGCGCATCCGCTGATCTCGGCCGCGCTGTACGCGGAGGCACCCGCGCAGGAGCGGCGGGCCGCGCACGCGGCGCTGTCGACCGCCGCCTCCGACCCCATCGAGCGCGCCCGGCACCTCGCCCTCGCGACCACCGGCACCGACCCGGAGGTCGCCGCCCGGCTCGCCGAGGCCGCGACCCTGGCCCGCGACCGCGGGGCGCCCTCGGTCGCCGCGTCGCTCGGGCTGCTCGCCGCCCGGCACACCCCGGGCGACAGCGTGCCGGGCCCGGACGAGCGCCGGTTGCAGGCCTCGGAGGACGCGATCACCGCCGGCGAGCTGGACCTCGCCCGGGACATCGCGCGCGAGGTGCTGACCCGGACCTCGGTGCCCGCCGAGCGGGTGCGGGCCTGGATCATCGTCATCGACACCGCCGGTCACTCCATGGCCGACGTCGACGCCGTCTTCCCGCAGGCACTCGCCGACGCGGGCGACGACCCCCGGCTGCTCGCCCTGGTCCGCTACCAACTGGCCTGGCGCGCCCTGCTGGTTGAGGGCGACTTCGCCGAGGCCCGGGCGGAGACCGCGCGCTCGGCCGAGCTGGCCGCACGTGCCGGTGACCGGCGCACCGAACTCCTCGCGCTCTCCTTCCAGGCGCAGACCGAGACCCTGATGGGTCATCCGGACGCCCCCCTCACCATCAAGCGCGCGCTGAAGGAGCCCCAGGATCCGAGGGTGGCGTGCCATCACAACGGCGCGGGCTCGGCCAGGTTCCGCTGGCTGGTGATGAGCGATCAGCTGCCCGAGGCACGCGCGACCATCACCGCGCTGCTGCGCGAGGTGCGGCGGCGCGGGTCGGTGGAGAGCGAGGTGCACTTCCTGCGCGGGTTCGCGGAGACCGAACTGCGCTCCGGGCACTGCGGCCGCGCCCTCGACCTGGCCCGCGAGGGCCTGCGGCTGGCCCGCGACTCCGGGATCGGCCAGACGGCGTCCGCGATGCTCACCGCGCTCGCCGAGGCCTCCGGCGGTGACGTCGAGGAGGGGCTGGCGCTGGCCCGCGAGGCGGTCGAGCACGCCGAGGAGGACGGCGACCAGATGTATCTCTCCCGTGCCCTCGGGGCCCTGGGGTACGCCCAGTTGGTCGCCGGGGACGCCCACGGGACCGTCCGCTCGCTGCGCCGGGTCCGCGAACTGGAGCAGGCCCTCGGGGTGACCGACCCGGCGCGCGGCCGCTGGCACGGCGACCTCGCCGAGGCCCTCGTCCGCGTCGGCGAGACCACCGAGGCCCAGGACGTCATCGACGTGACCCGCGAACGCGCGCTGCGCCTCGGCCGCGAGAGCGTCCTCGCCGTACTCGACCGCGCCGAGGCGCTCGTCCGGGCGGCACGCGGCGAACACGACGAGGCCGTCGCCCAACTGACGTCCGTCCAGGACCGCCTCGCCAAACTCGGCTACGGCCTGGAGGAGGCCCGCGCCGCCTTCGCGCTGGCGTCGCTGCGCACCGGCGGACAGCCCGGACCCACGTCGTACGACGAGGCGACCCGGCTGTTCCGGCGCTGCCGGGCGCTGCCCTGGCTGCGGCAGGTGGACGAGGCGGCCGTCACCAAGGCGCCGGAGCCGGCGCCCGTGCCCACGCCCGTGCCGACCCTCGAAGGGCTCGACGGGCTGGCCTCGATGGAGCGTCAGGTCGCCGCGCTCGTCATGGAGGGCGCCACCAACCGGGAGATCGCCGCCCGCCTGTTCATCAGCGTCAAGACGGTCGAGGCGACCCTGACCCGGGTCTACCGCAAGCTGGGGATCCGCTCGCGGGTGGATATCGTCCGACTGGCGGCGGGGCGCCGTCCGAACTGAGGACCCTACGGGTTTACTGTGCGGCGACCGAGGGTTTTCCCTGCCCAACTCCCCTAGGGGGTTCCCTCATTGGGAGCAGGGTGTTCCGGGTTCTAGCTTATGGGTGTGCCGCTCGCCCGGGCATACGGGGGTCGGTCCCGCGACCCCCGTTGCACCCCCCACACCCGCGCGACCCCCACCGGCAACCCAATGAGGAGACTCATGTTCGGGCTCAACCGCGCCAAGAGAACCACCGCAGTCGTCGCAGCAGCCGCCGCTGCCGCAGCGACCGCACTGCTCAGCGCCCCCACCGCTGTGGCAGCCCCCCAGCCCATCGTCGGCGGTTCCACGACCACGACGACGACGTACCCGTTCGTCATGCAGATCACGGACGCCTCGCAGAACCAGTTCTGCGGCGGCACGCTCGTCTCCGCGACCAAGGTGGTCACCGCCGCCCACTGTATGGTCGGCGAGACCACCAGCAGCGTCCGCGTGGTCGGCGGCCGCACCTACCTCAACGGTACGAACGGCACCGTCAGCAAGGTCAGCAAGATCTGGATCAACCCCAGCTACACGGACGCCACCAACGGCGACGACGTGGCCGTCCTGACGCTGTCGACGTCGATGCCGTACACCACGGCGAAGTACGTCGCCTCCACGGACACCTCGGTGTACGCGGCCGGCACCACGGCCCGCATCCTCGGCTGGGGCACCACCTCGGAGAACGGCAGCTCCTCCAACCAGCTGCGGACCGCGACCGTCCCGATCGTGTCCGACTCCAGCTGCAAGAGCTCCTACGGTTCGGACTTCATCGCGTCCGACATGGTTTGCGCCGGATACACATCCGGCGGCGTAGACACCTGCCAGGGCGACAGCGGCGGTCCCCTGCTCATCGGGGGCGTCCTGGCAGGGATCACTTCTTGGGGCGAGGGCTGTGCCGAGGCGGGTTACCCGGGTGTCTACTCCCGGCTGACCGCGTTCTCCAGCCTGGTGACCACGCAGGTCAACTCGTAACCCGGAAGAACTCCTGAGCACCCCTCAGGGAAATACCAGGGTGCGTTGCGGGCTTCCACGAGCAGCCCGCAACGCACCCTATCCATGTGCGAGCCACCGACCGGGCCCTAGAGCGGACCCCTCCCCGCCTGCTTCAATGAGCGCCGGATGGGAGTGATCGCATGGTGTCCACGGACCGTTTCGTCGCCTTCGCCGCGATGTCACTGCTGGTGATCGTGATCCCGGGACCCAGCGTCCTGTTCGTCATCGGCCGCGCCCTCGCCCACGGCCGCCGTACGGCGGTGGCGACGGCGATCGGCAACGTCTTCGGCTCGTACCTGCTGGTGACGGCGGTGGCGTTCGGTATCGGCGCACTGGTGGAGCGGTCGGTCACGATCTACCTGACGGTGAAGTTGGCGGGCGCGGCCTACCTCGTCTACCTGGGCGTCCAGGCGTTCCGCCACCGCAAGGACCTGAAGGCGTCCGCGATGCGAACAACTCCTGGGCGGGAGCCCCGAGGCGACCTCCGGACGGTCCTCGACGGAGCCCTGGTCGGCGTCACCAACCCCAAGGGCGTGGTGTTCTTCGCCGCCGTACTCCCCCAGTTCGTCAACCACTCCGCAGGCCACGTCCCGCTCCAGATGCTCCTGCTCGGCCTGATCCCCATCTCCATCGGCCTGGTCACGGACACCCTGTGGGGCCTGACCGCCTCGGCCGCCCGCACGTGGTTCGCCGGCTCCGACCGCCGCCTGTCCCTGATCGGCGGCGCGGGCGGCTTCACGATGATCGGCCTGGGCGTGACGGTCGCGGTGACGGGCAGAGCGGACTGAGCCTTCCAGAGGTCTCCGGTTTGGGGGTTCTACGGCTGTACGACCGTCCCGAACCGGATGTCGTACGACGTCCCCTTGTGCAGCGTGTCGAGCATCCGCGCCCCCTCGGCGACGACTTCACCCTGCTGAGCCTTGGTCAGCTTGCCGAAGGGCTCGACGACGAGGTGGCCGCCGTCGAGTTTCCAGACCCCGGCGAGGAACCCGTCGACGAGGAACGTGCGGTGAGCGACATTGCCCCACCAGGCGCGGCCCCAGTACTCGGGCGGTACGACCCGGGTGCGGTCGGCGTGGGAGAGGAGCAGGTTGTCGAACTCGGGCAGGAAGCGCGGCGGGGCCGGAGTGTCCGCGTCGGGCCGGGGCGCGTCCGGAAGATCGAAGAGTTCGACGCCGTTCGGATCGTAGAAGGTGACGAGCTGCGGACGCAGTCGCTCGAAGGCCTCGCGCAACCGCGTCAGCCCCGCCCAGGTCTGCATGTCCTTGACGGAGGCCGGCCCGAAGGCGGCGAGATAGCGCAGGACGGTCGCGTCGGGGGTGGGCGCGGGTTCGGCGGACCGCCCCAGCCAGTGCTCGGCGGTGGTCAGGGCCACCTGTCCGCTACGGCCCCACAGCCCGCGCGGGGTGACCTGGACGAGCGGGAGCTTGCAGCGGGCGGCGATCCCGAGGGCCTGCGGATCGGCGTCGGGCCACTCGACGAGGAGCGCCTCGCGCAACTCCTTCATGGTGCGCGGCTCGGCCTCGACGAGTTCACGGGCGAGTACGGCGAGCCGGTCCAGGTCGACACCGCCGAGCCCCTTGCGGAAATTGCCGAGCTCACGATCGCGGGCGGCCTGCACGAGCGGGCGGAGGGTGAGGCAGTCGGCGGCGGTGTGGGTGTGGATGGTGGAACGCATGGTGACGATCCGGACGACCTCGCGCTCGGCCATCAGCCCGGACAGTTCCTCGGGCGCGAATCCGTCGAGGCGGGCGGCGAGGGCGTAGTACGGCGGCTTGACGTTCTGGGCCTGGAGGCCGAGGAGATGTTCGACTGCGGCGCGGGCGGAGAGCGGGGAGCGGCGGAGGAGGAGTTGGCGGTGGAGGGTGGCGCGGTTGAGGGAGCGGGTGTCGAGTACGGGGGCCTTCGTCATGGTCGCCGCCTTGGTCGCCTTGGTCGTCTTCGCTGCCTTGGTCGTCACGCTCCGCACGCTAACGGTGATTGCGGACACCTTCTGTCCGCAACTCTCACCGAATCCCGGACCCCGATCTCACGCCCAGGTCGTTTGCCCCGTATATCCTGCTCGTGCTCCGCGATCACGCAGACGTAGGCCCGATCGAGAGGCACCGCGATGCCCCAGCGACGCGCCCGCCCCACCTCGAAGAACGGCAGAAACGGCAGTCCGAGCAGGACGTCCGGCTGGCGCCGAGCACCGGCCCCGCCCCCGGCGCCCGCACCCGAGCCCCCGGCGTCCACCGCCGACGCGTCCCCCTCGGAACCGTCCGACGCGGGCAGCGTCGTCCAGGCCGCCCTGTACCGGGACGGCGTGCGCGTCTCGGCACCGGACACCCTCGCCGACACCTTCCGCGAACTGCGCGAACAGCCGTCCGGCATGGCCTGGATCGGCCTCGCCCGCCCCACCGAAGGTGAACTCCTGTCCCTGGCAGCGGAGTTCGACCTCCACCCGCTGGCCGTCGAGGACGCGATGGAGGCCCACCAGCGCCCGAAACTGGAGCGCTACGGCGAAACACTGTTCGTGGTCCTGAGCGCGGCCCGCTATTTGGACACGACAGAGGAGGTCGACTTCGGCGAGCTGCACGTCTTCGTGGGCCCGGACTTCGTGATCACGGTGCGGCACGGCGCGGCTCCCGACCTGTCGGCGGTCCGCCAACGCATGGAGGAATCCCCGGAGTTGCTGAAACTCGGCCCCGAGGCGGTGCTGTACGCCATCCTCGACGCGGTCGTCGACGGCTACGCGCCCGTCGTCGCCGGCGTCCAGATCGACATCGACGAGATCGAGACGGAGGTCTTCCGCAGCGAACCGCAGGTCTCCCGCCGGATCTACGAACTCTCCCGCGAAATGGTCGAGTTCCAGCGCGCCACCCGCCCCCTGGTGGGCATGCTGCACAGCCTGATGGCGGGCTTCGCGAAGTACGGCACCGACGAGGAACTCCAGCGCTACCTCCGCGACGTGGCCGACCACGTCACCCACACCAGCGAACAAGTCGACGGCTTCCGCCAGGCCCTCACGGACATCCTCACAGTGAACGCGACCCTGGTCACCCAGCAACAGAACGCGGAGATGCGGGCGTTGGCGGAGGCGGGGTTCGAGCAGAACGAGGAGATCAAGAAGATCTCTTCTTGGGCAGCGATTTTGTTCGCGCCGACGTTGGTGGGGACGATCTACGGGATGAACTTCGATCGGATGCCGGAGTTGCACTGGGTACTTGGATACCCGTTCGCAATCCTACTGATGGCGGTGGTATGCACCAGTTTGTACGTCATCTTCAAGCGGAAAGACTGGCTCTGAGCAATCGCCCTCGGAGGCGCTCCCGGGAGTGACTGCGGCCCGGATCGCGGGCTCCGACGGCGCCTCCGAGGCCGCTGGGGAGAATCTGGGGAGAATGAGCCGCGCTCCAATCTGCGCGGTCTCCTGCGATCGCGGGCGTTGACCTGCGGTTGCCTCGCCGCTGAAGCGCAGGCTGGCAGCATTGATCGGCACGGAGAGTAGCCAACTTCCCTTGTGGAACGCCGAAACGGGTGGGCACAGCAGATCGCTGTGCCCACCCGTTTCGTGGGTTGTGCGGAGAGGACGTCTACGCGGCCAGTGCAGGCTGGCCGATCAGGGCGTCGATGGCGCCTCGCCCCTTGCCGCCGGCCTCCGGCATGAAGTGGGCGTAGTAGTCCAGGGTGATCGTCGGGCTCGAATGGCCGAGCCAGCGGGCCAGGGTGACGACGGACTCGCCCGCTTCGAGGATGACCGAGGCGTATGTGTGCCGGAGCACATGGAAGCCGTCCTTGCGCGACGCCTTCCACCGCTCTCCCTTCTTCTGCCGCATGGGGATGACGCCGGCGGCGGCCAGGGCAGGCTTCCACACCTCTACGTTGAAGATGTTCGCGCGAAGGGCGTTGCCGTACGTCGTGGTGATGACGAGCGGGAACTTCTTCGTCTCCCGGTCGGGCTCCGGGCCGCCCCACGGCAGCTCCACCTCGACCGCCGGGTACTCCATGAAGTACTGGGCCAGGGCCGCCGCGACCGACGGAGGCATGTCGACGACGCGGGTCTTGCCGCCCTTCGGCAGGGTGAAGTACAGCCGCCCGCCGAGGAGTTGGACCTGTCGGCGGATGCGCAGCACTCCACGGGCGAAGTCAACGTCCTCCGGCGACAAACCGAAGACCTCACCCTGCCGCAGCCCACAGCCCAGCGCGAGCACGACGGCAATGCGGTAGCGCGCGTTGATCGCGTCCCGTACGCGCTGCGCGGTCTCCAGGGGCCAGGCTTCCCTCTGGTCCTCCGGCGCCTTGGGCCACCGCACGGACTTGGCCCGCATCGGGTTGCGCACCAGGCGCTTGTCGTCGATGGCGGTCTCGAAGATGTTCGAGAGCGAGCCGAGGATCTGCCGGGCGTATCGCGGTGACAGTTCCTTCTCCAGCGCGGCGATGTATCCGCGCAGTACCGCCGGGCTGATGTCCCGCAGGGCGACGGTGCCCAGTTGAGGCTGGATGTGGAGGCGGACGCGTTCGTCGATGCGTTTGATCGTGCCGGGCGCACCGCGAACTCCCGTCTGCCAGAAGCGTGTTACGTAGTCGTCCAGCGTGATGGAGCCGTCGCGGGGATCGACGAACTCGCCACGTTCGCTGTCGGTGCCGGCCCTGCGCAGCCACGCCTTGGCGTCTTCGAGCACGTCGAAGGACTTGTCCCGGACACCAGGGATACCGGCAACTCGGTACCGGGAGCCCTTGCCGTAGCGGGTGGTGCGTTCCCGCTTGCCGGTGTCGGGGTCCTTCTTCTTCTTGATCCAACGGTCTTCTATGTAGCCGGCCAAATACTTCCCTCGATGACAGGTTGCGTGCGATAGGAGTCAGCCCGGGGTCAGGCGCCCGTGGCGTAGTCCGAGCGTTTCTGCGGTGCGGCGCCCAATGGGCTCAGGGCCGTATTGGAACGCGAGTCGGCCTGCTCCTGTTCGCGGATCCAGGCGTCGAGCGCTTCTATCCGGTACATGACGCGACCACGCGGCCCCATCCGGAAACTGGGCGGGCCGTTTCGGCGATGCCGCCAGACGTAGAGGGTGTGCGGGGACAGGCCGAGGTATTCGGCGGCGTCTTTCACGCTCAGGAATGCCTGGCGCGTTGTGGGGGTGGCATCCGGAACTTGGGTAGAACGCGGCTTCGGAGCACAAGGCGGGCGTGCAGGCATGGTTGGCCTCCGTGGGCGTGGCGGGGGGGTGCGGTTGGTCTGCCAAGCGGCGCGACATTGGAAAGGGGCGCTCGTCGCCGGGCGTGGTCGGCAAACACCATCAATGGTGCGGAGGATCCCCGGTTTCGGTAACCGGGGATCTCGTGCTATATGCCCCAGCGAGTACGAGCCGTACGGCCCAGGGCAAGCACTCGCCGACGGTCCCTGGACTGTGAATCCAGCTCTGGAAGCAGGTCAGACGAGTCTTGGGTCTCCGAGGAGTACTGAAGGTGCGACGTGCAGTGCCTCGGCGAGAGCCACAAGGTCGTCGATGTCGCACCGGCGCTGAACGCGTTCGACGCGAGACAGCATGGTGTTGGACATCGGGTGGCCAAGTGCGGTGACGTGGCGGGCGAGTTGGCGTTGCGACAAGCCGTGTTCGGTGCGGAGGATTTCGATGGTGCGGGCCGCCCGTATTCCTGCAGGGCCGATTTCCAATGAGCGTGCGGGCATGGCTCCAGTTGTAGCGTCCATTCGCCGGTTTGGTTAACCGGCGATCGTGGTCTATGTTCCCCCCGAGCCGGCCACATACGGAGCGGTTCCCCGCGCTGACATGACCCGAGAGCCGTCGCGCCGATCGCCGCTCAGCGACTCCTGCGACATGGGGTGTTGTGTTGTAGCTTGCCCGTCGCCGACACGTCAACGGCTTCCCGATGTGATGCTTCTGGCTTGGAAACCGGCACAACTATTTGGTCAACCGGCGATCGTGCCTTACCGTTTTGCCACCGCCTTCTACCGCCTGCTTTTACGGCTACCTTTCTGCCGTAAGAGATTGCGCGGGATGGGGCTGGACTTGTGCGACCTGGGTGTGGCTATGTTGACGACACCCCCGGAAAGCGCGAGCGGCCATCAGCGCGCCCCGCGCCGCCGGGCCGGTCAACTCCCCCACCCCGTACGCCCGTACCGCCGATCGACGGTGAGCCGTGGGCTCCTGCCCACCTGCAACCGAGTGAGGACCCGCCCCTCTTGGCACGAATCCGCACCCTCAAGCCCGAAGCTTTCGTCTCCGAGTCCCTGGCTGCTGTCTCGCTGACCGCCGAGCGCACCTTCTTCGGCCTGCTCACCCAGGCCGACGACCAGGGCCGTCATCGCGACCACGCCGCCATCATCGCCGGGCAGCTGTGGGTCCTGCGCCCCGAGCACACCCCCTCCGACGTCGAGACGGACCTCGCCCAGCTCGCCGACGCCGGTCTGATCTGCCGCTACACGGGCCCGGACGACAAGCGGTACCTGCACGTCGTCACATGGCACCAGCATCAGAAGATCAACCGGCCGAGCGTGAGCCGTCTGCCCGGCTGCCCTCGCCACAACGGGCCGTCCGGCACCCGGCCGATTGCCGCCGCACCGGTGGCGGAGGCGAGCGTCACGGAGTCCGCACCGTTGCCTCACGGAACCCTCCGTGAGACCTCCTGCGAAGCGCGCGAGCCTGCACCGCATTCGGGATCTGATAGGAAACCGGCAGGTCAGAACGATTTCACGGAGCCCTCCGTGAGGGAGTCAGGAACCCTCCCCGCATCGGCGGTGACGCCTCACCGTCCGGATCTAGGACCTAGGACCATGGATCTAGGAAATACCCCTTCGGGGGGCGCAAGCGCCCACACGCCCGACACCCTCTCGGCCAGGGAGCTCCTTGCCGAGTACGTCAGCGCGTGCAACCACCGCCCACCGGACGACGTCCTGAAGCGTCTCGGCGGACAGGTGCGCAAGCTGCTCGACGAGGGCATCGCCACCGACTACCTCCGGGCCGCTCTGAGACTCCATCGGCTCAAGGGCCTGTCCCCGAGCGTCCTGCCGAGTCTCGTCCACGAGGTCATGAACGCCGCGCCCGTACCAGCCACCCACAAGGCATGGACGAATCCCGCCGATGTCGACGCCGCCTACGGAGGTGACCTCTGACCGCCATCCTCACCCGCGAGCCCCACCGGGTCGGCCCGATCGCCGACCGGCTCAACGGCATCCTGGCCACGCGCGGCATCGACCCCGCGGTCACGGCCCAGGAACCACCCGCCGAGCCGGTCACCGCTCTGGAGCTCGCGGACGCCCGCATCCCCGCCCGCTACCGCCGCGCCCTGGCCGACCACCCGCAGATCACCGCCTGGGCCGACCGGATCGCCCGCGCCGGACGCCCCGGACCCGGCGGACCGGGCATTGCCGAGGGCCCGTCGCTGCTGATCGTCGGCCCTACCGGCACCGGCAAGACCCATCAGGGATACGGCGCCGTACGCGCCCTCCTCACCCGAGGTGTCCGCTTGCGCTGGGAAGCCACCACCAGCGCCGACCTGCACGCGCGGCTCCGTCCCCGCGCCGGCCACGACGGCGAACGGGAGCTGCAGACGCTGGCCCGCTGCCCGCTGCTGCTCCTGGACGACCTCGGCGCGGCCAAAACAAGCGAGTGGACCGAGGAGTTGACCTACCGGCTCATCAACCACCGGTACGAGCACATGCTCCCCACCCTCATCACGACGAACCTGCCGATCCCCGAGCTGCGCACCGCACTCGGCGACCGCGTCGCCTCCCGCCTCGCCGAGATGACCGAACGCGTCATCCTCACCGGACCCGACCGACGCCGCACCGCGCCCACCGCCTGACGGCAGCCCACGTCTCCCCCCTCGCCCTCACCTCACCCCGCCGCCCACGCAAGAGGCATGCACTCGCTCGCGTGGACCCTTGGAGAGCCTCTGCATGACCCCTGGCACCACCGCACTCATCAGCGCCAACGGCACCGGCATACCCGCCTGGCCGCACTGGATCCCTGCGCCTGTGCCCGTCGCGGTCCTGGTCGCCGTCGCCCTGTCCGTCGCATGGTCCATACGGCAGCGCCTACAGAATCGGGACCCCGAGCAGCGCCGTAGCACCGCCGCGGTCCGGGTCGCCGCCATCGCCGCCATCGGCTGTACCGCCTACAGCGCGGACACCAGCTGGCGGTTCGCCGCCGACTATCTCGACATGGGCAGCAGCATCGAACGGGCGGCGATGTTCGCCGCCGCCGAACTCGCGCTGTTCTCCACCGCCCTGCTCGCCCGGGCAAACCTCAACGGCCCGAAGCAAGCACCCGGTATGCCCGGCACCCTCACCTGGGTGATCACCGGCGTGCAGATCGTGCCCGCCTACGCCGAGTCCGGGCTGGTCGGCGGAACCGTGCGGGCCTTCGTCGGCCCGGTCCTGGCAGCCCTACTGTGGCACCTGGCCATGGGCATCGAACTGCGCCACCGCACCCCTGACGCCGACTCCCGCAGCCTGACCGCCGTCATCGCCCGACAGGCACGCGAACGCCTTCTGGCACGCCTCGGGATCGCCGACCGGGATGCGGACGCCGCCCGGATCATCCGCGACCGCGCCCTCGACCAAGCCGTCACCCTGATCCTCCGGGCAGAGACAATGACGCCCAATCAGCGCACCAATTGGCGAGGCCGGCGCCTCACCCGCCGCCTGCACCAGGCCCTAGAACAGGCCGATGTCGACCGCGACGAGCGCCAGGACGAGTTGCTGCTGCGCAAGCTCGCCACCCGCCAACAGGCCCTCACCCTGGCCTCCATTCCGCTGCCCCGGCGTTGGCCCGCCCTCGTCACGGGCAGGACGGTCAGCTCTACGACTGCCCGCCCGCGCGCCGTAGCGACGAAGCGGGCCGAGAATCCGGGCCGCCCGTCCGAGAGCGACGCGGGCGATGACACCGCCCACCGGGAGCCCGAAATCCGCCCGCACCAGCCCGCCCGCACCACCACGAGCCGAGAACCAAATCCGGGCAAGGAACCGTCGGATGCCGATCCGGGCAAGGCCACGCGGGCGAAGCCGAACCGCCCGGGCCCCAGACCGCGCGCGACACGGGAAGTGCTCACCTCCTACGCCCACCGAATCCACGGCGAGACCGGACGTCTCTCCCGCGATCTGCTGGAAGACACCGTGCGCGAGGACGGTTACAGCGTCGCCAGCGACACCGCCGGGGAGGTCGTCCGCACCGTCAAGGCCGAGCTGAGGGCCGCTCACGCCGACCATCCCCACTGACCCGCTCCGACCTCAACACCCAAGGAAGAACACTCAATGCACGGCTCGAACCACGAACTGCCCACAGTCCAAAGGGAGATGACCATCTCAGCGCCATCGGGAGCAAGTTGTACCGGAAGCGATGCTTCCGGGGTTCCCGCCCCAAGGGTGGCGGGAACAGCCCGGCGCCAGGGGGCACCGGGCACTCAGACTGCGACCGAGGGCGGACCGCAGCAGGGAGTAAGGCGGCAGGCCGAGTCCGTGTCGACCAGACGTCAGCGCGTTCGTCTGCCGAAATCGCGCAAGCGACTGAAGCAACCCAGCTGCCGTATGAACGACACCGAGTTCCAGCGATTCACCGACGCCGCCGCCCACTGCCAAATGTCCAACGCCGCCTTCCTCGCCTACGCCGCCGACAAGGCCGCCCGCGACCTGAACCGCACCGCCGCCGAGATCGCGACGGAACGGGAAATCATCAACGAGCTGTTCGCCGCCCGCCGACACCTCGGCCGTATCCACGGCCTGTTCAACCAGGTCGCCAAGGCCCTCAACTCCGGCGCCGACGCACCCCACCTGGACGCCATGGCCCAGGCCGTCGGCAACGCCGCCCGCCGTATGGAGGACGCTGCCGATGCTCTGCTCGCCCACCGCGACGGTGGTGCCTCTGCGTGATCCCCAGCATCCACAAGCGCGGCAGCGAGACGATCGGCCTGATTCGCTACCTCTACGGCCCCGGCACTGAAGAGGAGCACATCGACCCGCACCTGGTGGCCGCCTTCGATCCGCTCACCCCTGACCCCGGCCGCGACTCGAAGGCGACCTACGAGCAGCTTCAGCGCCTGCTCGACCAGCCCGTCAACGCCCTGCCCGCTGGCAAACGCCCCGAGAAGCACGTGTGGCACCTGTCGGTGCGGGCTGCCCCGGAGGACCCGATCCTGTCCGACGAGGACTGGGCGGCCATCGCCCGCCGCATGGTCGCTGCCACCGGCATCGCCCCCGACGGCGACGAGAAAGCCTGCCGATGGGCAGCCGTCCGCCATGCCGACGACCACATCCACATCATCGCCACCCTCGTCCGCGACGACGGCCGCCGGCCCCGCCTGCACAACGAGGCCCGCCGCGCCCAAGCCGAATGCCGCCGCATCGAAGCCGACTACCGGCTGCGCCGCGTCGCACCCGGAGACGGCACCGCCGCCAAACGCCCCACCAGCGCCGAACGCCATAAGGCGAAGCGCCAGGGCAGGGAACAACCGGCACGCGAGGAACTGCGCGAAACCGTACGCCGCGCGGTCGCCGGGGCCACGAGCGAGGAGGAGTTCTTCGACCGCCTGGCCTCGGCCGGCCTCCTGATCCGCAAACGCGTCGCGCCCTCCGGCGACCTGCTCGGCTACAAGGTCGCCCTCCCGGACAACCGCAACGGCGAGAAGGAGCCGGTGTTCTACGCGGGCTCCACCCTCTCGCCCGACCTGTCCCTGCCCCGCATCCGCAAACGCTTCTCCGGCGACAGCGACGCCGCCGACCAAAGCGACAGGGCACCGTCCGACCGAGCCTCCGATACCGCGCCAAGCGGTCCGGCCACTGCTCGGCGCCGGGCGGCTACGGCGGTGTGGCAGGCGGTGCTGGTCGTCGACGACGGCGAGGACGGCCAGGTGGCCGCGAGCATCGCGGCGGCTGGGGAGGTCCTGGATGCGCTCGCCAAGACCTCCGCGGCCCACACCCGCCATCAACTGCGCGAGGCTGCCTTCGTGTTCGAGCGGGCCACCCGCTCCCACGTCCAGGCCGAGCGCGGCCACGACCGGGCCCTGCGACAGGCAGCCCGCGACCTCGTCTACAGCGGGCCGGCGCTCGGCCGCGGGGAAGACGGGGCGACCACGGCGATGGTGATCGACATGGCGTTCTTCCTCGTCACCGCCGCGGCCCACTGGCATGCGAAGAAGGGGCATGCCCAGCAAGCGGTTGCCGCCCAGGGTGCCGCCGAGCACCTGCGCGCCGCTTACCAAGCCGCCGCCGGTGTTCCGTTGGGGGTGCTGTATCAGCGGGGTCGGCGCCTGCCGCAGCCCCTGCGACAGAGGCAGATCGCCCACCTGCGTCAGGCAGTGCCGGAGCTGGCGGATCAGATTCTCGCCGAACCGGGCTGGCATGCCTTGGCCGCCACGCTCGCCGATGTCGAGAGCGCCGGCCACGACCCGGCAGCGCTGCTGGCCGAAGCCGCTGCGCGGCGGGAGCTGGGCACCGCCGGTTCGATCAGCGACGTGCTCGTGTGGCGCCTGCGACGCATGGCCGACCTACCCGCCGACGCCACCACGATGCCCCAACACACCACCGCCGCGGCAAAGAGCGGAGGTACTGCCCGGCCCTCGCCAAGCCGACACGACGGGCCGCGCAACGCACGGTAATCCGGGACATACGCCGGTGCCCCTCTGCCAAAGCAGAGGGGCACCGGCAAAGCGGGTGGTCAGGAGGCGGACTGCACCTTGGCGACCGCCTTCTCCAGACTGACATCCACAAGCCCCGTTGAGCCGGAGACGACCACCAGGACGTTGCCGACTCGGACCGCCGTCTGCTTGACGACGCTGCGCTGCCCGCCGAGCGAGTAGGTGAGCAGCTGGCTCCACCGCTCGTCACCCAGATCCGGTGCGGCCGTCTTCTGAGTGCCCATGTCGATGATGGTGCTGCCCGAGGCAACCTGGTACGTGGGGCAGGAGACCATCGCGTCGAAGATCTGCCCGATGCCCTTCGACAGCTTCGCGGCGCCGTCGCTGTACAACTCCTCGGAAAGCGCGGACTCGCTGCCGCCGACGTAGGCGAAGGACGCCTTCGCCTTGCGGGAGAAGTCAAGGCCGGCACCGGTCGCCGCGTCAGCGCCGAGCTTCTCCAGCGACGGGCAGCCGATCACGCTCACGTCGTCGTGCACGGCGGGGCGCTGCGGCGTGCGGGCGTACCCCTCGCCCAAGTCGCCTTCGTCCAGGAGCCGCTTGGCCAGCTCGGCCGAAGACAGCGGGGCTGGCATCGAGGCGTTCTCGGACGGGGCGGACGCCGGGTCGGCGGAGGAGATGCTGCCGATCGAGCAGCCCTCCAGGGCCAGGACGGCGAGGGCGCTCAGGCTGAGGACGGTCATGGTGTGAAGACGCAAATGAACCCCTAAGTGGCCTGCGAAACGGACGGGTTGACCAAGCCGGGCCTCCGGGCACCGGCAGCGAGAAGGGGCGCAGGGGATCCGGGGGTTCAGTGGCCGAGGTGGCGCAGGCCCTCTTCGAGGGTGGGGTGGAACCGGTCGATCGGACCGGAGTTGCGGTTGTACCAGGCCGCATCCAGGCCGGGCTCCTTCGTCTCGTGGCCAGCCCGGCAGCGCAGCCATATCGAGTCGTCGCGCATGCAGAAGACGATCCAGTCCCGGTACACGCCGCACTCGGGGCACGTACGAACCTCGCCGCCGATGACGAGCGGCTGCTCCCAGCGCCTCATCAACCCGGCCACTTCCTGGCGGGACGGCACCCGCAAATCCGGCGGCGGGAGATCACTCACCGCCGATTCCTCCGCGTCCGATGCTGGAACCGGTGTGGTCGGCACGGGGAAGTCGCCCCACGGCTGTGTGGCCTGCAACTGCAGGAGCAGCGCGTGGCTGGCACGCTGGGCCTCGCGGAATGCGCGGTCCTCGCGAGCGCGTCGAAAGAACAAGATCTCTTCCTCTCTGTCATCGGACGGACGCAGGGAATGCGCCGCATACGTCCGACCTGCGGTTCCGTCAGGGCGCGGATCGTCAACTGCGGTGGACGACTGTGAGCCGTCCCTCAGCGATCTTGGGCACGCTGTGGCGGGGCACCGGGACTGGTGAGGCAAGCGATGACGCGAACGCGGCGACCAACCCGTTCGGAACGCTGGCGCTGAAGCTGGCACACCACAGGTACGGGGTGCCGAGAACAGGCTCCGCCCACGCCTGCCATCCCGACAGGTCAGGGCCCGGGTCGGCGTCCTGAATGAGCGGTGGCATCAGCTCCAGGGAGACGCAGCCGGAGAGCCCGGGGTCCGTGGCGGTGGTGCGGGGGCGATCCACGTCGCGGAGCCAGCCTTGGGCACTGAGCGCGTTCAGCACCGTCTCGGCCCCGCCGAAGTCGGTGTCGGGTGCCTCGCAGGCATCAATCGCCACGAGGAAATCGGCGAGCGCCTCATACGGGACGCCAGTGGTGAAGTACGCGTTCCACTCCGTCATCGCAGAGTTGGCGTGCGGACGTGCGCTCAACTGCCAAGCAACAGGCAGTCCGCCCAGCTCGAACGGATTGGCCGCGAGGGTCCACTCGGCACCACGCAGGTTGTCGGGGCTCACATACAACAGGGTGTGGCGGGAAGTGGGCCACATGCGCCAGCCAAGGCTGGCCAGGGTGTCGCCGATCCGCTCGGCGAGCGCACCGTCGTCCCCAGCCAAGTGACGTGGAGTGACCCAGTACACCGGGTCCGGCGAATCGGGATGGGAGGGATCGCTGGGATAGTGCGGGTGCAGGGGCGCCTCCGTGCCTCGGGATAGGTTACTGACCGTCGTTGACCTGGGGTTTCGGACGGTCGTTCAGGTTGACATGCCAATCCGCAGAGCGCCAGTGGTTTCGCGATCTTCCCTGTCTGCCTCCGGCGAACTGGCGTCCGTCGCCATCCAATCGAGGCGACCAACAGCGAACCCAGCCGTACGAGAGACCCAAGTTGGGGGCGTAAACGCGTCACAGGTGTTCCCTGAGGGAACAGACAGGGCGTTCCCTCAGGGAACGGACGGTGCGTTCCCTGGAGGAACGATATCCGTTGCCAGGGAAGGGCGGACAGCAATCAAATCCGGCCATCCCTGGGGTGTTGCGGCCGGTCCGCTCTTCGTCGCTCTGACCCCGGCCTCGTAAGGTCAACTTCCGTACTCCTGGCAAGTTTCGGCAAGTTCCTAGCCCCACGGCACAGCCACGGGCAAGCTCTGGCACAGAGATCGTTACCGGCATCCGAGGAGGACATCATGGCCCTGCGTAAGCTCGGTAAGGACCCGGAGAGTCCCAGTGGCGGCTCCCCCACCATCTACCTCGACGAGGAGAAGGACAGCTACCTCGTGCAGGGGCTGAAGGTGGAGGACATCGAGCGCCTCGGGCAGATGGACATCCCCGGCCATGAGTCGGTGGTGGAGATCCCCCGGCGCATGGTGCAGTTCTTCCTGGAGGTGAAGAAGGTTGACGAGGACCCCGACGTTTGAGGAACTGTTCCGCGACTGCCAGCGGACGGCCCTCCATCTGGAGATGCGCGACGCCTACATGAAGTCGGACCCGGCCTTCATCGACTGGAAGGCCGGCATCGCACTCGACCCGGCCGAGCGCTGGGGCGACTGGCACAGCATCGTCACGGAGGCGACCTCGCGAAGCGTCGAGGTCCGCCGGGCCCGCGTCGTCTCGACTCCTGTCAGCGAGTACATCCGCTTCGAGTACGACGTGACGGACGGACTCAACATCGCCGCCGGCGAAGACGTCCGCTGGCTCTCCCGGCGAAATACAACGGGCCTCGCCCTTCCAGGCAACGACTTCTGGCTCTTCGACTCCAGCCTCGTTCTCGTCAACCACTTCGACGGTGAAGGCGAGAACATGGAAGTGGAACTCACGGACGACCCCGAGGTGGCAAAGCTCTGCGAGTCGGCCTTCGAGGCCGTGTGGGCGCGGGCAACACCGCACACAGAGTTCCAGCCGGTCTGACAGCCCGAACAGCACCGTCGCAGCGACATGACATCGCCATCTTCGAGCGTTCAGGAAGCCCGCAGGGCTCTTGGTAAACGCCTGAGTGAAATCCGGCTCGAAGCCGGGCTCACCAAACGAGCCTTGGCCAGCAGTCTCGGCTGGCACGAGTCGAAGTGTTCGCGCTTCGAGAGCGGCACACGTCCGCCCTCGGAGCGCGACCTTCGCGCGTGGGCTGCTGCCTGCGGTGCGGAGAGCACAGCCGAGGATCTCATCTCGACAGCCCGCGGCATCGAGGGCATGTACGTCGAGTGGCGCAGGTTGGAGCGCACCGGCCTGAAGCAGGCCCAGGAGTCCGTCCTCCCCCTGTGGGAACGCACCCAGCGCTTCCGCTTCTACTCCCCGTGGCTCATTCCCGGCCCCGTGCAGACGGCCTCGTACATCACCGCACTGCTCACCTCAATTCGCAACCGCCGCGGCCTCATTGATGACGTGCCGGCGGCCGTCAAGGTACGTGTGGAGAAGCAGCAGATCGTCTACGGCAACCACACGTTCGCGATCCTCCTGGAAGAGGGAGCACTCCGAAAGCGCATCGGCGGAACAGAGGTGATGGCCGGCCAACTCGGCTATCTGCTCAGCGTTATGGCGCTGCCGTCGGTGAGCATCGGCATCATTCCTGAGGACGCCGACCGTTCCGGCCTCTGGCCCGTCGAAGGCTTCTTCCTGTACGACGACCACACGGTCCACGTCGAACTCGTCTCGGCCCATCTCGCCGTCACGCAGAAGCACGAACTTGCCATGTATGCCCAGACGTTCACGGATCTGGCCGAGCTTGCTGTCTACGGCTCGGCGGCGCGCGAAATCATCACGGCGGCCATCGAATCCCTGGGGTGAATGCCGGGCAAGTTCCGGCACACTCGTAGAGCCCCTCCTGTCGCCCTTCTTAGCGTTACTGGCACGGCCGGAAACGCGCACTGAAGGGGCGAGACGGTGATCACTGTGGCAAGTAGCGGCAAGGCATCGAGAGCAACCGACAGCGCGGGAACCGAAGTTCTCCCCGTCGACGTCGAGACGATTTCGGAAAGCACCGAGGCAGCCCTCTCCATGCAGATGGCCACCTCCACCCGCAAGGACATGGACACCTCCCTGCCGGAGATCGTCGGACACCTCAACCTCCTGCTCGGTGAGGACCTGGGGGCGGACGAGGACGACGACGTACGGGAGCTGTTCCGCAAGGGATACCGGCTCCTCGACCTGCAGAACCGTCCGACCGCGGAGACCCCGTCGTTCGGCGCCTTCATCTATCTACGGGATGCCGCCGACGTCACGCGAAGGCTCCTGTGGATCTACACACAGCGCCATGGGCTCGGTGCCCCGTGAGTGTCCGGGAGGACCAGATCGTCCGGGAGCTGTCCCACTACATCTACGCGCACCCTGACGAGCAGATGGCGCTGATGCCGGTGTACGACGCCGCCCGCGACCACGCACAGCGCGGGACCTGCACCCACAGCCGGCGCTGCCCGCTCATCACGACGGGCGCGGTCGTAGTCGACGAGCACGATCGTGTCCTGTGCCTGCGGCACGAAGGCACCTTCGCCCTGGCCGAAGCAGAGCCGGAGGAACAGGACAACTCGCTCGGAGGGGCGGCGCTGCGTCTGCTGGCCGAGGCGGTCGGCATCCGGGACGTGTGGACGGAACCCGACAGCGACGGCCCCTTCCTGATCGACGTGACCAGAGCGGGGCAGCACAGATACGGCCCCCGCCTCCGGATCGGCTTCAGATACCTCTTCCGGGCCCACTCCGGCGCCATCGCTCCGATGGTGATCGAAGCCGGCGCGGCGGCCTGGATGCCCCTTGAGGAGATCGGTATCCCGTCGGTCCGCGACCGCCTTCACGGCCACCTGGTTGGTGCCCCGTGAACCCCCGGAACCAACAACTCGCTTACGTGGCAAGCCTCTTGGCACTCGGCGGTTCGATCCTCCTGTCCATCTGGAGAGGCTGAATGTACGGGCGCCGCACCACCGAACCAACCCCTGTGCCTCCTCCCCTCGGCACCATCCCCGGTTACAGGCAACCAAGCGATGTCCACGTTGGAGATTTCGTGTTCCTCGACGGGTTGTACCTGCGGGTCCGCGACATGAGGTCCGCCGGCACCGCGGGGCGCCGCGTTCTGATCTTCGACGAGCACTCCCCATGGGTCATGAGGGAGTCGGCGACCACGTATCGGCCCGTCGAACTCCTCTGATCCCGGCCCCCATTCAGCCATCACGAGAACTGTCACCTCACGCCAGCGAGGAGCTTCGCCATGCGCTTCCGCAAGATCCACGGAGCTGGGAACGACTTCGTCCTGTTATCCGACCCCTCGCCGAATAGCGAGAAGGACTGGCCAAAGGAGGCCGAGCGCCTCTGCGCCAGGCGAACCGGCGTAGGCGCGGACGGCCTTGTCATCAGCAGCCTGATCAGCATCAGCCCGGTCGTCCTCGAAGTCGGCTGCTTCAACGCTGACGGCTCGATCGCGACGATGTGCGGCAACGCTCTGCGGTGTACCGCCTGGGCCGCACACCACGACCACGGCTTCAGCGAGATGAGCCTCCGCATGGCGGGGGTGATGCACGAGGCGATCGTGAGCGACGACTCCGTGTGGGTCACCGCCGAGGTCGGCGCGGTCCATCCACGACGCGTTCAGACCGTCATCAACGGCAAGCCCACTTGGTTCGACAGCGCCCACACCGGCACCGAACACGTCGTCGCCGTCGTGGACGACGTGGATGCCATCGACGCGGTACTCGTCGGACGCCTCGTCCGCCACCACCCGGACCTGGCCCCGCTGGGGACGAACGTCAACTTCGTACAGGCCGCCGGCCACCAGGCGCTGAAGGTCCGCACCTACGAGCGCGGCGTCGAAGCGGAAACCCTGTCGTGCGGGAGCGGAGCCGTCGCGGCCGTCGTCGTCGCCATCCTGCGGGGCCTCGTGTCGCCGCGCACCGTCACCGTCCACAACCGCGCCGGGGAACCGCTCACCGTCCGGCCACATCCCGACCGACCGAAGCGGACTCACTGGGTCGGCGGGCCGGTCGCCCACACCTTCGAAGGGGTCCTCGCATGACTCAGTTCCTCACTTCCAGCTCCGACCTCGCGGTGCGCGAAGCCACCCAGAGCCTTCGCGACTGGCAGCGCGACCGCGAGGGGCTCGGTGTCGCCCTCGTCTACGGGCCGGTATCGGCAGAGGACCGGCTCTACCACTCGACGTGCCCCGTGGACCAGCGCTCCGTGACCGCCCTGTCCGAGGCCCTCGACGACATCGGCGCCCGCTGGAACGTACTGAACCCGTGCGAGCCGGACTTCATCACGGAGTTGGCCGGGTACGACGTCGCCCTCTCCAACCTTCACGGTCCATATGGGGAGGATGGGAGGCTGCAGGGTCTGCTCGACTACCTGCGCGTGCCGTACTGCGGCAGCGGAGTCGCGGCATCCGCCGTGGCCGCCGACAAGATCCTCTGCAAGCGGGTGATGCTGAGCCTCGGCGTCCCCACCCCCGGGTGGTGGGTGTGGTCCGGCGGGCCGACGCGCTGGAACGGGCGGGCAGCGATGGTCAAACCGCCGTTCGGCGGCTCCAGCGTGGGCATGAGCCTGGTCCGCGAACAGGCAGATCTTCCCCAGGCGTTGGCGGACGCGGCCGGCGAAGAAGGCGATGCCGTACTGGTCGAGGACTACCTGCCCGGTGTACCGCTGACCGTGGGGCTTCTGGAACTACCCGGAGGCGCAGTTGTCGTACTTCCCCCGCTGGCCACCGAAGCCACCGAGGCGGCGTTCTACGACGCCGACACGAAACTCGACGTGGACTCCAAGGGCGCCGTAGCCGTTCGGGCCGCCGAGTTGTCGCCGGAGGTGCTGGCCAAGGTCACCGAGTGCGCCACGATGCTATGGGACGGGCTCGGGTTGCGTGGTTCGGCGCGCGTCGACTTCATCCTCGCCGAGGACGACGAGCCGTACGTGCTGGAGGTCAACAGCACGCCGGGCATGTCCCGTGACAGCAACTTCGTGGTGGGCGCCGCGATGGTCGGACTCACGCACACGGATGTCGTAGTGGCCATGCTGCACGAGGCGTTGGCCCGCCCGCCCTACGATGTTCCCCTGCCCACTCCCGCGTTCGCGAGCATCACACTGACTCGGGAGGCTGCCGTCTCACCGTAGGAGCTCGCCCGCTGTGTCGCGTGTCCACGATGTCCCCATGTGCCGACAGCTCATCGACCCCGCGGAATGGGATCTGCACGGAGGCTGGGCACTGGGAGACAGGTTGGAGTGGTCCAACCGGGCGTGCGGCCTGGCGTCTCTGAGGATGATCCTGCTCGCCTACGGGCGCGCGGCACCCACGGTCACGGAACTGCTGAAACTCGCGGTCAAGAACGAGGTTCTGACCCCGCGTGGAGCGCTCCACGCGGGGATCGCGAGCCTGGCTACCGACCTCGGGGTCCCTGCGACCGCTGAGCCTGTGCCGGTCGAAGACCTGCTCGGCCGCCTCGATGTCGCACCCGTCATCGTGTCCGTCACCGAGCAGTTCCCCGACGACGGACGTTCCGGGGGCCACCTCGTCATCCTTCACGGCTACGAGGACGGACCCGACCCGACGATCTTCATCCGGGACCCATCGGCCTGGGGCCAGAGGCACGATCGAGTCCCCCTGAGTCGCCTGTCCCCTTCCTACGCCGGCCGCGCGATCACCTTCGCGCCCCTGAACAACGGAGAATCTTGATGCCCGAGACACACGGCGAGACGACCGAGGCCGCAGGCGGCCGAAGGATCGCCGTACTCGGAGAGATGCTGGAGCTTGGCAACGAAGCCGTGGAAGCCCACCGCCAGGTCGGCCGCATGGCAGCAGAGAACAGCGTCGATCTCATCGTGGCGGTCGGCAACACACTCGCCAAGCAACTCGCCCTCGCAGCGGGCGCGGCAGGCGTCCCGGACATCGCGATGGTCGGCGACAACGGCACCGCCGCCGCGTACCTGGCCTCTATCCTCCGCCCGGGCGACGTCGTTCTCGTGAAGGCGTCCCGCGGCGGACAGCTGTGGCAGATCGCCCAAGCACTCACCGGGCAGCCCGTCACCGGTTTGTGAGCCGCCTCCGGCCCGCTCACCGCCCGAAGATACGTCCGACTCCCCAATTGGGGAGTCGAGAAAGCCCCACGCTGTACAGCCTGACGAAGCAGAAGGGCTCCCGCGAGGATCCGCCCCGCGGGAGCCCTTCCTTGTACTGCCTGCCCCGTGAAGGTTGAGAAGACGGTCACGAGCAGGACATCTGTGCGGTCGTGCCTACGGCGTCACGGCGCGAGCAGCAGGCTGTCGCCGCGCTCCTTGGCGGCGGCGTAACGCCTGGCCACGTCCTGCCAGTTGACGACGGCCCACATCGCGTCGATGAAGTCGACCTTCTGGTTCTTGTACTGGAGATAGAAGGCGTGCTCCCAGGCGTCGAAGACGAGGAGCGGGGTGGAGCCCTGGCCGACGTTGCCCTGGTGGTCGTAGACCTGCTCGACGATCAGGTGGCCGCTCAGCGGCTCGTAGGCGAGGACGCCCCAGCCAGATCCCTGGGTGGTCGCCGCCGCCTTGGTGAGCTGGGCCTTGAAGCCGGCGAACGAGCCGAAGGACTCGGCGATCGCGCCCGCCAACTCGCCGACGCCATCGGCCTCCAGAGGCTCGCCGCCGCCGTCGCCCGTCATGTTGTGCCAGTAGATGGAGTGCAGGATGTGGCCAGAGAGGTGGAAGGCCAGGTTCTTCTCCAGGCCGTTGATCGAGCCCCACGACTCCTTGTCGCGCGCCTCCGCCAGCTGCTCCAGGGTGTCGTTCGCGCCCTTCACGTATGCCGCGTGGTGCTTGTCGTGGTGCAGTTCGACGATCTGCGGGTTGATGACTGGCTCAAGTGCCGCGTAGTCGTACGGAAGCTCCGGGAGCGTGTAAACCGCCATGTCCAACACCCTCCGACGTTATTGCGAATGATATGCAGGTGCACGCTAGCAGCAGGACCGGTTCCTTGCGGATCAGGCATTGGATCTAGGACTTCCGACGTGTCGCAGGCACGGGAAGGGCAGTTGACGTGAGCGGGGCTTCTCAGCCAGCGCGCCACGACACGGCACGGCCGGAACCCGGGGCTTCACTGGGGCAACATGGTCAGCGCTGCACTCCGGGTCGACTGCACGTACTGGCCGTACTGTCGACGCCGGAGCGCCACCTCTCCACCGCTGAAACGTGTGCCCAACTGGCCCTGACCGGGGGGTCGTTCACCCCACTACGGTCTACCGGGCGTTGGAAACCCTGACGGCCCGGGCCTGACGCACACCGTGCGCACGCGGGAGCGGTGCACTACGGCGTGACCGGGCCACCGCACCGTGTGTCAACAGTGCGGCGACGTGGCGGCGGGCCGGCGGGACGAAGCCGTCGTTCAGCGCGTGGACGGTACGGTCGAGTTCGGCGGTCGTGGCGGCCAGGCGTGGGACGACCTCGCAGGCGGCGAACTCCAGGACGGCGGCGACCTGTTCACCGTGGTCGACGGGTACGGCGGCCGGATCCCAGTCGGCGTCCTCCATCGCCTGGACCAGGACAGGGCCCGTTCCTCGGCAGCGTCGGCCGTGGTGCGGGTCGCGGCCGACTCGTCCAGGCCCAGGGCCTCGCGCAGGCCGGGCAGGGCCATCGAAGTGTCCGAGGGTCAAGGGGACGTCAATTCCCTGCGGTTCAGGCGGTGTTGCGACGAAACGCGTTGACATGGTCATGCATGCCGCAGCAGAGTGGCGGCGTCCTTCAGCACGTCCTGCACGTTGTTCGGTTCGGCCGGGCTCCGCCCGCCCTGATGGTGCGGACGTGTACGAGGCATGCTCCCGACCCCCCTTCGCGACGCACCGATGCCGGACGTGCCCCTTCCTCGAAAGGGAACGGAAAATGTCCCTGGCATCCCTGCTCCACCGCCTGGCGAGACCCGGCCTGGTGACGGCGGCCCTCGCGGCCGGCTTGCTGACCCTGTCGACGACCACCGCCGGCGCCGCGCCCGCCCTCACCCAGATCAACACCGACCCCTACACCAACACCACCAGCCAGCACGCCACCGAGGTCGAGCCCGACACCTTCTCCTACGGCTCCACCATCGTCTCCGCCTTCCAGGTCGGCCGGTTCAACGACGGCGGCGCCTCCAACGTCGGCTTCTCCACCTCCACCGACGGCGGTGCCACCTGGACCAAGGGCTTCCTGCCGGGCATCACCACCCAGGCGGGCGGCACCTTCCAGCGGGTCAGCGACGCGTCGGTGACCTACGACGCGAAGCACAACACCTGGCTGATCTCCAGCATCCCCATCACCTCGTCCGTCACCGTGCCGGAGGTCTTCACCAGCCGCTCCACCGACGGCGGGCTGACCTGGAGCAACCCCGTCGTCACCGCGACCGGCTCCAGCCTCGACAAGAACTGGATCGTCTGCGACAACACCGCCACCAGCGCCTTCTACGGCAACTGCTACACCGAGTACGACAACAACGGCGACGGCGACCGTCTGAAGATGACCACGTCGAGCGACGGCGGCCTCACCTGGGGCGCCTCGAAGAACACCGGCAACAACGCCACCGGCCTCGGCGGCCAGCCCGTCGTCCAGCCCAACGGCACGGTGATCGTCCCGGCGTCCAACGCCTCCGAGACGTCGGTCCTCTCCTTCCGGTCCACCAACGGCGGCAGTACCTGGACCTCGACCACCACCATCGCCACCGTCAGCACCTTCACCGTGCGCGGCAGCCTGCGCAGCGGCCCGCTGCCCTCCGCCGAGATCGACGCCGCCGGGAAGGCGTACGTCGTCTGGCAGGACTGCCGCTTCCGCGCCAGCGGGGGCTCCTGCACCTCCAACGACATCGTGATGTCCACATCCACCAACGGCACCACCTGGTCGGCAGTGACCCGCATCCCCATCGACGCGACCACCAGCACCGTCGACCACTTCATCCCCGGCCTCGCCGTCGACCCGGCCACCTCGGGCACCACCGCCCACCTGGCGCTGGCGTACTACTACCACCCGGTCGCCAACTGCACCGCCGCCACCTGCCAGTTGGACGTCGGCTACGTCTCCTCGACCAACGGCGGCAGCACCTGGACCACATCGACCCAGCTGGCCGGCCCGATGACCCACTCCTGGCTGGCGAGCACCACGCAGGGCACCATGGTCGGCGACTACATCTCGACATCCTTCTCCGGCGGAACGGCACACCCCGTCTTCGCCGTCGCCTCGGCCCCCAGCGGGTCGGTCTTCAACGAGGCGATGTACACGCCGACTTCGGGTCTCACCGCAGCCGCCGGCACCACCGCCGCCACGACCGCCACCGCACGTGACAACGTCTTCTCGGCCCGCCTGGCCGCGATCGCCTACGCACAATGGCTGGCCAACGGCGGCACCGGAGGCGGCGAGGACAGCCCCTGACCGACACGACAGACCCTGAACGCAACAGCTGCCCCGGCACGTTTTGCCGGGGCAGCTCCGCGCCACATCTCCTTCTGTCCGGGGGACCATGAGCGGACGTGGCCGACGCTGTACGGGCGGCAGTCCCCTCGGGGGAGACCGCCACCGTGTGTGCGGGCACTCCCCTGGCCGGCCACTTGCAGCGCCCAAGGACAGGTGGTCCCGCTCCAGCCCGAGTTCCACTGCGGCATGCTCTACGCCGTCAACCCGGTCGGTGTCGTGGCCTTCGTCGCCGCCTCCAGCCTGTCCATCGCCATGTACTTCCACGCCCTCGGCGACACCCTGCAGCCCTACTCTGCCGTCGCCGCCGCCGTCATCACCTTCGCCCTCACCCCGCTGATGGCCATCGCCACCAAGGGCAAGTACTACCTGCGCCGCACCGACGACGCCACCGACGAGCCGCTGCTCGACGCCGAGGGCAACCCGAGCACGACGACGTACGACCGCCACGTCTGCCACCAGCCGTACGAGCGCCCGGACTTGGCCGCCTGCCGGACCCACGGCGCGCACGTCTGCTCCTTGTTCCTGAGCACTGACGAGGTCGGTGACCACGTACTGCCAGCGCTGGTCGTCTGACACCGCTTCGGCTGAGGACGGCGATCCGCCCACCGTCCTCGGCCGCTTCCTCGCCGCGCTTCCCGCCCTGATGTCGCTCTACGCGACAAGACGTCTCAAGGCGTTATCCACGCCGAAGATCATTCGACTCCTGCTGCGCGGAGGCATCGATGTCGTGTGCCTGATGTTCTAGGGAGTGGCCTATGGCCGCAACGGCCTCGCTCAAATGCCGAAACACCTTCGTGCGCAGTCCAAGTCGCCTAACTCCTCGTTCCAGCGGCTCCCTCATGTGCTTCTCACAGACCACGAAGTCCGCGTACCCGGCCGCGCACGACAGATAGATCATGTCCGTGAGGTCGCTCCGCTTCCATGTCGTGCCCCTGTTGAGGTGTCGGTGGTGGAGCATCGCGCGATAGAGCCCCGTCGCGGGCAAGATGCTGAAGCCGTTCATCGGCTGCTTCTGTCCCCACCGTTGGAGATCCTGCGGAGAGAGACCGGCCCCCTGCGCCCCCTCCGCCAGCTCGTTTCGGAAGTCGGCGAACAGGAGGGCGTCAATGGAGCGACGCTTCTGCTGCGAATCCCAGTTCTGGCCATCCAGCCAATCGCTGAACCGCTGATTGAACTGCACCCATCCGGGCTCTGGGCCAGGCTCAACCCGCTCGGTGTCGAGCATGACGTCGATGTAAGCGGAAGCGGCCGTCAGGGCGACCATGCGAAAGGCGTCATCGGTGGAGAAATCCGAAGGCGGTGTGTAGGGCACCATGCGACTCGACGAGTGGAGCGAGTTCGGAGTCAGCGTGAACACGGCCGTCGCTCGCCCATCAGCGTCCTGGCCCAGCCAACGGCGGAACATCCCGTCGATTTCGTCACGCCGCACCTGAAGCGGATCGAGCATCTGCCATCCTCGGCTGAGCTGGAGGATCGTCAGGCCGAGGCGATACCGATTGTGTTCCGACGCCCACTTGGTCGTCTCGTAGTAGTGGCCGGCCGAGGCCGGGAGGACGATACGCCGGTCCCGTACCCACTCGGCCAACTGCTCGGCAGCGTCTCGGTCTTCACGGTCCACCGTGGTCCCGCCTTGAAGAGCCTCGGTGATCCGGCGCCATACCCACTGGTCCAGATATACGACGAGGCGTTGCTCAAGCTGGTCGCTCCGGTCACGAACAGGCAGTTCGAAGGCGATGTCATCGCCCTTGCACGTCACGGCAACCAAGTCCCCGAGAGCCGGCGACCAGTGCAACCGCGAGAGGACGCTTGTGCTTTCGAACGGCGCTGGGGCAATCGACTGCCGAGCCTCTTTGCCGTCCGAACGCGTCAGCACGACGGATGACGTCTCGCGGTCGATGGTCATCATCACGACGAAGGGTTCGGGCTTCTTGTCCACGGCGACATCCTGCGGGCCGAACACATCGCTTCCCAAGTCCATTTCATGCGCCGTTCCCCCACAAGATCACATCAGCCTGCCCTGTCCGATGTTCTCGCGCTTCCCCGTCTGAACCCGAGGTCAGATCTTCGCCGGGAACTCCGCGCACCCCTCAGCCGACTACTGAACCGATGGCCCCTGCCTGAACATCCGCACCTGCGGGTCCGTATCCCATCAAAAGCCCTCAAGGCACCAGGAGTTCCCCATGGCTCAGAAGCAGTACAACGTCACCGGCATGACCTGTGCTCACTGCGCGGCGAGCGTCAAGGAAGAAGTGTCCGAGGTCGCGGGCGTGAGCGAGGTCGTGGTCGACGTCGCCGCGAACTCCGTCACCGTGCACGGCACCGACCTCGACGACGCGCGGCTGCGGGCGGCTATCGTCGAGGCCGGGTACGCCGTCGCAGACTCGGTCGCCGCCTGACCGAGCCGATCCATCCGGTCGAGAGCGTCCCGAGCCGAGCTCCGGGCAGGACGGCACCACCCCCGCCGTCCTGCCCGCGCGGATGCCCGGCACGGCGGTGAGTGGCGTCCGGGGGCGGCCGACCGTGCCGATGTCGATTCTCCGGCCAGGGCACGGACGACGTCCCGATCGGTGACCTCCTCCTCCCCCCGACAGCCCGGTGGTACGGAGAGGGCCTCATGACGACGACTTCACGGGCGGTCACCTCGCGGAGATGGACGACAAGCCAGGCAACACCCGTCCACTGATGGGTTGTTGATGTCGGCAGACGCCGATACGGGATGGACTCACCACGGCCATTCGCCCCAGCCGGCCGGTGCGCTCGCTCCCGGCCGCCACCAGACGCACACCTGCCACGCCCGACGCGCGCGACATGTCATCACCATCACACATCCCCCCGTCGGGCGCCGACAAGCGCAGCACTCAGACCGCCGCTACGGCGGGTTCCTCCGCCTCTGCGAGCAGGTCGGTCAGGGTCGCCCGGGCGCGCGCGACGCGGGAGCGGACCGTGCCGATCGGGCAGTGGCTCGCCTCGGCGGCTTCCACGTAGGGCAGGCCCAGCATCTGGGTCAGGACGAAGGCTTCGCGGCGCTCGTCCGGCAGCGCGGCCAGCAGGTCGAGCAGCGCGACGCCGTCCTCGAAGCCGGGCAGATCGATCGGCTGGGCCAGTTCGATCGCCAACTGCCAGTCCGGTACGTCGGACAAGCGGGGCCTGGAGGCGGCGTAGCGGTAGCTGTCGATGACGGCCCGGCGGGCGATCGACAGCAGCCAGGTACGCGCCGAGGAGCGGCCCTCGAAGCGGTGCAGGCTGCCGAGCGCGCGCAGGAACGTGTCCTGCACCAGGTCGTCGGCTGCCTGTGGATCGCCGCAGAGATGAGCCACGTACCGCTGGACGTCGCGTTGCAGGGCGCGGACGAAGTGGTCGACCGCGTCCGCGTCACCACCCCGGGCCGCGAGCGCCCACGCGGTGATCGCCTCGTCGAGAGCTGCCGACTTCTTCTCACCTGTGCCGCGCGAGGCGGGCAGGGCAGGAGTGATCACCTGGAGTCCTTCTCAGTCATCCGTGATCCGGACCGAGGCGCGCGAGATCGCGGGCGGTCCGGTGAGTGGGGTGAGACGGCCCTACGGCGCTTGCGCGGACGTACGGCCGTGGCCCGGGGCACGCCTCGCAGGCCGCCTCGGGATACCGGCTGTCCTCAGACGACAGCGGTCCGAGCCGGCGGTCCCCGGGAGGTGATCGCGTGGACGAGGAGGAGAAGGCGCGGCGCCCGGTCCGGGTAGAGGTGGCTCCTGCGGATGTGCGGGCGGTCCGTGGGCGCGGGCAGGGCGAGCAGCAGTCGTAGCGGAGCCAGCAGTCGGCCGGCGACGGCGCGCAGGATGCGGAACGCGGCCTTCTCGCCGTGGGCCAGCCAGAGCCCGCACAGCAGCGCGGCTAGCAGGTGGGCGACGAGCATGCCGGTCGACGACGTACCACCGGCCGACGAGTTGGCCATGTGCATGGAGCCCGTCCGCATCGAGGCCATGTTCATGGTGGTGTCCGGGGAGACCGAATCACCGGACGCCGACTGGGCAAGCAGGAACGCCGAATGCAGCACCGCCTGGGCGGCGACCACGACCGTCACGATGAGCGGGAGCCCACGTTCACGATCCGCCAAACACCAGCCCGGAACGCCGGTGACGACCAGTCCGGTGGCCAGTGCCCACGCGGGCACGTAGTCCCCGGACATCATGACGTGGCCCAGGGAAGCGAGCACCACGCAGACGGCCGCGAACATCGCGGCCCGTATCGCGCGAGAACACCACCCTGGCCTCATGGCGCCTCATCCTGGCACCGGGGCACCTTCTGTCATGTGCGGGTAAGCAAACCCATAGCCCATCACACTCGATCCACAGCATGTGACCCAGGCCACACCAATAGGCCGGAACTCAAAGTGATTCCTGTCCGACTTCTGTTGGAGTGGCCCTCAATGCGGGCGGCGTCGGTGCAATACCCCTTTCTCCTCTGCCTGGTGGTGGACACCCCGCTCGGGACACGGGAACTTCCCTCGCCCGTGGCCGAGGACGTCATGGCGACCAACCATCGTCCGCGCCAACGAGGTTGGCGACGTCGAAGCACAAGGTGGGGTTCGACCCATTGGCCAGGCGCCTGCCTTTCCAGTACCGAACTGGCCGTCGGCATGGCCGTGGCGGCAATGCTTGGGGCTCATGCAATACCCCTCTCCAGTCCCGTCGTGCGGCACAGGTCGGGGTCCACGGGGTTGCCCCACCCGCAGGTCTCCACCGGCAGGGCAACCCGAATCACTCGGCCCGAGATCCGGCGGAGCGGCTGCGCACTACGGCGAACGCCCCCGCCGCCAGCCCCAGCACACCCACGATGAGCCCGGCGATGCCGAGCCCGCGGGCCGTGGAGTCGCTCTCGGACGCGGTCGACTTGGAAGTGTCGGCACTGCCGCCGGAACTCTTGGAAGCCGTCGCCGAGGCGGCCGAAGTACTGCTCCTTTCGGCGTCCGCGCCCTTCGCGGTGAGCTTGAGGACCGGCGCCGGGTTCTCCGGCTCCTCGCCGCCCGTGCTCTCCTCGATCCAGCGGACGACGTTGCCGTCGGAGTAGGTCTGCAGCGCCTTGAAGGCCAGCTGGTCGGTGTCGTCGGGCAGTTGGCCGAAGGCTACGTTGAAGTCCTCGTAGTGGCCGGCGCCGATCTTCCCGCCGGTCCAGGTGATCTCGGAGACGGCGTCGGTGATGGTGCCGTCGTCGGTCTTGATCGGGGTCTTCAGTTTGGTGCTCGTGACCTTCGCGGTCCAGCCGTCCTGCGGGGAGACGAGCACGCCGAGGACGGGGTGGTCGGTGGGCAGGTAGACCTGGACCTTGGTGGTGCTGGCCTTGTCCTCTTCGTTGGGGACGCGGAAGGTCAGCACGCCGTCCGTGGCGCCCTTGGCGTAGCTCTCGGGGTGGACGGTGACGTGCGCGGAGGCGACCCCGGCGGCGGCCAGGACTCCGGCGGTGGCGAGGGCGGCGACGGTGCCTGCGCGGCGCAGGGTGGTGCGGTGTGCGGACATGGCTGAGTGGATCTCCGTACTGGTGAAGGGATGTCGGGTTCAGTTTGCGTACGACATCCCGTCGGCGGTCCGCGCCGGTGAACGGCGTACCGCAGCCGCACCTGCCGGGTGACACCGGCGGGCCGCGCCGTCGGGCGCGGCGCGTTCGCCCCGCCCTGCGTCCCGCGCGCTACCTGCCACCAAGCAGCAAGCCCCGGCAGGAAGTTGACTGCCCACCGCAGCAGTGACCACAGCGCGGCCTCACCGCGCCGCAGCCACCAGGTGAGCACGAGGGCCGCTCCGACGTGGGCGGCGGTGGCGTGCGGTGTCATCGCGTGCGCGTGGTTCATGGACATGCCGGGCATGGCCATCGCAGTACGAGGGCGTGCAGCGTCGAAGGCGAGGTGCAGACCGCCCTGGGTTGCCAGCGTCGCGCCGCCGATGCCGGTCAACGAGCGTTCCCGGCCGCCCAGTAGACAGCCGACAGCGAAGATCGGCAGGACCGCGGCGGCCTGTACCCACACGGGTGGTGCCGCGCCCATGGCCAGTGCGTGTCCTCCGGCGGCCAGCAGCACGCACAGTACGGCGAACACCGCCGCGCGCAAGCTCCGTACCGCCGGGGACGCGCTCACGTCCGACGGTGCGGCCATGCGGCCCGAGGATCTCTCCCCTTGCCCGCCCATGCGCATCACCGTCCACGTACTACCTGGTCAACCCTGCGTCTTCCTTACGAGTCGGATGCGGGTCCCGTTCAGTTCCCGGCTCGGCCGATGAATTCGATGCGGGCGGGAGCGCGGGCGGGCGGGGCCTCCGACCGCCCCGCAACCGAGGCGTCAGTCCGCATTGGCCGTCTTCACGTTCCAGCGGTGTTCGACGTTGGCCAGGCGCCAGTAGGCGATGGCGCAGGCCCATACGACGACGAAGAGGCCGACGATGATGTAGCCGACGTTGTCGAGGTCGATGCCGGAGATCCAGTCGGTGATGCCGTCCTGGAGACCGAGGTTGTCGTGCAGGACGCTGACGAGTTCGATCGTGCCGATGACGAAGGCGACCGCGATCGACAGGCCGGTGATGGTGAGGTTGTAGTAGACCTTGCGGACCGGGTTGGAGAACGCCCAGTGGTAGGCGAAGTTCATGAAGCAGCCGTCGAGGGTGTCGAAGAGGCTCATGCCTGCGGCGAACAGCAGGGGCAGGCACAGGATCGCGTACCAGGGCAGGCCGGCGGCGGCGCCGGAGCCGGCCATGACCATCAGGGCGACCTCGGTGGCGGTGTCGAAGCCCAGGCCGAACAGGACGCCGACGGGGTACATCTGACCCGGCCGCGTGATGGACCTCGTCAGCCGGCCCAGGATCCGGTTCATGAAGCCGCGGTTGGCGAGGTGCTTCTCCAGCTCGTGCTCGTCGAACTGGCCTGCGCGCATGGCCTTGAAGACCCGGTAGATCCCGGTGAGGGCGACCAGGTTGAGGGCCGCGATCAGGTAGAGAAAGGTGCCGGAGACGGTGGTGCCGATCAGGCCGAGGGTCACACGGGAGTCGGAGTCCTCGTTGAGCAGGGTGCCGGTCACCTTTGCGCCGGCGGCGATGAGCGAGGCCATCGCGACCACGATCGTCGAGTGGCCCAGTGCGAACCAGAAGCCGACCGACACCGGACGCTTGCCGTCGGCCATGAGCTTGCGGGTGGTGTTGTCGATGGCCGCGATGTGGTCGGCGTCGAAGGCGTGCCGCATGCCGAGGGTGTAGGCGGTGATGCCGAGTCCCACGCCGAAGACCTGATGGCCGACGGTGTAGTGGTTCGGGGCGACCATGGCGATCAGAATCATGAAGGCCACGACGTGCAGGGCCGCGATGACGGCGAGCAGGGCGCCGGTGCGGAGCCAGTCCCGGCGTTCCCAGCGCAGTGGCTGCGCGGCCGGTGTCCCGGTGGCGGTGGTCGGCGGGGCGGGGTTTTCGGGCAGGGTCATGTTCGGGGCAGCCTCTCCAGCACCTCGTGGACGGGGTCGTCGTACGGTGCCGTGGCCGGTCTCCTGGCTGACGGGTCGAACGTCTGCGCCGCCCGGCCTTCCCGGGCGCGACATGCGCCCAGTGGCCGCCCGGTCCCGGGTGGGAGCGGGGATGGTGCGGAGACTTCCCGATCACAGTGGCGAGGGCCGCTCCGGACTCCCGTGCCCGAACCTGATCGGACACAGTGCACCGGTCTTCCCGAACACCACGGCCGGATCAGGCTAGGTGCGACACCTGGTCATCCACAAGTCTGCGCAATTGCGCAGGTGTTGTGCATCACGCGGGGGCAGGGGTGAGGATGGGTGCATGCATCTGGTTCCGGAGAGTCGCGCGCATCGCCGTGCGATCGATGAGCACACCGTCTGCGAGGCCATCGAGGGCATCGGCGATGCCGCCCGCGTCAACGAGTGGGCCGCCCGTTTCTCCCTGCTGGGCGAGCCGAACAGGCTGTCCGTGCTGCTGGCCGTGCACCGGGCCGGGCCCATCGCCGTATCGGATCTGTCGCTGGCCACGGGCATCAGCGACACGTCCGTCTCCCAGATCCTGCGCCTGCTACGGGCCTCGGGCACCGTCACCGCCGACAAGGACGGTCGCGTCGTCCGCTACCGGCTGACCGATCCCGGTATGGCGGCGCTGCTGGACTCCTCGCTTCCGCCGGAGCCTGCGGCCTGAGTCGTCTTCAACTGACCCGCGCCGACCACCCGTTCATCGAGCCGCCGTGCAGGTCGTACGGATGGTCGGCCGCAGTCCGTCTCATGGTGCGTTCGCGGCCCGCCGCCCGCCGCCCGCCGCCCGACGCCCGACGCCCGACGCCCGACGCCCAAGTGACCGTACTCACACGGCACCTTGGGAACTCACCCCTGCGCCGCTCCGACTCCTGTTGCGTCCATCCAGCAGGTCGGCGACCGCGTCCTTCGCTTCTCCTCTGCTGATGCGACCCCGCCGTGAATCGGATGACGGATGCCTAACGGCGTCCCGGAGTTGGGGGTTTCGTGATCGCCGCGAGCGGACTGCGCTGGATCCTGAGCCTGATGTTCGCCGTGCCGGTCCTGTACGGGGTGTGGCGGATGGTTCTGCCCGCCACGGGGCTAGCCGAGCGGGCGGATCACTTGTGGCACGCGGCGATGGGGGTACTGATGATCGCCATGGCCTGGCCCTGGGGCATGGACCTGGCGGCGCTTCCGCAGGTGGTGTTGTTCTCGGTGGGCGGGTTGTGGTTCCTGGCGGCGGCCCCCTTCCGAACCGGTGACCGTACAAGGCGCCGAGCGGTACTCGCCGCCCTGCCCCATGTGGTGATGATGGGCGCCATGGCCTGGATGGTGGCGGCGATGGAGTCCTCAGGCGGTATGTCCGGGCACACGGAGGCGGCCGGTGCGCATGACATGGCGGGAATGGACATGTCCGGCAGTTCCGGTCTGGCCGCCATGAGTCTGACCGGGACAGGGCCGCGAGTGACGGCGGTGCTGTTCGCGGTGGTCCTTGGGGGTCTTGGTCTGTCCTGGCTGACCCGTGCTCTCGACCGGACCAGGGAAAGAGGCACCGTCTCAGAACGTGAACAGCCGGACGGCGGGGCCGCGTTGGAGGCGGTAAGCCAGGGCGGGGCCCTGTCCCCGGCGTGCCATGCCGCGATGGCGTTGGGGATGGCCGTCATGTTCGCCCTGCTCGTGTGACGTCACACGGCGCCGGCATGTGGAGAGGGAGAGCGGTACGGACCTCTCGTCTCCGTCCCGCGCTTCCGTAGTTTTCGTCGGCTCCGGGTGGGGAGGAATCGAAGGCGCGCCCACAGCCGTAGGGACGGCGGGCGGAGCACGTGGCGTCCAAGAGGGGTGGGGCAATGTCCGAGGTACTCGGGACGTCCAGGACCGTTGCGGACGGGGCTTGGCCCTGGGAGCACCCCGCCACCGAAAACCGGAGACTACGCACTGCACGACGGCTTCTGAACGAGGCGTGGTCCTTGTCGGTGCTGACCACGGGACTGCTCGCCAGTGGCTACGCCTGGCTGGGGTTCTTCGCCGGAGGCACAGCGGGGGCGCTGGTCGGTGGCTTCGTGGGACTTTCGACGAGCGCCTTGCTGCATCTGCTCGTCAGCCGAGCGGTGTCGGGTCCGCGTGGTCGTCGCCCTGCCGGGCCGGCGCTGCTCGGCCGCTCCACGATGGTACGGACGCCTGGAGGCGGCAGCGGCTCCGTCACCTGATCTGCCGCCTCCAGGGAGGTCGACCGGGGCCCGTCCCGGTCGTGCCGGTCAGCTTCCGGAGGTGGTCGCGGTCGTCGGCGAAGTGGGCGTACGGCGGCGCCGGTTGGCGCCGACGGCGAGGTCGACGACCAGGAAGATGGCCAGCGGGATGCCGAAAAGCGGGATCACCCAGCCGACCGCGGCCACCACGACGATGCCGATCGCCACGGTCCGGGAGGGCAGGCCGCGCCAGGCGCCCCGGGCGGGCGGGGTGCCGAGGAGGGCGCGGCGGTCGGCGCGGGTGGGGCGGCGCTGCCACCACATGCGGTAGCCCCAGAGGATGACGGAGATCAGGCCGATGGCCAGGAGCGCGAGCGCGATCTGGTTGAAGATGCCGAACAGGGTGCCCATGTGGGCGTTGATGCCCCAGCGGGTCAGTTTGGACAGCACCGGCCAGTCGGCGAAGTTCACCCGGTCGACGACGGTGTCGGTCGAGGCGTCGACGGCGACGCTGTCCCGGCCGACCGGCCACAGGTTGCGGGTCTGCGTCACGGTCCAGGCCGTGGTGCCGTCCGCCGGTACGGCTATCTCCACCGTGCCGCTCAGACCGTCGCCACGGGCCGCTTGGAGCACACCGTCGATCTCGCTCGGGTCGGCGCTCTTCGCGGCGGCGGAACCCTTCGCCTCGGTCAGGGTGGTGGACACCCCGGGCGTGCCGGAGCGCAGCGCGTCCAGGGCCTCGCCGAAGTTCGCGCCGGCGTAGCGGGACCAGGTCAGACCGGTGGCGGAGAGACCCAGCAGACCGATGGCGAGCCACACACCGGTCACGGCGTGCCAGTTGCGTGTGCGCCGTACGCCCTTCTTCGTGCCCCGTTCCGGCAGGAGCAGGCGCCGCGCGGTCCGGTTGCCGCGCTGACGGCGCCACCACAGGATCAGGCCGCCGAGGACGAGGACCCACAGCCAGCTCGCGGCGATCTCGGAGTAGTACCGGCCGATCGTTCCCAGGTGCAGGTTGCGGTGGAAGGCGTCAAGCCATGTCTTGACGGGCGTGTCGGCGTACCAGGTGGTCAACTGCCCGCGCACCTTGCCCGTGTACGGATCGACGTAGACGGTGTGCGCGTTCTCCCCCAGCTGGGGCAGGGCGAAGTCCACCTGGGTGGTGTCGTCGCCGCTGCCGGGGCGTACGGCGGTCAGGGTCCCCGTCGGATGTTCCGCCCGTGCGGCGGCCACCTGCTCCGACAGGGGGCGGACACTGCCACCGGCGTGGGAGACGTGCAGCTCCTTGCCGTAGACGAACGAGTCCAGCTGGGGCGTGAACGTGTAGAGCAGGCCGGTCACGGCCGCGACGAGCAGGAACGGCGCCACCAGGACGCCGGCGTAGAAGTGCAGCCGCACCAGCAGTGCGCCGAAGCCGCCCTGCCGGCGTGCCGGGGCGGCGGTCTCGGTGACGGTCGTGATCGGCGCTGCCGCTGGTTTCTCTTTGGTCGAGCCGCCTGGTTCGGACAGGTCGGGGGTATCGGAGTTGACGGACATCAATCCCACCTCGTGCGGTGTCGGCGGTGCGCGAGGCACCGGGATCCGTGCAGGAATCGACGCCCGCTCGATGTGAGTCCCCGCGGCATCGCTCCACGGCCCGCTTTCGGCCGCTGCGTTGAAACAGTCGGATGGGCGGGCCTTTGAGTTCCCGCCCGCTCCGTGAATTTGGCGGCGTGGACGCCCAGTTCCTCTGACAGCCGGCCGCGCGAGGGCATGCGTCGAACCGGACCGGGGACCCCCTCTCCGGCCCGGCGGCCCAAGAACGGGCCTCACCTCATTCGGTGCCGCTCTCCTCCAGGACTCTCCGGCGGCGCAGGCCACGGATGGTGAGGAACCCTCCGCCCGCCACCACGGCGGCGCCACCCGTCAGGACGGTCACCCCCGTGGTGCGGCCGAGGCCGAGGAAGGTCTCGGACGTGCCCGTGTCGGGGGCCGGCAGGCTCAAGTGCGAGCAGAGGGAAGGTGTGTCGGCGGGCTTGGTGCCGTCGACGGCCTCGAACTGGAAGGAGTTGGTCTGGGCGTCGCCGTCGCCCGCCGTGATCGAGTACGTGAGCGTGATGATCCCCGCGGGCAGCGGGGAGACGGCGGCGCAGGCCGTGGTGGTGTCGGTGACGACCGGTTGTCCCACCGGTATGGCATGGCCGTCGGGTCCGACCATACTGATGTTCGGCGCGATCCCGACTGTCAGGTTGTTGAAGGTCAGCCGGACCACGCTGGTGCCCGCGCCGACCTTCGCGCCGGGGGCTGGTGCCGCGTCCTTCAGCCCAGTGTGGGCGTAAGCGGGTGTGCCGCACAGGAGCAGCAGCACACCCGCCCAGCCGAGCGGCGCGGCCTTAACTCTCAGAAGTCGAAGTCGGCGCATGCGATCCGGTTGTCCTGTGCCTCGTTGGGGTGGATCACGATCGCGACCGCGCCCTTGCCGGTCTTGCGGGAGTTGTTCACCGTCGTCATGCCCGTTCCCGACTTGTCGGCGGTGAACATCAGGTGGATCTCGTTCGGGGGCATGGCCGGGCCGCCCTTCTCGAACTGGAAGTGCTCCCCTCCGTTGTCGGAGGAGCAGTGCTGGGCGTGCAGGTGCGCCATGTAGACGTGCCCGGGCTTGAGGCCGGTCAGAGAGACGGTGACCGTGGTGCCCTTGGAGCCCTGGGCCAGCCAGGCCGTGCCCTTGACGTTGTCCATGCCCGGCGGGCGGGTGTCGAGCATCTTGAAGGCGCCCTTCACCACGCTCGCGCCGGAGATCTTGTAGGCGGGCGTGGCCGAGGGGTCCCCCATCGCCATGCCGGACATGCCGTCCATGCCGTCCATGCCGTGCGCGGAGGGCGAGGCGGACGAGGCGGTCTTGGCGGAGGTGTGGTCGGCCGTATGGCCTCCGCAGCCGGTGGCGAGGGCCGTCGCGGCAGCTACCAGGGCAGCGCAAGCGGTAAGTCGGTTCCTGCGGTGGGTGGTTCGGGGCGTCAGCGCGTCGCCCGACGTGGATGCGCGGACAAGTCTGTTGTGGTGCATGGGATTCCCGATCGATCAGCGGAGCGGAGAGCATGCGCCGTCGCTGCGGTACAAGCAGGCAGACGGGCGTGCTCCGGGCCGGGTGGAGGAACGGACGCGCGCGAGAGCGCACGCCGATCCAGGGAATGAACCGGCCCTGGCCAACGCCGAAAATCCACAGGGGAGTTCGGGGGCGTTAGACGAACAGCGGGCCGGGTGACAGGCGCGGGAGCGCCGAACCGGCCCTGGGTGGCCCTCTGCGGATGACGGCGTGTTTCAGTACGGCGGAAACAGTCGGCTGAACTTCCGCCACGCCCACCGCGGTTCGACCCACGAGGTTGCGGACTTCGCGCACCGTGCGCGCCAGCATGCGACGGACACGCCGAAGCGGCGCGAACAGCGCCACGGCCAAGGCTCGGCCGAGCCGGTAGGCCGCCGTCTCACCGCGCCAGAGCCAGAGTCCGCATACGACAGCGGCCAGCAGATGGGCCAGGAACATCCCGGTGGAGCCGTGCCGCGCCATGACGGACTCCAGCGGCAGCATGCCCGCCGTGCCCTTTGTCCCGGCACCCGCCATCACCATGCCCGAACCCGAGTGACCCATGTCCATGACCATGCCGGAAGGGGAGAACCCCATCCCATGGTCCATGCCAGGAGCCGCTTCCGTCCCCAATACGCCGACGAGCGAGTGGGCCGCGTCGAACAGCAGGTGCAGCAGCCCCTGAGCAACGGCCGTCGCCCCGACCACAGTTACGGCACCGCGTTCGCGGCCGGTCAGCCACCAGGCGCCCGTCGCCGTCCCGGTGAACGCCAGGACCAGCGTCCACCACGGCGGGAGATCACCGGACATGACGGCGTGCCCCAGCGCCGTAGTCACCACGCAGACAGCCGCGAAGACGGCCGCCCGCAACGGACGCAGAGTGCCTACGCTCTCCGCGGTCCACGCCGTGCGGGTCCCCCGGCGTGTTCCGCCGCCGCGGCACCTCCGGGGCATCGCACAACTCCTCGAACCGATGGGCTTCTCGGTTCCTTACGGGCGGGAGCAACCGGGCGTTCACACCTGGGAGTTCACAGCTCGGGTTCGTCTCTTTCACAACGGCACGGGCGGTACTAGCGTCGGCGGAGTACACCCCGCTTTTCCCTCATCCTTGGGGTTGTGATGATCCACACCCGTGAACTCATCGAAAGCGTCACCAGCGAGAGCATCCTCGGCGGCGGGGTGCTGGCCGAGGCCATCGACGTACTCGCCGCCTGCGAGACGGCCGTCACCGCGTGCGCGACCGGCATGCTGGCCGAGAAGGACGCCGACGGGCTGCGCACGGCCATCGACCAGGACCTGGACTGCGCCGACGTCACCGCCGCGACCCGCCGGATCCTGACCCGCCACAGCAGTCACGACCCAGCGCTGCTCACCGCCCAGGTCGAAGCCTGTCTCATCGCCTGTCAGCGCAGCCACGACCTGTGCGGCGGACACGCCGAGCACCACGAGCACTGCCGTATCTGCGCCGAGGCCACCGGCCACGCCGCAGACGCCTGCAGGGACGTACTCAACGCCGTACGTGCCTGAGGCCCGCGCAGTCAGTCCCGCGAGGGCGGTGACGGCGGACGACCCGACACCGCCCGCTCCACCAGCAGGTACAGCAGCCCGCTGACCACGAGGCCGAACAGGAAGCCGATGACGGCACCGACGATGCCCGCGATCACCTCGCCCAACCAGCCGTAGCCTCCGGCCAGCACCGCAACGGTGGCAGCAGGCAGCAGCCACGCCGAGCCGCCGCTCGCTGTCCTGCCTCTGCTTGGTTGCTGGTCCCAGGGCCACACCGCGTGCCGCCCGTTCCGCCGGATGCGTGGCATCGGTCAGGCGGTGGCTATGCCGTCCAGCTTGCCGGCCTTCGCCTCCTCCACCAGCGAGGCGAACTGGTCGACGCTCATCTGGACGCGCTGGCCGAAGTCGTCGGTGAGCAGGACGCGGCGCTCCGCGGGTGCGCTCGGGTCGACGAACAGTTGCGGGCAGCCGCAGTTGCAGTTTCCGCAGAAGGTCGCCAGCGGTTCCAGGCCGTTGATGTCGCTCATCGTGCACTGCCTTTCGGGGGGGTCGGGCGGCCGAAGGCGTGTCGATTACCTGGGGCCCGGTACAGCCCTGGGCATACCCCCGGGCGCACGACGCGACGCGCCCGCGCACAGGGAGGTGGGAGCTCGGCTCTACGGTGCCATGCGCTCGTTCACTCCCGATGCCTCCGTTTCACCGCGCATCACGGGAACCAACTCCCTTGCTTCTACGACTAGCTGAGGAGGTGTCATTCGGCCCGCAGGCAGCCTGAGGCCGCGTCACCGCCTCCGTCACACACCTGTTCACACCATCGTCAGGAGCATCACGGCGGTGATGCCCGCCATGGCGATACGGGCCATCGGAACGGCCTCCGCGCTCCGCGATCCCTCTGAGACCACCTGCCGCCACAGAGTGACGGCCATGGACAGCATGAAGTAGAACGCTAGGACGGCGCAGGCGATCGCCCATCCGGACACCGTCTTCGCCATCGCCATGCCCGTAGGCGCGTGCACAGGGTGGGCGGCCCGCATGGCCAACACCATGCACACCATGGCCCCGCAGGCCACCGCATGCTGAAACCAGTGCGCTCCCCCGTGCCGATGGTCCGGGCGCACGGCCTGACGCGCGCCGGCCACCGCACACGCGACTCCCGCGAGCACGAACAGGATCGGCCACCAGCCCACCGAGGTGAACACGCCCACGGTCGCGGGGCACACCATCGCGGCCATGCACACGCTCATCAGTACGTCGGCCGTCACGCCGTACCGTGAGAAGGCGCGGTGGCCCGCAAGACGAGGCAACTCAGAGGCGCCCATCGCGAGCGCCATGCCCGCGGCAACCCATGCGATCGGTGCGAGGTCCACGGCTGTCCCTCCTTCGCCAGCCAGGCCCAAGCAGGACATGTTGAGGCTGCCCCGAAGCCGCCGCGAGGGAACTCCGTTCGGACGTCACGGTGCGGGCTAGTGCTCTGACCGGGATGGTTCACCGGGTGGTGTGACCGCGGACGCATGGCAGCGAGACTGTCGCCAAGCAAGGCGATTATGAGCAACCGTGTGGTTGCGCTTCCTCCGCTAGACATGCAACCATCGAGTTGCGCATCTAACGGAGGTATGCAGCATGGTTGCTGACAGCATCGAGCGTGAGATCGTCATCGCGGCGCCCGTGGACAGGGTCTGGGAGGTGCTGACCCAAGCCGAGTTCCTGGGTGCCTGGTTCGGCAGCGGCGGCCCCGCCGAGATCGACCTTCGTCCTGGCGGGAGGATGGTCTTCGACCACGGGGTGCACGGCGCCCTCCCGGCCCGGATCGAGCGGGTTGAGCGACCCCGGGTCTTCTCCTACCGCTGGTCACAGGGGGCCGCAGGGGAGCACCCGGGCGATGGCAACGCAACTCTGGTCGAGTTCACCCTGAACCCTGACGGCAAGGGCACCCGGCTGCGCATGGTGGAGAGCGGTTTCGCCGACCTCGTCATGCCGGAAGAGGACCGGCGCGCACGGCATGAGCAGAACGGTGCGGGCTGGACCCGCAAGCTCGCCGAACTCCAGCAGCACACCGAACAGCTTCCCGTATGACGGTCGACCGCGCCGCGGTCGATGACGTGCTGGTGGCGCTTGCCGATCCGATGCGGCGCAGGATCCTGGCCGTCCTGGCCGCGCAAGGGGCGGGCACCGCCACCACCCTCGCCGCCGAACTGCCCGTCAGCAGACAGGCTGTGGTCAAGCATCTTGCGATCCTGGACCGGGCGGGCCTGGTCGCTGGGCACCGGTCCGGCCGCGAGGTCCGCTACCTCCTGTCCCCGCAGCGCCTGGACGCGACCGCCCAGTGGATGGCGGGCCTGGCGGCCGAGTGGGACGTTCGGCTGCGGGCGATCAAGCATCTCGCCGAGTCCGCCCCGGACGCCGAGGCCGACGGGTGACCGTCCGGTGATGAAGGGCGTCCGCCCGGAACCTGCCTCGGTCAGGCAGCTGCGGTGATCGGGCGCCCTCCCCAGCGGATGCCCTTCTCGCTGCGAATCCGGGCGCGTTCGCGGCGTTGGGCGGCCAGGACGTCGGGGTGGCGGGCGTTGGCGTTGCGCCAGCGCAGGTAGCGGTGCAGTGCGCGGGTCTGGACGGTGTGGTTGGGGTGGTTCGAGTTGGCGAGGGTGAACTGTCGCAGCGGCCCGAACTGCGCCTCTATCGGATTGGCCCAGGAGGCGTCGGTCGGGGTGAAGCACAGCTCCACCCGGTGCTTCCTCGCCCAGGAGCGGATTGTGGCGCCTTTGTGGGCGGAGAGGTCGTCCATGATCACGTAGATTGGGGCGCCGTCGGGGCGGGCCGCGCGGATCGACTTGAGCGCAGTCAGGCTGTCCGCCGTGCCCTTGCGGCGGCGGTTGACGCCCCACAGGGTGTCGTCGCCTATCGAGTAGCAGCCGTGGAAGTAGGTCACGCCGTGGGTGCGGTGATAGGTCGCCGGGACCCGATCGGGCCGGCCCCGCTTGGCCCAGCAACTGCCGCCGGTGGGGCGGATGCCAAGCGGCCCAAACTCGTCGAACGCAAAACACGGTCCGGGAAGTGCTCCAGTATGTACTCGATCCGGTCGAGCTTGGCGTCGCGCTCGGGGTCCTTGGACTCCTTCCAGGTCTTGGTGCGCTGGAAAGTGACGCCACGCCGGACGAGTAGGCAGCGCAGGGCCTCGCGGCCGATCCGGATCACCCGCCCGCGGACTCTGCGGAGGTGGGCGGCGAGCTTGCGGATCGACCAACGGGTGAAGGGCTGGGCGAGCTTGGTCGGGCGGGTGGCGGCCGTCTGAACCACGAAGACCTCGTCGTCATAGCTGAGTTGGCGGGGACGGCCTCCCGCCCACTGAGGGTCCAAGCAGGCCAGGCCGATCTCGTTGAAGCGGTGAATCACGTCGCGCACCGTGTCCTCGTCGGCCGCCACCAGTTGGGCGATCACTGGCACGCGGTTCCCGCCAGCGGAGGCCAGCAGCATCATCGCGCGCCGGTACCGCACCGAACTGGTGCTGCCCCGACGCACGATCTGCTGCAGCCGCCGCCCCTCCTGGTCGGTCAGCCTGCGGACTTTAACCGGCTCTGCCACCACGCCTCCACGCACCAGATTGGATGTGTCCTCACATCCAACCGGCCCACAACCCGCGACCGCGAACCGCAACCCGGTGAACCATCCCGGTCAGAGCACTAAGGTGGGGGCGTGAGCGACACTCTGACCATCGGTGTGCTGCTGTTCGACGATGTCGAGGAACTCGACGTCGTCGGCCCGTGGGAGGTGCTCGGTTTCTGGGCGTCCCACATCGCGTCATCTCCCGTGCGTGTCCTGGCCGTTGGGCCGGAGGCCGGGGTGGTGCGCGGTTCGAAGGGGCTGGGGCTCGTCGCCGACCACACCGCGACCGACGTGCCGGCGTTCGATGTCCTCGTCCACCCCGGCGGCAACGGCACGCGCGCCCTGGTCAAGGATTCGGCGCACCTGGAGTGGCTACGGCACCTTCATACGCAGGGCACCGTCTTGGCGAGCGTGTGCACCGGTTCGCTGGTGCTCGCCGCCGCCGGTCTGCTGGCGGGCCGCCCGGCGACCACGCACCGGGACTACCTCGACAGGCTCGCGAAGATCGACCCGTCGGTCGACGTACGGACGCGGGACCGGTATGTGGACGACGACGACATCGTCACCAGCGCCGGAGTATCAGCCGGCATCGACATGGCTCTGCATCTGGTCGCACGCTACGGCGGGGCCGAGGCGAGCGAGCTGACCCGGGCCGGGATCCAGTACGAGGCCCCGGAGCCCGTGGCGGATTCCGGGGCCTGACCGACAGGGTCAGCGCGCGGCGGGCTCGGCGTCGGCAGGGTCGGCCTCGGCCACCGCCCTCTCGTCGCGGGCGAGCGGCTGGGCGTCGTAGGTGATGCGGATGATGCCGTCGGCGTGCCGCTCGGTGCTCGCCCGTACGCCGAAGACGTCCCTGAGGATCTGCGGGGTCAGTACCTCCAGGACCGGCCCGGCGGCCACCACGGCTCCCTCGTGCAGGACGGCGAGGTGGTCGCAGAGCCGGGCGGCCAGGTCGAGGTCGTGCAGGACCGCCAGCGTGGTGATCCCGGTGGCACGGATCAGGTCCAGCAGCTCGAACCGGGCTCGGATGTCAAGGTGGTTGGTGAGTTCGTCCAGGACGAGGAGTTGGGCGCTCTGCGCCAACGCCCTTGCCAACAGAACGCGTTGGCGTTCCCCGCCGGACAGGGAGGCGTAGTCGCGGTCCGCGTACGGTCGTACGCCGCAGTGGTCGATGGCCTCCTGTACGGCCCGGTGGTCCTCGGCTCCGTCGCGTCCCAGCAGGCCGTGGTGCGGAGCCCGGCCCAGGGCGACGATCTCCGCGACGGTCAGGCCGGTGGTGTTGCCGGTGGCGTCCTGGAGGACCGCGGCCGTACGGCGGGCCGCGGCACGGGCGGACAGGGTCCATACGTCGTCCTCGCCGACCCTGACGACGCCGTCCGCAGGGCGGAGCGAGCGGTAGACAGCGCGCAACAGGGTCGACTTGCCGCTGCCGTTGGGGCCGACCAGGCCGACGATGTCGCCCTTGCGGGCTTCGAGGCTCACGCCGTGCAGGATCGGACTGCGGTCCAGGGTGATGTGGAGCTGGTCGACGGTGAGTTTCATGGCTTCAGTCCAGACCCTTGTTGTGGCGCAGCAGCCACAGGAAGAAGGGGGCGCCGAGGAGGGCGGTGAGGATGCCGAGCGGCAGTTCGTTGGGGCGGTTGAGGGTGCGGGAGAGCAGGTCGACGAGGACCAGGTAGACCGAGCCCAACAGGGCGGTCAGGGGCAGGAGTCGGCGGTGGTCCGCGCCGGTGGTGAGGCGGACGAGGTGCGGGATCATCAGGCCGACGAAGCCGATACTGCCGGCGACGGCAATGACGGTTCCGGTCAACAGCGCGCTGAGCACCAGGAGCACGGCGCGCAGCCGGTTGACGTCGACGCCGAGCGCGGTGGCGGACTCATCGCCTGCCAACAGGACGTTGAGCCGCCGCCCGAAGAGCGTCAGGAGCGCGGTGGTGACCAGCACGACCACCGTGACCGTGGGGAGTTGGTCCCACTGGGCGCCGGCCACACTGCCCAGCATCCAGAACATGACCGTGCGCAACTCGGTTGGCGTCGCCTGGAGTTGGACGAAACTGGTCGCCGAGAGGAAGACGTATCCGACGGCGACCCCCGCCAACACCAGCCGGGTCGGCGCGAGTCGGCCGCGCCGCTGTCCGAGGGCGAAGACCAGCGCGCCCGCCACCACCGCGCCGATGAAGGCCGCCGCCGACACCCCGAGCCCGGCCAGCGCGGCACCGCCGCCCAGGGTGATGACGAGGACCGCGCCGAGCGTGGCGCCGTAGGAGAAGCCCAGCACGATGGGATCGGCCAGCGGGTTGGACACCACGGTCTGCAGCACCGCGCCCGACACCGCCAGGGCCGCGCCGACCAGGGCGGCCAACACCACCCGGGGCGTGCGGAAGTTCCAGACGATCTGGTCGAGCGCGGGGTCGGAGGGTGCCGCCCCGGCGCCGGTGACGTGGTGCAGGACGATCGCCCACACGTCACCGAGCGGGATGCTCACCGCGCCGATACTGATCGCCACGATCATCGTGGCGATCAGTGCGACGGGCAGCAGGGTGAACGCGAGGGTGATCTTCAGCCGGCCGGGTCGGCTCAGAAGGCGTCCGGGTGCAGTGCCTTGGCGATCTTCTCCACGGCCAGGTCGTTGCTGGGGCCGAGGTACATCGAGTCGGACAGCGTCACGTACGTGTTGTTCTTGGCGGCCGGCCACTGGGGGAACTCCTTCAGCAGTTTCTTGGCGTAGGCCGCCGGGTTCGGGTCGTTGTAGGCGATGACGACGAGGGCGTCGACGTCGGTGGCGGCCACCTTCTCCTTGCTCAGGTCAGCGAAGGAGGTCTTGGAGGCGTTCTCGAAGGCGTTGGAGCCGCCGGCTTTGGCGAGGATGTCGTTGTAGATGCCCTTGGCGACGACCGAGCTGAAGTCGTTGCCGCCCATGGACATGTTGGAGAACAGCACCATGACCTTGGGGGTCTTCGTCTCCCCCTTGACCTTCGCCGAGACGGCCGCGATGTTCTTCTCGGAGGCGGCGATCAACTCCTCCGCCTTGTCAGTGACGTTGAAGACCTTGCCCATGTCGCGCAGCAGCGTGTAGCTGTCTGCGATGGTCATCTTCGCGGTGTCCTGGTCGCATCCCTGCGGGGAGACATAGCTGTTGGCGCCGACGGTCTTCAACTGGTCCCTGGTAGCGAAGCCGTTCTTCTCGTCGAAGCCGTACGAGGTGGTCGACAGGACGAGATCGGGGCGCAGGCCGAGCATGGCCTCGCGGGGGATGTCGTAGGCGTCGTTGAGCTTCACGTTCCCTGTGGGCAGGGCCTTGATGGCGGCGGCGCGGCCCGCGACCTCGGACATGCCGTAGGTCTGCTGGTTGGCGACGATCTTGTCCTGGAGGCCGAGGGCGAGGAGGGTGGAGACCTCGGCGACGGAGGCGCCGTTCATGACGACGACCCGGCTGGGGGCCTTCTTGAAGGTCTCGGTCTGTCCGCAGTTCTTCAGCGTCACCGGGTAGCCGGTCTTCGACACGGCGGCCTCGGTCGTCGTACCGCTCGCCGTGTCGCTGTCCGAGGAGTCGCCGCATGCCGCCGTGAGCAGGCAGAGGGCTGCGGCCAGGGCGGTGGCGGCCGGCCGGTTGATCGACATGCGGGCTCCTTGCGTACGGGGTCTGCTCATGGGCTGAGGGGTTCTGTTGCAGTAGTCGGGGCGAGGTGGTTGCGAGTTCCCGGCAAGTCCCGCTTATTTGGCGGCTGTTGCCGGAGTGGGCAGCACACCCGCGGTGACGCAGTGGTCCAGGTAGCCGAAGACAAGGTCCCGGTCGGCCGGCGGGCTGGTGATGCCACTGCCTTCCAGGCCGGCACGGACGTTGTCGGCCCGGACGTGGCCGAGGCGCAGGTCGGTCGGCGCGGCCCGGTCGGCGGAATCGAAGAAGGCCAGCGTCGTGGCGGCGACGTCGGCCGTGCGGGGCAGTTGCTCGCGCCAGCGCGCCAGCGGCAGTCGCCGTAGCGGATAGCCGTATTCCTGAACCCAGTCGTAGACGTCACCGAGCCGCACCCGGGGCAGGGTCGCGTGGTGGAAGACCGGACCGGCTGCACGGCCGGGGGTGAGGCAGAGGTGGACGAGGGAGCGGGCCACGAAGTCCACGGGCGTCCAGACCTCGTCCTCGAACAGGTCGGGGACGATCCCGGCGGGGATGCCGGCCCGCAGCACGCTCCACAGGAAGTCCCGCTCGTTGACGTATCCCGTGCCGGACGGGCCGACCACCCGGCCCAGGCGGTGCACGGTCACCGGCACACCGCGCTCGGCCGCCTGCTCCAGCAGCCGTTCCGAGGCCCACTTCGACTGCTGGTAGCCGTAGCGGAGTCCCTCGTGCGGCGGCAGGAATGCCTCCGGCACCTCGGGGCTGTGGCTCGCAGGCGGGGCCACGGACAGGGTGGAGACGTAGTGGAGGGGCGTCGTGCGCACGGCGGCCAGGCGCAGCAGCTGACGGGTGGACTCGGTGTTGGCGGCGCGCAGGGTGGCGTAGTCGCGAATGATGCTGACGGTCGCGGCGTTGTGGAAGATCGCGTCGCAGGTGGCGGCGAGGTCGGCGAGCGCGTCGCGGGTCAGGCCGAAGTCGGGGCGGGCGAGGTCGGTGGGGAGGGCGGTGACCCGGTTGCGTGCCCGCTCGTCGAGGGCGATGCCATGACGTTCAAGTGCCTTGTGGATGCGTGTAGTTGCTTCGGCCTGGTCATGGGCCCGCACCGTACAGACGATCTCGGCTGCCGTGTCTGTGAGGAGTTGGGCCAGCAGGTGGACGCCTACGAAGCCGGTCGCGCCGGTGAGGAGGATGCGGCGGGGGGTGGCGTCCGGGGCGCGGCTGATGCCGGGGCGGATGCCCGGGTCGAGGACGGTGTCGGCGAGAAGGGTCGGCGGGAGTCCTGCCGGTGCGGACGTTGATTGGGCGTTCTCGCCGAGGAAGCCGGCCAGCCCAGCGGCGGTGGGGTGCTGGAAGAGCCAGGCGACCCGTATGTCGCGGCCGAGTTCGACGCCGAGGCGGTTGGCTGCCTGGATGGCCTGGAGGGAGTGGGCGCCCAGGTCGAAGACGTCGTCGTCCACGGCGAGGGTGTCCGTGCCGAGGATCTGTCGCCAGACGGCAGTGACGGTCCGCTCAAGAGGGCTGCTGGTGGTGGGGAGTTGGGGCGCTGATGTCCGGGTCAGGGCGGCCCGGTCGATCTTTCCGGAGCCAGTGCGGGGCAGCCGGTCGAGGAGTTCGACCGCGGAGGGGATCATCGCCGCGGGCAGCCTGGTCCGCAGGTGTTCCCTGACCTCGGACGCGGACGGCACCGGTGACTCGGCGACCACATGAGCGGCCAGGCGCCGGGTGCCGTCGGGGAGGGTCTGTCCTACGACGGCGACCTCCCGGATGCGGGGGTGGGTGAGCAGGGCGCTCTCGACCTCAGCCGGCTGGACACGATGGCCACTGATCTTGAACTCGTCATCCGCCCGCCCCAGGAAGCGGAGTTGACCGTCCTCGCCGACGTCGACCAGGTCGCCGGTGCGGTAGGCGCGGGGGGCGCGGGGAAGCGCGGTGAGAGGTGCGAAGCGGGAGCTGTCCGGTACTTCGCCCCGGTAGCCGCGGGCCAGGGCGGCGCCCAGCAAGTACAGCTCGCCGTCGACGACGGCGGCCCGGGTGCCGGGCAGTGGCAGGCCGATGGGTACGTCGCCGGGTGCAAGGGCGGGGTCGTGCAGGTCCGCGACGGTGGCTACCACGGTGGCCTCGGTGGGCCCGTAGGTGTTCAGCAGCGCAACCGAGGTGCCGACGGCCTTGCGCCAGCGATCGACCCGTTCGGGCAGGGCCGCCTCGCCGCCGATGACGACGGTCCGCACGTTCTCCGGCAGCTCGGCGGCGCCGGTCGAGAGCGCGTAGGCCATCTCGTGCCAGTACGCGGTGGGCAGGTCCAGCACGCTGACGCGCAGGCGGGCGCACTCGTCCAGGAAGCGCGGCACGGACTCGGTCATGTCGTCGGCGCGGATCACCAGCGTGCCGCCCGCACACAGGGTGAGGAAGAGTTCCTCCACGCTGGCGTCGAAGTGCAGTGGGGCGAACTGCAGGACGCGGTCCTGGCGTTGGATGCCGTAGCGGTGGGTGGCCGCCGCGACGAAGTGGGCCAGCGCGTCGTGGCCGATCTCCACTCCCTTGGGGAGCCCGGTGGAGCCCGAGGTGTGCAGCACGTAGGCCAGGTCCGCGAGTTCGGGCGCCGACGGCACTGTAGGTGTGGCGGGCCCGGAATCCGGCTGGTCCAGGGCGAGTACGGCCTGCTCAGGGAAGCCGGCCGCGCGGTCGCCGGTCGTCACCACGAGCGCCGGAGCGGCGTCGGCCAGGAGGTGGGCCGTGCGGGCGGCGGGGGCCTTCGGGTCGAGGGGGCAGTAGGCGGCGCCCGACAGCAGGACGCCCAGGATGGCGGTGACGGCGTCGATTCCCCGGGGCAGGGCCACCGCCACCACATCGCCCCGGCCGACGCCCCGGGCGGCCACGCGGCGAGCCATGTCCCGTGCGGTGCCGAAGAGTTGGGCGTACGTGAGGGTGTCCCCGGCGTGCTCCAGGGCGACGGCCGTGCCCCGGCGGGCGGCGTGGTCGGCGATGAGGCTCAGCACCGGGCGGGCGGGGGCGGGCAGCGGGTCCCCGGTCAGGACGCGGACGGCGCCGGCGGCGGAGGTACACGCCAGTTCTCGCAGGGGCCGGTCGGGGGCGGCGACCGCCCCGTCGAGGAGAGCGAGCAGGCCCTCCTGGAAACCGGCCGCCTCGCTCTTGGTGTACAGGTCGGGGTTGGCGTCCAGAGCGATGCGCAGGCCGGTGCCGTCGGAGCGGTCGTAGACGTTGACGGCCAGGTCGTCGACTGGTCCCGCGGACACGTTGTGGACGGTACTGCGGTGGCCGGCGAACCGCAGGTCGTACTCGAACGGCATGATGTTCACGCCGGGCCCGGACAGGCGGCGCTGACCGCCGACGAGCTTCAGGTCTCGCCGCAACTGCTCGTAGCGGTAGCGCTGGTGGGGCAGTCCGGCGCGCAGTTCGCGGGAGACGCGGGGCGCGAGGTCGCGCAGGGTGTCGTCGGGGGTGACGGGCACGCGCAGCGGCAGGATGTTGCGCACCATGCAGGGGACACGCAGGGAGACCGAGCCGAGGCGGCCCATCGCGGGCAGGCTCAGGACGAGTTCCGGGGCGCCGGTGACCTGGTGCAGGTGGGCGACGGTCGCCGCGAGCACCACCTCGGACCACGTCACCGACAGGTCACGGGCGACCGTGCGCAGGGTGGCGGACCAGGCCGCGTCGAGGTCGGTGACGTGGCGGTGGAAGGTGCGGGCGGGGAGAGCGGAGCGGCCAGCCGGGCTGGCCACCGACGGGCGGTCGGCGTAGCGGTCGGTCCAGTAGGCGCGGTCCTTGGCGTGGCGGGCGGACGCGCGGTGGGCGAGCTCTTCGGCGCGGACAGACTCCAGGGTGCCGAAGCCGCTGTCCGAGACGGGTTCACCGGCCACGAGGGCCGTGTAGACCTGGGCCACACGACGGGCCACCAGCGAGAGGCCGAAGCCGTCGAGGGCGATGTGGTGGACCCGGTGGTACCACAGGTACTGCTCCTGCCCGGTTCTGAGCAGGGCATGGCCGAAGACCGGGCCGCGGGTGAGGTCGACGGGACGGGCCATGTCCTGGTCCATCCAGGCCAGGGCCGCGGCGTGGGGATCGGGCTCGTCGGTGAGGTCGGCGATGTGGGTACGCCAGTCAACGGCCGGGGTGTCCAGCTGCCAGGGGCGGCCGGTGTCGTCGGTGACGAAGGTGACGTTGAGGGCCTCGGTCTCGGCGACGACGAGGTGCAGGGCGGTGTCGAAGACGGCCGTGTCCACGGGGCCGTCGATGCGTACGTATTCGGCGGTGTTGTAGGCGGGGCTGTCCGCGTCGAGTTGCTGGCCGGTCCAGATGCCCTCTTGCGCGACAAGCAGTGGGTGACGCCCGGCGGCTGACATGCTGTCAGGTGTCGGCACGTGCTGCTCCTTTCCGGCGTTCTTCCAGCAGTTGCCACCACTGGGCAAAGGAGGTGCGCTCGGCGAGGTCGATGAAGGTCACGTCGGCGCCGGCGGCCTGCCACCGCTCCAGCAGGGTGACGATGCGCAGGGAGTCCAGACCCGCGTCCAACGGGCTCTCCTCCAGGTCGACTTCGTCGGGCAGCAGGAACAGGCACTCCGCCAGGTCCGCGCGGAAGCTGTCCGGGGTGAGGGGTTCAGGCATGCGGGTTCTCTCTCGGTGGCTCGACGAGGGCGCGAGGGTGAGGAACTGGCCTTGTCCGACTGGTCAGTTGACCTTGCGGTCGGCGTCCGACCAGAAGCGGTCGCGCAGTTCGCGGCGCAGGATCTTGCCGCTGGGGTTGCGCGGCACGCTGTCGATGAACTCGTAGCGGGCGGGCAGCTTGAAGTTCGCGAGCTGCGGGACGAGGAAGGTGTGCAGGTCCCGGGGGCTGGGCTGTTGGTCAGGGGCCGCAACGATGAAGGCGTGCACGTACTCGCCCCAGCGTTCGTCGGGGGCGCCGACGACGACGGCCTCCGCGACGCCGGGGTGGCCTTCCAGCACGTTCTCGATCTCGGCCGGGTACACGTTCTCGCCGGCGACGAGGATGGCGTCCTTGATCCGGTCGCGGATGAAGACGTAACCGTCCTCGTCGACATATCCCGCGTCTCCGGTGTGGATCCAGCCGTCGACGAGGGTGTCCGCCGTTTTCTCGGGCAGGCCCCAGTACTCCACCATGCGGGCGGGGGTGTGCAGGCACACCTCGCCGACCTGGCCCGGCGGGAGTTCGCGCCCTTGGTCGTCGATGACTTTGGAGCGCACGCCGGGGTAGGGGTGGCCGGCGGCCTGCATGAGAGGACCGCCGGGGACATGGGCGGCCGGGGGCAGGCAGACGGCGGTGTTGCCGGTCTCCGTCAGACCGTAGATCTGGGCGAACTCGCAGTCCAGGACGGCGAGGCTCTGCTCCAGCAGCGCCTCGGAGATCGGGGAGCCGCCGTAGACCGTCTTGCGGAGCGTGGTGAAGTCCTCGGCGCCGACGCCGGGTTCGGTGAGCATCATGCGGAGCATGGCCGGGACGACACAGGCCGTGGTGATGCCAAGGTCGCGAATGAGGTCGACGGCCGGGCGGGCGGCGAACGCGCGCATCGCGACGATAGTCGTGCCCGCGTTGAAGTTCTGGGTGGCCCACCACAGGCCGCCGACGTGGAAGCCAGGGATGCCGACCAAGGCGATGTCTCCGGAACGCCAGTCGATCCAGTCGAGACCCTCGCTCGCCAGGGCGTCACGGATCGCGAAGAAGCTACGGTGCGCGAGCACCACCCCCTTGGGCAGGCCGGTGGTGCCGCTGGTGTAGAGCTGGGCGACGGGAGTGTCGGGGGTCGGGTCGAAGTCCGTCTCGTGGAGCGGCTGTTGCTGACACCACTGCTCCAACTCCCCGAGCGGAACGACCGTTTCGGGTGGCGCGGTCGGCATGCCGGCCACGACCGGTCTGAACTCGTCCTCCAGGAAGAGGAGTCGGGTGCCGGAGTCCTGGAGGATGTGGCTGACCTCGGGCGCGGTGAGCCGCCAGTTGACGGGGACGAGCACGGTGCCGCTCTTGGCGCAGGCGAAGAGGATCTCGTAGTAGTGCTCGGACTCCTTGCCCAGGTAGGCGACCCGGTCGCCCGGTGCGAGTCCGGCGGCCTGCAGAGCGCGGGCGATGCGGTTGCTCTCGCGGTGCAGATCGCCGTACGTCAGGCTGCGGCCCTCGCAGAGCACGGCGAGGATGTCGGGTTGGTGCTCGGCGTGGAAGCGGGCGGTCTGGACGAGGGTGCGCAGTTCGGGGTGGTGGATCCGGTCGGCCGCAGGCGGCTGTGTCGCCGTGGATGTCTCCATGGGCAGTCCTTCGGTGTTCAGGGGATGTTGACGAAGGCGAGGGTCGCCTCGCCGTCGCTCCGGCCGCCGTCGGCGTCCCAGTAGCGGTACGACGTCTCGGCGTGCAGGAACGGGCTGGCGCCACCGGGGGCACGCCGGGTGACGGAGCGGAACGCCAACTCCCCTTGGAAAGAACGAGGGTTGACCGGGCGGCGGAAGGTGCCGGCGAAACGGGCGATGAGGATGTCCGGGAGCTGGTGGCGCCAGAAGTCGTCCAGGGTCCAGGTCTCGAACCCGCTCAGGAGTCCCTCCCGCACGGACTTGGCGACCAGGTAATACATCATCTGGTTGTAGGCGATGTTGACCTCGACCGAGTTCAGGTGGCCGGTGTCGTCGATGTAACAGGACTCCGGGATCGCGAACTCGCAGCGCGCCGAGGCGAGTCCGGCTCCTGCTCCCGCCGTGACGAGGGCGCTCTTCAGGTACTTGCAGTGCGCCTTGTAGGGCACGAGCACGCGGGTCAGCAGCTCCTCGTCCGTGGGGTACGAGCGCCGCGGCGAGGCGGTCCCGGTGCGGTCGGCGGTGGGCGCGGTCACGCGGCCTGGATCCCGTCGTGCAGCTTGCGGTCGTCGTGGACGGTGACGCGGTACGAGACGGTCGGCTCGGGTGTGGTGGTGTGGCGGGCGCGGTGGATGAGGCTGCGGTTGTCCCAGACCAGCAGGTCGCCCTTCTCGAAGCTCTGCAGGTGGATGTTGTCGTGCTCGAAGGTCTCGTCGAGCTGGCCCGTGGCGTCGAACAGGCGCTTGAGGAGTTCCTCGTCGAGCGGATTGCCGTCCGCGTCCTCGATGCCGACGGTGAAGCCCTCGCTGATGTAGAGGACGGTCTCGCCGGTGAGGGGGTGGGTGAAGGTGGTGGGCTGGCGGACGGCCGGGGTCTTGGTCTCGACCTCCTCGATGATCTCGGAGATCGGGCGGTAGACGTCGTGAGGGCGGATCTTGAAGTACTTGCGGACGGAGTGCCGGCAGAAGGTGCCCTCGATGTCCCTCTTCAGCTCGGCCGGCAGCTTCTCGTACGCCCGGCCCATGTCGATGAAGTACGTGCCGCGGTTCTTCTCCGGGACGACCTGCGGGTAGATGAGGGTGAGGCCGAAGGGGTCGGGCATGAACTGGTAGTCGGCGTGCCAGAACTTGCCGGTCTTCGGTACGCCTATCTGCTTGCCGTTCTCCGGAACGTTGGAGGAGACGAATATCTCCGGGACCTCCGGGTGCTGGTACATGGGCTCGTAGTACGTCTCGGGGCGGCCGAGGCGCTCACCGAGCGCCAGGAACTGTTCGGGGGTCAGGTCCTGGCCCTTCAGGACCGCGATCTTCTTCGTGTAGACGGTCTCCTTGAGCGTCTCGACGTCGACGTCGGAGGCGGTGGCGTGGTCGAAGCCCTCGACGCTCGCGCCGAGAAAAGTGCCGGGCTGGTCGGTGATCTTCACGTGAGGATGCCTTTCGGGTGGGTGGTGGTCGGAGTAGTTCGGGCGGGCTGTGTCGGAGGGTCAGACGGTCTGTCTCGCGTCGATCAACTCCGCTGTGTCCGCGAGGGTGAGGGTGGGCCGCAGTTCGCTGTCGTGGACGGTGACGCCGAGGTCGCGCTCGATGCGGATGCTGATCTCGACCATCGTCAGCGAGTCGACGTCGAGGTCGGCGAAGGTCGCCTCGGGCGTGAACCGGTCGGCCGGGGTGTCGTGGAGTCTCGCGAGGATCTCGACCAACTGGTCATAGGTGGCAGCTCTCATGACGGATCGTCAACTCCTGTGTCGTGCGGGACGAGGGGGTCGTGGGGGCGGGTGGGCAGCGGCAGTTCGGGCCAGGTCAACAGACCGGAGCCCCAGGTGAGTCCGCCGCCGAAGGCGGTGAGGAGGAGCCGGTCGCCGGGGCGGATCACGCGCCGGGCGGCGGCGTCGGCGAGGGCGAGCGGGATGGAGGCGGCACCGGTGTTGCCCACGGCGTCGACGTTGGCGACGCAGCGTTCCCGGGGCAGGCCGAGGTCGTCGGCGACGGAGTGCAGGATGCGCAGGTTGGCCTGGTGGGGCACGAAGTGGTCGACGTCGTCGGTCTTCCACCCGGCGCTGGTCAGGGTGGCGCGGGCGGAGGCGGCCATGCGGGTCACCGCGTGCCGGTAGACCTCGTTGCCGCGCATCGCGAAGTGCCGCTCCGCGCGGGTGGGTTCGCCTTCGGCGGAGCGCCCGCGGGAGCCCCCCGCTGCGACCATGATCAGGTCCTCGTGCGTGCCGTCACTGCCGAGGTCGAAGTGGCCTATGGCGCCCGGTTCGTCTTCGTCTCCGGCGCGCAGGACGACGGCTCCGGCGCCGTCCCCGAAGATGATCGCGTTGGCCCGGTCCAGGGGGTCCACGATGGTGGAGTAGGTGTCGGCACCGATCAGCAGGACCCGTGCCGCGACGCCGGAAGCGATCAGCCCGGCGGCCGTGGCGAGGCCGTAGACGAATCCGGTGCACACCGCGCCGACATCGAAGGCCGCCACCCCGTTCAGGCCGAGTCGCGCGGCGACCGCGGGCGCGGTAGCCGGGCAGGGGCGGTCGGGTGTGGTCGTGGTGACGATCACGGCGTCGACCGGATCCGTCCCACCACGGTTCGTCTCGGCCGGGTCGAGTCCGGCGTTGCGCAGGGCCAGTCGGCCGGCCTCGACGGCCAGGTCGGAGGTGGCCTGGCCCGGTTTGGCGATGTGGCGACGGCGGATCCCGGTGCGGGTGCGGATCCAGGTGTCGTCGGTGTCCAGCCGTTCGGCGAGTTCGTCGTTGGTGACGACACGGGGCGGCACCCATCCGGCCACTCCGCACAGGACGGCGGCCGGAGCGGACGTGCTGGAGGTGTGTACGGGCACAACGGTTCTCCTGAGTGTGCGGTACGTGGGGTGACGGGCCGTCGGCCCCGGGATGTCGAGGGGCGGACTCGGCCTATCCGGCCGGAGCCGTTCTGCGCAGGGCGAAGGTCAGCAGCACGCCGCAGCCGATACCGGCCGCTATCGCGAACACGGCGATCCGGATCCCGTTCAGAAGGGCGTCACCGGGCGGGCTCTGTCCGACGCCGCCCGCGAGCGCCACGAGCAGGGCGAGGCCAACCGCGCCGCCCACCTGGAGACTGGTGGAGGCCAGCCCGGACGCCACGCCCTGGTCTTCGGGCGCGACCCCGGACGCGGCGACGATCCACATGCCGGTCCACGCGGCCCCCTGGCCGAGGCCCAGCAGCACGATGCCGGGCAGCAGCAGCGGGTACGAGCCCTCGCCGGTGAGTGCGAGTCCGAGCGCGACGGCCCCGGCCGCCCCCAGGGCCATGCCGGCGGCCAGCATGCGGCGCACGCCGATCAGCGCCACCGCCCGTTCGCCGACCTGGGTGCCGATGGCGGTCACCACGGCCGGGACGAGGAAGGCGAGCCCGGTCAGGAGCGCGCTGTAGCCGCGCACGGTTTGGAAGTAGAGGGTCAGGAAGTACGGCAGTGAGCTGAAGGTCGCGCTGTAGAGCGCGGTGACGGCCATCGCGGAGAACAGACCCCGGTGGGCGAACAGCCTCGCCGGTACCAGTGGATCTCGCGAGCGGGTCTCGACGACGGCGAAGCAGCACATCAGGGTGAGCGAGAGACCGGCGCTCACGAGGGCGGGCGTACTGGTCCAGCCGGCTTCCGGCGCGTGTACCAGCAGGAACACCAGGAGGGTGATGCCGCCGGTCGCGGCCAGAGCGCCCGCCACGTCGAACCGCCGGGTGGCGGTCCGCACTGCGTCCGCGGGGAACAGGGCCCGTCCTGCCCAGGCGATGCCCACCGCGATGGGGACGTTGACGAAGAACACCGACGGCCAGCCGAACGCCTCCACCAGCACGCCACCGAGCAGCGATCCGAAGCACAGGCCGCCGGCCCCCGCCGCACCCCACACCGCCAGAGCCCGGTTCCGCGCAGGCCCCTCCTCGTAGATCGTGTTGATCAGGGAGAGCGTGGCCGGGAACAGCAGCGATCCGCCGATACCCTGCACGGCCCGGACGGCGACGAGCGCTCCGGGGGACTCAGCGAACCCTCCCACCAGGGAGGAGCCCGCATAGATCAGCGCCGCCGTGACGAACGTCCGGCGGCGGCCTAGCAGGTCCGCCGCCCGTCCGCCCAGCAGCAGGAAGCCGCCAGTCGTCACCACGTAGGCGCTCACCACCCATTGCAGGTCATGGGCCGAGAAGTCGAGGCCCGCGCCTATCTCGGGGAGCGCCACGTAGACGATGTTGTAGTCGAGCGCGATGACCAGCTGGGCCAGCGCCAGCACGAGCAGGGACAGCCGGGCGTGCATCAGTCGATCCCTCCCCAGGCATGGATGGAAAACGCCGACGCATATCGAATGCGTCGAGGAATTTCGGCCACGATAACAGCCGGAAGAAGGCTTGAGAATGGCCGAAATGGAAAGTCACAGAGAGGCATTGATTTGCCTTTCGGGCAGCACTCCAAACCAGCAGTACAGAACTGCCGGTTCCTTTTCCTGAATGTTTTCAGGTATCCACTACTCCCCCATCAGGCGCCTTATCTCCGTCATGAGGGCAACCAGAGCCCGCCGTTCGGGAAGGGTCGTTTCCGGGTGCCACAGGTCGACGAGCAGGCACGTCCGCGGTTTTTTTCCGTCATTGCGCGCCTCGTGCTCGAAGGAGTAGTCGAAGAGCAGGCAGCGGCCTTCCCGCCAGGTGCGGGTCTGACCTGCCACGGTGATGCTGCACCGGTCCGGAATGTCGACGGCGAGATGCAGGTTGATGCTGAAGTTCCACAGGTCGCAATGCGGGGCGATCGAAGCCCCGGGCAGCAATGTGGAGAAATGGGATTCCAGTAGTGGGCAAATCGTCCCGGTGTCGACGGCGAACTCTTTGAGCACCTTGTACGCGGTCGGCACCGTCTCGGCCGATTCCTCAACCAGGTTTCCACCCCGGTAGAGGTACAGGGCCTGCCAGTCCTCCTGCCGGGTCAGGTAGTGCTCGTAGTCGGAGAACACCTCACGCCGGACCGTCCAGGCGGAGTTCAGCTCTTCCTTGACGGCCGGGTGGGCCGATTCCAGTGCCTCGACCACCGGGAGCAGTTCGGGATAGGCGTGGGGGTCGTGCCATGGAGCCTGAGACAGTCCCGGCATGATCCACTTGGCGCCCTTCTGGAGCGGGTGCCGCGGTCCGCCTCCGCCGGGCTCCAGCATGCGCTCGACGCGGGTGATCGCGTCCGCGCCGTGCTCGGCTCTGATCGCCGCGAAGGCGTCCTCTATCTCTGGCGTCATACGGACCTCCCTGACCGGTGCCACGGCCCTGTGCGGGGTCGAGCCGTCGCACTAGTAGTCGGGGGCGGGGCGGGATGAGTTCCCGCAACTTTCCATCAACTCGACTGAAATGAAAGGGAGTTGGTAGTTCCGGGTGGCTCGGCACACGGGACGGGCGGCGCGGTGCCCTGCGCCGGTAGCGGCATGGCGATGTCCACCCGAAGGCCGCACAGCACGGTGAGTACCGGGTCGTCGGTCGACACCATCAGGGTCACGGGCAGCCCTGCGAGCAGATCCGCCAGTGCCTCCCGGTCGGCCGCGGTCAGCCCGGCGGTGGGATCGTCCGCCAGCAGTACGCCCGCGCCCAGAGCCACACAGCCGATGACACGCGCCAGGTGCAGGAGCTTCACCTGACGTCGCGTGAGACTGCGCAGCGGGCGGGCCACGAGCCTCCCCACCCCCAGCCGTTCGGCGGCCTGTGCGGCCGCGGCCGGGTGTGCGCTGCGCGCCAGTACGGTGGCGGCCGGCACCGTGCGCCCGGTCACGCCGGGGTCACTCGGCAGCCACGCGCACGCCCTGCTCCGCCACGCCCGCTCCGCGGGCGTCCGGGTGTCCCGGCCGCCCACCGTGATCACTCCGCCGGTCACGGGGTGCAGGCCGGCCACCGCGCGCAGCAGCGCCGTAAGCGTCCCGGCGGCCGTACCGGACAGCGCCACGCGCTCTCCGGCAGGTACGTCAAGAGACACGCTCGGCACGTTCGGCACCCAGGCCACCGCCCTGAGATGTACGTCCAACGCGGGTACGTCGTACGGCGACACCGTGTACGTCGGTGCGAGCCGTGGGGATCGCCTTCTGTTCTGTCGCACGTCCCAGTAGTCGTGCTGCCGATCTGTCGAGTTCCCGTGAGCACGTTGGTATCCGCATCGCCGACAGGATCATGTGAGGGCCGGCGCCTGCCGGGAGGCGCCGGCCCTCACGTCACGCGGCCTGGACGGCCGCGGTCTCGGCTTCGCGCAGCAGGCGTTCCAGGGTGGTCCTCGCCCGGGCGACCCGGGAGCGGATCGTGCCGACGGGGCAGCCGATGAAGCGCGCCGCTTCGTCATACGGCAGACCGACCACCTGGGTCAGCACGAACGCCTCACGTCGCTCGTCAGGCAGCGTCTCCAGCAGGTCGAGGAGAGCGATGCCGTCGTCGAAGCCCGGCAGGTCGCAGGGCTGGGTGCGTTCCAGGGCCAGTTGCCAGTCATGCGCGTCGGCCAGGCGTGGGCGGACCGCGGCCCGGCGGAAACTGTCGGCCACCGCGCGACGGGCGATGGACAGCAGCCAGGTGCGGGCCGAGGCACGTCCTTCGAAGCGCGGCAGGCTGTCGAGGGCTCGTACGAACGTGTCCTGGGTCAGGTCGTGGGCGCTCTGGGGGTCGCCGCTGAGATGGGCGACGTAGCGCAGTACGTCGCTGTGGAGGGCGCGGACGAAGTGCTCGGTCGCGTGGGGGTCGCCGTTGCGGGCGGCCAGGGCCCAGGCGGTGGCGGAGGCGTCCGCCGCGGCACGCTCCGCCCGGCGGGGAGCGGGCAGCACAGAAGTGATCACGTGGTGTCCTTCTCGGGTCGTCCGGGGCCGACGTCCCGCGGTGGGGCACGGCTCTCCGGCACATGGGGTGCGGCCGTACGCGATGGGTACGGCGATGCCCGGGGCTCGTCGCGCGCTCGTCGGCCCACACGAAGAGGTGTGCAGCCCTGGGGAGATCCGCGCCGGAGCGCGGTATGACGAGGAGCGGGTGAGCCCCCGGTGGGTCCGGCTGTCTCAGACGACAGCGGGGCCCGTGGGCGGTCCCCGGGAGGTGACGGAGTAGCAGAGAAGGAAGCAGGCCAGAGACGACCGGTACGCGGCGGTGCGGCGCCTGCGCACGGACGGGCGACGAGCCGGTACCGGCAGCGCCAGCAGCATCCGCAGGGGAGCGACCAGCCGTGCTGCCGCCGCCCGCAGGACGCGGAAGACTGCGCGTTCGCCGTACGCGAGCCACAGCCCGCACAGGACGGCGGCGAGGAGGTGCGCGGCGAGCATGCCGAGCGAGGCACCGCCCGTCATCGTGTGCGCGTGCCCCATTCCGCCCGAACCGTGCGCCATGTGGGTCATGCCGCTCATGTCCATGGCGTCCATGGACATGGTGTCCGAGGAACCCATGTCCATCCCGCTCATGCCTGTCGACGCGGTACCACTCCCGGGCGTAAGGGTCTGGCCCAGGGAGAACGTCTCGTGGAGCACCGTCTGGGCGGCGACCACGACCGTGACGATCAGCCCGCGCCCGCGCTCACGGCCGGCGAGGAACCAGCCTGCCGTGCCGGTCGCGGCAGCGCCGGCGCCCATGGTCCACCAGGGGACGGGAGTGCCGGACATCATCACGTGACCGAGGGCGGCCAGCAGCACGCAGGCGGCGGCGAACACACCCGCCCGCAGCGTGCGGAACCACCCTCCGACAGTCATAGCGCGCCCATCTTTGCACCCGACGTCTGATCGTCATCAGGGGGTACGGGCGCACACCGGGTTCTCTACTCACTCCGGATGCAGTGACTCATGTCACATGGGAGTGCTGGGAACTCGATGGCCATGCCGGACGACTACTGGAACGAGATGGTGCCGGGACGCACGACTACGGCGAGCACCGTGATCCGCCCGCTGCGCCGGAACTCCAAGGTGAAGGGCACGAGATCGCCCGAGCGCCACTTGCCCGAGGCCGAAGAGACCGTCAGGTCGACTCCGGTCGGCGACATGGCGAGGCTCTCGCCCGCCGGAATGTCGGCGGAGTCGACCGCGGTGCTGTAGGCCCCGTTCCCCTCGGTCATACGGTGCCGGGAGAGGGCTATGCCACCGGGGGCGCGGGGTGAGGTGACCCGTATGAGGCGGTCGGCCGAGCCGCCCTCGTTGGCGACGCGGAAGAACGCCGCCGTCTCCCCGGCGCCGGCGGACGGCAGCAGGAGACGTCCCTCGGTGACGCGTATGCGCGCCGGAGTACCGGCCTTGCCCGTGCCCGTCCACGCGGTCAGACCCGCCAGAGCCACACTGCACGCGGCGACGGGCACGAGGGCGGCCAGCGCGGCGTCTCTCAGCTTCCGCCGGTCGCCGAGCCGCGACGACACCCGGGTCAGGATCCGCCTCATCGGGCACCGGCCTTCCTCGATCGGGCCCCGCGTCCGCGTGCGGGAGAGGGCTGCCAGGCGCGCAGCCGCAGGCTGTTGCACACCACGAGCACGGAACTGGCGGACATCGCGGCGGCGGCGACCATGGGGTTGAGCAACCCGACCATGGCGAGCGGCACGGTGACGACGTTGTAGCCGAAGGCCCACACAAGGTTGGCGCGGATCGTGCCGAGAGTGCGCCGGGCCAGCCGTACGGCGTCGGCGAGCGCCTCGATATCACCGCGCACCAGGGTCAGGTCGGCGGCGCCGATGGCCACGTCCGTGCCGGTGCCCATGGCGATGCCCAGGTCGGCGCCGGCGAGCGCGGCGGCGTCGTTCACGCCGTCACCGACGACCGCGACGCGGTAGCCCTCCTGCTGCAACTGCCGTACAAGAGCGGCCTTGTCCTCGGGAGAACAACGGGCGTGCACGTCCTCGATGCCGAGGGCGGCGGCCACCGCCTGCGCGGGCGCCTTGCGGTCGCCGGTTGCGAGCACCGGGCGGATGCCGAGACGCCGAAGCTGGTCCACGGCCCGGTAGCTGCCCGGCCGTACGAGGTCGCCGACAGCGATCAGCCCTTCGGCACGGCCGTCGACGCGCACGAGGACGGGTGTGTGCGCGGCGCTCTCGGCCGTCGTCAGGGCCTCGGCCAACATGGGGGGCAACTCGCCGTCGGGCACGACGACTTCGACCGTATGCCCCTCCACCAGGCCCTCGACGCCCTGCCCCGGTGTGGCCACGAAGTCCCGTACCGGGGGCAGCGGTTCGTCTCCCGCCGAGCGGCGCGCGTACGCGGTGATCGCCCGGCCGAGCGGGTGCTCGGACCCCTGTTCCACCGCCCCGGCCAGCCGCAGTACCGCGTCCTGCTCCAACTCGCCGGGCAGTGCGGTGACCTGGGCGACGCTCATGTGGCCGGTGGTCAGGGTGCCGGTCTTGTCCAGCACGACCATGTCGATGTGTTGGAGCGCCTCCAGCGTCTGCGGACCGCTCACCAGCACGCCCAGTTGGGCCCCGCGCCCGGTGGCTGCCATCAGCGCCGTCGGCGTGGCCAGACCGAGCGCGCACGGGCAGGCCACCACGAGGACGGCCACGCAGGCGGTGAGCGCCGCCTGCGGATCGGCTCCGGCGCCGAGCCAGAATCCAAGAACGGTCACCGCGATGCTCAATACGACGGGTACGAAGACCCCGGCCACCGCGTCGGCCAGCCGCTGCGCGCGAGCCTTGCCCGCCTGCGCGTCGGTCACCAGCCTTGTGATCCGGGCGAGTTGGGTGTCCGCGCCGACTGCTGTGGCTTGCACCAGCAGCAGCCCGCCGGCGTTGACGGCCCCGCCGACCAGCGCCGAACCGGGGCTCACCTCGACGGGTTCGCTCTCCCCGGTGACCAGCGACAGGTCGACGGCGGAACTGCCCTCCGTCACACACCCGTCGGTGGCCACCCGCTCACCCGGACGTACGACGAAGACCTGCCCCACCCGCAGTTGTTCGATGGGGACGGCGCGCTCACCGCGCTCGTCACGGACGGACACCTCCTTGGCCGCCAGCTCCGCCAGCGACCGCAGGGCTGCGCCGGTGCCGCGCCGTGCGCGCGCTTCCAGGAACCGCCCGGTCAGCACGAACAGCGGGACGCTGACCGCCGCTTCGAGATAGACGTGCGCCGTACCGTCCGAGGCGGACGGCAGCAGGCTGAACGGCATCCGCATCCCGGGATCGCCCGCTCCCCCGAGGAACAGCGCGTACGCCGACCAGGAGAAGGACGCCACGACGCCCAGCGAGACGAGCGTGTCCATGGTGGCCGTGGAGTGGCGCAGCCCCCGCACCGCGCGGGTGTGGAAGGGCCAGGCGCTCCACACCGCGACCGGGGCTGCCAGCGCGAAGCACAGCCACTGCCAGTTACGGAACTGCAGGGCCGGCACCATCGACAGCACCAGGACCGGCACGGCGAGCAGGGCGGTGACGAGAAGCCGGTCACGTTCCTGTCGGGCGGCACCCTCGGAACCGTCCGCGTCGGCGTCCGCTTTCCCCTTGTCCTCGCGGGCAGGGGGCGCGGGCAGGGCGGCCTGGTATCCGGCCTGCTCGACCGCGGCGACGAGATCCTCCGCCGGAACACTCTCCGGATGGCTGACCCGGGCGAGCCCGGTGGCCAGGTTCACCGTCGCGGTCACACCCTCCAGCTTGGCGAGCTTCTTCTCCACCCGCCGGACACAGGCCGCGCAGGTCATCCCGCCCACGGTGATGTCCGTCGTGACCACCAGGCTCGTCACCGGCTCACCCGCCATCACTCACCGCTCCCGTGCATCCCTGGCATGTCCTGAACGCTCCCGCCCGACCCGGACATGTCGTCCATGCCACCACTGCTACCGCTACCGCCCTCTCCCCCGGTGCCCGTCCCGGCGCTCCCGGTGCCGCGCATGCCGGGCGCCACCGGTCCGGCGGCCGATCCGACGACGTACGACACCGAGAACACCAGCACGAGCAGCAGTACGAAGCCGCAGAGCGCGGGCGGCAGCAGCAGTCTGCGGGGCGTCACACCCACGAGACGGAAAGACTGTCGGAACTCGGCCATGCCCGGCCTTTCTGATCGCATCGAACTGTCCTGCGGAACAGTGCAGTTGAAGCCCTGTCGCTCCAGTAGTCGGCACGGCAGGGGGCCGAGTTCCGGTGCCTAACCATGACGTACGTCACAAGGGAAGCGAACGCCTCACTCGCCGCGATCCTGGGCCCAACGGCCGTCCATGACGGCGAGCGCCACCGCACCCGCCCGCCGCACGCACACTCGGTGGAGCCGTGCCCTCAGCGTGCCCTTCAGAGCGGACGACTGCAGTCGGCGGCGGTGCCGACCGAACCCGCGCAACGCCCAGAGACCCCGGCGACACCGGTAACGGAATGCGAGCAGGACACTCTGCCTCGCCAGCACCGCAGCAACCGTTCCGCGCCTCCGCACGTAGCCGCTCCCTGGGGAGAATCTGGGGAGTACGAGCGGCGCTGGGGAGCGCACGGGGAGAATCAACTGCGTAACGCGGAGCGCACCTGAAAGACGGGGAAAGGGCCGTCCGCGCAGGTCAGAAGCGGCCGGAACCGCATCGCCGCAGCTCAGCGCCCCCAGGGAGACAACTTCAAGAAGATCTCCAGCTGGGCGGCCATCCTCTTCGCTCCCACGCTCGTCGGCACGATCTACGGCATGAACTTCACGCACATGCCGGAGTTGCACTGGGGCTTCGGGTACCCGTTCGCGATCGGGCTGATGGGGATCGTCTGCGTCAGCCTGTACCTGATTTTCAAGCGGCGGGACTGGCTCTAGGCCTCTCACATCCCGATCACCTGCGATTCGTGCCGCATCACCTTGCTGCTCCCGCCAACTGGATCCGCCCCTCGGCTTCCCCCAGTCGTACCGTCTGGCCCGGGGCACCGGCGGTGAAGAACACCGTGGACCGGGCCACGGGGCAGTTGGTCCGGCAGCGCACGGCAGCGAATACGCGCCCCTCTCGCACTCCAACACCCCCTTACCGGGCGGACAAAGCGCTGATACTACGGACTCCTGCACGAGGGGGAACGAAAGTGACACGCACCGACACAGGCTCCGACGACGGCACCACGAGCAACGAACCGCAGGGTGAGGACGACAAGAGCAACAACAGGACCAGGATCGCGATCGCATCCATCGGCGCACTGGCGGCCGTCGCCGCGGCAGCCGCCGGAGCCTTGTTCGCTCATGACGGTGACACCAAGGAAACATCGGCCGGCTCTTCGGTCTCCGCACCTGCCTCCACATCCGCGTCAACCGAGACCGCAGACCCCTGCGATCTGCAACGGCTCGCCGACTCCTGGAATCAGCCGCCGTCCCAGCGCTACAACGAGACGCTCTTCGCGAACCACGACGCGCCCAGCGTCTACACCCAGGTGGGCGGCCCGGCAAGGAGTCCCGAGATCAGCGTCAAGGGGCAGATGAGCCTCAACATCCCGGCAGGCCAGGTCCTTTACCTCGTCACCCGGCCCGACCCTGATTCGAAGGACGAGTACGGGCACCCGGGCAACGGCCGTTTCTATCCGGGCACGCCCGTCAGCCCCACGTCCAGCGGCTGCTGGGAGGACGACAACCACTCGGTCGGCTACATCGGCGTCGAGGGAATCAGCGAGACCTATCTGCTCGTCCTCGTCGGTTCCGACCAGGCCGCCAAGTTCCCGGCCGACCGCAAGGCGAAGGACTGGGACGGATACAGCGCGGACGACTGGCGGGCGCTCACCAAGATCGACGTCATGAACTTCCATGTCTCAACGGCCTAGCCCCGGGCTTCCGTGATGGCTTGCCTGTGCATCCGGTGGACCATTTCGGATCGTCCGTGAGGTCAGCGCGCCTTGCGGAAGGTCTCGCGGACGCCGCCGACGTAAGCCTAGGGATTTTCGTAGTGGCCGAAGTGGCCGCCCTTGTGGTGGGTGTTGACGTTGATCACGTTGAACGTGGCGCGGGTGGGGCCGTTCTCGAAGGCGGCGATGCGTTCCTCGGCTGTGGTGACGCCTGGCGGGTAGACGTCGCCGAGCAGGAAGGTGAAGCCGGTCGGCGGTTCGACCACGGGGCGGCGATCGTGCAGCGGTGTCCAGGGGGGCGGACCGCGTTGCGGTACATGGGGATGGAGGTGCCGATGGACTGGGTGCCCCAGAAGACGGTGGCCCGGGCGAGGATGAAATCGCGGGAGAAGCCGGCGTCGAAGTCGTTCTTCTTGTCGCCCCACTTCTTCCAGCGCGGCAGCAGCCAGGCGAGCATGCCGATCGGCGAGTCGTTCAGGCCGTGGGTGAGCGTCGACGCGTCGAGCATGTGGACGGCGACGTGGGAGGCGTACATGGCCTGCAACTTGAGGATGCCCGCGCGCAGTTCGGGCGAGGCGTCCGCAGGGATCGGCGCACCCGCGGTGAGGCCCCAGAAACGGTCGTGCTGGAACATCCCCGGGGGCAGATCGTGGCCGTGGTGCAGGGCGATGACGCTGTCGTCGTACTTGTGGCCGAGCGCGCTGTTGACCAGGGCACCGTAGTCGGAGCCCAGTGACCCGTACCTGTCGTAGCCCAGGACGTCGGTCATGAGCTGGTGAACGATGTCGGCGATCTTCCAGTAGTTGAGGTCGCCGCGGGTGACGGGGGTCGACCACGCGAAGCCCGGCAGCGTCGGCACGATGACGTCGAACGCGTCGGCCGGGTCGCCCCCGTGCGCGGCGGGATCGGCCAGCGGGTAACTGAACTCGCCCGGCCACGGCCAGCCGTGCAGGATCAGCAGCGGGGTCGGGTTCGGGCCCTTGGTGGGCTTGCAGACGAAGTGGACGGGGTGCCGTCGATCTCCACCCTGTACTCGTCGTGGCCGTTCAACCGGGTCTCCCGCCGCACGCCAGTCGAAACCGTCGGCCCAGTACTCGACCAGCGGCTTGAGGTAGGCCGTGCTCAGGCTGTAGTGCTCCTCCCCCTTTTGTCCAGGTCGTCGAAGAATCGGGTCGTCCTCAGGCGCGCCGCGAGGTCGTCCAGCACGTCCTGTCCCACATCGATCGTGAACCGCTCCGGCGAACGGCTGCTCTTCTCATGACTGCGGAGTGGAGCGTCCTGAAGTCCACCTGCTCGAAGTCGCGGAAGCCACCCGCCCACACGTCGACGAGGTTGCCCCGGACCTCACCGTCGCCGTAGTTCTGGAACACGACATCGGGGTGGAAGTACGGGCGAGTTTCGATGCGTCACTCCGAAGGACTGTGAAGTCCAGCCTTGGTCAGGCGGTCGGTGCCGCGGACCTCATCGGCTCGATCGCGGCCGTGAGGGCGGCCTCCAGGTAGTCGATGCGGTCCGTCATCTGCAGGAGCACCACGCCGCCCTGAACGGCCGCCAGAACACTCCTCGCACAGCCGACCGCCATCCCGCGGTCCGGAAGCAGCGAACCGGTGCCGCGCAGCAGAGCCGCCTCCCACGTGGCGAATAGGTCCGAGACCACGGTTCGCGCGTCGGGGGAGGATTTGCCGAGCTCGGAGGTGAGGCTTCCCAGCGGGCAGCGCCGCCCCAACTCGCCGTAGTGACGCAGCACCGCCTTGCGCCACGCCACCCAGGACTCCCAGGTCGTCAGGTCGTCCAGATAGGGCCGCTGCACCTCCAGCACCTGGTCGGCCTCGTGCCGGGCCACGGCCACGAGCATGTCGATCCGGCCGTCCGGGAAGTAGTGGAAGAGCTGGCTCTTGCTCGTCGACGTCGCCGCCCGCACGTCGTCCAGGGTCGTCTCCGCCGCGCCCTTCTCCCGGATCAGCAGAGCGGCCGCGACCACGATGCGGTGCATCGTGGCCATGCCTTTGGCGGTCATGCCTCGATTCATGCACCCATCATCCCATCTTGCTGGACTCAGAGGTCCAGTCAGCGAACGGCCGGAATGCCGATCACGCACGCCACCAGCTCCCGAGGCCCCCTCCGGGGCAACGCCACCCCGCCCTCGGGCTCGGCCGGGCCGACTCACACAGCCGCTTTCTGAACTTGACGGTCCATTCCACCAGAGGCACCCTGAACTGAACCGAGCAGTCCATAAACGCGGACGCGCCGCGAGGGAGTTGGAGTACGGGGCTCCCGCACCCTCGACCGCCCCGCCCCATTCCAACTCTGGACTTGCAAGTCCAATCTTTCCGCCCTACGGTGGCGTCCGCGCCCTGACAGCCAGGGCAGCCCCCGCCCCGTCGAAGGAAACCCGCACTACAGCCGTGCGGGGCATCGCGGAGCGCCAAGCACGAAGCAACGGAGTGGATCATGTCGATGCGCCTTCAGGGCAAGACCGCCCTCGTCACCGGTGCGACCAGCAACATCGGGCGGGCGATCGCGGAGGCCTTCGCTCGTGAGGGTGCGTATGTCGCCGTCTCCGGGCGCAGTGCCGAGCGGGGCGAGGAGGTCGTCGAGGGGATCCGCGCACGCGGCGGCCGCGCCGAGTTCACGCAGGCCGACCTGGACGGCAGCGCCGCCGCCTCGCGGACGCTGGCCCAGGAGGCGACACGGGTCCTCGGCGGCCGCATCGACATCCTGGTCAACAACGCCGGCATCTACCCCAGCACCACCACGGCATTGACCGAGGAGAAGACCTTCGACCAGGTCTACGCCGTGAACGTGAAGGCCCCGTTCTTCCTGACCGCGGCTGTCGCCCCCGCCATGGTGGAGGCCGGCGGCGGGGCGATCATCAACCTCGGTTCCTGGATCGCGCGCCTGGGCATTCCCAGCGCCCTCTACAGCTCCACCAAGGGAGCCGTGGAGACGCTGACCCGGGCCTGGGCGGCGGAGTTCGGGCCGCAGGGCGTACGCGTGAACGCGATCTCCCCGGGTGTGGTGCTGGCACTTGCACCAGGGGAGAGCCACCCGGCCGAGATCATGATGAAGGGCACCCCCGCGGGCCGGATGGGCACCCCGGACGAGATCGCCGACGCCGCCGTGTACCTGGCCGGCGACGATTCCTCGTTCGTGCACGGCATCGTGCTCGACGTCGACGGCGGCCGCACCACCGCCGCGGTCATCGCCAACTGACGCCCCCCAAGCCCGACTTCCCGTCCGGACAGCAACGCCGGGCAGGGCAGGAACACCGCCGACGCGCTCCCGGGAATCGCGCCATCCGACTGAACCGCAGGTTGCGCACCGCGAACTCCTCACGGAACTGAGCGCGCGCCTACGGCACCCCCACCTCGAACAACACATACCCGGCGTACGACCCCGAAGCGACCGCCGTGATCCCCAATAGCAGGCACAGCATGGGTAGTTGGAGGGTACGGAGCCTGACGGCCAGCGGGATGAAGAGGGGAAAGCACGGGAGGAGATAGCGGGAGACGTTGCCGAAGATCTGCTGGCTGCCCAGCACCAGGGCGAGAGTGAGCAGGGTGTAGACGGTCAGGACCGCCGGTGGGCGCAGGCGGATCAGGAGGGGGATCAGGAGCGCGGCCAGGAGGACGACGGCCACGCCGATGATGTCCTCGAAGGGGTACGCGAACAGGTAGTCGAAGCGGCCGACCGCCATGGAGCTGAAGACGTCGACGGTGTGCTTGCCGTAGTCGAAGCTGTGCGCCCAGGCGCCGCTCTGGAGCTTGAAGTAGCCCGCCAGGTCGCCCATTTGATTGCCGGCCCAGAGGAGATAGCCGATCAGGCCGAGCGGTGCGACCGCCATCGCGATCCATGGGCCCGCGAGGTTCTCCCGGCGGCGGTGGAGCGTCTGCAGGGCGGCGACGGTGAGGGCGGCGATGAGCGCTGCGGCCGTCGGGCGGTTGAGGCCGGCGGCGAAGGTGAGGACGCCCGCGGTGAGCCAGCGGTCGGTCATGACGGCGTGGCAGGCCCAGACCGCGAGGGCGATGTAGAGGGACTCCGAGTACGCCGACCACTCCATGCCGGAGCCGGGCCAGACCGCCCACAGGCCGGCAGCGGCCAGCCCGGCTCGCCTGCCTCCGAACCTCGCGGTGACGGCGTGGATACCGAGCGCCGCCGCGAACGACGCCACGACCGACACCAGCATCCCGGAGCCGTACAGACCCAGGCCCGTGGCGTCGGAGACGAGTCGCATCGTCGCCGGGTAGAGGGGGAAGAAGGCCGCCGAGTTGCCTTCGAGGGTGATCAGGCCGGTGGCGCCGGGGACTTGGACGAGCGCGGGGTGGTAGCCGTGTGCGGCTATCTGCTGGTACCACCAGCCGTCCCACGTGGCGAGTACGTCCCAGGCGTGGGCGCCGCCGCCGAAGCGCGGGTTCCTCGTCCGGAAGTCGCCGTCGGAGTCCAGCAGGTACATGAACACGGAGAAGCCGATGAGCTTCAGTACGCCGTACAGCGCGAGCACCGGGCCGCAGTGGCGGGCCGTGCGGCGCAGCAACTCACCAACGTCCCTGCGAGGCAGGTCAGTTGGGGTCTCCGCGACGGGCGGGGTCAGCGTCGTCGTATCGCTCATGTCGTCGTCGCCTCCGTCTCGCCGCGGCGCCCGGCCGGGAACACCCAGGCCCGAAAGAGCAGGAACCGTACGAGAGTCGCGGCCAGGTTGGCGGCTACCAGGACCCCGACCTCCGTGGTGCGCGCGGGAGTTGGGATGGCGTGGTGCAGGAGGGCCAGGGAGCCGCTGGTGAGGGCCAGGCCGACCGTGAAGACCAGGAGGCCCTGGGCCTGGTGGCGGAGGGCGCCGACTCGGCCTCGTAGCCCGAAGGTCAGGCGGCGGTTCGCGGCCGTGTTGGCGAGGGCGCAGAGCAGCAACGCCAGCGCGTTGGCGGCCTGTCCGCCTGTCGTCGGGCGCAACGCGACGTACAGCAGGACGTATCCGGCGGAGCTGACCGCTCCCACGGCGGCGAAGCGCAGGAGTTGGGCGGCCAGGCCGGCCGGGTGCGAGCCGTCGGTGGCGGCCCGGCGCAGGCCCGCCGTCGGGAGTGTGCCGCGCGCCAACTCCCGTCCTATGCGGGCGATTCCGCGCAGGTCGGCCAGTGCCGTGGCGAGGATGTCGACGCGGCTGTCGGGGTCGTCCTCCCAGTCGACCGGCACTTCGTGGATGCGCAGGCCGGCCCGTTCGGCGATCACCAGCAGTTCGGTGTCGAAGAACCATCCCGAGTCCTTCACCAGGGGCAGCAGCCGCTCGGCGACATCGCGCCGTACCGCCTTGAAACCGCACTGCGCGTCGGAGAAGCCGACGGCGAGGGTAGATCTCAACAGGGCGTTGTAGCAACGGGAGATGGCCTCCCGCTTGGGGCCGCGCACCACCCGGGAGCCGCGGGCCAGCCGGGTGCCGATCGCGATGTCGGAGTGGCCGGAGATCAGCGGCGCGACCAGCGGGAGGAGCGCCGCGAGGTCGGTCGACAGGTCCACGTCGACGTAGGCGAGCACGGGCGCCCGTGACCCGGACCAGGCCGCGTGCAGCGCCCGGCCCCGGCCCTTCTCGGCGAGCCGCAGCCACTCCAACTCGGGGAGTTCGGCCGCCAGTCGGGCCGCGATGCGCGGGGTCCCGTCCGTGCTGGCGTTGTCCGCGACCGTGATGCGGAACGGGTACGGGAACGTCTCCGACAGGTGTGCGTGCAGCCGTCGTACGCTCGGTTCGAGGTCCTTCTCCTCGTTGAACACGGGGACGACCACGTCGAGGACCGGCTCGCGGTGGTGTGCCGACACCGGTGTGCGGAGCGGTAGTTGGCTCGTCGAACCCGTCTGGCTCGTCAGTATCGTCATGTTCTGTCCTGATCTGTGGACTGCCGCAGGGCGTGCGGGATCGCCTGCGGGCGCCATGCCGCAGCTGGGGCTTACGGGTTGGGGTGGTCCCAGGCGGGACGGGTCAGCCGGAGCCGGTCGGGCCCACGGTCGCGGACGACTCCGTCGCCGCCCCCGTCGCCGGCGGTGTCGTGGTCGAACTCGTCGAAGTGCCGTGTCCCGTGGACGTGTTGGCCGTCCCCGTACTGGAGGGCGGCGGGGCCGTGTCGGTCGTGGTCACGTCCGAGGACGAGGTGGTCGAACTCCCGGTCGGGGTCGAGCTCGGTGTGGTGGGCGGCAGGGTGGTTCGTGTGGGTGTCGGGCTCGTGGTGGCGCTCGGGGGCGTGTCCGGTGTGCGGCTCGGGCTGGCGGTCGGGAGCGTCGGTGTCACGACCGGTCCGGGCAGCGGGGCCTGCGGCCTGTCGTCCACCCGGTCATGGGGCAGCAGGAAGAAGCCGAGGCCGATCCCGGCGACGGCCAGGGCGGAGCCGACCGCCTTTCGCGCCACGCGGACGCGGCGCCTGGCCCGTACGCCGGAGCGGAGTCGGGTCTGGTGCCTGGGTTCGAAGAGGGTCGTCTCCTGGGTGTCGCGCATCATCCGCGCGAGCTCCCGCTCGAAGCGATCGAAGTGATCGCCCTGGTCGAACCGATCACTGCCGTCGAACCGATCGCCGTGGTCGAAGTGGTCCATCAACTCCCCCTCATCCCACCGGTTCGATGACGTCGCCGAGGATCCGGCGCAGCCGCGCCACGCCCCGTGACGCATGGGACCGGGCGGTGCCGACCGGACACCCCAGCACTTCGGCGACCTGCCTGTCGGGCAGGTCCTGGTAGTAGCGCAGGACCACGGCGGCCCGTTGCGCGGGCGGCAGTTGGGCCAGCGCCGCCTCCAGCCGCGAGCGCTCCGCCACCGCGGCGGACACGTCTCCGGCCTCGGCGCGGTCGGGCAGCTGCTCGACCGGGCGCTCGCCCCACCAGCGCCGCCGCGCGGAACGGGCCGCCGCCCGCGCCAGGATCTTGCGGACGTACGGCTCCGGTGCCTCCTCCGCGATTCTCGGCCAGGCGAACCAGAGCTTGACCATGGCCTCCTGGAGGAGGTCCTCGGCGCGGTGCCGATCGCCTCCCACGAGCAGACAGGCCAGATGGAACAACGCCGACCAGCGTGCTGCCACGAACCCGTCGAACCCGTCGGCCCGACTCTGTTCCATCCGTACCGTCCACCGTCCCCGTTGCGGGCAAGCCCCTTACACAGAGAGAAAGGCCGTGGACCCCGTACCGCGCTGCACTTCAGGGCTGTGATCCGGGTTACACCCCGTTCCGGGGCGTGGGTGGTCAAGAGTGCGTCATGTGCGAAGCCCGGCTGAGAGAGGCGGGGTCGGCAGCCGTATGGGGAGGGCGAACAGGCAGTACGTACGACTCCCGACGAAGGGCACCTCCTTGATCCCGCGACGCATTGTCCTGAGCCTCGTCGCAGGCCTCGCCTCCGCGCTGTTGCTGGGGGCGTGCAATTCCTCGGACAGCGCCGGTTCCGGCAGCGCGGACACGGTGGCCGCGCCGGCTCCCACGAGCCCCGCGCCCGTCGCCTCGACGCCAGGGGCCACGGCCACGGCGTTCACCGTGTCGGCCAGGACGGTCGAGGGGGTGGGCACCGTGGTCACCGACACCAACGGGATGACTCTCTACCGCTACGACAAGGACGAGTCGAACCCCTCCAAGTGGACGTGCTCCGGTACGTGCGTGAAGACGTGGATACCCGTGATCGTGCCGGAGTCCGTACAGACGTCGGGAGTGGGGCGGAGCCTCCTCGGCACGGTCCACCGCGACGGCGAGCCGCAACTCACCCTCGCCGGCTGGCCGTTGTACCGATACGTCGGCGACACGGCGGCCGGCCAGGCGAACGGCCAGGGCAAGGACGGCGCCTGGCACGCCGTGGCCCCGACCGGAGAAAAGGCCGCCGCGACGGGCTGACCCCTCAGTCCTTGTAGTCGGGGGCGACGCGCTCCACGAGCCGGAGCAGCGCCGCCCACGCGAACTCGTACGCCTTGTCGTCCTGGAGGTCCGAACCGTCGTCCTGGCCAGCGAGTTGACGGGCGGTCAGTTCGCAGACGTCGGGGCTGGGGACGACCAGCGGGGTGCCCACAGCGCCGGCCGCGGTCTGGATCTCGCAGGCCTTGTCCAGGTAGTACATGCGCAGGAACGCCTGCGCGGGGGTCTCCCCTACGGTGAGCAGGCCGTGGTTGCGCAGGATCATCGCGGGGTGGCGGCCCAGGTCGGCCACCAGGCGGCGTTGTTCGGCGAGGTTGAGGGCGACGCCCTCGTAGTCGTGGTAGCCGAGCCTGCCGTAGAACTCCATGGAGATCTGGTTGAGCGGGAGCAGGCCGTGTTCCTGGGCGGCGACCGCGCAGCCCGCCTTGGTGTGGGTGTGCAGGACGCACCGAGCGTCGGGGCGGGCGGCGTGGACGGCGCTGTGGATGACGAAGCCGGCCGGGTTGACCGGGTGCGGGGAGTCCTCGACGGCGCGGCCGGACAGGTCGATCCTGACGAGGTTCGACGCGGTGATCTCCTCGAAGAGGAGGCCGTAGGGGTTGATCAGGAAGTGGTGTTCGGGCCCCGGGAGGCGGACCGAGATGTGCGTGAAGATCAGGTCGGTCATCCGGAAGTGCGCCACGAGCCTGTAGACCGCGGCGAGTTCGCGGCGCAGCCGGAGTTCTTCCGAGGAGACAGCGGTGGCGTGCATGGGGACCCTTCGATGAGATACGGCACGTGCGGGTGCGGGTGGGCGCTACCGGAACAGCGGGGGGTCAGACCACGCTCAACTCCGGTGCGGCGACGGCCTGTTCGCCTGCCAGGCGGCGGTGCCAGGCCTCGACCACGGCTTCCTCCGTCGGCTTGGTGAGGAGGCTGACGGCGACATAGGAGACCAGGCCGGCCAACAGGCCGTAGTAGATGGGCTCGTTGGCGAGCAGGCCGTTGGTCGCCATGAGGACGATCACCGTGGTGCCGCCCGCGATCACCGAGGCCATGGCGCCGGGGAGGTTGCCGCGCTTCCAGACGAGGCCGCCGAGGATGGGCACCAACAGGCCGCCGACGAGCAGGTTGTAGGCGACGGTGAGGGCTTCGATGACGTCGCCGAGGGCGCAGGCGATACCCATGGCCGCGACGCCGAGGACGACGATCGCGAGCCGGTTCGAACCGATCTCGTCGTCCTGCGCGCCTGTCTCGTCGTTCTTCGGACCGGTGGCCGTACGGCCGCGCAGCCGCGCCCAGATGTCGTTGTTGGCGACGGTCGCCGACGCGATCAGGGCGCCGCTCGCCGTGGACATCATCGCGGAGAGCGCGGCGGCCAGCACCAGGCCCCGGACGCCGGCGGGCAGGGCGTGCCGGACGATCGTCGCGAACGCGTCGTCGGCGCTGGCGAGTTGGGGGTAGAGGGACTTGGTGGCCATGCCGATGACGGCGCCTGCGAGGGCGTAGACCAGGCAGTAGACACCGGCGACCGTGCCGCCCCAGGACGCGACCCTGTCGGAGCGGGCGGTGAACACCCGCTGCCAGATGTCCTGTCCGATGAGCATGCCGAAGGTGTAGATCAGCACGAAGGTGACGATGGTCTGGCCGCCGATGGAGGTCGGGGAGAAGTAGCCGTCGGGCAGCCTGTCCGCCATCTCGGCGAAGCCGCCCGCCCGGACCACGGCGATGGGCAGCAGCAGGACCAGCACACCGAGGCTCTTGACCACGAACTGCACCATGTCGGTGAGGGTGATGGACCACATGCCGCCGAGCGCCGAGTAGCCGACGACGATCGAGCCGCCGATGACCACCGCGACCCAGCGCGGCACGTCGAACAGGACGTCGAAGACGCTGGCGTACGCGATCGTCGAGGTCACCACCAGCATCAGCGTGTAGATCCACATCACGATGCCGGAGATCACGGCGGCGGTGTCGCCGTAGCGCAGGGAGAGCATCTCGGCGACGGTGTAGACCTTGAGGCGGGCGATGCGGGCCGAGAAGAAGACCGACAGGGCCAGCAGTCCGAGGCCGATCGCGAAGACCATGGCGGCGCCCGAGATGCCGTAGGTGTAACCCAGGCGTACGCCGCCGATGGTGGAGGCGCCGCCCAGGACGACGGCGGCCATCGTGCCGGTGTACATGAGCGGGCCCAGCCGCCGTCCGGCGACCAGGAAGTCGCTCTTGGACGCGGCGCGTTTCTTGCCCCAACAGCCCACGCCGATGATGCCCAGCAGGTATGCGGCCATGACGAAGTAGTCGACGGTCATCCGCGACCTCCGGATTTGAGGGGTTGGTGCCCTGGGAGTGGGATGACGTTATCGGCGTTCGCACTGGCGTCGAAGTGACGGTTCTGTCCAATATGGAGTCGCCCATTGGATGATTCAGGCAGTCCCGCACGACACGGCCGGGTTGGGAGGATGTCCCCTCATGACCGAGTCCGAGCAACCGTCCGTGCCGCTGAGCGTGCTGCTCGCCGACCCCGCCCTCGGTCTGCGCCAGGTCGCAGGGCCTGCCGGGGATCACCTGGTCAGCACGGTCGGCACCACGGAGATCGAGGACCCGTCGCCGTATCTGGTGGGCGGCGAACTGCTCCTCACGGCGGGGGTGCGCCTCCCGGCCGACGCGGAGGGTATCGACACGTATGTACGGGGCGTCGTCGGCGCCGGGGTGACCGCGCTCGGGTTCGGTGTCGTCCCCGTGCACGACGAGGTGCCGCCCGAACTGGTCGCCGCGTGCGACCGTCATGGGCTTCCTCTTCTACGGCTGCCGCCTGCCACTCCGTTCGTGGCGGTCGGGCAGGCCACCTACGCGGCGATCGCCGCGGTGCGCAACCGTGAGCTGCGCGAGATCTCCCGGGCCCAGTCGGCGCTGGCCGCGGCGGCCGCCCGGCCGGACGCGCTCCGGGCCGTGCTCACCCAGCTCAGCGGGCACACCGGCGCCTGGGCGGTCCTGCACGACGCGCGGGGCAACGAGCTGTTCAGCGCCGGTCCCCGGCCTGCGCCGCCGACACCCGGGCGGGTTCGCGATCTCGCCGTGCGCACGATCGCCCGGGTACGAACAGGCGCCGCCGGCCGATCCGTTCCGGCCGCGGCCGCTGATCACCAGGGCGGCACCCATCTGACCGTGCACACCCTGCCCGGGGCGGACGGCACCGCGACAGCGCTCGCCCTCGGCCTGGCCGCCACGACCGCCCCGACCCTGGTCCATCGCCAAGTCACCGGTACGGCGGCGGTGTTGCTGGCCCTGCTCACCAGCCCACGGCACGCCCTGGGCACCGACACGCACAGCGCGGGCGCGTTGGTACGGCTGATGCTGGGGGCCGCCCCGGCCGACGTGGCGGCCTCGCTCGCACCCGCCGACGCGACGGAGGACGCCGGACACTGGGTCGTGGTCCACGGTCGGCACACGTTCCCGCGCTCCGCCCAGGGCGACGACCCGGCCCAACTCGCCACCCTGGGCACGGCGTTGGGCACGCCTTACCTGTACATCGACGGCTCCGAGCTGAAGGCCCTGGTCGCCAGTGCGCCGGACGCCCGTCCCGAAGTGCCCGCGCAGGCGGCGGACTTGGGCTGGGTCCTCGGGTTCAGCACACCGGCGCCCGCCTCGGATCTGGCGCACGCCGATGTGCGGGCCGGACGGGCCCTGCAACGCGCGATCGCGGCGCAGGTGCCCGCCGGCGTCGACACCAGGGGCCCGCTCACCGTCCACGGGATCGTCCCGTCCGCCGACGCCCGGGAGTTGGCCCGCACCCGCTTCGCCCCGCTCGACGGGGCCGCTTCTCCGGGTGCCGCGATCCTGCTCGACACGCTCCGAACCTGGCTGACCCTGCACGGCAGTTGGGACCGCACGGCGGCGGCCCTGCACGTCCACCGGAACACCGTGCGGCACCGTCTGGCACGGATCGCCGAACTGCTCGATGTGGACCTGCAGGACCCCGGCGTGCGGATGGAACTCTGGTTCGCCCTGCACTGGTTGCCGGACGAGGACCGCTCCTAGGGCCTAGCGGTGACCGTCCGAACGCTTGCGGTGGAGCGTGAAGTTCTCGAACACCGACAGGTCGCCGTTCGGCTTGTTCACGTTGTAGTAGGTCACGTGCATGCGGGTGGTGTCGCCGGGGTGCCCGCCGGGGTCGACGGTGAACGCCGCGAAGCCGTAGGGGTGTTCGGTGTCCCGGACGCCGATCCAGACCGCTTCCTCCTTGGTGTAGGTGGAGGTGCGCTTGCCGTTGGAGCCGGGGGTCGCCGACACGGACGTGATGACCTTGCCGGTGCCGTCCTTGAAGAAGCTCTGGTTCGTGGTGCCCGAGACTCCGCCGCCGCCGAGGATCATGTGGACGGTGCCGAGGCCGGTGTCGATGTTGTCGGTGGCCGTGGAGACCGGGTTGGGGGTCAGCGTCTCGGTGCCGCTGACGACTCCGCGGACGGCCAGCGAGCGCTCGTAGTTGTGCTCATGGCCGCACAGGACCAGGTCCACGCCGTACCGGTCGAAGAGGGGGCCGTACTTCTGGCGCAGGCCCAGGTCGGCGCCGTTCGCGTCCGTGGAGCTGACCATGACCTGGTGCATGGCGACGACGATCCAGTCGGTGTCGCGCGAGGCCCGGGCCGTCTTCAACTCCTTCTCCAGGAAGGCGAGTTGCCGCCCTCCGGAGTAGCCGTTGATGTAGACGTCACCGCCGTCCTGGAGACAGTTGTCGTCGTTCTGCAGCACGATGACCCGGACCGAGCCGGCCGTGAACGCGTAGTAGAGGCCCGCGAGTTCGGCGTCGGTCTCGGTGGACGGGAGAGCGAAGTAGGTCTGGTAGGCGCCGAGTCCGATCGGACCGTTGGCCTTCTCGATCTCGTGGTTGCCGGCCGCCGGCATCCAGGGGCGGAAGCGGGCCGAACGGGTGTTGTTGGTGAAGAAGTTGTTCCAGGTGCGCACCCGGTCGACGTCCAGGTTGGCGTAGCAGAGGTCGCCGTTGAGCAGGTGGAAGAGCGGGGCGACCTGCTCGATGCCGGTGACGATGTCCTTCGTCGCGGGCGTGGAGTTCGCGTCGAGGCCGACCGCGCCGTTGGCCGCCCAGGTGACCTGCGGGGCGGACTGGTCGCCGAAGCTGGTGAAGGTGAGCGGCTTGCGTCCGCGCGGCGCGGTGCGGAACGTACCGCTGTCGGGGGTCGCCCCGTCGTGGGTGGCGAGGTAGAGGTAGTCCGTGTCCGGAGTGAGCCGGTTCAGCGCGGCGTGGTGGACGTAGACGGTGCGGCTGGAGGTGCCGTCGACGTAGGTGACGGTGCGGGCCTTGGCGCTGGAGCCGAAGCCGTGCTCCAGCGTGCCGTAGCGCACGACGGGTCTGTTCACCGGTTTGTCGGTGATCCACGAGACGTTCATCTGGGTGCGCGGGTCCGCGCCGAAGGTGAGGTGCAGCCCCTGGACCGGGGTCGCGCCGGAGGCGTCCGCAGTGAGGTGCAGGGCCGGGGCGGCGAGCGGTGCGGCCTGCGCCGTGCCTGCTCCCAGCAAGGGGGTGACGGCCGCGCCGGCGCCGGCCGTACCGAGGAGCCCCAGCGCGTGACGCCGGCTGACCCCGTCGGACGACTGCGTCGACTCGTCCGGTGTCTCTGTCTGTGCGGTCATGATGCCCTCCCTGGCGAGCAGTTGAGCTGACAACGTCCGCACAGTGGCGCTTCCCGGCGGCCCCCGAGTGAACAGTGCGTTGCCAGACGGTCATTGCGGCACGAGGTGCGAGCGCCGGGGGCGATTCTTGCCCCGGGCTTTGCCAGGGACCGCCCCTTCGTTGACACGGCCGACCGGACGGACGGGAGCCGAGGCGCCATTTCCGGCCACCGCCCGGACCGCGTCAGGGGCGCGTCAAGGATCGGCGTCTCGCCGTCAAACGAGCGCCAACACGGCACTACGTCCGCTCTCTTCGCCTTTCGATGGGACACGCAGACGTCTGTGTACGCCGAGGAGTGAGCGACGATGAGCAGTGACGGACGGGCACGTGCCGTGGTCGGAGTGAGCGGTTCGCCAGGCAGCCCGGCGGCGCTGCACCGGGCGGTGCGGGAGGCCCACCGCACCGGCACACTGCGAGGCGGGCGACATCCTCGCGGACGAGGTGGCGCTCCCCGGCGACGTACGCCCCGGCGACCTCCTCGCCGTACCGGCGGCCGGCGCGTACCACCTGTCCATGGCGTCCGGTTACAACCTCGTCGGCCGCCCGCCGGTCGTCGGGGGGGCCGACGGCATCGCGCGCGTGCTGGTCCGCCGCGAGTCGCCGGACGACATGAACCGCAGGGACATCGGGCTGTAGCCCCTGGCAGGGAGGGGGACGGAGCCCCGGAACTGGTCTAGACCGCGGGGAGAGGTCAAGGTCACAGCCACGTCCTCTGCTGCTCACCTGCGCTTTTGCCCTAGCATCCGAGCATGACGGTCCTGCCCGACGACGGGCTCTCGCTGGCCGCCGAGTTCCCTGACGCGACGCATGAGCAGTGGCAACGCCTGGTGGAGGGCGTACTGCGCAAGTCGGGCAAGGAAGTCTCGGGCGCCGCAGCGGAAGACGCCCTGTCCACCTCACTGGAGGACGGACTCCGTGCCCGTCCCCTGTACACCGCCGACGACTCCGCGCCCGAGCCCGGCCTCCCCGGTTTCACCCCCTTCGTCCGGGGCGGCCGCGCCGAGGGCAACACCCTCGGCGGCTGGGACGTACGCCAGCAGCACACGACCGCCGACAACACCACGGTCCTCGGCGACCTGGAGAACGGCGTCACCTCGCTGTGGCTGGTCACGGGCGAGCGCGGCATCCCGGTCGCGTCCCTCGGCGCCACCCTCGACGGCGTCTATCTCGACCTGGCGCCCGTCGCCCTCGACGCGGGAAGCGAAGTCGAGCCCGCGGCAGCCGAGTTGCTACGGCTGTACGAGGAGCGGGGCGTCGCGCCCGAAGCCGCCCGCGGCACCCTCGGCGCCGACCCGCTGGGCTTCGCGGCCCGCACCGGGAACGAGGGCTTCCCCTTCGCGCCCGTCGCCGCGCTCGCCCGGCGCTGCGCCGAGGGGTACCCGGGGCTGCGCGCGCTGACCGTGGACGCGCTGCCGTACCACGGGGCCGGCGGTTCGGCGGCACAGGAGCTGGGCGCCTCGCTGGCGACCGGCGTCGCCTATCTGCGCGAGCTGACCGAGGCGGGCCTCAGCGTCGAACAGGCCGTAGGGCAGCTGGAGTTCAGGTACGCGGCGACCGCCGACCAGTTCCTCACCATCGCCAAGTTGCGCGCGGCGCGCAGGCTGTGGGCACGCGTGGCCGAGGTGTGCGGGTCGCCGGGCGGGCAGGTGCAGCACGCGGTGACCTCGCCCGTGATGATGTCCCGCCGTGACCCGTGGGTGAACATGCTGCGCACGACGGTCGCGACGCTGGCCGCCGGGGTGGGCGGCGCCGAGTCCGTCACCGTGCTGCCCTTCGACCACGCGCTGGGCCTGCCGGACGCGTTCGCGCGCCGGATCGCCCGCAACACCTCGACGATCCTGGTCGAGGAGTCGCATCTATCCCGGGTGATCGACCCGGCGGGCGGCTCCTGGTACGTGGAGCGGCTCACGGACGAACTCGCCCACGCGGGCTGGGAGTTCTTCCAGCACATCGAGCAACAGGGCGGCCAGGCGGCCGCGTTGCGCTCGGGCCGCCTCCGAGAGGACCTCGCTACGACCTGGGCGGCCCGCAGCGCGAAGCTCGCCAAGCGCCGCGAACCCATCACCGGCGTAAGCGAGTTCCCGAACCTCACCGAACGCCTCCCGGAGCGCGCCCCCGCTCCCGTGGAACCCTCCGGCGGCCTGCCGCGCGTACGGCGCGACGAGGCCTACGAGGAACTCCGCGCCCGCTCCGACGCCCACCTCGCGGCGACCGGCTCCCGCCCGCGCATCTTCCTGGCCGCGCTCGGCCCGGCCGCCGCGCACACGGCCCGCCTCACCTTCGCGTCGAACCTGTTCCAGGCGGGCGGCATCGAGCCCGTCACCGGGGGCGAGTTCGCGAACAGCGGCGCCACCGAGGCCTGCCTGTGCTCAAGCGACACGCTGTACGAGGAGCAAGCGGCCACGATCGCCGGGGAGTTGAGGTCGGCCGGTGCCGGGCACGTGTTCCTCGCGGGCCGTCCCGGGCAGTACTCCGGTGTCGACGCCTACGTCTTCGCGGGCTGTGACGCCGTAGCCGTACTCTCCGCCACCCTCGACCGCATGGGAGTGTCCTGATGGCAGCGATGGGGCGCATCCCCGACTTCTCCGGGATCGAGCTGGGAGCCCCGGCCACCGGGGTCGGCCCCGACGAGTGGCGTGACGCAGTCAAGAAGGCGGCGGGCGGCGACGACCTCCTCTGGGAGACCCCGGAGGGCATCGCCGTCAAACCCCTGTACACCGGGCAGGACTTGGAGGGCCTGGACTTCCTGGCCACCTACCCGGGCATCGCGCCGTATCTGCGCGGCCCGTACCCGACGATGTACGTCAACCAGCCGTGGACGATCCGCCAGTACGCGGGTTTCTCCACGGCCGAGGAGTCCAACGCCTTCTACCGCCGCAACCTGGCGGCCGGCCAGAAGGGCCTGTCGGTCGCCTTCGACCTGCCCACGCACCGGGGTTACGACAGCGACCACCCGCGCGTGACCGGTGACGTCGGCATGGCGGGCGTGGCGATCGACTCGATCTACGACATGCGCCAGCTCTTCGACGGCATCCCGCTGGACAAGATGACCGTGTCGATGACGATGAATGGCGCGGTACTGCCCGTACTGGCCCTCTACATCGTGGCGGCGGAGGAACAGGGCGTACCGCCCGAGAAGTTGGCCGGGACCATCCAGAACGACATCCTCAAAGAGTTCATGGTCCGCAACACCTACATCTATCCGCCGAAGCCGTCGATGCGGATCATCTCCGACATCTTCGCCTACACCTCGCAGCGGATGCCCCGCTACAACTCCATCTCCATCTCCGGCTACCACATCCAAGAGGCGGGCGCGACGGCCGACTTGGAGCTGGCGTACACCCTCGCGGACGGGGTGGAGTACATCCGGGCGGGCCGGGCCGCGGGGATGGACGTGGACGCGTTCGCACCCCGGCTGTCCTTCTTCTGGGCGATCGGCATGAACTTCTTCATGGAGATCGCGAAGATGCGCGCGGCCCGCCTCCTCTGGGCCAAGCTGGTCAAGCAGTTCGACCCGCAGAACGCCAAGTCCCTCTCCCTGCGCACCCATTCGCAGACCTCGGGCTGGTCGCTGACAGCGCAGGACGTCTTCAACAACGTCACGCGCACGTGCGTAGAGGCGATGGCGGCAACTCAGGGCCACACCCAGTCGCTCCACACCAACGCCCTGGACGAGGCCCTCGCGCTGCCCACCGACTTCTCGGCGCGCATCGCCCGCAACACACAGTTGTTGATCCAGCAGGAGTCCGGCACGACCCGGGTGATCGACCCGTGGGGCGGCAGCGCGTACGTCGAGAAGCTGACCTACGACCTCGCCCGCCGCGCCTGGCAGCACATCGAGGAGGTCGAGGCGGCGGGCGGTATGGCCAAGGCCATCGACGCGGGCATCCCCAAGCTGCGCATCGAGGAGGCCGCGGCCCGCACCCAGGCCCGCATCGACTCCGGCCGCCAGCCGGTCATCGGCGTCAACAAGTACCGCGTGGAGACCGACGAACAGATCGACGTCCTCAAGGTCGACAACTCCTCCGTCCGCACCCAACAGATCGAGAAGCTGCGGCGGTTGCGCGCCGAGCGCGACGAACAGGCCACCCAGGACGCGTTGCACGCGCTGACCCGGGCCGCCGAAAGCACGGGAAATCTCCTGGAGTTGGCGGTCAACGCGGCCCGCGCGAAGGCGACGGTCGGCGAGATCTCCGACGCGCTGGAGAAGGTGTACGGGCGGCACGCGAGCCAGATCCGTACGATCGCCGGTGTGTACCGCACCGAAGCCGGCGACTCCCCGTCCGTGGAACGCACCCGTGCCCTCGTGGCCGAGTTCGAGGAGTCCGAGGGCCGCCGCCCGCGCATCCTGGTCGCCAAGATGGGCCAGGACGGTCACGACCGCGGCCAGAAGGTGATCGCCACCGCCTTCGCCGACCTCGGCTTCGACGTCGACGTCGGCCCGCTGTTCCAGACCCCCGGCGAGGTGGCCCGCCAGGCCGTGGAGGCGGACGTACACATCGTCGGAGTGTCGTCCCTCGCCGCCGGACACCTCACCCTCGTACCGGCGTTGAAGGAGTCCCTCGCCGAGGAGGGCCGCGAGGACATCATGATCGTGGTGGGCGGGGTGATCCCACCGCAGGACGTACCCACCCTCCTGGAGATGGGCGCGGCGGCCGTGTTCCCGCCCGGGACGGTGATCCCGGACGCGGCCCACGACCTGGTGCGGCGACTGGCCGCCGACCTCGGGCACACCCTGTGATCGAGGTCGACACCTATGTGAAGGGCGTACTCGGCGGCAAGCGGGCCCTGGTGGCCCGCGCCATCACCCTCGTCGAGTCGACCAAGCCCCAACACCGGTTCATGGCCCAGGAGTTGCTGACCGAGCTCCTCCCGCACAGCGGCCAGGCCCGGCGCATCGGCATCAGCGGCGTACCGGGCGTAGGCAAGTCGACCTTCATCGACGCCTTCGGCACCCTCCTCACCTCCCTCGGCTTCCGGGTCGCGGTGCTGGCGGTCGACCCGTCCTCCACACGGACGGGCGGTTCGATCCTCGGCGACAAGACCCGCATGGAGCGCCTCTCCGTCGACCCGGCGGCCTTCGTCCGCCCCTCCCCCACCGCCGGCACCCTCGGCGGCGTCGCGAAGGCGACCCGCGAGTCCATCGTGGTGATGGAAGCGGCGGGGTACGACGTCGTCCTCGTCGAGACGGTAGGCGTAGGCCAGTCGGAGACGGCGGTAGCCAACATGGTCGACTCTTTCCTGCTGTTGACGTTGGCCCGTACCGGCGACCAGCTACAGGGCATCAAGAAGGGCGTCCTGGAACTGGCGGACGTCATCGCCGTCAACAAGGCGGACGGGCCGCATGAGCGGGATGCGAAGAGCGCGGCACGTGAACTGGCAGGCGCACTACGGCTGATGCACCCCGCTGACGCGGCCTGGACCCCGCCGGTACTGAGTTGCAGCGCGCGCGAGGGCACCGGCCTGGACACGGTCTGGGAGCGCCTCGAACAACACCGCTCCCTGCTGGAGTCCACCGGCCGCCTGGCTGCGAAGCGCAGCGAGCAGCAGGTGGATTGGACGTGGACGATGGTCCGCGATGAACTTCTGGGGAGGCTGCACTCCGATCCGGCGGTACGTGCGCTGGCTCCGGCCCTCGAACGCCAGGTACGCGAGGGCGAGTTGACAGCAACCTTGGCGGCAGAGGAAATCCTGCGAGCCTTCGAATCCCGGGGACCCCGACCTACCTAGGGGCGCGGGGAACTGCGCGACCAGCCCCCACCGGCCGAAAGCCAAAACTCGACGTACCCGCTACGCTGATCGACGCAGCTGGTTCGCCCCGTCACCCAGACGGACGCGTCGCAAGAGGGAACCCGGTGAAATTCCGGGACTGCCCCGCAGCGGTAAGCAGGAACGACCGCCGTCATACGCACTGGGCCCACACAGGACCTGGGAAGCGACGGCCAGTAGGTGACCTCCAGTTCAAACGGGGGCCGTGCCCGCAAGTCCGAAGACCTGCCACCTGCCCGCACGCGAAGCATTCGCGCGCGGAATCCCGGTGACCTCGTGGGCGGGTCGGCGTACACACGGGCGGTCACCATCCCCCGGTCTACGAACCTTCGCGCTCACGTCCCGACACCGGGATCCAGGGAGATATCTCGCGAAGGAGATTTCCGTGACACCGAAGTCCGCAGCCGCGGCAGCACGGGCAACCGTCTACGGCTACCCCCGCCAGGGCAGGGGCCGAGAACTCAAGAAGGCCATCGAGGGCTACTGGAAGGGCCGCGTCGACGCCGAAGCCCTCCGGACCACCGCCGCCGAACTGCGCCGCACGAACTGGCGGCAACTGGCGGACGCCGGCATCCACGAGGTACCGACCGGCGACTTCTCGTACTACGACCACGTCCTGGACACCAGCGTCATGGTCGGCGCGATCCCCGAACGCCACCGCGCCGCCGTCGAACTCGACGCGCTGGACGGCTACTTCGCGATGGCACGCGGCACCCAGGACGTGGCGCCGCTGGAGATGACGAAGTGGTTCGACACCAACTACCACTACCTCGTGCCCGAGTTGGGCCCGGACACCGTCTTCACCACCGACTCCGCCAAACAGGTGGCGGAGTTGAAGGAGGCCCTCGCCCTGGGCCTCACCGCCCGCCCGGTGCTCGTCGGCCCGGTCACCTACCTCCTGCTCGCCAAGCCCGCGCCCGGGGTGTCCGCGGACTTCGATCCGCTGACCCTCCTGGACCGGCTGCTGCCCGTGTACGCCGAGGTCCTCGCCGACCTGCGCGCGGCCGGCGCGGAGTGGGTACAACTCGACGAGCCCGCCCTGGTCCAGGACCGCACCCCGGCAGAACTGAGCGCCACCACCCGCGCGTACCGCGCCCTCGGCGCCCTCACCGACCGGCCGAAGCTGCTCGTCGCCTCCTACTTCGACCGGCTCGGCGACGCGCTGCCGGTCCTCGCGAAGGCGCCCGTGGAGGGCCTCGCACTCGACTTCACCGAGTCCGCCGCCGCCAACCTGGACGCCCTCGCCGCCGTGGGCGGACTGCCCGGCAAGCGGCTGATCGCGGGGGTCGTCAACGGCCGTAACGTCTGGGTCAACGACCTCACCAAGTCCCTTGCCACACTGGGCACGTTGCTCGGTCTTGCCGACCGGGTCGACGTGGCCGCCTCCTGCTCGCTGCTCCATGTGCCGCTCGACGCCGCCGCCGAGCGGGACATCGAGCCGCAGATCCTGCGCTGGCTCGCGTTCGCGCGGCAGAAGACCGGCGAGATCGTCACGCTTGCCAAGGGCCTGGCCCAGGGCACCGACACGATCGCCGCCGAACTCGCCGCCAACCGCGCCGACTTGGCCTCCCGCGCCGGTTCGGCGCTCACCAGGGACCCCGCCGTACGGGCCAGGGCCGCCGCGGTCACGGACGCCGACGCCCGCCGCTCCCAGCCGTACGACGAGCGGACCGCGGCGCAGCGCGCGCATCTCGGGCTGCCGCCGCTGCCGACGACCACGATCGGCTCCTTCCCGCAGACCTCCGAACTGCGCACCGCGCGGGCCGACTTGAGGGCGCGGCGGATCGACACTGCCGGTTACGAGGAGCGCATCAAGGCGGAGATCGGCGAGGTCATCTCCTTCCAGGAGAAGACCGGTCTCGACGTCCTCGTGCACGGCGAACCCGAACGCAACGACATGGTCCAGTACTTCGCCGAGCAGCTCACCGGCTACCTCGCCACGCGGTACGGCTGGGTCCAGTCGTACGGCACCCGTTACGTCCGCCCGCCGATCCTGGCCGGCGACATCTCCCGCCCCGAACCGATGACGGTCCGCTGGACGACGTACGCCCAGTCCCTCACTTCACGCCCGGTCAAGGGCATGCTCACCGGGCCGGTCACCATGCTCGCCTGGTCCTTCGTCCGCGACGACCAGCCGCCCGGCGACACCGCCCGGCAGGTCGCCCTCGCCCTGCGCGACGAGGTCAACGACCTTGAGGCGGCCGGGACTTCGGTCATCCAGGTCGACGAACCCGCGCTGCGCGAGACCCTGCCGCTGCGCGCGGCGGACCGGGAGGCGTATCTCGCCTGGGCCACGGAGGCGTTCCGGCTGACCACCGCCGGCGTCCGTCCGGAGACGCAGGTCCACACGCACATGTGCTACGCCGAGTTCGGCGACATCGTGCAGGCCATCGACGACCTCGACGCGGACGTCATCAGCCTGGAGGCGGCCCGCTCGCGCATGCAGGTCGCGGGCGAGCTGACCGAGCACGGCTATCCGCGCGAGGCGGGGCCGGGCGTCTACGACATCCACTCCCCGCGCGTGCCGAGTACGGCCGAGGCAGCGGCCTTGCTGCGCAAGGGACTTGAGGCGATCCCGGCGGAGCGGCTGTGGGTCAACCCGGACTGCGGTCTGAAGACCCGCGGCTGGCCCGAGACCCGCGCGTCCCTGGAGAACCTGGTCGCCGCGGCCCGCACAGTCCGTGAGGAGCTGGCCGGGCCCTGACCCGGTGCTGGTGGGGGGGGGGGGGGGGTGACCCCCCCGCCCGCCCCCCCCCCCCGGGGGACCGCGGGAGGGGTGGCCCCCCCCCCCCCGCGGGGGGGGGCCGGCTGTGGGGCCCGCCAGCACCA
>NZ_JBICXA010000012.1:0-340864 GCF_043200035.1 Streptomyces sp. NPDC048504
CCCGCCCCTCCATGTAAACTCCGATATCTGATTCGGCATGAAGAGTAGCGGAGTCCTGCGGACCCGTCAAAGACCATGCGGCCGGACCCCGCCCAGACCTGAGAGGTGATCGCCGCGACGCCACTCGGCGGGACACCATCCGCCCCGGGCCAACGACAGCCAGCAACGCCTGGAAGCAGTCCGCCGAGTGGCGTCGCGGCGATCCACGAGTGGCCCGTAGCGCGCTCGATCGCCTCTGCTGAACCTGCATCGAAGTCGGCGAGCCGCAACACGCGGCACAGCGCCCCGAGTTGCATGAGAAGACCGGGCCCGCGCTCGACGGGACGCGGCCGCCGGTGCGGCATCAGAGGGTTGTCGCGCCCGGGTCTGTATGTGGCCATGACGACACGATTCGGGACTTCTTCCTCGTCCGCGCCACCGCCTTCCAGCCGAACGGCACACTGTCGAACGGCAAGCTGGCAGCCGAGAACATCACCGACTTCGGTGTTGGCACTCGGCGAACATCGCCGAGTGCCACGTGCCGCAGACCTCGGGCCACGTGATCCCGCTGGTGCACTGCGCAGGTTGATCAAGATGAAGTACCCGCCCGGCCAATGGAGTTCGGGTTATGAATCCGGTAGCCGACTGCGAGTGACCCACCGTCAGCTATGAGGCGCCCGGCGAGGGCGCTTCGAGTTCGTGAAGCGTGGTTCGGCGCGCTCTTCCCCGAGCCGGGCCCTCGGCCCATCCGCCGACTCGAAGGAGCGACGCGGTCCCTGGTGCCGAGTCCCCCGGGCGTAGAACCCGCCAACGCCCAGGTGCCTTCGAGACGCTCGGCGTGGGCACCGACCGCCTCACTGTCTCCTCCTAGAGATTCACGTTCACCGTCGTCCGGGCCGTGCCTGGCCGGGCCCACCGAGCGTCCAACCAACTGATCGACGCAGCCCTTGACGGCGAGCTCTCACCCGCACGCGGGCTGTTCGCGAACTGAAGGGCACATCACGGCAATTGGCCACGCCCGGCCCACCCACCGAAAGCAGCACCCCGCACCCGACCAGCCTCCCCGCTCCAACTCCCCCGCGGCCCGGCGACCGATACGGCGGCACGGCTCAACGGCGCCTGCAGCGCCGTAGACTATACGAACTGGACGGTATTTTTAACGGACGGGCACCCGACCCGTGACGAAAGGGGCCCGAACATGCCAGAACCCAAGCAGGACCGGGCCATTCGCACCCGCCACACCATCCTCATGGCCGCAGCCACGGTCTTCGAGGAACGCGGCTACCAAGCCGCCACCATCAGCGAGATCCTCACCACCGCCAACGTGACCAAAGGCGCCCTCTACTTCCATTTCCGCTCCAAAGAACAACTCGCTCTGGGTGTCCTCGCCGGACAGGATCAGTCGCTCGTCGTCCCCGACCGCCCTTGCAAAATCCAAGAACTCATCGACACCACCATGCTCCACGCCTACCGCCTCCAGACCAACCCCCTCGTCCGGGCCGGCGTCCGTCTCACCCTCGACCAACGCGCCGACGGCCTCGACCGCACCGGACCCTTCCAGCACTGGACCGCCGTCACCAACGAACTCCTCGACAAGGCCCAGAAACAGGGCGAACTCCTCCCCCACGTCAACCCCACCGAGACCGCTCAGGTGCTTGTCGGCGCGTTCGCCGGCGTCCAGGCCATGTCACAGGCCACCACCAACTACCAGAACCTCTCCACCAGCGTTTCCGCTCTCCTCCGCCACACCCTCCCCTCGATCGTCCACTCCTCGGTCCTCACCTCCCTCGACCTCACCCCCCAACGCGGCCACGCCATTCACACCGAGACCACGGCAGCCGCGGCATCGGACGAGGCGACGACGGAGGCAGCGGACAACTAACCGCTCTCGGGGCCCTGTTGATCCGCCCGGCCCGCTCGTGTTCGAGCAGCCCCGAGAGCCGTAGCGGTGCTCACCGGCGGCGAACGCACCGCCAACGGTCATGGTTCTGACGGCAGTTGTGTGATGGCCGCAGTTGGAGGAGGACGTGGCCTCCACACGACGGGAACCAGGCTCGACCGTGCGTTCAGCGCTCGACGCTCTCGAACCGGCCGCCGCGGCCTTCGACCGCACCGGAACCGCACGCAAGTTCCGCCCGATCACCGGGTGTTGACGTTTTCCGCAATCTTGACCGATTCGGCGCCCGAGTGATCATATGTTGTCGGCCATGCTACTTCGAGGCCTTCGCGCCAAAGGAGCCCTTGAGCTTCTCGTGGCCAGTTGCTCAGGGATAGGCTGCGCCGCCGCGCTGATAACCGTCCTCGTGGGCCAACTCACGCCGTGGTGGGCACTAATCCTCGTGCCCTTGGGGATTTTCAACGCGATCGAGGTCATCGGCTACTTCGCCTACCTGCCGGTCGTCATCAAGCCCTATGCCCTCGTTTCCGCCGGCAGCGCCGAGGGAAACGGCGAGCAGGAGGGACAGCGGCGCGGTGCCGTGCGCTGGCAGCTGGACACCGGCGGAGCGGTGAAGGAATCGTCACCAATCGTCGTCAACGGCACTGTATATGTGGGCAGTTGGAACCACCTCCTGTGGGCCGTCGACGCCCTGTCCGGCGAAGAACGCCGGCAGTGCAGGGTCGGCGGTGTAGTGGCCGCATCGCCCGCCTTCACCAACGGCACTGTCTACATCGGCAGTTGGGACAAATGCCTGTGGGCGGTGGACGCCGTTTCGGGCCGGGAGCGGTGGCGGGTCAGGACGGACGGCATGGTGCGGTCCACGCCGGTGGCCGCCGACGGCATGGTCCTCTTCGGCAGCAACGACGGCTTCTTCCGGGCGGTCGACGCCGTCTCAGGGGAGCCCAGGTGGCAGGTCCGTGTCGGCACGGGTGTGCGCTCCTCACCGACCGTGGTGGGCAACTCGGTCTACGTCGGCAGCGACGACGGCGTTCTGTGGGCTCTGCACACCGCCTCCGGCCAGGTGCGGTGGCAACTGAAGACGCTGAGTGGACTGTGGTCCTCGCCGGTGGTGGCCGACGGCATCCTCTACGTCGGCAGCGCCGATCGGCACCTCTGGGCGGTGGACGCGGCATCGGGTCAGGTCCGGTGGAAGCTCCCGGCCGGCACCTGGGTGAAGTCCACGCCGGCGGTGGCCGATGGTCTCGTTTACTTCGGCACCGGCGACGGATATCTGTGGGCTGTCGACGCGGTGTCCGGCGAGAGACGGTGGAGTCGCAAGGTCGGTGTGTGGGTGCGGTGGGCTCCGGTGGTGGCGGACGGCACCCTGTACGTCGGCACGAAGGACGGCCGTATGTGGGCGTTGGACGCGGTCTCGGGCGAGGAACGATGGCAGGCGGACACCGGCAGCCCGGTCTTCTCCACGCCTGCGGTGGCCAACGGCGTACTGTACTTCGGCCTCCAGAACGGGCGTCTGCTGGGCGTCCGCGCCTGACCGGGAAGCGGACTGGTGCCAGCAGGGCCAACCGCTGACACCGGCGCGGCTACCACGCCACCGTCTCCGTCGTTCCCGCCTCCCGCACAGGCCGGATCGAGCCCCCTCACTACGCAATGCCCTCCCCGGCCCGAGGCACGGACCTCCTCGGCACGGGCCCCCACACCCAGGCGCCGTCAGGAAAAGGGTGGATGTCGATGGCTACCGCGCGCCCGGCCACGTGGTGTCAGGGAAGCCGAGCGCCTGCCCTACGCCCGCCCCTCCTGCGGCGGCGCCCCCTGGAATCAGCGTCGGTCACTCGGCTTCGCCGCGGCTGCCAGGCTGGGCGGCGGCCATCGGGCCACGTCGAGATGGTCGGCGGTCCAAATCATGCGGACCGCTGTCGCCGTGGCACGCCCGTCGTCGCCACGCAGATCGCGGCGCGGGGAGTGGACCAGGCGTACCTCCTCGTCGGCGTCGCGGGACAGCGGAGCGGGCACCGCGGCGTGCCGGCCGAGTCCTGCGGCCAGGTTCCGGTACGCCAAGGGCTTTGGGAGCCAGTGGAATACCGAGGATCCTCGCCGGTCGCCAGTCCGTCACCGAAGTCGTCGACGCCACGCCCCCGGCCCACCCGCCGGACCCCAGCCGAACGCCCGCCCCTCCAGGCGGACCTCGGTCCGGCCCGGCATCCCACCCCGAAGCGCACCGCTTCACCAACACGCCCCACTTTTCACTGACATGAATCGTTGTCATTCCTCTTGACCTCACTTCAGAGGGCGAATTACGGTTCCCGCACTCATAGTGAATGAAACGATTCAACACTCGCTTACCCGTGACAAGTTGGGGCTGAAGCATGCACGAAACCCACCCGCAGCGTGGCGGTGTGACGCGCCGGTCCGTCATGGCGGCCGCTCTGACGACGGGCGTCCTCACAACACTCGGTCCGACGGCGAGCGCCGCCGCATCCTCCGGGACGGTTCGCTCCATCGCGGCCGCGCCCACGGCGAGTTGGTTCGCCCGACCGGCCAAGTCGGTCCGGCCCAGGTTCCGTTGGTGGTGGCCGGACGGGCTGGTGGACCCGGTGGAGATCGCGCGGGAGATCGACCGGATGGCAGACGCCGGATTCGGCGGCGCCGAGATCGCGGCCGTGCACCACAGCATCACCGACACGTCCGTGCTGGACACCGCCCACCACGGGTGGGGCAGCCCGGCCTGGCGCGACGGTGTGACGGCCGCGCTTCGGCAGGCCGCCCGACGCGGACTGACCATCGACCTCACCCTCGGCCCGAGTTGGCCCGTCGCCGTGCCCGGAGTGACCCCCGACGACGACGCCGCGGTGAAGGAACTCGCCTACGGCAAGGCCACGTTGACCGGCGGCGCGGCCTACGACGGTCCGGTGCCGGCCTCCGTCTACGCGGCCGCCTCGGGTGTCACCGAGCAGAAGCTCTTCGCCGTCCAGGCCGCCCGCGTCAACACCGCCTACTCCAGCGGCAAGGCGACCGGCCTGGACGCCGAGAGCGTCACCGACCTGACCGGCCAGGTGTCGGGCGGCAATCTGAGCTGGACTCCACCCGACTCGGCGACCTGGGTGATCCTGTCGTACTGGCAACGGGGTTCGGGGCAGCAGCCCGAGGCAGGGCCGCACTCCTCCCCCGCCGCGTATGTCGTCGACCACTTCAGCGCGGCGGGGACCGCGGCCGTCACCCGCTACTGGGACTCCACGATCCTGGACTCCACGCTCCGTCAACTCCTCGGAGCGGCGGGCGGCACCTTCTTCGAGGACTCCGTCGAGTTGGAGACCAAGGGGCTGCAGTGGACGCCCGGCCTGCCCGCGGCCTTCCGCGAACACACCGGACGCGACCTGCTGCCGTATCTGCCGGCCGTCGTCCTCGACAACGGCAACCAGATCTTCGCCTTCGAGGCGCGGCTCACCCAGGAGATCCGGCACGACTTCTGGGAGACCGTCTCCGGTCTGTTCAACAAGCACCACCTCGGGACGCTCGCGTCCTGGGCGCACGGACACGGCATGAAGATGCGTTCCCAGCCGTACGGTCTCCAGACCGACGCCATCGCCTCGGCGGCCGTTCTCGACGTCCCCGAGGGCGAGTCGCTCGGTTTCAAGAATCTCGACGACTACCGCTGTCTGGCGGGCGGGCGTGACATGGCCGGTCACCGCATCCTGTCCTGCGAGGCGGGCGCGTACGCGGGCGGCGCCTACAACACCACGTGGGACAAGTTCCTGCGCACCATGGGCGGGGCGTACGCGGCGGGCGTCAACCAGACCGTGATCCACGGCTTCTCCTACGCCACCGCACCGGGCGTCAGCTGGCCCGGCTTCGCCGCGTTCAGCCCGTACGGCGGGGCCCCGGGATACGGCGAGTCGTGGGGGCCTCGGCAGCCGACCTGGCGCCATGTGCCCGACATCGCCGCCTACCTCGGCCGCGTTCACGAGGTGCTCCAGTCGGGCACCGCCCGCGCGGACATCGCCGTCTTCCGGCAGACCGGCTACACGGCCACCGGCATCGGGGCGTCCTGGCTGACCTCGACGGGCGTCCCCCTCGGCTGGACCCACCAGTTCCTGAGCGGACCGCTGCTCGACCTGCCCACCGCCAAGGTCTCCGGCAGGCGCCTCGCGCCCGACGGACCCGCCTACAAGGCCCTGTTCCTCGAAGGCGACTTCTTCTACGGCTCCAACCCCACGCTGGCCGTCGCCGACGCCCGCCGACTCCTGAAGTTCGCGCGTGCGGGCCTGCCCACCGTGCTCCTCGGCGCCTTCGACCAGGCACTCACCCCAGGGCTCCCCGACGACGGGGAGACGGCCGAACTGCGTGCTCTGACCGCCCAGTTGCTCGCCCTGCCCAACGTCCGCCGGATCACCGACAAGACCCTGGTCGGAGCGGCGTTCGCGGAACTCGGCGTGACCTCCGACGCGGTCTACTCCGTGTCGTCGACCCTGCTGAACGCCCACCGGGTCACCGACGACGCCGACTTCTACTACCTGTGCAACGGCAAGCACGCCGAGACCGTCAAGCCCCCCGTCGCCCTCATCGACCACGACGTCACGCTGCGCGCCACCCACCGCAAGGGGTCCGGCGCGGTCCCCTACCTGCTGGACCCTTGGAGCGGGCGGGTCACCCGGCTCGCCCAGTACACCCAGGACGGCGACGCGTTCACCTTCCGGGTGACGCTGCAGCCAGGCGAGACTCTCGTCGTAGCGCTGGGTGCCCCGGGACTGTTCGGGGACCGCTCCGGGAGTCGTCCGCACGCGGTCGCGACCGACGCGGACACCGCGCTCTTCGCCGACGGATCTCTGGCCGTACGAGCCTTCACGGCCGGTGTCCGCACCACCACCCTGTCGACGGGCCGCCAGGTCACCACGGAGATCCCCGAGGTTCCGGCAGCCGTCCCCCTCGACCAGTGGACGCTCTCGGTCGACGACTGGCAGCCCGGCGCCACCGCGACCACCACCACGATCGTCACGCACAGCCTCATCCTCGATGCCCTGCTGCCGTGGTCGCAGATCCCCGAACTGGCCGACGTGGGCGGCATCGGCCGCTACCGGACAACGATCACCCTGCCGACCACCTGGACCTCCGACACGGGGGCCCTGCTCCGCCTCGGCAGCGTCAGCGACACCTGCCGGGTCACCGTCAACGGAACACAGCTCGACCCTGTCGACCGGCTCAACCCCGTAGTGGACCTCGGCGGACATCTGCGCCACGGCGCCAACACCATCGAGGTCGAGGTGGCCACCCCGTTGTTCAACCGGCTGCGGATCAGCAACCCCACGGTGTTCGGCACATCCGCGAGACAGGCCTACGGCCTGATCGGACCGGTCCGACTCACGCCGTACGTGCAGCAGAAGGTGAGTTGACCGCCCTCGACCGGGCTCTCGTAGACGGGGAGTTCACGGGTGCGCGCGGGCGTCAGGTGTGCATCGCGTACGGGAAATTGTCCAGGCTGCCGACATACACGGTCCCGTCCGCCACCACCGGCGTCGAATACACTTCCCCGCCGGTCTGCAGACGCCATCGTTCTCGCCCGTGGCCGCGTCCACCGCCCAGAGCGACATGTCCTCGCTGCCTGTGCACACGGCCCCGTCGACGACCGCGGACGTGGACCATGACGACCTGCCGAAGGGCCGCTGCCAACGCTGCCCACTGTCGGCGACGTCCAGCGCGATCGGGCCACGGTCACCGCCGATTTAGAAGGTGCCGTCGCCGAGACGTGCGGCGAGGCGTAGTTCTTCGTCACGCAGTGCATGTTGCGCGCCGCCACTGACAACCGGTGGCGCTGCACCGACATCTTGTCGTTGTCCTTCACAACGACATGGTGGCCACGTCACCCGTGGCAGGATCCGGGGAAGACCACTTGGCTTCTTCTTGCCGCTCGGCGGGCGCCATGTGCCGTGAGCCCGGCCGACCGTCACCAATAATTGCTGACAATATCTCCGATGATAAAATCAGTGATCTGATCCGAAGCCTGTGAACACGGCGGCGGATGTTCGCGTGCGAGAGAGGAACGACAGCCGGTGACCAGCACGCGCATCAAGGGGGCGGCTGCTCGAAGCCACGTGAGCGCGCACATCCGCGACGCTCTGCGGAACGGTGACCTTGTGCCGGGACAGCGGCTGGTGGTGCAGGACCTGGCCGACGATCTCGGGGTGACCCGGAGCTCCGTACGCGAAGCGCTGGTCGACCTCACCTCCGACGACCTGGTGGAGATAGTCCGCAACCGCGGGGCGCGGGTCAGGCTGATCTCGATCGAGGAAGCCATCCAGATCACCGAGTGCCGCTCCGCGCTGGAGCGGGTGTGCGCGCGCAGGGCAGCGACGTACGCGAGTGAGGCACAGCGTGCCGAACTCACCGAACTCGGCACACAGTTGTGTGCGGCGGTCGCCGAGAACGCCCCCGAGACCTACTCGACCCTCAACCGAAGGCTGCACGACCTCATCATCGAGTTCAGCGGCCAGGCGGTCGCCAAACGTCAACTGGAGCGGCTCAACACGCAGATGGTGCGCTTCCAGTTCCGCCTCGCGATGCGGCCTGGGCGTCCGCAGCAGTCACTGCCCCAGCTCCTCTCCATCATCAACGCCATCGTGGCCGGTGACGCCGACTCCGCCGAAGCGGCTACCGAGGCACAGCTGGCCAGCGTGATCGACGAACTGCGCACGACCGGGACCGCCCGCTCCGTCGCCCCCAGGTGAGCGCGCCGAGATGTCGGCGGGAGGAGGGTTTCTTGCCTCCTGGGCTGAAGCCGGTTGCTTCGAGTGCACCCGTCTTGTGACGAACGCTCTGGACACCCTCGCGACGACACCCCATGTGAGGCCGACGGCCTGCTGAAGGCGTCTTCGCATCTGGCGCCGAACTCGTCAGGCCAGCAATGGTGCCGGCCATGCTCAGGTTCACCTCCGAGGCCGGGTGGCTCCGCCACGCCCAGGTTCACCTGCGGAACCCCTTCCCGCGCCTGCTGCCCCAGCAGTCCGGCTACGACAAGCGCGTGCCCGAGGCCGCCGAGCTGCTGCGGCGGGTCACCCGGTAGCGGACCGCCGACACCTCGTGTGGAGCGATGACCTGGGGACTGTGGACTCCACCAGGGGGAACACGCCCGCTCCCGCGAGACCGTCAACCGCTTGAGCCCGGCCGGATGGGCCGATCGGCGCCCGCCACGACGCAACGCGACTCGTGGCGGCGCCGCCACTTCGATACACACCTGTCATCGTCGGCGCAGCCGACCACGCCTGGGACACGGCGCTGTCCACGGCGGATCGGCAGACGGAGATTCCCCCACCTCAGGACCGGCATCGCGTCGTCCTGGGCTGCGTGTCACCCCCCGCCCCCCACGGCTGGCGGCACCTTCGCCGACTCATAACTGCAAAAATGTTCGGATGAAATTGTTGACAATCCTGCCGCCCTGGACTTCAGTCGGTGCAGTCGGTGCACGACTTTCGGCCATGCCGAGCGACCGACACCGATCCGAAGACCTTGGGAGGCCTGATGGAGATCGTGGACACGCACACACACGTCATCTCACCGGACACCGCGCGATATCCCCACGCCCCTGTCGGGGGACGACAGTCCGCGTGGTCGCAGGCCCACCCGGTGGACATCGACGGCCTGACGCGCGCACTCGACGGGGCGGGTATCTCAAGGGCGGTGGTGGTGCAGGCGTCCACGGTCTACGGCCACGACAACCGATATGTCGCCGAAGCGGTCCGCTCCCACCCGGACCGGTTCGCCGGGGTCTACTCGATCGACGCCCTGGCCGACGACGCCGTGACCGAGATCAAGAAGTGGCAGGACCAGGGACTTTCCGGTTTCCGCCTGTTCACCACCGGGACCACGATGCCCGGCCAGGCGGACTGGCTGGGGCATGAGCGCTCGTATCCCGCGTGGGCCTATGCGGAGGAGAACGAGATCCCCGTGTGTCTGCAGATGACGGTCCAGGGGCTGCCCGCCCTGCAGAACCTGCTGGAGCGCTTTCCCCGTGTGCGGGTACTGCTCGACCACTGCGCGCGCCCCGACCTGTCCGACGGCCACCCGTACCGACTGTCGAGGAGACTCTTCGAGTTGGCGATCCACCCCGGTGTACACCTGAAACTCACCCACCGCGCCCTGGAGGCCGCCAAGGCGGGCAAGTCCACGACCGAGGCTTTCCTGACGGACCTGGTGGCCTCGTACGGCGCCGGACGTATCGCGTGGGGCTCCAACTTCCCCGCGGCGGACGGGACTCTCGCCGGCATCCTCGACGAGGCCCGCGGCGCGCTGTCCGGCCTCTCCGACGACGACCTGAGGTCGGTCTTCGGCGGTACGGCCCGCGCGTTCTATCCCTCCCTCGCGACGACGGGCGAAGCCCGTGCCTGAGCCCGCCGTCCTGCGAACCGTCCTCGCCGACCACCCGCACACCGCGAAACTGAAGAGCGGCGAACTCCGTGACGAGCGGGTCACCCTGTCGTTCACCGACATCGCACCGGTCCACCGGGCCTTCGCACCCATGGTGCGCGAAGAGGCCTACGACCTCAGCGAGTTGGCCGTCGTGACCGCCTTGCAGGCCATCGCCTACGGCCGCCCCGTGGTCCTGCTGCCGGCCGTGGTGGCCGCGCGCTTCCAGCGCGGCTGTCTCATCGCCCACGCCTCACGACCTGTCACCCCGGCCCAACTGGCAGGCACACACGTCGGTGTACGTTCGTACACCCAGACCACGGGCATGTGGGTGCGCTCGCACCTCGCCGAGGACTTCGGTCTGGCGGCACGCGACATGCGATGGATCACCCACGAAGAACCCCACGTGGCCCAGTACACGGACCCCGACTTCGTCAGGCGCGGGAGCGGCGGGGCCTCCCTGCCCGACATGCTGCGCGAGGGCCGGATCGACGCCGCGATACTCGGCAACGATCTCCCCGAGGGAGAGGAGTTCGTTCGCGTCGTCCCGGACGCCGACACCCGCGACGAGCAGTGGTGGCACCAGCACGGATACATGCCCGTCAACCACATGGTCGTCGCCGGTGCGTGGGCCTGCCGCTGGGAGCCGCAGGCGGTCCGAGCGGCGTATCACCTTCTGCTCAGGGCCGACGCCGCCGTCGAGCGCCCGGCCGACGTACCGTCCCCGACCCTCTTCGGCTTCGACCGCCTGCGCGAGCCGATCGAGCACATCGTGGGGGCCTGTCTGGACCAGGGACTGCTGCCCAGAAGACTCACCCCGGACGAGATCTTCGAACCGGCACGGAGCGTTCTCGGCAGCGACGCCGACTGAGCCCCCGTACGCCGACTGCTCCGGCCGGACTCCCCGTTTTCCCGACCGGTGTTCCCCAACCGGTTCTCCCCACCAGTCTTTCAACGAAGAAACTGGAAACGACGATGAGTGAAGCAACATCCACGGCCACACCCGTGCAACCGGTCAAACCGCGCCACCGCTTCTACCACGACCTCGCCTTCCAGGTGATCGCCGGAGTCGCACTGGGCGTCGTCGTGGGCAATTTCGCCCCGTCCGTCGGACACCATCTTCAATTCCTCGGCGACATCTTCATCCACCTCATCCAGATGGTCGTCGGCCTCATCATCTTCTGCACCGTCACCCACGGCATCGCCAGTGTCCGTGATCTCGGCAAGGTCGGCCGTATCGCGGTGCGCGCGCTCGTGTACTTCGAGGTGATCACGACGATCGCCCTCGTCATCGGGCTCGTCGTGGGCAACGTGCTCCGCCCCGGTGCGGGCATGCACATAGATCCGTCGTCACTGCACGCGGCGGCGAACACCGCACCCGCCAAGTCGGAGGGCTTCGACGACTTCCTCGTCAGTCTGGTGCCCACATCCGCGGTACAAGCGTTCGCCGAAGGAGACATCCTTCAAGTTCTGGTGTTCTCCGTTCTGTTCGCCTGCGGGCTGGCCTCTCTCGGCGATCGGGCGCAACCCGTACTGGACATCGTCGGCAGCGTCCAGCAGACCCTGTTCTGGATCATCGGCAAGGTCATGCGCATCGCACCCCTCGCGGCCTTCGGCGCCATCGCGTTCACCGTGTCCAAGTACGGACTGGGCACACTGACCTCGCTCGGGAAACTGATCGGAGTCTTCTATCTGATCGTCCTGCTCTTCTTCCTCCTGGTTCTCTGGCCGGTGTCGCGGTATGCGGGCATCAGTCTGTTCAAGCTGATGCGGTACTTCCGCGCGGAGCTGTTCCTCGTGCTCGGTACCAGTTCGTCGGAGAGCGTCTTCCCTCAACTCACCTCCAAGCTCAAGCAACTTGGAGTGGACGAGCCCGTGGTCGGCCTGGTGCTTCCCACCGCGTACAGCTTCAATCACGACGGGACGTGTCTGTACTTCGCCTCGGTCAGCGTCTTTCTGGCGCAGGCGACCGGCAGTGATCTGGGATGGCAGGCGCAGGTCGGTCTTCTGCTCGTCCTGCTGCTCACGTCCAAGGGCGGCGCGGGAGTGTCGGGATCCGCGCTCGCCGTGCTGGCACTGACTCTGAGCGCCACACACAAGATCCCGGTGGACAGCATCGCCCTGGTCGTCGGTATTCACAGCATCCTGTCGGCCGCCTTCGTCTTCACCAATGTCGCCGGCAACTGCGTGGCGACACTCGTGGTCGGTAAATGGGAGAACGCCATCGACCGGGACCGGCTGCACGCGGAGCTCGATGCCGGGTACCAGACAGCCGCATGACACGCACCCGCGAGCGAAACGGGATGACGCGGGGCGAGGCGGGGCGATCTCAGGCCGGCCGGGGACGGCAGGCGCCGGGGGCCGACGCGAGTGTCCGGCCGCACACCACCGCCCGTAGCCGCAGCCTCCCATGACACACATCCCCGAGGCAGCCTCCGGGCCTGCGACATCACCCTCGCCGGGCGTCCCAATGGCTGCGCCGATCGACGGCGTACCCCTCCCGGATTTCTTCGACGACATTGGACCGCGTGCCCGGCACAGCCCTGCGCCGCGTCACGACGAGGCTTCCGCGAGAGGGAAGAATTCATGATCATCGACTGTCACGGTCACTACACGACCGCCCCGCCGGCCCTGGAGGCATGGCGCCGGCGGCAGATCGCCTCCCTCACCGGTCCGTCCGCCGCCCCCGCCCGCACGGACCTGCGCATCGGCGACGACGAACTGCGCGAGACCATCGAGCCGAACCAGTTGCGACTCATGGACGAACGCGGCATCGACATCACCGTCTTCTCGCCCCGCGCGTCGTTCATGGCGCACCACATCGGGGACTTCGAGACCTCCGCCGCCTGGGCGGCCATCTGCAACGAACTCTGCTACCGCGTCAGCCAGTTGTACCCCGAGCGCTTCGTGCCCGCCGCGATGCTCCCTCAGTCCCCCGGCACCGACCCCGCCGCCTGCATCCCGGAACTCACGCGCTGCGTCGAGGAGTTGGGCGCCGTCGCGGTCAACCTCAACCCCGACCCCTCGGGCGGCCACTGGACCGCCCCACCCCTCACCGACCGCTCCTGGTACCCCCTCTACGAGAAGATGGTGGAGTACGACATCCCAGCGATGATCCACGTCAGCACGAGCGTCAACCCCGCCTTCCACACCACCGGCGCGCACTACCTCAACGCCGACACCACCGCGTTCATGCAGCTCGTCCAGGGCGACCTCTTCGCCGACTTTCCCACCCTGCGGTTCGTCATCCCGCACGGCGGGGGTGCCGTCCCCTACCACTGGGGCCGCTTCCGGGGCCTCGCGATGGCACTCGGCAAACCGCCGCTGGAGCAACACGTCCTGGGCAACGTCTACTTCGACACCTGCGTCTACCACCAGCCCGGCTCCGACCTCCTCTACGAGGTCATCCCGGCCCGCAACATCCTCTTCGCCTCGGAGATGATCGGGGCCGTACGCGATATCGACACGTGCACCGGCCACCACTTCGACGACACCCGCCGCTACATGGAGGCCGCAGACCTGCCCGCCGACGACCTGGCGGCGGTCCAAGAACACAACGCCCGCACCGTCTACCCCCGCCTCGACGCACTGCTGAAGCGCCAGGGCCGGTGAACGGTCTCGGCGCCGAGCATCAGATGCGGTGGCCGTCCCGTGTTCCGGGCAGCCCTCCGAGAGGACAAAGGGTGCCGGTTCTCCGACGTACGAAGGCGTACGCAGATACCGACACGTCCACGAACCCCGGACGTCGGGTCTGCTCAACGGCGGGCCGGGGGAGGAAAGCTGCGCAGACCGCGTGGACGAGGTGGGTGGCGGTGGCGATCGACCAGCCCGCTGGGTAGACGCTCACCTCGACGCCGTAGTCGTCGTAGAGGCCGTCGTGCTGGGTGTCGACGCGATGGAGCAGCAGTTGGTCGCGGGAGCGGCGCTGAAGTGGGAGGCTCGGGCCGGGCAGGAGACTTCAGTGAGGGCATCCGCACGGCGAGCCCTCGCCCGTGCCCGGGTCGGTGAGGGCCGTGCGGACCGGGACTTGAGCCGTGGGGTGAGGTTGTACCGGTGGCACGGACTCGGGCAGGCTGGCTTCCCCGTCGCCAGGATGAGCGCGACGATCAGTCACAAGGGAGTCTCGGGCATGATCGACTGGGTGCCTCTCCGCACCGGAGCACGGCCCGTTCCCTCGCCCTTGGCCACGCCACTCGTCTGGGCCGCGGCGTCCGGCGGCGCGTTGATGCTGGTGGCACTGCTCAATGCGCTGATCAGTACCGATCGGCCCTCTCCGGCGCTGGCCGCACTGTCCCTGCTCTCGGTACTGCTCGGCCTGTGCGCCCGCTTCACGGCGGCCCCCGGCACCGCGGTGCTGTGCTGGCTCTTCCTCAACGGCTTCGCCGTCCCGCCCGCCGGCACCCTCACCTGGGCCGGACACCGCGACGTGTTCTGGCTCGCCTGCCTGTTCACCGCCGCCCTGGTGGGCACGGCCCTGGCCCGAATCCTCCACGCCCGAGCCGCCTACCGCCGTCTCACCACGCACACCGGCGGCTCGACACGGACCGGATCATGAACGCCGTGGCCGCTCACCGGGCCCAACCATCATGCGGCCGTCCAGGGCGCTCTCCCCGAGCAGGCCACTCGCTCGGGTGACGGCCGACGCCATCGTCACTGCTCACCGAACCGAAAAGAGCCGTTTCCGGGCTTCATGGCCAGATCCCTCCTATCGTGGAACGACACAGTGACCCTCGGCGTCGAAGCGGGCAGGCCATGCAGGATCCGGAGATCGACTATGAGGCGGTCTTCCGCGACCTGCCCGGCATGGTGGCGCTGCTCACCCCCGAGCTGGTCTACGTCGACGCCAACCGGGACTTCGAGCGCCTGTCGGGACGCAAACGCGAGGAGCTGGTCGGCCGCTACATCTTCGACGTCTTCCCCGAGAACCCCAAGGACCCGGCGGCGGCCGGCATGCGCGAGACCCGGGAGTCGATGCTGCGCGCGGCGACCACCGGCGAGCGCGACACCATGGCCCTGCTCCGCTACGACATCGAGGACCCCCTGCGGCCCGGCCGATGGGTGGAGCACTTCTGGAGCCCCGTCAACGCGCCCATCCGGGGCCGGGACGGCGAAGTGACGCTGATCGTCCACCGGGTGGAGGAGGTCACCGAGTTCGTCCGGGCCTTCGGTGGCCGAGCCGACGACAGACGGTCCCGGATCCTGGAAGCCGAGCTGTACACCCGGGCGCGTGAGCTGCAGGAGGTCAACGAGCGGCTGCGCAGGGCCCACGCCCATGAGCGCGAGGTGGCCCTGACCCTGCAGGCGGCGATGCTGCCCCCGCCGCGACCGGTCGGCCACCACCGGGCGGCCGTCCGCTACCGGCCCGCCGTGGACGCCCTGAACGTCTGCGGCGACTGGTACGACCTCGTCGACCTGCCCGACGGCGGAATGGCAGTCGCCGTCGGTGACGTCGTCGGGCACGGTCTGGCGGCCGCCTGCGCCATGGGCCAGCTGCGCAGCGCACTGAGCGCCGCCTGCCGGGTCGCCGACGGGCCGGGCCCCGCCCTGGAGGCCCTCGGTCTCTACGCCCGTTTCGTCGAGGGCGCCGAGTCCGCCACCGCGGTGACGACGTTCATCGACTGGGACGACCACACCATCACCTACAGCTGCGCGGGTCACCCTCCCCCAGCGCTGCTCGACCCCGACGGCACGGTGACCTTCCTCGACCAGGCCACCGACCCGCCCCTGGGCGCGCGACCCGAGCATGTCGGCCGGCCGCAGACGAGCGTCCCCTTCGCCGAGGGCGCCACCCTCGTGCTGTACACCGACGGACTGATCGAGCGTCGCACGGAGGACATCGACCGCGGTCTGGCCCGCCTCGCCGCATCCCTCGCCCACCACCGACACGCGGAACCCGAGCCCCTGGCCGACGCCCTGCTCGCCGACCTGCTCCCCGCAGAGGGCAACACCGACGACACGGCCTTGGTCGTCCTGCGGCTGTGACGGCGGCTTCGCCCGCCGCCGTACCTGAGGCATAGCTGAACTTGTAGCCCGGCACCGCGGGCCGGCGTCCCTCCCCCGTGCGGGTACCGGAGAGCGAGCACAACCAGTCCCCCCGGTCACCGGGTTGATCGGCGGCTCGTCTCGGCCCGTCCACGGCTTCCTCGGCCGATTGTCAGGTGAACTGCTCCGGGTCTGTCGGAGGCTCTGAGCTGTCCCGAGTCGGGTGGAGTCGAGTCGCTTGGCCTCAAGGCGGCCAGGTGCGGAGGGCCTCCCGGCTCGCCGCCGCATGGCTCGTTCCCTGCGCGATCAGGGACTGGGTGCTCCGTGACCGGAGCACCGAGGCGAAGATCGTGCCGAGGACGGCCAGGCCCCGGCTGGAGCCGTAGTTGCGTACGGTCTGGGTGACTCCGGTCGCCTCGCCGCAGGAGAGTTGGGGTGCCCGGTTGACCGCGTCGGTGTTGACAGGAAGAAGCCGAGGAAGAAGTAGAGCAGGTCGAGACCGGCCTCGGACCCCTTGTTTCCGAGGCCGGTCTCCGCGTACACGCTCGTGAAGCAGAACACCGGCACGAAGGCTGCCATGGCCACGCCCAGGACGACGTTCTGTACGGAGAAGGCCCGGTCGCGGAAGAGTTCGACGTCCAGCAGCGGAGGGGTCGTTCGCCTCTCGACGAGGACGAAGAGCACGAGCAGCAGCAGGCCCACGACGATGCACAGCCAGGTCGCCGCGGAGTGCCGGCCCCACAGATAGGACTGCTGGAATGGGAAGCTGCTCAGGCCCACGCCGGCCACGATGAGGGCCAGTCCGCGGTGGTCCATCGGGGCCGGCCGGTTCTGGGTGTGCGGACGCGCCATTGCGATGAGCACCAGTGCCACGACGGCGACGGGGATGTTGACCCAGAAGATGGCCCGCCAGGTCCATTGCGTCAGCCGGCCGCCGAGGATCGGACCGACCGCATCCGTCGGCGAGCCCGGCATCGCCGGGAGATGTCGGCGTCCGCCGCTCCTCGGCGCGGTGACGAGGGGAGATGACACCTCGTCGGCATCCTGGGCAGGCAGCGACCGGGCCGTCTCACGGCGTCTGCTCGTGCACCCGTCGGCAGGCAACCGGATCGAGCACTCGGGCGACCGCATCACGATCACCGGCCGTTCGGACGGGCCGGCGTCCACCCCGGATGGACGCCGGTCTTCCCCGAGCGACCGCGGCACCGCGCCGACAGGCCGGAACGGGTGCGGTTCGTCACCTGACGTCGACGAAATCGCCTGTCGCCGTGGACGGTCCGGTGGTGGGGGTACCGGTGAAGACGAAGCGGTAGTAACCGTCGGCCTTGGCCTTGGTGGTGGTCTTCAGCGTGCCTCCGACGCCGCTGGTGACGGTTTTCAACGCCGTGTAGACGGAGCTTCCCTTCTTACGGAACTGCAGTTGGACCGTCCGCCCCTGATACCCCGTGTAGGTGCCGCTCTCCCAGTTGGCGCGGGTCAGCCTCCCGGTGACCGTGATCGTCCTGCCCTTCTTCACCGGCTCGGGCGAGGCGTTGACCGTTACCCTGGCGTACCGCTTGACGTTCGCCGTACCGGCAACGTCGATCTCCGTCCAGTTGTCCTCCGTGTCCTGCGCCCCGGCGAGCACCTTCCAGGCGCCGGCGAGGCCGTTGTGGTCGAAGTCCCGCGCGGCGCTCACAGCGATGCTCACCTTGCAGGTCGCGGTGGTCGGGTCGGCCGGCGACACCACGCATGTTCCCGCCGGCGGGTACAGAGGCAGGCTGCCGTCTGCGTCGTCGGTGTTGGGACCGTGCCACAGATAGGCCCAGGACGCGGCAACGCCCTCCGGGTCACGGGCCGTCCACGTGATCGTGACGGTCTTTCTGGTGGTCAGGCCGAGCACGATGTCCTTGCCTCCGTTGACCACGACGTTCGAGAACGTGGTGTCGTCGGCGGCGGCCGTGCCCGCCGCTTGGGCGGTTGCCAGAAGCATCGATGCTGAAAGGGTGGCGGTCAGGAAAGTGACGGCCACGGCCGGGCGCATACGCATGAAGTCCCCCCTCGGGACACGGGGTTCGCCGCCTCCCCACACGACGAAACCTGATGGTGTGTCATCGGTGACTAGACCCGTGACGGGCACTCCTGGTTGCCCAGTTCTTCGAACCAACGACCGCATCCGCCGGGCAGGCAGACGAGCAGAGCAACGACGTTCCCAGTGCAGGCCCTCGCTGCGGTGGGTCTGGCGCAGCACGTAATTCGCGTTGTGGGTCGAGGGCGCCGCCATAGGCTCGTCGGCATGTCTCTATCTCTGATCTTGGCTAGTGCTCCGTCGTTTACGGCGGGGTGAAGGCCATCTCGGAACTGCTGTGACCTGCATCGTTCGCACGGGTCTGCAGTGTTGTCCTCAGCCCACGGGGCGCTGCTGGTTCTCGATGTACTGCTTGACGGCGGTCAGCGGTGGCCCGCCGCAGGATCCGGCGAAGTAGGAGCCGGACCAGAAGTGTCCGCCCCACAGGTACCGGCGTACGTGGCTGTCGTATTCCTGGCGGAGCCTGCGGGGGGGGGAGACGCCCTTGAGGGAGTTGACCAGCTTGGAGAGCTGGACCTTGGGTGGGTAGTGCACCAGGCGGTGCACATGGTCCTGCTGGCCGTTGAACTGCCTGAGGTCGGCCTCGAAGTCCATGCAGACCTCGCGCATGATCTCCCCGGTGCGCGTCAGCATGGCGTCGGTGAATGCCTTGCGCCGGTACGTGGTGACAAAAACCAAGTGGACATGCAGGTTGTAGACGACGTGGCGTCCGGTGCGCACATCGGGATCAGGGTTCCACCGCGGTGACATAAGCCACCTTCAGTAGAGTGATCGTCATGAGCAAACTTGTGTGGGAGAAGCGGCAGTTCGGGCATCGTGCCCGACTGGCGCTGACGCCTGCACAGACGCGGCTCATGGATGGGCAGGCCCATGCGGCACGGGCGATGTGGAATCAGCTCCACGACCTGTGGCAGATGACGCCGAAGTGTCAGCGCTCTGTGACACGCATGGATCAGGCGTTGCGGCAGGCCCGCAAGGAGATCGACTGGTACGCGGTGCTGCCTGCGCAGGCCGCGCAGGCGGTGCTGAAAACGTACGTCCAGGCGTGGCGGAACTGCTGGGCCGGGCGGGCGGACGAGCCGAACTTCAAGGCCCGTTTCCGCACCGTCATGTCCGTGGACATCCCGCAGGGCCGGGACTTGCAGATCAAGCGGGTGCACCGACGGTGGGGCATGGTCAACGTTCCCAGGGTGGGGCGGGTCCGCTTCCGGTGGACCAAGGATCTCCCGGTCGGCAAGCTCGCCGGCAAAGAGAACCGGATCACCGGAGCACGGCTGGTCAAGGACGGGCTCGGATGGCATATCGCCTTCCGCGTCCAGACACTTGAGCCGAAGCCCGAGCCTCGCACCGGGCCGGAGGTCGGTATCGACGCCGGGGTGAACCTGCCCCTCGCGCTGTCCGACGGCAATCATCAGGACCACGGCCTGCCGCCCCGGCTCCCGGACGGCACCGCCGACCGGGACAAGTGGCTGAATCCGAACGAGAAGGCCAAGCTGCTACGCCTGGAGCGGCAAGCCGCGCACCGCAAGTCCTTCCGCATGCCGAAGGAGCGCGGCTCGAACCGGCTGCACCGCACCTACGACCAGATCAAGCAGCTCCGCGCAAGAGCCACGCGACGAGCGACTGACTGGCAGCACAAGACCACCACCGCCCTTGCCAAGGAGTACGGCACGGTCGTGGTGGAGCAGTTGCAGATCACGAACATGGTCAAGTCCGCCAGGGGAACCATCGAGAACCCGGGGAAGAACGTCGCGCAGAAGTCGGGCCTGAACCGTTCCATCAGCCAGGAGGCGTGGGGACGGACCGTGACCATGCTGACGTACAAGACCGCCCGCCACGGCGGAACCCTGGTCAAGGTCCCCGCCCCGAACACCTCCCTGCGCTGCTCCGCGTGCGGTTTCATCACGCCCGGCAGCCGGGAAGACCAGGCCACGTTCGTTTGCAAGAACCCCGACTGCGACTGGTCCGGCAACGCCGACTGGAACGCGGCCCGCAACGTCTTGCACCTGTACCGGATCGGCCTCGTGGCGATCCCGGCTGCCGGGAGGGCAGTCGTCAGACGCACCCGTGGCGTCAAGCCCGCCACCGCAAGGTAGGCAGGAATCTCCTTCCTGAGCTTGCGAAGGAAGGAGAGCACTTCAAGTCTTCGCATGCGTCGAGCGCTCCCGGAAGCGATGCGCGCGGGTGACAAGGCCGTGGTGAGCGCACTTCGGGCAACCCTTGGCGCGCTGGACAACGCCGAGGCGGTACCCGTGCGGGAAACCGAGCTTCGTGGCTTGGCCCTTGAGCAATCGCCGCTTGGTGTCGGCGTCACGGAGAGGGCTCGGCGTGAGCTGAGCGAGCACCGTGTGGTCGAGATCGTGAAGGCCGAAGCCGCCGAGCGTCTGGAGGCGGCCGCAACGTTGACTGCGCCCGCGCACGCGCACCGTGTCGCACGGCTACGTGCCGAGGCCGCCGTGTTGCTTCACTTTCTCGACGATGCGAGCCCCGTGTAGGAACTGGCTTCGCTCACCCGCCTCGGAGCCGACGGCGACTCCCCCGGCGTCGGGGGAGCCCCAGGTCCTCAGTCGTCGACCGTACCTCGCGAACGAAGCGGCGTTCGGTCACTCACACGTCAGCGTCGGGATCCCCCAGTCCGCGTGGTCGTTGCCGTTGCCGTCGCCCGCGTCACCGGCCTTGAGGTCGATCACCTGGGCACCGCTGACGTCGACGTCGATCGGCACCGCGGCCTGTCCGCCGCGGATCGTCGGCGTGGTGACCAGGGTCTTGCCGTCGGCGATCACGGAGAACGTCACCGTGCCCGCGCCGCCCGTCTCGTCGTCGACGCCGACCTCCGCCGTCAACCGCGAGCATTGTCCGGCGAGGTAGAGCTCGACGTCGCTCACGGAGTTGGTGCCCAGGCCCTTGGCGTAGCCGACGCCGGCGATGGTGATCGGACGGCCGTCACCGGCCGCCTGTTCGCCGACGCTGGTGTCCCGTTCCACCGGGCCCCATCCGTTGGTGGAGGAGAGGAACGGCAGGTCGCTCACGTCGCTCTTCCCGGTCGGCGGAGCCGGTGGGATCCCTCTGACGATGCGTTCGTCATCGCTGACGCCCTGCCGTCCGTTCTGCCGGTAGTGCACCGTGGCGGTGAGTGCCGAGGCGGATGGCAACGTCCCGGTCGGCGGCTCGACCTGCCAGGTGAAGGTGGCCGATGCACCGGGCTGCAGGCGCTTGACCGATGTGGGGCTGGTGGCACTCACGCTCCAGCCGTCGGGCGCGGAGAGCGACGCCGTCAGTCCGGAAGCGGACGGTCGGTCCTTCGGCACCCGTACCGTCGCCCGAGCGGTGAAGGTCTGTCCCGGCTGGGCGGTGTCCGGCACATCCAGGGTGACGTCCGTTCCCGGACGCTTCGGCATGGCGTAACTACGGGGGTCGTAGGACGGGCTGTCGTTCTGCGCGACGCGCAGGGACGAGGCGTAACTGCCGTAGTTGGTCAGGGCGACCTTGCCGAGGCCCCCGGTGGTGCCGTCGAGGTTCCACACGGCGATGGCGATGGTGTTGTGGCCGTTCGGGTTCAGGATGCCGTTGGGGACAGGGAAGGTGTGCTGTGGGCCGAGGTAGTTGACGTAGTTGCCGACCTGCCAGCCGTTGACGAAGACCGTGGCGCGGTACTTGCGTGACGGGTCGTCGGTGAACGTCAGCCCGAGCGAGGTGTCCTGGCCGTGCGGCAGGTCCAGGTTGGCGTCGGTCCGGTACCAGGAGACCCCGGGTGTCGTGTCGGTTGTCGGGAGGGACACGCGGTCCCAGTTGGTGTCCGGGTAGCCAGGCAGGGACCAGCCGGCCCGTTCGCCGTAGAGGCCGCCCGTCGAGAGCGGGCCGCGGACGGTGTCCTGGAGGTCCTCGCCGCCCCGTACGCCCTGGAGGCGCCAGGTGACGGACGTCAGGGGCGCGCCGACGAGGGAGGCGCTGGTCAGGCCGCGCGCGGTCTTGTTGCCGTTGGTGGAGTTGTAGTCCTCCTCGTGGCCCATGTTGACGGTGAGCACGGAGAGGATGTTGTCGCCGCTGGACTTCACGGAACCTGCCGGGAAGGTGAAGTCGCCGCTGCCCGTGGTGGAGCTGCCCAGGAAGGTGCCGTTCAGCCAGGCGGAGAACGCCTGGGCTCCTCCCCCGGAGTCCGAGACCAGGTGGATGCCGGTCTCCTTGCCGGTGGCGCGGAAGCGGCCGCGGTACCACGTGTTGCCGGTGTGGAATCCGTAGTCGTCGGCGTAGAGCACCGGCAGGGAGTTGGCGCCGGAGACACTGTTGGTGGTCGCCTTGTCGGCCACCTGCCAGCTGGTGTCGTCGAAACCGGGGGCCGCTTCCGGGGATTCCGCGGCGTGCTTCCAGTTGGTCAGCGTCGGCAGGTGGATCGGGGCGGCCACCGGGATCTTCGCGGTGAGGCTCCCCGTGTCGGTGGCCTGGGTGCCCAATGTCCGGCCGTTCCAGGTTACTTGGGCGGCGGAGGTGAACACCTCGATGTTCTTGTCGTCAGCGTTGTCGCCGGTGAGTGCCACGGTGTGGCCGCCGTGCAGGCTGGTCGCCGTCCGCAGCAGGTGGGTGCCGCGCACGAGCACCGGGCCGCTCGCCGTGTCCTGACGCCAGAAGGTCTTGGCCGTGTCCTTGTCGCCGACGAGCAGGAGCAGCGGGCGCTTGCCGTCGCCGGTGATGCTGACGCGGATCAGGCCCTGGTGCGTGTAGTTGAGCCGCAGGTCTCCGGTGGCCGGGTCCCAACTGCTCGTGACCGTACCGCCGTTGGCGGTCACGGTGGGCTTGGTGGCGTAGCGCAGGACGGTTTCGCCGTCGCTGCCCTGGTCGCCGTAGAGCACGGCGACGTCCCGGTCCCCGATGGTCGCGCTGGTCATGATCTCGGAGGTCGAGTACTGCAACTGCGCTTCACCGAGGCGGTAGTTGGCCACGATCACGTGGGAGTCGCGGCCGTCGAGGGTGATCGCGGTGCCTGGCTGCTGCGGTATGACCGGGTAGGTCGGCTCGGCGGTGGCGGCCGTCGGTACGTCGATCGCGTCGACGGCCACGTAGTTGTCCGTGGATCCCGAGCTGTGGTTCCCGGCGACGACGATCTTCAGCGTGTGTGCGCCGGGTGTCAGGCCGGTCTTCTGGAAGAGCACCGCCTGGCTCTCGCTGCCGGAGTCGTCGACCGTGGCCGTCTTGGTGCCGTCGAGGTAGACGTCGGCGTTGCCGTGGTTGTTCGTCTTCGAGCCGATCCAGCGGATCGCGGTGCCGTCGAAGGGGACGGTGAGCGAGTCGCCGGCCTTGTTCGAGAACGACTCGGTGTGTTGGTAATCGCCGCCGGTGTAGCTCGTGTTGGCCACATGGGACCACGAACCGGCGTACTGGAGCGCGGAGTCGGGGTCGTCCCAGGTGTAGGTGGTGTCACTGGTCGGCTGGGCGTTGAAGTCCAGGGAGATGTGGGTCTTGTCGACTGCCGTGGAGGTGGAGTTCCCGTGCCGCAGTACGTGGAACTGCGTCTTGGTGTCGAGGTTCATCCTGGCGGTGTCCACGACCGCGGAGTCGTCGGGTGGTGTGGCTCTGATCGCCTCGGTCTTGGTCAGCGGGGTGACCGACTGGGTGAAGTAGCCGATGAGTTTGTCCTCGTCGTACTTCGGGTCGAGCTGGCGGGTCTCGCGGATGGCGGCGCCGTAGTCGTACGACGTGTAGTTCTCGGGCATGCCGAGCCAGCCCCAGTTGGTGCCGCCGTAGGTCATGTAGAAGCTCTGCGCGGTCGCGCCGACGGCGATGTTCTGCTTGTAGAAGACGTTGGCGAACTGGTCGTTGATGAGCTGGGCGCACTTGTCGTAGCCGGGGCCGCCCCAGGGGTCGAAGGCGCCGCCCTGGAACTCCGGCGAGTACAGCGGTTTCCCGGCCGGGTGGTCGTAGCTGATGTCGGGGACGCCGTTCCACTTCGAGGGGTTGGAGCAGTCGAAGCCCTGGGGGTAGGAGTCCGGGCCGTCGATGTCCAGGGCGCCGGTGCCGGAGTTGAAGGTGCCGTTGTTGTTGCCGGTCAGCGGGACCGTGATGCCGTCGGCGCGGGCCTTGTCCTCCAGGTGCTGCATGTAGGAGCGGCCGGCGGCCGAGCCGTTGTAGTACTCGTTCTCGACCTGGTAGGCGATAACTGACCCGGTGCCGTTGGTGAGTTGGTGGCGGGCGATGATCCGGTCGATCTGGGTCAGCCACTCGTCCGCGTACTTCAGGAACCGCGGGTCGTCGCTGCGGTTGTTCTCCGCCTTGGTGGTCAGCCAGCCGGGCAGGCCGCCGCTGTCGACCTCCGCGTTGATGTACGGCGCGGGGCGGGCGATGACGTAGAGGCCGGCCTCCTGGGCCATGTCGAGCAGCTTGTCGACGTCCCGCACCCCGGTGAAGTCGTACACACCCGGCTTGGGCGAGTGGTAGCCCCAATCGAAGTACAGGGAGGTCGAGTTGAAGCCGGCGGCCTTCATCTTCTGGAAGATGTCGCGCCACAGGTCCTGGCTCGGGAGCCGGAAGTAGTGGAACTCGCCGGACCACAGGTAGGTGCGTTGGCCGTCGACGAGGAAGGAGTAGCCGTCGAGAGTCACCGTGTGCGCCTGCGCACTGACGGCGGGCGGCTGTTCGCCGACGTCCTGCGCCGCCGCCGTGGCCGGCGCGGTCAGGCCGGCCGCCAGGGCGATGGTCGCGGCTGTCGCGAGGATCGCCCTCCACCAGCGACGGCGACCGGGTCTCGCACCCTCTGAACCGTTCCGACCATCCCGCACGGCGGCCTCCAGACCGACTGGGCGAACAGCATCAAACAGACTCAGGCAAAGCCGAACAGTAAAGGGGCGCGGGCCCAACCACAATGGGTCGGAAGAACACAGCCGAGAGGTCGGGTCCCGGGCTCACGTCCGCCACGCACAACAGGCGCGAGCAGAACCTGCTGAGCCGCCCGCGTAACCGCCCTGCGCGAAGGGCACTTGGCGTCGCTCGGCGCGGCTTCCCTCAGCTCGGCGACCGCGACAAAATCCGGCCCGGACAGACATCGACGCGCGGTCCCGCCCTGCCGCAGCGGCCTGGGCGATCACCTTCGGGAACTCCGGACCGGCGGTGGACTGCCCCTGCTCCAGCCGCGCGCAGTACGACTGGCCCACCCCGGCGAGCACTGCCAGTTCCTCGCGGCGCGGACCGGCCACACCCACCGAGGGACATCCGTCCCGGGGTGTGCACAGGGAGAAGGCGAAGCCGCGCCCGCCCGGACAGAGCGTCTGGGTGGGCGCGACGTGAACGGGTGGCGGTGGGATCAGGTCGCGGTCAGCGACAGGTCGGCCGTCGTGGCGCGGCCCGGCAGCAGGGTCACCTCCTTGGATGCCGGGCGGTGGCCGGCAGCGGAGGCCGTGATCCGCAGCGGGCTCGGGCGGGCGTCGAGCCAGAGGTCGTAGTGGCCGTCGGAGTCCGTGCGAACGGTGTGTACGAGCTGGCCGCAGCCGGTCGTCCCGGCGTGCGCCACCGGGCACATCAGGACGGTGGCTCCGGCGAGCGGTGCTCCCGTGTGTTCGTCGGTGACCGTTCCGGAGAGGTGCCCCCAGGTCCGCGGGATCGTGACCTTGAGACCGACCGCGACCGACGCTCCGGTGTAGGGGGCGTCTGTGGTGTAGGTGAGCCGCGCTGTGTAGGTGCCGGCCGTGGCCACGGCGGAGGCGTCAGCGCGGACGGTGACCGTGGTGGACCGGCCGGGGGCGAGATCGAACGAGGTCTTGTCCGCCGACAGCCAGGTGACGTCGTCGCCGTCGCACTGGTCGTGCCCGGGCAGCACCTCGGCCGAGGAGGCGGTGTCCAGGGCCGCGGTCATGCCCCCGATGCGGTAGATCCCGCAGCCGCCGCCGGCCCGGAGGACGGCGGAGCCTGTGTTGGGCAGGCTGGACCAGGAGTTGGACACCGGGTCGTATTCGACGACGGTGTTGACCGCGGCCGTTCCGACGACGCCGCCGACGACCTGGAGTCTGCCGTCGTTCCCGCTGGCGGTCGCGCCCCAGCTCGCGTCGGGCATGTCGGCCGCACGGGTCCAGGTGTCGGCGGAGGGGCTGTAGCGGTAGGTCTGTCCCGTGCGGGGGGCGACCCCTCCGCCGACGACCGTGATGCCGCCGGCGCACACCAGTTCACCGGTGATGCCGGCGCAGGCCCCGCGTTCCATGGTGAACGGGTAGTCGGCGCGGCGGGTCCAGGTGTCGGTGGCCGGGGTGTAGCGGTAGACGGTGCTGACACTGTCTCCGCAGCCGGATCCGGTGCAGCCTCCGATGACGTAGAGGCTGCCGTCGAGGGTGGTCACGTTCGGCATGCCGATCGCCTGGGGCAGATCGGCGAGGCGGGTCCAGGTGTCGGTGGTGGGGTGGTAGGCGTAGAGCGTGGCGCGGGCGCCGTCCGCGGTCCAGCCGCCGACGACGTACATGGTCCCGTCGACGAATGCCCCGCCGGGTGATTCCAGGGCCTCGGGGAGGTCGGCGATGGGTGTCCAGGCGTCGGTGGACGGGTCGTGCACATAGCCGCGGTCGAGGTACTCCCCGCCGAAGAGTCCGGAGATTCCGGCGACGGAGTAGACCTTGCCCTGGTAGGTGCCCACGGCGTTGTCCATGACGGGCTCGGGGTAGTCGGCGATGCCGGTCCAGGGACCCGTAGCTGATGGGGCGTTCGTCGTGCTCTTCGTGGCCGCGGGGAGGGAACTCATCGGTCCGGGCGAGTAGTTGCCCTTCACGCGCAGCGTCGGGGCGCCTGCCGAGGAGTCCGTCGTGTACGTGGAGGTGCCGTCCGGTGAGGTGTAACCGGTGCTCTGCTCACCGAGGTCGACGTGCAGCGGCGCCTGCCCCTTGTTGGTGAAGGTGACCTTCTTGCTCCCTGACCCGCCCAGCGTCTCGCTGACGGACAGACCGGCCGAACTCACCACCAGGCGGCCCGCCTTGAGCGTGCGGTCGAACCGGTTGACCTTGTCCGGGCGCGTGGTGAGGGTGCCGGTCGAGGTGGTGTAGCGGGCGGCGGACGTCCGGTACGTGTGCCGTCCGACGGGGGCGCTGAACAGCCAGTAGTAGCCGTCGGCCAAGGCCGGGTCGTCGGGGGTCGCCACGGTGGTCGCCGTGGCGTAGCCGTCGGCGGTGTCGGTGACGGTGGCGGGCGTGATGGCGTCGCCCGTGTTGCCGTCGACGACCTTTCCGGCGACGATGCCTCCGCTCACCGCTGCGCAGGAGCCGACGGTGACGGTGTCGAGCTGCCAGATCGAGAGGCCGCTGCCGGAGTAGTGGAAGCGCACCTTGACGTGCTTCGCGTTTGCCGCCCGGGTCAGGGGAACCTCGACGTGGCCCAGGTACTCGGCCGTGTCCCGGTGCCACACCGTGGTCCACGTCGCGCCCGAGTCGAGGCTGAGGTCGACGTCGGCCACCGAGTCCTTGCTGGGGGCGTAGAGGGCGTCGAAGCCGAGGACGGGTGCGTTCTGGCCTGCCAGGCTGAAGGTGGGCGACACGAGTTCGGTGTCCTCGTGGACACCGCCCCGCCCCCAGGGGTCGGCGGCGGCCCAATTGCCGGTACCGCCCGTGTAGTTGGCCAGGAAGCTGTCGGCGAAGTCCCAGGTCGCGCCGTTCGTCCCGTGATCGACGACCGTCCAGCCGTGCTCCGGCGTGGTGCCCGTCCAGCCTCCGAAGTCGGCCGCGCCCGGGTACGCGTGGCCGGGCGCGACGCAGGCCGTCAGGTCCACGTCCGGGGCCACGTCGGCACGGACGTCGGCGGTGCCCACCGGGACACTCAGGTCCGTGCTCCGATAGCCGGGGTAGACCGGGGCCACATGGACGGCGTAGGTGGCCTGCTCCGGAAGGTCCACGCTGTACCTGCCGGTGTAGGGATCGGTGTAGAGCGCTCCGTTCGGATAGCCGTCGATGGTGATCTTCGAGTACAGGGGCCAGCCGTGCCCGCTGCCGTCCTTCACCGTGCCGGACACCATACGGGTGGGCAATTTCACCAGGGTCAGGTCCGCGGTGGTGCTCCGGTCCTCGGCGACGCCCACTCCGGAGCGGGTGTTCTCCCGGTAGCCGAAGTCGGTGACGGTGATCCGGTAGTCGCCCACCGCGACGGGAAGGCTGTACGCGCCGTCGGCGTCGGTGGTGACACGGTACTCCCGGCCGCCCGTCACCTCTTCGGAGACGGCCAGCGCCGCACCGGCCAGCGGGGCGCCGGACACGCTGTCGGCTATTCGTCCGGACAGCGTTCCATGGACGCCGAAAGCCAGCGCGGACACCCCGACCGGGGTACCGAGACCGGTCGGTCCGTCCCAGCCGGGGCCGGCGGTGCACACCACCGTGCCGCAGTCGTCGTCGGCCCCTTCGGTGACATCGCTCAGCCCGGAGGCGTTGATGTACGGATAGGTCACCGGGTAGGTGCCCTCGACGGGGGTGCCCGCCAGCGCGTACATCGCCGTGATCAGCGGCGCGGAGAGACTGGTGCCACCGACCTGCAGCCAGCCGTCCCTGCCCACCGTGTCGTACACGGCGAGGCCGGTCGTGGGGTCGGCGACCGCGGCGACGTCAGCCGTCGCGCGGGTGTCGCAGCCGGTGGCGAGCCCCCGTTGGTAGGTGGGCTGGGCCTCGTACAGCGAGCAGCCCGACCCGCCGGAGGTCCAGGCGGACTCCGTCCAGCCGCGTTCGGTGTCCGCGGTGCGGGTCAGCCGGGTGCCGCCGGCGGCCACCACGTCGGGGTTGGTGGCGGGCCAGTTCTGGACGTGGCCGGTGTCGCCGGTGGACGCGACCACGGCCACCCCGGGGTGGTCGTAGTGGTGGTCGTACGCGGTCTCGGAGGCGCTCTCGCCGGGCAGGCCGTAGGAATTGGAGACGTACTTGGCGCCCAGGCGTACGGCGGTATCGACCGCGGTGCCCAGGTCATCGAGGCCTGCCGAATCCCCCTGCACGAGAAGGATGTCGCACGCCGGGCAGGCGGAGGAGACGGCGTCGAGGTCGAGCGCGGTCTCCAGTGCCCAGCCCTCGTTGTCGGCGGGGTAGTCCGTGCCACCGCTCTGATCGACCTTGCGGAAGCAGGAGTTGGCGGTGGTGCACTCGGGCAGCCCGTAGTACGCGCGGTACGCGGCCAGGTCGGCCTCGGCGTGGGAGTCGCCGTACGCGTCGACGATCGCGACCGTCCTGCCCTCGCCTCCGGCGGGAAGGCTGTAGGCCGCCTGGATGTCGGCCGGTCCCAGCGCCGCGGACGGGGGCGCGCTCACCTGCGGCCGGACGATGTGGTCGGAGCCGGTGCGCACGTCGGCGAAGCACTGGGCCACGCCGTCCTTGAGGCTCGGGTTGTTGCAGCCGGCCGGGACGTAGTTCTGCGGGACGTTGTCCTGCGGCACGGCGTTGAGCAGGTCGGAGGACTTGGCGGAGTCGGCGTCGGACGAGGAGGCCGAGGAACTGGAGGTGGCCGCGGCGGCGGCCGGCTGTATCGCGGCGAGAACTCCGGCGCCGAGACAGCCTGCTAGGAGGAGGGAGAGGGGAGCGCGCACGCGCGCACGTCTTGAGGACAGCAAGGGGGCACCCTTTTCGTCGCGTTCAGGACCCGGTCGGGCCAGGATCAGAGGGGTTCGTAACCGCTGTACGAGTCGTCCACGCAGGCGGGGTCCGCCGTCGTGTCGGTGGCGGGTACGCCCGGTGCGGCGGGCGTCGGTTCGGGGTGTCGCTCTCCGGTGGGCGGCACGTCGGTGTACCGCGCTCCGGTGGCGGGGTTGTCCGTACGGGCGCTCGGTGCGCCGGACTTCGGATCGGGGGGTGTACTGCTCATCCGATGGATGACGCCCTTCCGGTCACGCCCAGGTGCAGGCCGGTTCGGGGATCGTGCGCGCACCGAGTATCGATGGCCGCCGTGCGTCCTCGCGATGGGGCGGATGACCTAAAGATCGGAGCGCGGGCCGGTGACGTGGCCTTCCGGCGGGGTGATTCCGGCCTGGGTCAGGGTGACCGCGAGTGCGGTGCGCGAGGTCACTCCGTATTTGCGCATCGCGGAGTTGAGTTGCGCGGCAACGGTCTTCGGGGATCGGGAGAGTGCTCGTGCGATGGCCGGGTTGGTCAGACCGGTGAGCATCAGCCGGGCCACTTCCAGCTCGCGCGGGGACAGTTGGTCGCCGTAGCCGCGCCGGCCGCCACGCCACACCTGTCGTACCGGCGCCCCGGCCGCACGGAGTGCGCGGTGTACCCGGTCGGCGTCCGTCCGGGCTCCCAGAGCCGTGAATCCGGCCTGCGCGTGGGCGAGTTCGGTCAGTCCGGTGTCCCGGTCCCCCGCTGCCAGCAGGCAGCAGGCCCGGCGTTCGGCCGCCAGCAGTGCCTCATACGGCCGGGGCAGGCGCTGCCAGGCGGTGACGGCCCGGCCGAAGGCGGCGGCTGCCTCGACGCTGCGGCCCTCTCCTTGTGCCAGCATTCCGCGGCACGTCTCCAGGGCCGCGTCCGCTGCCGGCAGATTCTTGCCGACGAGCCCTTCGGCCAGGTCGACGACGAACCGCCGTGCCTGGTCCGGCCGTTGGACCGCGAGAAGCGCGCCGGTGCGCACCGGTGCGAACTCGGTGGCCCACAGCCAGATGTTCTTGCGTGCCACTACGCCGGCCGGTCCCTCGGTCAGCTCCAGCGCTTCGGCGGGCGACCCCTCGGCGAGCCGGATCCGCGCCAGGGCGGCCGCGGGCTCCAGCGGCAGATCCACGATGCCGCGTCGCAGCCCCGCGTCGAGCACCTGGCGCAGCCTCTCCTCGACGGTCCCGATCCCGCCCTCGGTCACCGGCGCGGGGCCAGGATCCGCTCCGCCGGCGCCGACCGCCCGGTCCAGCAGAGCCGTGACCAGCAGGGCGTCCAGCTGAAGCAGGGGTTCCTCGTCCACCCGTGCCAGGTCGGCGGCTCGCTCGGCCAGTCCGTCCCAGGCGCCGGTGAACCAGTCCAGGTGCACCAGCGTCACCAGGATCATGTCGTGGAGCCGCTGGTACCGGTGTTCCTCGGCCCTGGCCAGCGCGGTCGTCAGCAGCTGTCTGGCCTCGTCGTAGCGCCCCCAACGCATCGCCCCGTTACCGAGGTTGAGTCCGCTGCGGGCCAGCTGCATCATGCCTTCCGAGGTCGCCGCGGTGTCGGGGAGTTCCGCGGCCACGTCCCAGCCTGCCTCGTCGCCCATGTCCAGCAGGGCGGTCGCCCGGTCCACGACCAGAGCCAGCCGCTGGTCCGCCGTCATCGGAAGGCGGGCGGCGCCGGCCGCCCGGTCGAGCCAACGGCGGTGCTCCCCGGCGGACATCAGGGTGCTCGGCGGGCTGCCGAGGGTGTTCATCGCCCAGGCGGCCTGGAACGGTTCGCCGGCCAGATCCGGTAGTGCCCTCTCCAGTTCCGCCGCACCGGCCGCGTACTCGCCCGCGTGCAGCAGCATCCGTCCCAGCTGGGTGCGGACGGCCGCGCGGTCGTGCGGGGCGAGCGCCTCCGTGTCCAGCACTCTGCGCAGCGCGCGGGTCAGATCGCCTCGGCCCACGAGCCCGTTGAAGGCCAGGACCGGCATCTTCTGTGCCCACCGGGCCACCGAGGCGGCGGGCGGATCGCTCTCGGTGAGCAGCTCGTGGAGCAGTCCGACGGCGGTGCGGTGGTCCCCGGAGGCCAGGGCGAGGTCCGCGGTCCGTTCGGCGTACTGACGCCACCGCCCGGTGTCGCCCGCTTCCCGGTAGTGGTGGGCCAGGCGGGCCACCGGCTGCGGTGTCACGGCCCGCAGTGCGCGGCCCGCCTCTCGGTGCAGGGCTCGGCGGTCGGGCGCGGGCGTCATGTCGTAGACCGCACGGGCGGCCAGCGCGTGCCGGAAGGTGACCCGGCCGGCACGGTCCTCGCCGAGCAGTCCGCTGCGGACGGCGGCGTCCACGGCCTGGCCGACAACGTTGTTCGGGAGTCCGCTCACCGTCGCGAGGACGGCCGGGCCGACCGGTTCGGCGAGGACGGAGGCGGCCTGCAGCACGCGTTGTGCGACCGGTGTGAGGCGGGCGACGCGCTCGGCGACCGCGTCCCGGATGGTGGGCGGCACAGCGATGTCGGCCAGCGTTCTGCGCACCCACTCGCCGTCGCGCCGGACCAGGTCGGCCCGGTCGCGCAGCAGCCGGACGGACTCCTCGATCGCCAGCGGCACACCGTCGGTCCGCTCCTGGAGGAACGACGCGAATGCCTCGGAGACGTGTTCCCCGTCCAGCATCGACGACATCAACTCGGCGGTCTGCGGCACGTCCAGCGCGCCGAGACGGATCCGTACGTACCCGGTGCCGGCCGGGGCCCGGGAGGTCAGCCGCATCAGCGCGGACTCCGGTGCCACGTCCTCGGGACGGTAGGTCAGCACGAGGCTCATCCGGCGGGACCGGCGGGAGGCGAGGAACAGCAGGAAGTCCAGGGTGGCCTCGTCGGCCCAGTGGACGTCCTCCAGGACCAGCACGCCGACGTCCATGGCCTCCAGCAGTTCGGCCAGTGCGCGGAAGAGCCGGTGGCGGGCGGCGCCTGCGTCCGACAGCGTCTCGGGGGCCGGCGGCAGGTCCTGCGTCCACTCGGGGAACAGTGGCCGCAGCACCCCGGCGAGGGGGGTGAGGGCAAGCTCCGCAACGTCGGGCCGGGCATCACGGGCGGCATCGACGATCGGGCCCAGAGTGAGGGCCTCCCGGAACGGGGGGCACAGGCCGGCCAGCGGCCGTAGGGCGGCGGTACCGGGCTCGTCCAGCACCTCCTGGACGAGACGGCTCTTGCCGATTCCGGCCTCACCCTCGACGAGGACCGCGGCCGGAGGCCGGGCCAAGGCGTCTGTCAGCCGGCGCAGTTCGGCCGCTCGGCCGACGAAACGCGGAGCGCTGACGCCGGGCAGCGCACGCGGGAGGCCGTCCTCCGCGGAGCGCTCCATCCGACCGCCTTCCCCACCCCGCCCAGGGTCTGCGCGCCCCGGGCGCCGGCTGCCCGTGCGGGCCTCGACATCGCAGCATGCCACGAACGCCGCACTGACCGCGCCTGGGTGGGCCAACTTCTGCCGTTCCATACGGTTCTGAGACAGCGTCAGTTTCTGACTACTCGTCAAATGCATGCCGGTGCGCGGAACTCGTCCACTAGCCAGGGATCTCGCGGGCTCGGTCGTCAGTCTCCGGATCCGCCGTGATGTTTCCGGACGGAGTGGCCGGGTTCGGGGTGGGCGCCGGTGAGTTCGGGCTCCAGGCCCTCGCTCAAGCCGGCGGGTCGACGGCCGGCGTCGGTGCGCCAGGCCTCGAATGCCCAGGTGGTGAGGGCCACGACGGCGAGGCCCAGGAGCCAGCCGCCCACGACGTCGCTGAACCAGTGGACGCCGAGTGCGATCCGGGTGAAGCCGACGCCGAGTACGGACACCACCGCGGCGCTCCAGCACAGTGCCCGCAGAGCGCGGGGCACCATGGGCAGCAGCACCAGCAGCAGGATGGCGAAGGAGGTGGTCGCGGTCATCGCGTGTCCCGAGGGGAAGGAGAATCCCGGCGCGTGCGCGACCGGGTCCTCCAGGGACGGTCGGGCCCGCTCGACCACCGTTTTGACGAGCAGCCCGATCAAGCCGCCGGCCGTGGCCGTCACTGCGGACCAGGCGGCGAGTCGCCACGCCCGGCGGTACAGCAGCCACACGGTCAGCAGCGCGACGACCGTCCGCAGGGTGAACGGGTCCCATACCCGGTCGGACAGGAAGCGCAGGACGTCCGTCCACGCCGGATGCTCAAGGGCGGTCTCGTTCAACCGCCGTGCCGTGCCCGCGTCGAGACTCCGCAGCGGCTGCCAGCGGCCCTCGACCAGAACGAGCAGCAGGCCGAACGGGACGGCGGCCACGGCGGCGACAGCGACCGAACCAAGGAGATGGATGCCGAATCTCCGGTCGGCCGCCCGGCGACGACGGAGGTCACGAAGACGCTGGGCCGTGGCGCGGACCACCATTCAGACTCCCGGGTCGGCTGTGATCGGACCGGGCCGCAGCGCCCGCGCTGCCTCCAGCTGTGCGGCGAAGGACAGGCCCAGAAAGAGGGCGATGGAGGTCAGGTAGGCCCAGAGCAGCAGGGACATGAAGGCGCTGAGCGGGCCGTAGACCGTGTCGAAGGATCCGCTGACGTCCAGGTACAGGCTCAGCAGCCAGGTCAGGGCCGTCCACAGGACGAGGTAGACGGCGGCGCCGAAGGCCAGCCACGTGTAGCCGGGCTGGCGACGGCGGGGAGAGCGACGGAAGATCGCGCTGGCCGAGAGAAGGGCGAGCAGGAAGCCGAAGGGCCAGCGCAGGATCTCGCAGGCGGTCCTGGCATCGCCGTCGAGGTGGTACACCGTCGCCGCCGCGGCGGCCAGGTCGCCGCCGGCCACCATCACGACGAACCCGAGTCCGAGCGGGATCCCGGCGCTCAGCGACATCACGAGCCCACGCAGGTACTTCTGGTGGAAGGGGCGGTCGCGTTCGTTGCCGTAGATCCGGTTGGCGCCGCGTTCGATCTGGCACATCGCGGTGGTGACGTTGACCAGGGAGAAGAGCAGGCCGAACCAGAGGGCGATCTCGTCGCCGTCGCCCGCGCTGTGGCGGCTGCGGTCCAGCGCGTCGTCGACGACGTCGGCGCTGGGACCCTGCGCGATCCGGTGGATGGTCAGTTCGGCGAGTCGTCCGATGTTCTCCGTGTGCAGCGCCGTGGAGAGCCCGACGAAGGCGATGGCCAGCGGGATCACCGCCAGCACCGTCTGCAGGGCGAGCGCGCGGGAATGGCTGAAGCCGTCGGCGTAGCGGAACCGGATGAAGGAGTCGCGCAGCAGCGGCCAGCGGCCGTAGCGGCGCAGCGACGCCAGGGCCTCGTCGGCCGAGAGGTCGTCGCCGGTCATGTCGCGGGTCTCGGGGACCTTGGTGGCGGTGCCCATTCACTTCTCCCGGGCGGGCAGCAGCACGGTCAGCGCGCCGGGGCGGACCTCGGCGGTGAGACGCCGGCCGTGGGACACCGGGTCGCCGTCGAGTTCCCGCGACTGCGGTACGGCGAAGGTGAGTTCGGCCCGCCGGAAGGTGCGGAACTCCACCGGTACGCGCTTCGTGCCGGTGCCGGGGACGAGTGTCTCCACGGTCGTGGGCCGCGCGTTCCGCCTGCGTCCGCGGATCAGGATGCCCAGGGCGCGCATCCAGCCGCCGGGGCCGCGCGGGTCCAGGATCAGCAGATCGAGCAGCCCGTCGTCGGGGCGGGCAGCCGGGAGGAGCGTCAAACCGCCTTGTACGGTGCCGACGTTGGCGAGGAGCACCATGCGGGCCGTGCGGTGCAGGACGGGCCCGTCGTCGAGCCGGACCGTCAGCCGCATGCGGGGTGTGCGCAGGGTGCCGACGGTGGCGAGCACGTAGGCGAGCCAGCCGACGGCTGACTTGGCGCGCTCGCCGGTGTGTTCCAGCATCGCGGCGTCGAGCCCGGCCCCGGACATCGCGGCGAAGTGGGTGGTGGCGAGGCCGTCGCCCTCGATGCGGCCGAGGTCGATGCGGTGCGGGGTGCCGGACAGGGCGGTGTCGAGCGCGGTGGTGGGGGTGAGCGGCAGGCCGAGGTTGCGGGCCAGCAGGTTGCCGGTGCCGCAGGGCACCACGACGAGGGGTACGCCGCTGCCGGCCAGGGCGTCGGCGGCCGCCCTGATAGTTCCGTCGCCGCCGCAGACCACGACCAGGTCCGCTCCGTCACGGACCGCGCCGGACGCCTGGCCGGTGCCGGGGTCGTCGGCGGTGGTCTCGATGAACTCCGGTGCGCGGTGGCCGTGTTGTTCCAGGATCCACCGCAGCTTCTCGCGGTCCGCCGCGTCGGTCACCGTGGGGTTGAAGATCACGGCGGTGCTGCCGGGTTCGCGCTCCCCGGCCCGCGCGGTCGTGTTGGCGTGCCCGGTCCGCCGCGCGGGAACGGCGGTCACGGAACCGTCGGTGAACACGGCGCGGCGGACGATCAGCAGGGACAGGGTGCCGTTGGCCATTCCGCCGATCACGTCCGTGGGGTGGTGCATGCCCCGGTAGAGGCGGGAGACGCCGACGGCCAGCGGCACGAGGAACAGCAGCCCGGCCAGCGGCCACCGCCACGGCCTGCGCACCCGGGACAGCACGAGCACCGCGAGTCCGGCGTAGAGCGCGGTGGCCGCGCCGGTGTGGCCGGAGGTGTAACTGGACGTGGGCGGGGAGGCGTCGAGGCGGTGCACCTGTGGGCGGGTCCGGTCCACCGACTCGGTGATGGCCAGGAACACCAGTGCCTGGAGCGAGACGGCGACGGCGAGGAAGGCCGCCTGACGCCACATCGGGAGCCGGGGTACGAGCAGCAGCGCCACGCAGCTCACCAGGGTGACGGCGATCACCGTGAGGGTGTTGCCCGCCTCCGAGCCGAGGTACGACAGGGTGGTGAGCGGGCCCGTACGGATCCGCTCAAACCCCTCGTCGACATGGTCCTCGACCGTCAGCGGCCACACGTTCCGGGCCGGGCCCGTGATCAGGAGCCCGAAGCCCACGATCAGGGCGGCCTGACAGACGGTCAGTACGCCAATGCGCGCCGCCGTGCTGCCGGTACCGCGGGGTAGAACAGGCGACCGGCCCCGCCGGACTGCCTCCGGTTGGTCCCCGGTCGCTCCTGCTGCTCTTCCCGGCACGGCGGTCGACATCGGAGCTCCCACGGGTCGGCGCCTCGCGGCGGTCCACGGCCGGGTGGCGTTCGCACCCGATGCATCGCCGTCTGCCCCCGAAGCCGAGGCGCAGACACCCCTTCACGTGGGAATCCACGAGCCCACGCCCCTGGCACGCGTGGAAGGTGATCCTCCGGGACAGCGGTAGCGCCCGGGCCGACGACGGCCCGCACCACGACGACCGTCTCGGACCCGCCCCAGGAAGGGGGGACAACCCGTATCCGCGGGTTGACGGAGTTGGATGTTCACGAAGGTGCGATGAACGCGCGCTTCCGGCCCGGTACCCAGCGCGGGTGCGGGCAACTGCTCGGAGGCGAGTGCCGGGGCCGGGGCACGTCGTACGTCCGGCGCACCGGTGAGGCCGTACCGGTTCTTCGCGAACTCCTCGCGCTTTTCGGGCCGTTGGCGTCGACGTGCGTCGGTTCAACGGTCCCGCGACGGCGCCGAAGGACCGGGCACATGGAAACAGGCGCTGACCGACTTGCCGTGGGGGCAGGAGTGCGACTCCCAGGTGTCGGCCACCGCGTCCACGAGGAGCATTCCGCGTCCGCCGAGGCGCTCCGTGCTCGCCTCGCGCGGAGTGGGCAGGTCGCTGGACTTGTCGTGGACGGAGACGTGCAGGCAGTGGTCGTCGCACGTCATCACCAACTGGGCGCTGCTGTGGGCGTGCCGGTGCGCGTTGGTGACCAGTTCGGAGACGGTGAGCAGTACGGCGTCCACCGTTTCCGGGGCGGTGGCGGTCCAGTCGAGCGCCTCCAGATGCTTGCGCGCCCAGTCCCGGGCCGATTTCACCTCGCTGTCCAACGGCAGGGTGCGGGCCCAGCCCACTGCCCGGAGCGACGAACCTTCCACAGCGATCAATCCTCCCTCGGTAGCGTGTGCCGCCCGACTGGCTCGCCCGTGAAGTCCGTCGGCGTGGAGCGGGTGTGCTCAGCGGCGGCCACGAAGTTTGGCCAGCAGGCGCTGGGCCTGGGCCCGGCGGCGCGGGTCGGCGGCGGCTCGGCGTACTTGGTCCGCCGTGCGTCGCCCCTGGGGGCTCCTGGCGAATCGCTTGATGCGCTCCATTACGCCCGGCATGACGCTCCCCTCCTCTGGTCCGACGAGCATCGAACCGTTCACTGTCCCGGCTACCCCCGCCGAGTCGGATCAGCCATGTCACCTGGTACGGGGCGCGCTACTGCCCAGCGACGAAGCGGCACCACAGCGCCGTCCACCGGAGTCCGGGGGTGTCAGGAGATGGCCCGGAGCCGACCGTGCGACCGGCGGCGGAGTTCGTCGAGGGCCTGTGCCGTGCTGTCGTCCGCGGGCAGCAGGACGACCAACTGCTGGGCGTCCGCGGGGAGTTCGAGCGTCTCGCGGAGCAGGTGGAGTGCGCACCCGGACGGGTGGGCGAGGCGGAGGGTCCCGCGTCGGGGAACCACATGCCGGTTCAGGCGGCGCGTGAAGTCGGGGCCGGCGAGGGACGCGAGTTCCGTGGTGAACCATTCGGAGTTCCCCGCGGTCGGTCCGAGCCACAGGTCGAAAGCCTGCTCGTCCGCGACGTCGTCCCAGTCCGTGAAGAACGTCCGTGCGCGGGGGTCGGTGAAGACGTAGTGCGTGAGGTTCGGTGTGTCGGTGTCGAGCAGTCCGGTGCCGCGTACCAGCGACTCGTAGCCGCTGGTGTGGGCGAGGACGTCCCCAAGTCGGTTGGTGACCAGGGCGGTTGCGGGTTCGAGGAGGCGGAGCGTGCGCAGGATGGATGGACGGACCTCGCGGGGCGGCGGCCCGGGTCGCGTGTGGGCGGAGCATGCGCCGCCGGTGATCTTCGTGAGGTAGCGCAGATGGTCGCGCTCCGACGCGTCGAGGCCGAGCGCGTCGGCGAGCGAGCGCACCACCGCCACCGAGGGATTGCGGTCACGGCCCTGCTCGATGCGCGTCAGGTACTCGACGCTGATGCCGGCCAGCGCGGCGAGATCCGAGCGCCGCAGCCCCGGTGACCGGCGGCGCCCGCGATCGGGCAACCCCAGCGACTGGGGCTGAATGCTGTCGCGCTTGGTCCGGATGAAATCCCCCAACGGCGAACCCATGGCGTGAGTTTACGGCGCTGCCCACTCGTCGCGGAGTGCTCGGAGTGGCCCTGCGGGGGCCAGCCTGAGCACGGTCTGGCTGGGAGCGCGGCGCCGTCCGATCGTGGCGGACATGGAGAACAAACCCAAGCTGGTGATCATCGTCGGAAGTGTGCGTGAAGGACGGTTCGGCCCGGTCGTTGCCTCGTGGGTGGCCCAACAGGCCGCTCTGCACGGTGTCTTCGAGGTGGACGTCGTCGATCTGGCCGAGTTCGACGTCCCGTTGGCGCTGCCCGCGGCATCACCGAAGCACGCCGGCACCAACTACCCTCGCCCGGACGGGATGACGGCGCTGACGTCGGCTCTGACGGACGCCGACGCGTTCGTCGTGGTCACGCCGGAGTACAACCACAGCTATCCGGCGTCGTTGAAGGCGGCCATCGACTGGCACTTCACCCAGTGGGCGGCCAAGTCGGTCGCCTTCGTCAGCTATGGCGGTGCCGCCGGTGGCCGGCACGCGGTGCTGCACCTGGAGAACGTGCTGACCGAACTGCACGCGGTGACGGTTCGCGACGGTCTCGCCTTCCCGAACTACTTCACCTTGTGGCAGGACGGCCGTCCGCTCGATCCCGGGTCCGCCGCTTACGCCCGGATCGTGCTCGACCAGCTGGCCTGGTGGGCGATCGCACTCCGGTCGGCGCGCGAGGCCGTTCCCTACTCGGGGTGAGGTGGATCGGCCCTCGCCTCACGTGCCGGATCGCTCGGCTTGGCCGCGGCCGCCAGGCTGGGCTGGAGGCGGCGGGCCGCGTTGAGGTGGTCGGCGGTCCAGATGATGCGGACCGCTGTCGCCGTGGCGTGCCCGTCGTCGCCGCGCAGATCGCGGCGCAGGGAGTGGACCAGGCGTGCCTCCTCGTCGGGGTCGCGGGACAGCGGAGCGGGCACCGCGGTGTGCCGGCCGAGTCCCGCGGCCAGGTCCCGGTACCAGTCGGCGAGTCGGCCGACCGTGTCGAGCAGCGTGAGCCGGGCCTCGGAGCGATCGGGTTCGATCCGTTCCTCACCGCCGTTGCGCTGCCACAGTTCCAGTACCGCGTCCGAGGCGAGGCGCAGTCCCACGACCCCGGTGACCAAGGTGGTCATGTCGGACAGGCGTACCGGCTTGGCGCCGCGTTCGGCGAGGTAGCTGCGGAAGGCGTCGTCGAGCCGGCGGGCCGCGGCGGCCGCCTGCCGGCCCGCCTCCACCGGGGCGTCGGTCGGATTGCAGCCGATACTGCACCGGCTCGCCGCGTACTCCACCGTGTCAGCCAGATAGCGGGCGCTTTCGGTGTACGCCGCCGACAGCGCACGGTCGACGGCGGCCGCGGCGCCCCGCGGCCAGAAGAACAGGCCCACCAGGACACTCACCCCGCAGCCGAGGGCGATGTCCTCGATCCGCAGCAGCACGATGTGCCAGTCGGGGTCCTGGCCGATGTTGAACAGGATGACGAGGGTGACGGTGAAGGCCGCCTGACCCGCCGCGAACGAGATGGCGGCGGGGGCGATGCCGGCGACGAGTACGGCGACGGGGAGCAGGAACCAGAGCACGGTGCTGTGGTGCCCGATGAGCTGGAGCAGTCCGGTCCCGATGAGCGAACCGACGAGCGTGCCGCCCAGGGCACGGAGCGCGTTCTGCCCGGTGTTGAGCGCGTTGGAACGCAGCACCGACAGGGTTCCCAGCAGCACCCAGAACGAGTGCTGGACACCCGTCGCGTTCGCCAGGGCCACGGCGATGCCGAGGCCGAGCGCCCCCCGGAGGCTGTTGTGCAGCCAGACCGAGCGCGGTTCCAGGTGTGCGGCGGCGCGCTCGACGGCGGAGGCCAGCGGCTGGGTCAGTGCGCCGGGTTCCGTGCCCAGCAGCCGCTCGGGCCAGCTGCGGCGCTCGGCGGCCGCGGCCAGGTCCACGTTGCCGGCGATCTGGAGGGTGGCGAACCCCAGTTCCTGGGCGCGGAAGGACAGGTCGAGGGTGGCGATGAAGGCACGGACCTCCGACTCCGTGCCGGGTTTCGGCCGGTGCACGGGCAGGCGGTGGGTGGCGCGGGCTTCCATGCCGTCCATGGCCGTGCGCAGGTTCGCCAGGGCGGCGCGGAGGCCATCGGGCGCGTTGCGCGGGGCGTCGAGGATGTCGGCGGCCTCGTCCAGGGCCGTGGCCGCCGCACGGCGTACGGCGTGGGCGTCGGTGTCGCAGGCCCGGGGGTCCTCCGACGGGGGGCCGCTGTCGGCCACGATGGCGCTCAGCCAGGTCAGTTCGTCGACCAGCCGGACCAGTGCGCGGGAGCCGGCGGACAGGCCGGTGGGCCGGTAGAGCGTGGCGTCGAAGGCGGTGCGCAGGTCCGCCGCCGCCGCTGCGGCCTGCCCGGCGGTGGCCTCGCACTGCCGGACGGTGGGCGCGTCCGGGCCACCGGCCAGCCAGGAGGCGTCGGTACGCAGTTGCGCCGCGGCCGCGCGGCAGACCCGGGCGGCGGGTGCGCTGAGCGGGTCCGCGGCTGGCCGGGGCCACAGCAAGGAGATCGCGAGCATGGCGGCCGCCGCCGCGAGGCCCGCTCCGGCGAGCCGGTCGGGGAGCTGTGACAGCGGGGCGGGCGAGGTCACCGGGAGGATGAAGGCCAGCAGCAGTGCGGTCGTCGCCCCCGCGAGGACGGAACTGACCACGCCGGAGAAGAGGATGAGGAAGCCCACCACGACCATGGCGGCGATCGCGAGCCAGGTCGTGCGGGCCACCAGTGTGCCGAGGCAGATGAGGACCGCCCAGGCCACGGCCAGCCCCACGTGGGCGCGCAGGCGCTCCACCATGGGGCCGGTGAACTCCACCAGCAGAAGCATCGAGAACGACCCGAACGCCGCGTAGGTCGCCATCGTCGCGGAGTCCAGCACCTGACTGCACAGGGCGAACAGGGCGGGCATCACCAGCGCGGTGCGCGCGGCCCGCCGGGTCGCCACGAGTCCCGGATCGTGGTCGCGCAACCAAGTGGGGGTCCGCCCGCCCAGGACGCGCCGAGGTTTCTCCATGCGCCCGCGCACCTCCTGTCGGCACGACACCCACGTGCCCCGCCGATCACGAGTATCCGGCATGCACGGCGGATGGGTCACGGTTCGATGACGACGGCCCGCGCGGTGTGGCCCGCGTGACGGCCTGGGGCGTGGGGGTGGTGGGATGGCGGTCGGGCCCGCCCCGACGGGTCAGCCTCTAGGACCTTCCCTCCACGACGAACGTGAGGTGCGAAGCCGAGTCCCTCGCTGGAGGAACAGAAGAAATCACCGGGTCACCCGCAGACGACCGCCACGGCCGCCGGAGCACACCGGCTCTCCTCGGTCGACGCACTCCCCACCGGCTCCTTCGGGGCCAGGGTGAGGTTTCCGACCAGCCCCGCGATCAACACGCCTACGCTGTGGGCCAGTTGCGGGGCCTCGGTCTCGTCCCACCAGCTCACCCAGTACGCCTCGATCGTTGTCCGCAACCCCAACTAGCGCCTATCGGCCACCACTTGCGCCCGTTCGGATCGACGCCGAGGGCCAGCAACTCGCGCACGGTGTCGGCGTGCCCCCAACACGCGGCCGCACGGCGGAGCCACTCGTGTCCGCGGCGCTTCACCTCGTACCGCGGCACGGGTGATGATGGCGGCCATGACACTGTCGACGGCGTTCACGAAGTTGTTCGGTGTGCACCACCCGATCGCGTCGGCGCCAATGGGTGGATCGGCCGGTGGTGCGCTGACCGCGGCCGTCTCCCGCGGTGGCGGGCTGGGGCTGCTGGGCAGCGCCAACGGTGAACGCGACTGGCTGGCCCGCGAGTTGGCCATCGTCGACGAGCACACCACGAAGCCGTGGGGCATCGGCTTCCTCACCTGGCAGATCGATGTCGGCGCGGTCGAGCACGCGTTGGAACACAACCCCGCTGCGGTGATGCTGTCGTTCGGGGATCCGAGCCCGTTCGCCGAACGCGTCCGCCGGGCCGGTACGGCATTGATCATCCAGGTCACCGATCTGGAGGAAGCGAGGCGCGCGGTCGACCTGGGCGCCGACGTCATCGTGGCGCAGGGATCCGAGAGCGGCGGGCACGGAGCCCGGCACGGCCGTTCCACGCTGCCGTTCGTGCCGGTCGTCGTGGATCTGGCGGCTCCGGTACCCGTGCTCGCGGCCGGCGGGATCGCCGACGGCCGCGGGGTGGCCGCCGCGCTCGCCCTCGGGGCCGCCGGGGCGCTCATCGGCACCCGCTTCCAGGCCACGGCCGAAGCCCTGATCACCCCCGCGACCGCCGCGGCCATCGTCCAGGGGCACGGCGAGGACACCGAACGGAACCGCGTCCTCGACATCGCCCGGGGTTCCAGCTGGCCGTCGAAATACACCGCCCGCACGCTCGGCCATCCCTTCCTCGACGCGTGGCGCGGCCGGGAGACCGAACTCGCCGACGACCCCCACGCCAGACAGGACTACCAACTCGCCCTGTCCCGGGGCGACATACCCGCGCTGCCCATCTGGGCCGGGGAGGCAGTCGACCTCATCGACGACCTGCCGTCCGCCGCCGACCTCCTCAACACCCTTGCCACGCAGGCCGAGGACGCGCTCGCCCGCGCGGGCAGGGGTTGAGGGGCGAAGGGCGAGGACTCCCTCGCCGGCGGCGCCTCCGGCTCGCTCCGCCTCGACGTGGATGACCGAACTCACCGGCCAGACACGGCAGTTGATCGCACAGCGGGTTTGCGGGCGAGGATCTGGATCCCCGTCGACTCATGTCCGTTCATCGTGGGCACCGCGATGGTCCGGGTCGCGAGGGTTTCGAAGCCGCTCAGCAGGGTGGTGAGCCATGCACGGGAGTGGTGGCGACAGACGGCACCGTCGTCGGTCTCGAACACGCCGTAGTTGGCACAGCGGGTGGCGTAGCGGTCGTAGCGACGGCGGCTGCGTTCGTCGTCCTGGAGGAGGAGGTCGCTGAGGTAGAGGATTCCGCCGGGCTTGAGGATGCGGTGCAGCTCGGCGATCAGACGGAGTTGGGCTTCGTCGGCGGGGATACAGGTCAGTACGGCGAAGAGCAGCACCGCGTCGAAGGCGGCGCGCGGCGAGGGTCACGCCGGGGGTGCGTCCAGGGTGGCGAAGTGGAGGGTGGGGTGCAGGTGTCGGGCTCGTTCGATCATGGCCGGTGAGGTGTCGGCGCCCGTCAGGTTGTCGAAGCCGTGCTGTTCGAGTTCCGCCAGGGTGCGGCCGTAGCCGCATCCGTAGTCGAGAATCGCGGCGCGCCTGCTGAGCCCGTCCAGCCAGGGTGGGTGGAGGGGATGCGTGAAGGTCTTCGTTGCCGCAGCCGCGTCCCAGTAGGGAATCTGACTGTCCGGGTCGGACACGACGTATGCCTTCCTAGGCGGGCGCCAAGGCGGCGGTGAGCAGGGCGGCCAGCGGTGCCGGGACGTGTTCGGGGTCGAGGGCCTCCGTGAGGACGCGGCCGTAGTGGATTTTGCGGCCCTTCTTCGTGCCCAGGAAGCGTCTGAACTGCTGCTGCGGGTCACGGCCTCGCTGGGCGGGCTGACGCAGGAAGGTGCTCAGGGCCCGCTGGTCGCCCTCGGCCCGGACGAGTTCCTCGACCCGTGTCACGCCCAGTACCCGGATCAGCTCGTCCTCCAGGTCCGCCGCGCAGACGAAGAAGCTCTGCTCCGCCGCGCCGGCGCGGGCGAAACCGCGGGCGTAGTAGGGGCGTTCCGCCTCGTCGCACAGTCCCGTGAGGCGGAGGCCCAGTCCCGGTGGACCGAGGAGGCGGGCGTAGTGCCCGACGCTCATCGCTCCGCCGATCGACAGGACGCAGACCCCTTCGGCCGCCAGGTTCCGGCCGCGGCTCTCCGCCAGCGCCTCGACCGCCGCGACGTCGCTGGGCCCTTCGAGCAGGACGGCCGTCCGGACGGGCAACCGTGCGGCCAGTTCGCGCGCGGAGTCGCCGGGGCCACCGGTCGCCCACGCGGTGACCGCGTCCCGGAACGCCTCCATGTCAGTCATGACACGAGTCTCGGCCCGTCCCGACCGCATCGCGAGGGAATTAATGGCGGGACGTCGATCGGGGGCAGTGATCAACCGCCCAACTCCCGTACACATCGCAGCCGTTGGGTGAGTCGCGCGCCCCGGAGCAGTCGATCTCAGTCCTCCCCCGGTCCCAGCACGTACAGCCCCGGAAGGTTCACCACGATCGCCTCCTGCGTGCTGCGGGCGATCACCACCACGGCCTCGTCCGCGGGGTCCGGGTTCTCCTCCCGGTGCGGTACGAACGGCGGGACGAAGATGTAGTCCCCGGGGGAGGTGCGCAGCCGTACCTCCCCGGGTTCCGGGCCGCTGTCGTCGAGGAAGACGAACTCGGGGTGTCCGCTCACCACATAGATGGCGGTCTCGGATTCGCCGTGGTGGTGGTCGGAGGAGGAGGTGGAGGGCGCCACGTGGGTCTGGCCCATCCACAGTTTTTCGGAGCCGACCGTCTTCCCGCTCACCGCGGCGAACCTGCGCATGCCGCCGCTCTGTGCCGTGTCGCCGTCGAGGGCGTCGGCGCGGATGTGGTGCAGGCGGCTGCGCAGGGGGGCGGTGGACTGCCCTGCGGCGTCGTGGAGATGGGGGTGGAAACCTTCGCCGGGGGTTGTCAGCGGCTCGCTCATGGTGGGGGACGCTAGAGCCGCCCGGAAAAGGATGTCAAGAGGTGTCCATTGTCCTTCACCTGCGGCAATGTTCCCGCAATGTATGAGGAGAGGGAGGTGGGAGGGGAAGCGGCGGAACCTCTCGTCGCGGGGCCCGCGTCGGGCATTATGTGCGCATGCATATCTCCGCGAAGGCGGACTACGCCACGCGGGCCCTGTTGGAGCTCGCCTGCGAACCTGCCCGTCCGCTCACGTGCGAGGCGATCGCCTCCTCGCAGCAGATCCCGTTCCGGTTCCTGAAGTCCGTGGTGGGCGAGTTGCGCAGAGCCGGCCTGGTGCGCAGCCAGCGCGGTTGCGAAGGCGGGTACTGGCTCGGCCGGCCCGCCGACGAGATCACGCTCCTGGATGTCGCCCGTGCCGTGGACGGTGAGTTGATCACTCTCCGCAGCGAACCCCTCGCCGGACTCGACTATCCCGGCCCCGCCTCCGGTCTGCCGGGAGTGTGGCGCCGGATCGAGGCCGAGGCCGCCGCTGTCCTGGGCGGCACGACCCTGGCCACGCTGCTGCCCGCCACCGTCGGCGAACAACACGCGGCGGACGAGCAGTTGACCCGCCGGGGAGCCGCATGACGGCCCCGGACCACCACGCCGCGAAGGCCTCCGAGGTGCTCGAAGTCGTCGAGTACACCGACCCCTTGTGTCCCTGGGCCTGGGGATCCGAACCCGTCTTCCGCCGGCTGCGCGCGGCCTTCGCCGGACAGGTTCACTGGCGCCGCGCGTACTGCATCCTCTTCGACCACGACGACGACCCCGCGCCCGACCCCGCCGCGGAAACCGCCTGGTACACGCGCTACGTCGAGGACATCAGCGCCCACACCCACGCCCCGCGGGCACGTCGTCTGAGCCGCGTGGCCGCGAGTTCCTGGCCGGCCTCCCTGGTCGCCAAGGCGGCGGAAGCGCAGGGTGCCGACGTGGCGGACCGGGTGCTACGGCGGCTGCGGGAGAGCGTGTTCGTGCTCGGCGAGCCCGCCGACACCCCCGCGTCGGCGCTGTCCGTGGTGTCCGGCGTGCCCGGTCTCGATGTCGGGCGGCTCGCGACCGACGCGGCATCGGCCGAGGTGCTGGAGGGAGTGCGAGCCGACCGTGCCGAAGCCCGCAGGCCGGTCGACGACGTGCTGTCGGTGCGTGCCGGGAGTTCGCCCCATCCCGGTGCCGCCAAGGAGACTCCGGACGGCCAACACCGGTACGCGCTGCCGACGTTGCTCCTGCGCACCGCCACCGGGCATCGCGTCGTACCCGGCTGGCGGCCGTACGAGGAGTACGTCTCGGCCGTCGCCGAACTCAGCCCCGGACTGCAGCCCGCGCCCACCGCGCTGGAGCCGGCGGACGCGCTCGCGCGGTACCGGACCCTGACCGAACCCGAGCGCACGTCGTTGACCGACGGCAGCCCTTGGCCTCCGGCCGGTGCCGTCCGGGTCGACACCGGCAACGGGCCGCTGTGGGTGCACGCAGAGGAGGCCGCGGCACATCCTGCCGTGGCTCCCGCCCCTTCCTCCTGACGCCGACAGGGCTCTGATCAGGGGTCAGGGACCGTCCCGCCCAATGAGACACCAATTGGTGTCCATTGACAGCCTCGGACGGACGGCCCCAGGATGTGCAGCATGCTCACGACGCACCCCGGTGTGGTGTGCCGCTACGTGGACCTGCGGCGCACCTGCAGCGCTCTCTGTCGCTGACCCGCCGACCCCGGCCCACAGGCGCCTGACCCCGCTCCCGTAGCCACCGGCACTCCGCCGGCTCGCCGCCCAGCGCCGTCTCCTCGCGCCCCTCGCGTTTCGTCGCCTCCTCTGTCTCCCTCCGTGTCCCGGGCTCTCCCCCGCGATCCGCCGACGCCTCCTGCCCTGGGCGCGGCATGCCTCGTGCGCATCGAAGCCGCACCGGTATGTCCGTCGTCCCGGTCTCCGTGGTGTCCGCCTCCCGGGTGCGCCGCCCTCGCTTCCCTTCCGCTGCCCCGGCGCGGCCGGGAGCCCTCGAAGAAAGAAACGAAGATGTCCGGACGACTCACGCCCCGCAGCCGTAGGGCGGCCTTCCGCCCCGGCCGACTGCGCGCCGCCGCCCTGGGTACCGCCCTCGCCACCGTGCTCGTCCCCGCCCTCAGCGCGTGCGGCGGCGACGCCTCGACGGCCGGCGGCGGCGCCACGCTGAAGTGGGCCTCCTCCTACTTCCCCACCCACTGGGACCCGGTCGTCAGCGGCAGTGGCGCCCAGTTCCGTGAACTCGCCCTGGTCTACGCCTCGTTGACCCGTACGGACGCGACCGGCAAGGCCGTGCCCGACCTGGCCAAGAGCTGGGAGTACAACGCCAAGGGCGATCAGATCACGTTCCATCTGCGCCCGGGCCTCAAGTTCAGCGACGGTACGCCGGTCGACGCGGCCGCCGTGAAGGCCGCCATCGTGCGCGCCCAGAAGCAGAAGAACTCGGCGCTCTTCGGCGACCTCACCTCCATCAAGTCGGTGGACGCCAACGGGCTGGACACGGTGCTCCACCTCAGCCAGGTCGACTACCAGATCCCCCAGCTCCTCGGCGAGCGCGTCCTCCAGATCGCCAGCCCGAAAGCGGCCGCGTCGCCCACCAAGCTGGACCAGAACCCCGTTGGCGCGGGCCCGTTCACCGTCACTCAGCTCGTCCCGGGCACCAAGGTGCTGCTGAAGAAGAACCCCGACTACTGGGACGCCAAGGACATCCACATCGACAACGTCGAACTGACCTCGGCCCCCGACGCGGCGACCGTCGTCTCCGGACTCCAGACCGGCGTCTACAACTTCGCCGACATCGCCCCCAGTCAGGCCGAGGCCGCCAAGAAGGCCGGACTTGACGTCTTCGTCCAGCCCGGCTTCAACGCCAACAACATCAGCCTCAACGTCAACAAGGCGCCGTTCGACAACGCCAAGGTCGTCGACGCGGTCCGCTACGCGATCAACCGTCAGGAGTTCGTGGACAAGCTGACCTTCGGCTACGGCTCGGCGACCAACCAGCCGTTCCCCAAGGGCTATGTGGCCTACGACCCGCAGTCCGCGAACGACTACGCCTACGACCCGGCCAAGTCGAAGCAGCTGCTCTCCCAGGCCGGTTACAAGGCGGGGCAGATCAAGCTCGACCTCGTCATCCCGGCCGAGGATCCCCAAGCGGAGATCGTCCAGGCGCAGTTGGCGAAGGTCGGCATCACGGTCGACATCAAGGTCGACAAGAACTGGGCCACCCCGTTCTTCGCGAAGAACCTGACGCTCTCCCTCTACGGGACGACGGGGCGTGACTCCGCCGCGCAGACCCTCACCGCGCACTTCGGTCCGAACGGCCCGCTCAACCTCAGCTCGCCGTACGAGCCTTCGGGCTTCGAGGCGGCCATCGCCAAGGTGCGGCAGACCCCGCTGGACTCGCCCGACTACGCGAAGGTCCTCCAGGCGGCGACCCGGGCCGGTCTGCAGAGCAAGGCGCTGGTCTTCACGTACTCCTCACCCAACCTCATCGCGAAGAGCAAGTCCATCTCCGCCCTGCCCAAGAACCCGGCCCACATCGACTGGACCGGCGTGACCATCGGATCCAACTGACGCTCCGTCACATCCCTTACGGCCACCACCCGTACAGCCACTACAGAGAGGGGGCAAGCCATGACGACGACGGAGGCACCGGCCACACCACCCGACGTCCGTCACCGGATCGCCACGACCGGGACGCCGCACACCGTGGGCCGCGTCCTGGTCACCCTCGCCCGGTCGATCGCGATCTTCGTGCCCGTGTTCCTGGTCGCGACGTTCGTGACGTTCGCGCTGCGGTCACTGAGCGGGCTCAGCCCGGCGCGGATTCAGCTGGGCGAGGAAGCAACTCCCGACGCGGTAGCCAGAGTTGAGGCACAGTGGGGCCTCAACCGGCCCTTCCTCGTCCAGTACGTGGACTGGCTGGGCGGCGTCCTGCACGGGCAGCTCGGCACCAGCTGGACCAACGGCGCCGACATCTCCACCCTCATCGGCCTCGGCCTGGGCGTGAGCCTGTCGGTGGCGTTCTTCGCGCTGATCATCGGCGTGGTCGCGGGCTTCGCCCTCGGCACGCTCGCCGCGCTGCGCCGTACGACCTGGGTCGACCGCGCGATCACGGGCTTCGTCACGGTGATCTCGGTGATGCCGGCCTTCGTCGTCGGCATCGTGCTGGTCGCGGTGTTCGCGGTCGGACTGCACGTCTTCCCGTCCGCCGGATACGTCCCGGCGGCGCAGGGGGTCGGGCCCTGGCTCGCCCACATCACCCTGCCCGCCGTCGCGTTGAGCTTCGACGTCATCGCCGACGTCGCCCGCCAACTGCGGACGAGTCTCATCGCGGCCTATCGCGAGAACTACGTGACGGGCGCGGTCGTACGGGGACTCGGTCCACGCCGGATCTTCTTCGGCCATGTGCTGCGCAACGGCCTCGGCCCGACGCTCGCCACGCTCGGCCTGAAGTTCCCCACCCTCGTCGGCGCCTCCGTCGTCACCGAGTGGATCTTCGGGCTTCAGGGGTTCGGCCGGTTCGCCAACGACTCGGCCCAGGCCGGTGACGTACCGGCCGTACAGGGGGTCCTCGTGGTGTCGATCGTCCTGGTCGTCGTCTTCAACCTGATCGTCAACCTGGTGCTGGCGCGTGTGACACCGGCGTCACAGCGGGGGGTGTGACCATGGTGCGCCGCGTGCTCTCCCTGACGTCCGGCCGGATCGCCCTGGTGATCCTGACCGTGATCGCGCTCCTCGCCGTCCTCGGGCCGTTCATCGCACCCGACAACCCGCTGGCCACCAGCTCCGACACCCTCGCCGAGGCGTCGGGCGCGCACTGGCTCGGCACCGACTACCTCGGCCGCGATGTGCTCAGCCGCCTGCTCGACGGCTCCCGGGTCAGCGTGCTCGGCTCGCTCGAAGTCGCCCTCACGGCACTGGGAGTTGGAGCGATCCCCGGCATCCTGTCGGTCTACTTCGGCCGGGTCTTCGAGTGGGTCACCCTCCGGCTGACCGACACGCTGGTCGCCCTGCCCTTCCTGCTGTTCGCCGTCGCCGTGGTCGCACTCCTCGGCAACGGCATCACCCAGGCGATGCTGGTCACGGGGGTGCTGGTGTCCCCGTTGTTCTACCGGGTGGCCCGTGCCACCACGCTGGCGGTGGCCCGATCGCCCTACGTGGAGGCCGCGTTGATCTCCGGGGCGTCGATCGGGTGGGTCGTCCGCCGGCACGTCTGGGTCAAGGTACTGCCGCCGATCGCGGTCGCGCTCGCCCAGACCATCGGCGTCGGCTTCGTCATCGTCTCGACGCTGACCTTCCTCGGGATCGGCGTCCAGCCGCCCGCGCCGACCTGGGGCGGGCTGCTCGCCTCGGACCTCGGCTACCTCACCCAGAAGCCGTGGGCGCCGGTGGTCCCCGCCCTGCTGATCATGGTCACCGTCTGGGCCTGCAACCTCCTCGCCGACGCGATCCGCGACGTCTCCGGCGAGGCGGGCCGCGCCCTGGTCAACAACCGCAAGGCGCGCGCCAATCGACGCGCCAACACCATCGACACCGACGCCGCTCACGTTCACGCCGGAGGTGCGTGATGGCCACTCTCTCCGAGAAAGTCCTCAGCAAGGCCGAGCAGAACAACAGGGCCGAGGTCGAGCAGACCGGCACGAGCGGCGCGATCGGGCCCGTCCGCCAGGCCTCCCCCTCGACGCCCGTCCTGTCCGTACGGGACGTCCGCATCAGCGACCAGGCCGCCGCCGACGAGATCGTCCACGGCGTCACCTTCACGCTCACACCCGGCAAGGCGGTCGGCATCGTCGGCGAGTCCGGCAGCGGCAAGACCCTTACCTGCCGGGCCGCGCTGGGCATCCTGCCCGCGCACTTCGAGGTCACCGGCGGCTCTGTCGAGATCGACGGCCAGGACATCTCCGGGCTCTCGTCGGCGCAGTGGACGGCACTTCGCGGCGCCACGATCAGCGCTGTCTTCCAGGACCCGGCGTCGTATCTCAACCCCTCGATCCGCGTGGGCGCCCAGATCGCCGAGGTCCTCAAGGTCAAGAAGGGACTCAAGCGACGCGAGGCGCGCCGGCAGGCGATCGAGCTGCTCCACGCGGTGCGTCTGCGCGACCCGGAGCTGGTCTACAGCCAGTACACCTACGAGCTCTCCGGCGGCATGCTCCAACGCGTCCTCATCGCCGCCGCGATCGCCGCCGGCCCGCGCATCCTCATCGCCGACGAGGCCACGACCGCGCTCGACGTCACGGTCCAGGCCGAGATCCTCGACCTGCTGGCCGACCTGCGCGAGCGCACCGGACTGTCCCTGGTCCTGGTCTCCCACGACCTGGCCGTCGTGGCCCAACTCTGCGACGAGGTCCTCGTCATGCGGCAGGGCGAGGTGGTCGAACAGGGCCCGACGCACGAGGTGTTGCACCACCCGCAGCACGAATACACCCGGCTGCTGATCGCCGAGCACGAGCAGTACGGCCTGGACAAATTCCTCGCCGCCGATGCCACCGCGGCCGTAGTCTCCGTGAAGGAGGACGCATGAGCACTGACCGCCCGGCGTCGCAGCCCGTCCAACCCGTCCTGGACGTCGCCGGCTTGGAGGTGCACTACGGCCTCCGCCGGCGCCGCCGTCAGGCCCTGAACCGGGTCTCTTTGAGCATCGCACCGGGTGAGACCGTCGGCATCATCGGCGAGACCGGCTCCGGCAAGTCGACGCTCGCGCGGGCCGTGCTCGGGCTGGTGCGCGCCTCGGCCGGGTCGATCGTGATCGACGGCGAGGACGTCGGTTCGTACGGCCATCGTCAGTGGCGTGCGTTGCGTCGGCGCGGTGTCGTCCAGTACGTCTTCCAGGACCCGCTGCGCAGTCTCGACCCGGACGTGACGGTCGAGGCGTCCTTGGCCGAACCCCTCCTGATCCAGGGCGTGTCCCGGCAGGAGGCGGCGACCCGGGTACGCGCGTTCCTCGACCGGGTGCGGCTCTCCGCCGGCCTGCTGGACCGGCTGCCCGGTGAGTTGTCCGGCGGTCAGCGTCAACGGGTCGCGGTGGCACGGGCGTTGGTGACCGAACCGCGGCTGGTCATCCTCGACGAGCCGGTCAGCGCGCTCGACTCCGCCAACCGCGTGCAGGTCCTGCAGATCCTCAAAGAACTCCGCGCCGACGGAGTGGCCCTCGTCTTCATCTCCCACGACCTCGGGTCCGTCGCCGGGGTCGCCGACCGGATCGCCGTGCTGTACCAGGGCGAGTTGGTCGAGGTCGGCGCCACCGCCGACGTCATCAACCAGCCCCAGCATCCTTACACGCGCCTGCTCGTCCGCTCCGCGCCCACCCTGCACGGCGCGGCGGCCGACCGGGCCGAACGCGAAGCTCTACGCGCCCTTCTGCACGCCTGACCCTCCCTCAACTCCCCCTGACGGAAGCTCCTCCGACAGAAAAGGAACAGCCATGTCCCGCACGCTCCACCTCGCCCTGCACCCCTACGGCGTGGGCGGCCCCGGCCAGCACGGGCTGTGGAAGGACCCGCGCGTCGCGAAGAACGCCAGCATCGACATCAACTACTACATCCGGCTGGCTCAGGCGGCCGAACACGCCCTGTTCGACGCCCTGTTCATCGTCGACAGCCAGTTCATCAACTCGACCTACCCGGCGCACTATCTCAACCGCCTCGAACCGCTGACCCTGTTGTCGGCCGTCGCCACCCACACCAAGCATCTCGGCCTGGTGGGCACGGCGAGTTCGACGTACAACTCGCCCTTCAACCTCGCCCGCCGTTTCGCCTCGCTCGACCACATCAGCGGCGGCCGGGCCGGCTGGAACGTGGTGACCAGCTTCGACACCGGCACCGCGCGGAACTTCGGGCTCGACGAGCACCTCGACTACGCCACCCGCTACGGCCGCGCCCTGGAGTTCGTGCAGGTAGCCCAGGGGCTGTGGGACTCCTACGAGGACGACGCGTTCCCGGCCGACGTCGAGCGGGGCGTGTTCCTCGACCCGTCCAAGCTGCACGAACTCGACCACGAGGGTGAGCACTTCAAGGTCGCGGGCCCGCTGAACCTCTCCCGCTCCCCGCAGGGCCAGCCGGTGATCTTCCAGGCCGGTGTCTCCGAGGAGGGCCGCGATCTCGCCGCGCAGGTCGCCGAGGGGATCTTCGCGCCCGGGGGCACCCTGGAGTCGGCGCGGGACTACTACGCCGACGTCAAGAAGCGCGCGGCCGCTTACGGCCGCGACCCCGAGCACGTCAAGATCCTCATCCACGGCGGCCCAGTCGTCGGCCCCACCGACGAGGCGGCCCGCCGTCGCGAGCGCGAGATCTTCGAGGAGGACGACGACTTCGGCCGCAACCTGGCGCTGCTGGGCCGCTCCTTCGGGGCGTACGACTTCAGCGTGCACGACCTGGACGCGCCCTTCCCGGATGTCGCCCACCTCGCCGAGAAGGGCGGGCGCACGGGTGCCGCGCAGCTCATCGAGCGGGCCAAGGAGGAAGGGCTGACGCTGCGTCAAGTGGCCGAGTCCGTCAACCAGTTCCGTCAGTCGCCGTTCGTCGGGGACCCGCGGACCGTGGCCGACACCATCCAGCAGTGGTTCGACGCCCGTGCCTTCGACGGCATCAACCTGGCCTTCCGCACCGAGGACGAGCTGGACTACTTCGTCGACGGCGTCGTCCCGATCCTCCAGAAGCGCGGCCTGTTCCGCACCGAGTACACGTCCGACACCCTGCGCGGCAACCTCGGCCTGCCGATCCCGGCCAACCGCCACTCCCGCGAGCGCCGGCTCGTGAACGACTGAGAGGGCCGGCACCTCATGACGACCGAGAGACCACGCTTCCGACTCGGTTTCCTCACCCACGTCCAGGGCCGCGACGACGACATCGCGCGCACCTACCGCAACGCGCAGGAACTCTTTGTCGTGGCCGACGAGTTGGGCTTCGACGTCGGCTGGGTGGCCCAGCACCACGTCCCCCTCGGGGGCGACGGACTGTCCTCGCCGTGGACCTTCCTCGCCCACGCGGCGGCGCGGACGTCTCGTATCCGGCTCGGCACCGCCATCACCATCCTCCCTTTGGAGGATCCGGTGCGCCTCGCCGAGGACATCGCCACCGTCGACACGCTCAGCGGGGGCCGCGTGGAGCTCGGCGTGGGCAGCGGATCGAGCGAGGTGGAGTACGCGGCCTTCGGCAAGGACGTGGCCCGCAAGCGCCAACTCACCAGCGAGAACCTCGACATCGTGCGCCAGGCCCTCGACCGGCGCGAGGTGGGCACACCCGGCTTCCGCATCCAGCCCCGGCCGGGCGACTTCAACGACCGTGTCTGGCAAGGGGTGTTCAGCGAACAGGGAGCCGCGTACGCCGCACAGGGCGGAGCGAATCTCCTGCTCAACCGTGCGGCCTACGGCTTCGACGCCCCCACCGACGAGGTCCAACGCCCTTGGGCGGACGCCTACTTGGCCGCCTGGGACCAGCCGCGGCGCCCACGCATCGGCCTCTCCCGCTTCGTCTTCCCGGCCAAGGACCGGCGTACGGCACTCGCGGCGATCGGCGACGACGTCCACCGGGCGGCACTGCGCATGGCGGAGCACGGCGCGTTCCCCAAGGGCCTTGACCGGGACGAGGCATTGCGCCGCTTCCACTCCTTCTACGGCCATCCCGACGAGATCGTCGCGGCGCTCGGGCAGGAACGGGTGCTGCCGGTCGCGACAGACCTGATCACCCAGTTCAACCCCGCCGTCCCCGACCACGACGCCGCTGTCCGTGCCCTCGAACTCATCGCGACCGAGGTGGCACCCGCGCTCGGCTGGAAGCCCGCACCGACGGCCGCGACCGTATCCGCAGGAGTGTGAAGTGACCCAGTACAGCGACTACTTCGGCCCCGAGGGCCTCCGCGTCCGCGGCACGGTCCTCGTCGTCCCCGGCCGCGGCGAGACCCGTTCGACCTACGCCCGCTTCGGCAGACGGCTCGCCGCCGACGCCTACCGGGTCCGCGTGATCGACGCCCCCGATCTCAACACCGAGGACCTGACCGCCCTCGCCGCCCGGCTCTCCGAGGCCGCCGAGGGCACGGCCGCAGACGACGGTGTCGTACACCCTCTCGTCCTCGTCGGCGCCGATTCGGGCGCCGCCGCGATCGCCGCGCTGCTCGGCCGGGCGGCCGGCGGTGGGCCCGACGCCGTAGTCCTGGCGGGTCTGCCCGGCCTGGCCCCAGGTACCGCCGCGACCGCCGGCACCTGGGACGAGGAACTCGACGTCCGCACCTCCTGCCCCGCCCACCGGGGCCTCCTCACCCAGGACCCCGAGGTGCGGCGCGGTTCGCTCGACGACGCGGTACCGGAGGCCGTGCTCACCGCCGCCTACGACAATGAGGCCGCCGTACCGACCCTGCTCCTCGTCGGCGACGCCGATCCCCTCGCCGACCACGAGGCGCTGGCGCGGACGGCCAAGTCCCTTGCCGGCGCCCGGCTCTCGGTGGTGCACGGCGCTCATCACGATGTCCTCAACGATCTCCAGCACCGGTCGGTGGCCGCCGAGGTCGTCACCTTCCTGGAGAACCTGCGCAACGAGTTGCGGCCGCTGATCACGGTGCGGTCGAGCGCCTGGTGAGCGTCCGCCCGCCCGCTCGGTACGTCGTCTGAACCCCGATCCCGGAAGGTCCCGTCATGGCCTCGATCCTGTCCGTCTCCGGCAGCCCCTCCCCCACCTCCCGCACCACCCGGCTCCTGCGTCACCTGGACGACCGGCTCCGCCTCCAGGGCCATGACGTGACCCCGCTGGAGGTGCGCACCCTGCCCGCGCAGGCGTTGCTGGGCGCCGACTTCGGGCATCCGGCGATCGCCGCCGCCACGGCGCTGTTCGAGCAGGCGGACGGGGTGGTGATCGGTACGCCGGTCTACAAGGCCGCGTACTCGGGCCTGTTGAAGTCGCTCCTCGATCTCCTCCCGCAGTACGCGCTGACCGGCAAGACAGTGCTGCCTCTGGCCACGGGCGGCAGTACGGCCCATGTCCTGGCGATCGACTACGCGTTGAGGCCGGTGCTGAGTTCCATGGGGCCCTCGCACATCGTGCCGGGCTGGTTCACGCTCGACAAGGACATCACGGTCGGCGAGGACGGCACCCTGACCGTCGCGTCCGCCGCGGCCACGGCGCTGGAGCAGGTCACGGATCACTTCTCCAGTGCGTTGGGCGGTCGTACGGCGCTGCTGGCGTCCGCGGGGTGAACGCACCGGGGGCCGGCGTGGTTGTGGCATTCGTGTTTCAACTCCCCACGTCACGCTGGTCCTCCGTGCTGGAGCGTGCTGAGCACGTTCGTGAAGTCCTCTCGGGATACCTGTCCGGAAGCCCTGAGCTCGCGCGGGAGGGTTGAGCCCCGCCCCGAGTACCCGTCCGGGGCGTTACTGGAGGCAAAGTACGCGGCGAAGGCAGCCGAACTGGGCGTCGGTGCACGGTCGGTGAGCCGATGGGTGGCCTTGTTCCGTGAGCACGGTGAGGCCGGGCTGGTTCCCGGGAGGGCGCACGCTTGCGGCTCAGCGGCATCGGCGGACACCCGTTGGGTGGAGACCGCGCTGGAGGTGATGGCCCGAGTACACCGATCAGTCGCGGCCGTCGCGGACGCCGGTGATCGAGCGGACGCGGGCGCGGGTGATCGCACGGTTCGGTCCCGAGGTGGTGGCGCAGCCGAGTCGGGCAACGGCGTTTCGGATCCTTCAGGAGCTGGAGCGTCGGCATCCTCCGTTCCGGCTGAGTACGAAGCGGAACCGGGACATCGCCGACCGCCCGGAGGGGCCGTACGGGAAGCTGCGGCCCACACGTCCGGGTGAGCACTCGTTGATGGACACCACCCGGTTGGACGTGTTCGCGTGTGATCCGCTGACGCTGCGGTGAGTGCAGGCCGAGCTGACGGTGGCGATGGACTGGTACACCCGCTGCATCACGGGGATCCGGGTGACGCCGGTGTCGACGAAGGCGGGGGATGTCAGCGCGGTGCTGTTCCAGTGTTTCCGGCCGCGTCCGGCCGGACGGGACTGGCCGCACGGCGCCCTGTGGCCCGAGCACGGTATCCCGCACACCGTCCTGGTCGACGTCGACGTCGACGGCGCCATCGGCGAGGGGCTGGCCTCGCCGCCGCTGATGCCGGAGACCCTGGTGGTGGATCACGGCAAGGTCTACGTTTCAGAGCATTTGACCAGCGTGTGCCGTCGCATGGGCATTTCGATCCAGCCGGCCCGGCTGCGGACGGGGACGCGAGGTGCGCCTGCTGATCCTGGACGACCTGCGCTTCCTGAAGTGGCGCAAGACCAGCGGCTCCAGCTCCCCGACCGTGCGCTGCACGGCCTCCGGCTGCCGGGCCCGACCCTCAAAGCATCAGCCCCGAACGGCTCCACCAGGCCGTGCCCGGCAGCGACTTCTCCATAGCTCAACTCGCCCGCACCCTGGAGACAACCACCTCGCACATCGTCCACCTGCTCTCCGAGCACCCCGTCGACTGGAGCCCGCCCCGCTTCCGCCGCACCCAGCACACCGCCACCCGTGTCGGGCAATGGCGCACCTGGTACGAGGTGGACCAGCTGTCCCCGCAGACCATCGCCGACCGGGAAGGGACTAGCCTCGCCACCATCCGTCTCGCACTCCGCAAGGGCGGCACTCAACTCCGCCCCGCCGGGTCCCAACAAGGCCGCCCCCGACGTAAGTGATCCGTCCGGCCGAGAGCATGCGGCTCCACCGTGCAGCAACAGAACCACTCGCGGCGTCTGCCTTCATCGCCGCCTATTCGGCTGGGTAGTTGGGGCGAATCTCGGCGACCGTGCGCACCGCACGCCCGCGAAGCTCGGCAGGGCAGGGGGACTGACGTGCCATAACTCGATCCTCTCAGGGAATCGAGCCTCCATCAGACCTGGAGTGCTTCACCGGTGCCTCCGGTGCAGATTGGCGGGGCGGTTTCTTGGACCACGAGGGTGCCCCGTGCGTGCCCAGTGTTCCTGTCAAGTGGCTGAGTTCAATGCCGGCGACGGCTCCGTCTGTCAGGCCGGGGCAATTTTCATGTCCATGAGCGGGGCGTACTGCTGGCCGGCGTAGCAGTCGGTGTCGTGGAGGTCGCCCTGGACGGTGGGGCGGGAGAGGGAGACCTTGACGGCGAGGGCCAGGGGGTGGTTCACGACGAGGATCTTCTCGGGGTCGGTGTCGTAGAGCGTGGCGAAAAGATCCGCATCGAGGAAGCCGGTGGCGACGAGGGCGTCGTAAGCGGCTTGGTCGTGGCACATGAAGTCGAAGGTCAGCGTGAACGGGCCGGCGTTCTTGGAGCGGACCAGGGAGCAGTAGTCGAGCAGGGTGGCCATGGGGTTACAGCTCCTCGGTGGTGGTGCGGAACAGTTCGGTGGGCGTGACGCTGGTGGCGACGTGGTTGAGGGTGAAGCGGTACAGGGCGCCGCGGTCCATCTCGGGTGGTGAGTAGGGGTAGGCGAGGGTGGAGACCAGGCCGTCGTACTCGGGGATGGGCAGGTGGCTGCTGGCGTGGGCGACGAACGTGGCGATGGCGTGGGCGGTTTCCCGGTCGGGTGCGGTGATGGTGATCAGGACGCCGAGTTCGCGGGGCGTGAGCGGGCCGGGCTCGCTGCCGGCGAGGACTGCTCCCGCGCCGTAGAGGCGGTAGTCGATGTCGACGTCGGCCGGGTCGACGCTGCCGCGGAAGACATCGGTGATCTTGGCGTCGAAGTACTGCTTGGCCATGGGCAGGAGCTTGGGCAGAGCGTCGATGACGACGCGGTCGCGGACCCCGCCGAAGATGACGGTCTGGTAGCCGACGAGTTCGGCGCCTTCGAGCTTGTTCGTGTAGCCGTCTGCCGGAATGTAGTGGGCGCCGCGTACGCGGACGGTCTGCTCGTCGATGGCCTCGTAGGTGGCGTCGGTGGTGTCCAGGGTGCCGGAGGGTTCGGCGATGTGGAACGGGTCGGCGTTCTCGTACAGGGTGTGCGCGGCGACCGAGCGGGGGGTGAGGCGGCTGCCGGTGGCGAGGGTGGTGACGTCGAAGTGGTCGTCGCGCAGGGTGGCGAGGAGTCCGTTCGCGGAGGGTGGGATGGCGCAGGCGGCGCCGCATTCGATGGTCTTGGCCAGGTGCCAGGTCAGTCCGGGGTCGGCGCCCTTGAGGTGCGGGAGGGCGGCGAAGAGTGCGGTGTCGCTGGCGCGGCCGGCGAGGATGACGTCGCAGCCGGATCGGAGGGCTTCCTGGAGGGGTTCGACGCCCATCATCGCGACGGTGTGGCTGCGGGCGAACAGGTCTCGGTCGATCTCCGGGGCGTTGGCCAGTGGCCGGATGCGGTCGGCGTCGTAGAGGTTCTGGAGGCGGTCTGCGCTCTGGTCGGAGTAGATCAGGCCGAGCTTGAAGTGGAGGTTCTCCTCGGCCGCGATGGTGCGGGCGAGGCCGGCGACCCAGTCGACGCCGACGTCGCGGCCGGAGGTTCCGCAGGAGCCGATGATCAGCGGTACGCCGAGTTCGTGGCGGGCTGTGAGGAGCAGGCGCAGGTCGCGGGTGACGGCCTGGGCGGACAGCTTCGGGGTGCCGGAGCCGAGGGCGGCCGGGCCCGAGTCGGTGGAGCCGGCGTCGCAGGCGATCACGTCCGGTCGCGCGGCGACGCCGCGTCGGAAGGCGTCGGCGTCGAATCCGGCGCCGAGGGCGCCGGTGGGCGCCAGGATGCGGATTTCCATGGGGTGGTGCCTCTCAGGGGTGTGTGCAAGAGGGTAGAAATGGCGAAGCGTCAGGCCGTCGTGCTGTGGGGGATGCTGCGGGCCATGCGGGTGAAGACGGCGAAGGTGACGGCGGCGAAGACGGCGGCGTTCAGGAGCATGTAGCGCCAGCTGGTGAGGTCGATCGAAGTACCGAGGATCGCCGGGCCGAGGGCCATTCCGGAGGCCGAGGCGATCGTGTAGAGGGCGGTGTAGGTGCCGAGGACCTTCTGGGCCGGGGCCAGGTTCCACAGGGCGACGAGCGCGTTGACCGCGAACGAGGCGTACCCGAGGGAGGACAGGACCATCGAGACGATCGTGCCGGGCACGTTCGGCATCGCGAAGCCGGCGAGGAGTCCGGCGATGAACAGGGCGACGCCGTGGCGCATGGCGCGCAACTGCCCGAGCCGGTTGGAGAGGTAGGCGATCGGCAGAACGCAGATGAGGAAGGCGACGGCGCCTGGCAGAGCGAGACCCCCTGCATCACCGCGGGTCAGGCCGAGGACCTGGGTGCCGTAGGGGGTCATGAGTGAGCGGAGCGCGGACCACATGCCGGCGAAGCAGAAGATGCCGATCATCAGTAGCAGCGTGGGGCTGGACGGGGAGCGCAGCGCGTCCTTGAGCACGGCCCGCGGAGAGGTGAACTCCTGCGACTGGTCGGCGTGTTCCTGGGGCAGGACGGCGTCGCGGTGGTGGCGCCCGAGGAATGCCCAGGACAGGCCGAGCATGATCAGCATCAGGGCCGGGGGGATGGCGAAGGCGAGGTGGAGGCTGTGGTCGACGACGAGGAGGCTGATCAGGGAGGAGACGACGATGGTCAGGCTGACGCCGGCCTTGATGAAGCCCTGGGCCTTGCTGCGGTTGCCGGGCGTGACGTAGTCGGAGATGAGGGTTTCGGTGACGCCCTTGAAGGCGTTGGCGATCGCCGCGAAGCCGACCACGCACACCATCAGGGCGGGCAGGCTCGTCGCCCAGGGGATGAGGGCGAACGGCACCGTCGCTAGGGCCGCGCCGAGCAGGACGATGGGCCACCGGCCGGTGCGGCGGCGGGCGAGCTTGTCGGAGTAGAACCCGACCGCGGGCTGGGTGAAGATGCCCCAGGAGTGGTCCAGGCCCATGATCAGACCGATCACGCCCGCGGAGCTGAAGTAGTGCCGCAGCTGCTCGGGGACTTGGGCGTCGTAGAAGTTCCACACCGCCTCCTGGGCGAAGACGGCCAGCGTCACCCACAGCACCGCGCTGCGGTTCATCGGACCCGCGGGGGCGGGGCGGTGCGGTGTCGTGGCCGCGCCGGGCGCGGGCGGGGAGGTGGGCACCATGACGGCTCCTTGCTACATGCTATAGCAACAGGGGGAAATCTGTCCGCCGGGCGCATCCCAACGCCATGGGCGGGCAGACGGTTCGATCGCGGAAGGGTCAGCCGCCGGCGAGCTGGTCGAGCGCGGCGCGGTGGTGCAGTGCGGCGAGTTCCTCGGCGCGGTCCTCGTCCCGTTCGAGAAGGGCGTCCAGGAGCTGGCGGTGCTCGTGGTAGCGGGCACGGAAGGTGTCGGCGCGCTCGGGCACGAGTTGCATCGTCAGGTCGAGTCGTTCTTCGTCACTGAAAGCCCGGGCCTGGTTCAGCAGGCCCTCCAGGACAGGATTGGCGACGCACGCCTCGACCTGGTGATGGAAGAGGCGCAGCTTCTGGAAGACGGCCGTGAGCCGGTCGGCGACATCGGCTTCCGGGCCCTGTTCCGAGACGGTCCGCTCGATGTCGGCGACGATCTGGTCGGACTCGGTGAGGAGGGAGACCAGGCCGGTGAGCTGCTCGGCGGTGGCGTTGCGGGCAGCCAGCCGGGCCATGAGCGCGGAGAGGCGGACCTCTGCCTCGACGATTTCGGAGCGGGCCGCCGAGGAGTGGTCCGCGATCCGCAGTGCACGCGGGCCGACTCGTTCGACGACCCGCTCGTGCACCAGCTGGCGCAACGCCTCACGGATCGGGGTGGGACTCACCCCGAGGCGGCCGGCCAGGTCACGTTCGGTGATCTTCTCGCCCGGCCGCAGGACGCCCTCACGGATCGCGTTGCGCAGCCGCTGGTAAGCCTGGTCGGCCAGCGACATGGTCTCCATCGGACCGAGGGCTTCAGTGCTCATGCCGACAGAGTGACTCCTGCTATAGCAAACAGTCAATGCCAGGGGTGGAATGGAAATGGTCGGCCAAGCCTCGTGGTGCGCGCCTCTTCGCCCGGCTGAGCGGCTGGCGGCTGTCCGCCGGCGACAGGTGCTGGTTATGACGTGATTCAGTGTGATCCTCTACCGGCCGCAACACTCATTGCCTAACTTTGCGGCCCAGGAACCTTGGCGACAGCCGATCCGAACGGGCTCGCCGCCGGAGCCGTCCGGGATGTCGATGACATCGTCACGGCCGGGCTCCTCCGGCCCGCAGCCCGCCAACCCTGAGCAGAAAGGCCTCCTCCTCGTGAGCAGCGCCGAATCCGCGCACGCCCCCGGTGCACCGGACACTCCAGACGCCGAAACGCTGCGCTTCTGCCGGGAACTGCCGAAGGTCGAACTGCACGTCCACCTTGAGGGGTGCCTCGAACCCGAACTCCTCATGACCCTGGCCCGACGCAACGACGTCGCCGTGCCCTGGAAGACCGCTGAACAGCTCCGCGCCGCGTACCGCTTCGAGGACCTCTCCTCGTTCCTCGACCTGTACTTCGCCGGCTGCCGGGTGCTCAGCACCCGGCAGGACTTCTACGACCTCACGACCGCCTACCTGGAGCGCGCCCACGCGGACGGCGTCGTGCACTCCGAGATCTTCTTCGGCCCGCAGAGTTTCACCGACCGCGGCATCGCGACAAGTGCCGTCCTGGGCGGCGTACTTGACGCGATCACCGACACGGGCGAGCGCTCCGGGATCAGCGCCTCCCTGCTGGTGAGCGCGCACCGCCATCGCAGCGAGAAGGATGCCTTCGAGCTGCTGGACAGCGTTCTCCCCTGGGCCGAGAGGATCGGCGGATTCGGCATGGGAGGCGCGGAGAACGGCAACCCGCCGGAGAAGTTCACCCGCTACTTCGCGGAACTGCGACGGCAGGGCTTCAAGACCTCCATCCACGCCGGCGAGGAGGGCCCCGCCGAGTACGTACGCCAGGCGTTCGAACTCCTCCAGGTGGACCGCATCGACCACGGCATCGCGGTTCTCGGCGACGAGGCACTGGTCCGTGACATCGCCGCCGCCCAAACGCCGCTCACCGTGTGCCCCACCTCGAACGCGAGGCTGAAAGTCGTACCGTCCCTCGCCGCCCATCCGCTGCCGGACATGCTCTCGGCGGGCCTCAACGTCTCGCTGCACTCGGACGATCCCGCCTACTTCGAGAGCTATTTGAGCCACACGTACGCGTCGAGCGCCGCACACCTCAGCCTCGACCGGACCACCCTCTTCTCCTTGGCCCGCAACGCGATCCGATCCACCTTCCTGCCCCCGACCGGCCAACAGGCACTCCTCGACCGCCTGGAAGCGACAGCGTAACCGGCAGGATCGAGGGACATCCTCGACGGCTGAATCCCCCAACTGCTCGGCCACAGTTAGCTGTTGACCGGCTCCACTGTGCCGTCGGGCCGGTAGAGCGGCACGGCGAAGCGGGTGGACGCGGCGTCGAACGTGCGGTGTTCGGCGGCGAGCCGGTCGGTGAAGGCGGGCTGTGCGGTCGGGCCGAATCCGACCTCGGGCAGCTTGCCGTCCAGGAGGGGGAAGACGGTGTCGCAGAACTCCTCCGGGTCGGCGCCATGGGTGTGGCCGGGGCCGGCGAGTGCGGTGGCCACAGCCGGGGGGATCAGCTCCACCACCCGACACGGCGTCGCCCGCAGTACGTGGCGCAGGTTCATGGTGTAGCTGTGCAGTGCGGCCTTGGCCGCGCTGTACAACGGAGCGAAGGGCTGCGGAATGTAGGCCCCGCCCGAGGTGACGTTCACCAGCACGCTGGGGCGCCCGTGCCGCAGCATGTGCGGCAGGAGCAGCCGGCCCAGGTGGACGGGGCCGGCGAGCAGGATGTCGATTTCGTTCTGGGCCTCGGCCCACGGGGCGCGGTCCTCCGCGATGCCTACCCGCCGCTGGATCCCGGCATTGTTGATCACTACGTCGAGTTCCGGCATGGCGTGCGTGACGTGGTCGGCCAGTCGTTGCCGGTCCTGGGGGCTGCCGATGTCGTTGGCGAAGGTCTCGATTCCGGGCAGCTGCCCGGCGACTGAGGCGAGCCGCCCGGGATCACGGCCGGTGATCATGACGCGGTGACCTGCTTGGAGATACCGCGCGGCCAGACCGAGACCGATGCCCGAGCTTCCGCCGGTGACGAGGACTGAGTACGCCGTTGCTGTTGTCATGTAAACAGCATGCACCTCGGGTGTTTACATGGCAACACGAGGCTATGGTGGACGCATGACACGGCCACTCGATGACGGTGAGACAGCGCGGTGGATCGCTTGGAAGCAGGCCAATGAGGCCGTCTCCGCGGCGGTCGCGCAGGAGATCCAGACGGCCGCAGGGCTGTCCGTGGCGGACTTCTCGGTCCTGTCCAGGGTGGTGGAGAACGGCGACGGCCGCATGGCCCAGCAGGAACTGGTCACCATGCTCGGCTGGCAGCGGGCCCGGCTCTCCCGCCAGCTGTCCCGCATGACCGACCGGGAACTCCTCGAACGCGAGGCCGCGCCGGCCGGGCGGCGTTTCGTCACGGCCACCGACGCCGGCCGCTCCGCGCTGGCCGCCGCCCGGCCGGCCCATGCACGGGCCGTCCGGCGCGCGCTGCTCGGCCTCGCCACGGCACCGGACCACGACGCCTTCTGGAGCGTCATCCAGGACATCGCCCAGACGGCCCGGCATCAGGACCGCCAGGTCTTCCCGCACGTACGGGGCGGCAATTCGCCGCAGTGACCGGGGCGCGGAAATCCTCGGTGGCACGGACGGCCACGGCGCCGACGCGCACGGCCACCGTGGTGGCCATACATGCGTACCGGCTCTGCGCGCCTTCGTGCGCGCGAGCGTCTCCAGCACGTTGGCCGCTTCCAGGGCTGCCGTGTTCGGCGGCTCGTTCGCCGCCCGGGTTCCAAATGGGGTGCGGGGTCGGTCAGTTGCGGCCGGCCATGACGCCGCCGTCGATGTCCCAGATTGCGCCGGTGACCCAGTCGGTCTGGTCGGACAGGAGGAAGGCGACGGTGGCGGCGACGTCCTCGGGGGTGCCGGTGCGACCGAGGGGGTGGAAGGCGTTGAAGCCATCGAGCGCGGAGTCCAGGTCCGACTTCGGGATGAACTCCTCGTAGATCGGAGTACGGACCACGGCCGGGGCGACCGCGTTGACCCGGATGCCGTTGCCGGCGAGCTCCATCGCCAGGTGCTGGGTGAGTGAGTGCAGGCCGGCCTTGGCCATCGAGTACGCCGAGGACGGGGTGGCGGCGACGGCCTGGTGGGCCCACATGGAACCGACGTTGACGACCGCACCCTTCGCGCCGTGCTCGATCATGTTGCCGGTGACGGTCTGGGTGAGGAAGAAGAACGCTCGGTTGATGGCCTGGTAGCGGTCGTAGTCGTCGCCGGTGTGCTCCAGGAAGGGCTTGGGGGCGAAGACGCCTGCGGCGTTGACCAGGAGGGTGGCGTCCGCGTGGTCCTCGGTGAGGTGGGTGCGCAGGGCGTCGACGGCCGCGGGGTCGGCGAGGTCGGCGGCCAGGCCGACAACCTTGCCGTGGGCGGACAGTTCGGCCACGGCCTGGTCGGCGCTCATCTGGGTGCGGCCCGTGACGACGGCGGTGCCGCCGCCCTCGGTCACGCGTCGGGCGATGGCCTGGCCCATGCCGCTGGTGCCGCCGATGACGATGGCCTTCTTGCCGGAGAAGTCGAGGATGGTGCTGGACATGCGGTGCTCCTAGGTGGGGGTCCTGACGCGGCGAGGGGGACGGGGCGTCCGGGGCGATGTTCTGGGTCAGGCGTAGGGGTTGCAGACGAGATAGCCATCGACGCGGCTGAGCCGGTCCGATGCAGGGTCGGGCGGGAGCGCGTGGCCGAGGTTGTCGGCGCGGACTTCGCTGATCCACTGGTCGTGCTGGTACTCGTGGTTGATCAGCGCGGTCAGCAAGTGCGTGGCGACGACGGCCAGTTGGCCGGGAGCGCTGACCTGCCCGGTGGCGATGGCGCCGATGCGGGCGTGGACGCGTTCGGCAACGGTCTCGCGGAAGGCGGTGAGCCGCTCGACGGTGGGCAGGGCGCCGCGGAACTGCTCCGGATTGGCCGAGTCCATCAGACCGTCCAGTTCGGGGTCGGGGCTGGGCTCGGCGGCGGTGAGGTTGCGGACCATGAAGTGGGCGACGTGGGCTTGGTGACCCAGGTGCCAGCCGATGGCGCTGGAGTTCTCGTGCGGGCGCCAGGTCACCTCATCCGGGGTGAGGTCGCGCCACAGATCGTCGGTGTAGACGCGGGCCCGGTCGTACTCACGTAGCAGTGCGTGTACTTCGTGCATGACTCCGGTCTCCTTCAGGGAGGGCGGCCGCGGTCGGCGGACCGCCCTGCTGGTCTCAGACGGTGTCGTAGACACGCACGTCGGGGGCTGCCTCCAGGAGTGGGGCCAGGCCGCCGACCACATCGCGGGTGAACAGCTCGTTGTCCAGGTACGCCTCGGCGTCGGCCGGAGTCGTGAAGCCGTGGAGGACCTGCACGTCCTCGTCGCGCACCAGGAGTTGCTTGCTGGTCGCGCCGGGGGCGGTTTCCAGGAACGGCTGCTTGTACTTCTCGTACACGCCTGCGGCGGCGACGCGGTTGGCCTGGGCCACCTGTAGCGTGATCTGGAGATATGCCATGGTTATGCCCTTCTTCCTCAGCGGGTGCTGTTTGACGCGGCGGAAACCGCGTCGTATCTGCGAAGGTAGGCAGGCAGCGAGGGATCCGGTAGAGGATCTTGGCGAATCAAGACATAAGCACTCTGAATGCAGGTCGGGGTCAGCGGGCGGCCGCGAGCGCGTCGGCTAGGCGGAGCAGGTCGCCCGCCAGCGGGGCCTCGGCGCTCCACACCGCCTCGAAGGAGATCTGCACTTCGCGGCCCTGGTCCCACAGCGGCCGGTGGGGCACGTCGGGTGAGGTGAGCTTGGAGCGGGGGACCATGGCCGAGCCCAGGCCGAGCTTGGTCCAGTCCTCCAGAACCTGGTAGCTGGCGGCTTCCCCGGCGTAGGTGTTCAGCGGCATCTCGTGGGCCTGGAAGAGCTGGGTGGTGAAGGTGGTCAGGCCGCAGGTGTCCGGCACCAGGATGAACGGCTCCTGGCCGACGTCTTCGAGTTCGAGCGGCGCGTCCCCGTCGGCCTCGGGGGTGACGACGACGACCGGCTCCACGTCGATCACCCGGTGCTCGAAGCGCGGCATCGCGGCCACGGCCGGGATCAGGATGATGTCGAGCTGACCGTCTTGCAGGCATTCCCGCAGGTCCTGCATGTTCGCCTCGCGCAGTACGAGATCGCGGGGCACGGGAAGCTCGCGCACCATGGTGAACGCCCGGGCGACCAGCGGGGAGGCGATCAAGGGCGAGACCCCCATGCGGATCTTCTGCTCGCCGGGTTCGGTCAGCCGCTTGGCCTCTGCGGCGACCGCGTCCAGCGCGGACACGGCCCGTTCGATCAGCGGAAGGATCCGGGTGCCGAACGCCGTCTGGGTCACGCCGCGCGGCGACCGGTCGAACAGCCGCTCGCCGAGGCGTTCCTCCAGCTTGGCGATGCCGTTGGACAGGGCGGGCTGGGTGACGCCGTAGGCCCGGGCGGCGGCGCTGAACGACTTGGTCTCGGCGACCGCCTGCGCGTACCGGAGGCCTTCGGGATTCAGGCGATCGATCATAGCCATGGCTTATGACTCCATTCAGCAATGTCCTCTACCAGGCTTTCCTGCCTGTATCTACGGTAGAGCTCTGGCCGATCCAGCATAAACACCAGCTATATGCAGCGGCCTGCTCGAAGGGATGGCCGCCATGTCAGACACCAGCGTGATGATGGTCGTGACCGAGCCCGAGGGGCCTCTTCACTCCTCCGTGGCCCAGACGACAGCGCCGACCAGAAAGCAGGTGCGGGTGTCCGTCGTGGCGAGCGGCGTGTGCAACGCCGACCTCGGCACGGCCGCCGCCAGGGGCGAGGGCACCGCCTTCCCGGTGACTCCGGGGCACGAGGTCGCCGGTGTCATCGCCGAGGTGGGAGTGGAGGTCGAGGGGTTCTCGGTCGGGGACCGGGTGGCCGTCGGCTGGTTCGGCGGCAGCTGCGGCCACTGCGCGTACTGCCGGGCGGGCGACGTCGTGCACTGCTCCGAGCGCAAGATCCCCGGCCTGTCCTACCCGGGCGGCTGGGCCCAGAGCATCACCGTGCCCGCCGACGCGCTCGCCCGCATCCCCGACGCACTCGACTTCTTCGACGCGGCCCCGTTCGGCTGCGCGGGCGTGACCACCTTCAACGCCGTACGCAAGGCCGGCATCCGCGCCGGCGGACGCGTCGCCGTGTTCGGCCTCGGCGGGCTCGGCCACCTCGCCGTCCAGTTCGCCTCCCGGCTCGGTTACGAGACGATCGCCATCGCCCGGGGCACAGAGCGCGATAAACTCGCCCGCGACCTCGGCGCGCACCATTACATCGACGGTCAGGCCCAGGCACCCGGAACCGCCCTGAAGGAACTCGGCGGCGCCGACCTCATCGTCTACACCGCCTCCACCACCACCCCCGCCGACGAACTCCTCACAGGACTGAAGGCGCACGGGCAGCTCACCCTCGTCGGCGTCGACGCGGGAACCGTGACGATTCCGGCGGCCCGGCTCGTCATGAACGGCCACACCGTCACCGGGCACCTCACCGGAAGCCCCCGCGAGACCGAGCAGGCGATGGCATTCGCCGTCACCAACGATGTACGGCCGATGATCGAGCGCATGCCGGTGGAGCAGGCCGGCGAGGCCGTGGCCCGGCTGCGTTCGGGAGCCCCCCGCTTCCGCATCGTCCTCGACCCGGCCGACGCCGCCTGACCGCCCTCCACCGCCCGGCCCCCTGACGCTGCCGTGAGGCGAGGCGGCCCTCGCCACACCGTGGTGCCGCCGGCTCAGAAAACCCGGACAGGCGACTCCGGGACACCGCCAGGGTCAGACCGACCCGAGCAGACCTGGAGTCACACATGTCCCCCCACAACAACCACGATGTGATCGTGATCGGCGCTGGCGCCTCCGGGCTCACTGCGGCCACGACCCTGCACGCCGCCGGGCACAAGGTCGTTGTCCTGGAAGCCCGCGACCGTATCGGCGGGCGCCTCCTCTCCGCACCCCACACATCCCTGGACTTGGGAGCCACCTGGTTCTGGGACAACGAGGACCGCGTAGCGTCCTTGGCCGCACACAGCGGCGTCACCGTCTTCGACCAGCACCTCGCCGGCGACACCGTCCTCCAGGAAGCCACCGGGACGCGCCGCCTGACCGGCAACCTGATCGACGCACCCTCCCGCCGTTTCGCGTCCGGCTCCCAGTCCCTGGCAGACGCCCTCGCAGCCACGCTGCCCACCGGCACCCTGCGCCTGAATACCCCCGTCACTGCCATCCACCCAGCCGGGAAGAGTGGCCTCGACGTACGCACCGATCACGGAACCCTGCACGCCGAGCACGTCGTGCTGGCCCTGCCCCCGGCTCTGGCCCTGGAACGCATCGACTTCACCGACGCCCTCCCCGACGGCCTCGTACGCCTGGCCCGCTCCACCCCCGTCTGGATGGGCACCGTCGCCAAGGTCGTCGCCCACTACCCCACCGCCTTCTGGCGGGAACAGGGCCTGGCCGGCGCGGCGTTCAGCAGGATTGGACCGCTGCAGGAAATACACGACATGTCCGGGCCCGACGCTGAGCCCGCCGCGCTCTTAGGCTTCGCCCACGCCCGCACCGTCCGCCCGGGATTCGACCAGGCCGCAACCGACCAGCTCGCCCAGCTCTTCGGCCCGGCCGCCGCCACCCCCACCACCCTGTACATACAGAACTGGAGCACCGAACGGTGGACCGCCCCGTCCACCGTTCACCGGCTCGCCGACTACTCGCTCTTCGGTCACGCTCTCTACCAGCAGCCGGCACTGGGCGGCCGACTGCACTGGGCGTCGACCGAGACGGCCACCGAGTACGCCGGACACATCGAGGGCGCCCTCGCCGCAGCAGAGCGCGCGGCACACTCCGTCCAGGCAACCGCCGCCGACGCAGCTCCCACGCCTGCCTTCAGCTGCTAGGGATCCCGTCATGGAGCAGTATTTTGAGGCTCCGGGCGGCACCTCAGCTTCCGCTGTGGACGGTGCTTCTCAGTTGGGTGGAGACCTGGCGGGCGTAGCCGCCAGTTCGAGCGGCCCGTGACGGGTTCAGACGGAACCGCTTCGCCCTGGCGCACGCCGCGAACGAGGGCTGCGCGATCTCGGCTCGACGGCAGTCCTCGCGCTCGGGGCCCAGCGTGGTGCCCTCGGCCGACACAGGCAGGCCGCCTGATCGCGACCTCGCCTCGCGAGGAAATGCCACGGATTTGAGACTGATCAAGCGGGACAAGGCCGTGAGACAGCCGAGAACGCCCAGATCACTCAAGATCACCATGTCGCGAGTGGCGAGACCCTACAGCTGGCCGAGCCCGGCAACACCTGCACCCGCGTCCACAACCCCACCCAGGACGTCTTCGAACAGCGCGTCGCCGCCCTCGAAGGCGGAGTCGCCGCGGTGGCCCTCGCCTCCGGGCAGGCCGCCGACACCTCGCCATCCTGACCCTGGCGTCGGCGGGCGACCACCTCGTCTCCAGTACGTCCCTGTACGGCGGCACGTACAACCTCTTCCGGCACACGCTGCCGAAGTTCGGCATCGAGGTGTCGTTCGTCGACGACCCCGACGACCTGGAGGCGTGGCGGGCCGCCGTCCGCCCGAACACGAAGGCCCTGTTCGCCGAGACGCTCGGCAATCCGCGCGGCAACGTCCTCGACGTGCGAGGGGTCGCCGATGTCGCGCACGCGGCAGGGGTGCCGCTGATCGTCGACAACACGGTGCCGACCTCGTTCCTCCTGCGGCCGATCGAGCACGGCGCCGACATCGTCGTCCACTCGGCGACGAAGTTCCTCGGCAGGCACGGCACCACGATCGGCGGTGTCGTGGTCGACGGCGGCACCTTCGACTTCGGCGCGCACACCGACCGATTCCCCGACTTCAGCGAGCCGGACCCGAGTTGCCACGGCCTGCGTTACTGGCCGGCACTCGGCCCGGGCGCCTTCGCCATCAAGCTGCGCGTGCAGTTGCTGCGTGACCGTTTCGACGCGGGCAGCTATGTCATCCTCTCCGAGGCCATGAACAGCCACGACATCGGCCGCGACCGCGGGGGCACACGCGCGGCGCTGCGCCGGGTGACCGCCGGACCCTGGTCGCCGGTGTCGACTCCGACCGGCTCTATCCGCCGTACCAGCAGGCCGAGTTGGCGGCGGGGATCCCGGCCGCGGACCGGCTCCGGGTGATCGAGTCGCCGTACGGCCACGACGGGTTCCTGATCGAGACGGAGCAGGTGGCCGCGCTCATACGCGAACTCGTCGGCTAGCGGGGCGAGTTCAGGTTCGCCCGCGCCCTACCGCCGACGCCACGGCAGCGCCTCCTGGTCGTCCCCGGCGGCCTCCTCGCGATGGAGCGCCGCGTTGATCGCCTCGCCGATCTCCGCGAACTGGCGTACCTGTTCGGGTGTGAGCGCGTCGAAGACCGCGCGGCGTACGGCCTCGACGTGGCCGGGGGCCGCGCGTTCCAGGAACTCGCGTCCCTGTGCTGTGAGTTCGGCAAGTTGGCTGCGCCGGTTCTCGGGGTCCTCGTGGCGGTCGAGGTATCCGGCTTCCTGGAGGCGGGTCACGGCGTGGGTCAGCCGGCTGCGGGTGATCTTGAGGCGCTCGGCCAGTTCCGACATGGTCAGCCTGCCCTGCGGAATCGAGGAGAGGTGGGCGAGCAGAATGTAGTCGGAGTGCGTCATCCCCGCGTCGCGCCGCAGCTGACGGTTCAGGTGGTCGGAGAGGAGGGTGGAGAACTCGACGTAGGCGAGCCAGGCCCGCATCTCCTCGGCATCCAGCCAGCGTGGCGTCGTCGTCATGGTCGCACTGTAGCCGCTGTCGTTTGAACCTTCACACCGTCCGGCCGGGCGTGCTCGCGCTGATCCAGTCGGTGACCTGCCGCACGTACTCCCGGTATCCGGAGCGCGCGGCGGAGACGACCGCGGCGACCTCCTCGGGCTCCGCGTCCAGACACAGCTGCACCAGGACGTGGTGCGGTCCGTCCGCCGGCGCGAGGGCGGCCGCCAGTTCGGCGTCGATCAGCCCGGCCCGCTCGGCCGCGCCCAACGAGGCGGTGGGTGTCCGCGGCGGCGCCTCGCCCAACACCCCTTCGGCGACATGGCGGTTGATGGCGGAGGCGAGGTCGTTCAGGAGGGCCAGGACGCGCTCGACGGCCAGCCCGGTGCCCGGGTCGTTCGCCAGCCGCGCGCCGTCCAGCCGTCCGAGCGAGTCGAGTTGTACGACCGACTTGCGCATCGTGATCAGCCGGTGCTCGATCGCTGCCCGGTCCACGCTCCCCGGCGCCGTCCCCGCACTCGATGTGGTCAACGCCGCATCGTGCCACTCCCCAGCCGCGCCCACGCGGCCGATTCCGTCTGGTGGGACATGCGATGGACGACCGCGGAGGGCGGCGGGACAGTCGTTCCCCGTGGCCGATCGGGCCGATCAGAACAAGGGGGTGCCGAGTGCGATCGTTGAGTGACCTCTTCCGCAACTTCATGCAGCTCGGATACGTGACCGACGACATCGACGCCGCGGCCGCGTTCCTGGAGTCGAGGCTGGGGACGGTCGAGTGCGTCAAGCACTTCAAGTCGTCGCTCGGCGGCGGTCTGCCGCCCGCCGGTGCCGACGACCCGCGCGGCACCTTCGTCGTGGTGGACGGGGTGCCCGCCGACGAGTGGGTCATCGATGTCGCCCTGGTCAACGCCGGTCCGACCAACCTGGAGATCATCCGCCCGGTCGGCGGCAAGGTCGATCTCTATCGCGGGGCCGTCAGGCCCGGGGCGCCGGCGACGCTGCATCATCTGGGCTTCCGTGTCGACGACTTCGACGAGGCGTCCGCGATCGTCGCCGCGAGCGGCAGGTCGTGGAAGCAGTACGGGGACAGTGGCGCCATCCGGTTCGGGTACCTCGACATGACGGCCGAGCTGGGGCACTTCGTCGAGGTCATGGAGCTCGACGAGGAGGCCGCCCAGGGGTTCGCGCACCTTGAGGCGGCGTCGAACGCGATCCGTGACTGAGTGCACTGTTCTCTTGCGGCACGGCCCGCGTCCACAGGAGCCGGCCGGGTCCGTCCGATGCTCGACACTTCACGAGAGGGGCCGTCATGAGCGGCGAAGGCACTGCTGATTCCTACGATGTCATCGTCGTCGGCTCGGGCGCGGGGCTGGTCGGCGCGTACGCCGCGGCCTCCCGTGGGCTGCGCACGCTGGTGATCGAGAAGACGGAGTACGTCGGCGGGACCACGGCCTATTCGGGCGCCGGGATCTGGCTGCCCGGCAACGCGGCCGAGCAGCGGGCCGGCGTCGAGGACGGCCCCGACGTCGCCCGCCCCTACCTCGACGCGATCGTCGGTGACGACTCGCCAGCCGCACTGCGGGAGGCCTTCCTGCAGGTGGGGTCCACCCTGATCGACGAGTTGGAGAAGAACCCGCGGTTCGGCCGGTTCTTCTGGCAGGGCGTGCCCGACTACTTCGCCGGCCGTCCCGGGAGTCTGCCCCAGGGCCGCACGATCTTCCCCGAGAACCTCGACCGGTCCGAACTCGGCGACCTGGAGCCGCTGGTGCGCAGGCCGCTGTGGACGGAGCGCTGGGGAGTGGAGGTCCCGCAGGAGATGATCGGCGGGCAGGCCCTCATCGGCCGCGCCCTTCTCGCGTTCATGGAGACCGGCAACGGAACCGTGCGCACGAACACCGCGCTGGAGCGCCTGATTGTCGAGGACGGTGCGGTCGTCGGGGTCGAGGCCCTGAGCGAGGGCGAGCCGGTGACCTTCCGTGCCGGGCGGGGCGTCCTGCTCGCCGCCGGCGGTTACGAGCGGAACGGCGCGCTGCGTGAACGCTTCCAGCCCGGGGTCACCGACGAGTGGACTCAGGGCTGCGAGGGCAACACCGGCGACGCCCTCACCGCGGGCATCGACATCGGCGCCGCGACCGACCTGCTCGACGAGTCGTGGTTCGCGCCGGGCCTCGTCGTACCCGGCACCCGTCCGGTGTTCTACACGTCGGTGTGGAGCGGCATCTGGGTCAACGCCGCCGGACAGCGCTACCTCAACGAACGTCTCCCCTACGACCGTGCCGGCCACGAGATGCTCAGGGCACACAGGTCCTCGCACGTGTCGCACCTGCCCACGCACTGGGTGTTCGACCAGCGCCAGATCGACAACAGACGGGCGTTCGCCGGGCTGCCGGTCGCGCCGCAGGTGCCCGGCTGGTTCGACGTCGAGAAGTTCCTCGCCGCCGGTGTGCTGAAGCGGGCCGAAACGCTGGAGGAACTGGCGGAGCTGATCGGCCTGCCCGCGGGTGTGCTCACCAAGAGCGTCGAGCAGTTCAACGGGTACGCCCGAGGCGGCAAGGACGAGCAGTTCGGCCGCGGTGAGGATCCCTGGGACCTGATGATCACGCACATGGCGGGGGCCCACACCGACGGGCCCAACCCCTGCCTGGGCGTGATCGACGAACCGCCGTTCTATGCGGCCACGATCGTGCTGTCCGACCTGGGGACCAAGGGGGGCCTGAAGACGGATGAGCACGCGCGCGTGCTGCGGCCCGACGGTTCGGTGATCCCCGGTCTGTACGCGTCGGGGAACACGATGGCGCCGATGTCCGGCCGGATCTACCCGGGCGCGGGCGGTCCCGTGGGTTCGTCGATGGCGTTCTCCTACATCGCCGCCGTCGACATGGCCGACGAGAGCCGCTAGGCCAGGTCCCGGTCCTCCTCGACCCCCTCTCGGAGAATGGCTCTTCGAGAGGGAGTCGGGCGTTCAGGCGGACTCGGTCGAGTGACCGGGGAACAGGGACAGCGCGGGGTCCAGGGCGACGGCCGCGTTGTTGACCGCGGTCGCCACCTCCCCGAAGCCGACGGACATCAGACGCACCTTGCCGGGGTAGGCGGTGATGTCGCCGGCGGCGTAGACCCGGTCGACCGTCGTACGCATCCGGGTGTCGACGACGATCGTGCGCCGCTCCAGTTCGACGCCCCAGTCGGCGAGTGGTCCGAGGTTGCTGATGAAGCCGAGGGCGGCCACGACCGCGTCCACCTTCAGCACCCGGGCCTCCTCCTCCCCGTCGACCCGCAGGTGCGCCTGGCGCAGCAGGTCGTCGCCGGCGAGGGTCTCCACCTGGGCGTTGGTGACGATGTCGACTCCGCAGGCGTGCAGTTCGCGCACGCTCGCCGCGTGAGCCCGGAACGCGCCGCGCCGGTGCACGAGGATCACCGAGCGGGCGATCGGGTGCAGGGCGAGGGCCCAGTCGACCGCGCTGTCGCCGCCGCCGACGGCGAGGACGTCACGGTCGGCGTGTTCGGCCGGGTCCGGGACGAAGTAGCTCAGCCCACGCCCGAGGAACTCCTCCCCCGCCGGGAGGGTGCGCGGGGTGAACGTGCCGATCCCGGCGGTCAGTACGACCGCTCCGGCGTCGACGGTGGTGCCGTCGGAGAGGGTGACCTGGGGGCGTCCGTCAGGTGTGTGGGCGAGGTCGACGGCCTGACGGCCGAGGAGGTAGGCCGGGTCGAACGCGTCGGCCTGGTCCTTGAGGGCGGTGACGACGTCGCGGCCCCGGGTGCCGGGGACGGCGGCGATGTCGCGGATCTCCTTCTCCGGGTAGAGCGCGGTGATCTGGCCGCCGCACTGCGGCAACGCGTCGACCAGGACGGTCCGCAGTCCGCGGAAGCCCGCGCAGTAGGCGCCGTAGAGCCCGATCGGGCCGGCGCCGACGATGAGGATGTCTGTGGTCACGGTCTCGGCCACGGGCCGGCCTCCTGGGGAGAGTGGACGGGGCGCACTGCGGCGCCGTGGCGTGCGGATGGCGGTACGGCGACGGGCACGACGGACGGGAACCCAGCTCGGCGGGACGGTCGGCCGGCTGAGTGTAGGACGGCTCCGAGCAGGGACGTCCGCGCTGGTCCCGGCTGATGGGACGGCCGGTGGACGGCCCGGGACGCCGCGTGGAGAGTCGTTTCACCGCCACCGCGACGACGCGTCGACGGACGGACGGCGATGACGCACGACTTTCCGTGGACGAGGAGGGCGAGGCTCGTGAGCGATGAGGTGCGGGTGTGGATCGATCAGAAACTGTGCACGGGTGACGGTCTGTGCACCCAGTACGCCCCCGACGTCTTCGAGTTCGGCGGCGACGGACTGGCCTACGTCAAGAACGCCGCCGACGGGGAACTGCTGACGCCCGAGGGCGCGCAGGCCGATGTGGCGGAGCGGCTGCGTCTCGATGTGATCGACGCCGCCGACGAGTGCCCGGGCAACTGCATCCACGTGGTGCGGCGCGCCGACGGGACCGAAGTCGCCAGCCCCGACGCCGGCTGACGTCCCCGTGCGGCCGCCTTGAGCCGTACACGTATGTCGAGTGGAGGAGTGGTGATCGGTGTCTGCAGTGGTTGAGCCCCGAGTGGACCGTCGGGTTCCGTGGTTCGAGGGCGATGTGCCCGCCGAGAAGGTCCCGGAGAAGTACCGGCTGTCCCGTGCGTTCGTGCCCAAGGGCCGTTATCTGGATGCCGAGTTCCTCAAGCTGGAACTGGAGAAGGTGTTCACGCGGGCGTGGTTGCTGGCCTGCCGCCTTGAGGAACTGCCGGGCGTGGGATGTTTCGTCGAGTACGAGATCGGTGGTCATTCGATCCTGATCGTGCGGGAGGGCAGGGACTCGATCCGCGCCTACTTCAACGCGTGCCGGCATCGCGGTACACGGCTGGCGCGGGGCCGGGGCCGGGTCGGCTCGCTCATCTGCCCCTTCCACGGCTGGCGTTGGAACCTGGACGGTTCGATCAGGCTGGTGCTCGACCGTGAGGAGTTCGTGCCGCGTTCCGACGACGACCTGGGCCTGGTCCAGGTACGGGCGGAGCAGTGGGGCGGGTTCGTGTTCATCAACATGGACCCCGACGCGAAACCCCTCCTCGAATACCTCGACCCGATCCCGCGGATCTTCGCGCCGTTCCAGTTCGAGAACATGCGCTACCGGTGGCACAAGAGCGTGCTGCTGCCGTGCAACTGGAAGACCGCGCTGGACGGATTCCTTGAGGCCTATCACGTGGCGGGGACGCATCCGCAGCTCTATCGCTTCGACAAGTCGAACACGAACATCGCCTCGATGAAGGAACTCGAGAACCGGATGTGGGCGCCCACGACCGTGTACGAGCGGCACGCCCACTATTCGAGCGTCGGCCCGAAGAAGAAGGACACCGCCAAGGACCCGGCCAACCGGGGCACGGGGGGCGTGACCGACGAACGGCTCAGCGTGGCGCTGAGCGTGCAGTACATCGCCGACGACATGCGCGGCCTGGAGAACGAGCGGAGCTGGCGGGCCGCCGAGGCGCTGAAGACGGCGGAGGTGCCGGAGGGGATGACCGCCGGCCAGTACTACCTCCAGCTGTACAAGGAGTTGTCGCTCGCCGAGGGCTACGACTGGCCGGACATCACGCCCCAGCAGTGGGCCGAGGCCGGTACGGCGTGGAACGTGTTCCCGAACACGATCCTGCTGCCCAACCAGGGTTCGGTCTTCGGCTACCGGGCGCGGCCGAACGGCCTGGACCCGGACAGCTGCCTGTTCGAGATCTTCAGCCTGGACCAGATCCCCGTCGCCGACTACGACAAGAAGCGGGACTTCCAGCCCCAGTTCTTCGAGGACTTCCGTGAGGCCGACCTCGGCGAGATCTTCACGCAGGACCTGATGAACGCCAGGGAGGTGACCGTGGGCATGCACTCTCCCAGCTTCGACGGGCACCGGCTGAGCGAGGAGCAGGAGATGACCGTCTACAACCACCACCGGGTCGCCGACCGGTTCCTGTGGACCGACTGACCCGTCCGATCCGTGGTCCCGGCCTCCAGGGGCCGGGACACGATCGTGTCGAGGACCTACCGCCTGACCCAGCCGACGTCGTGCCAGTACGTCTCCAGCTCCCGCACCGGCTTGGGCCAGGTCTCGATGTACGTGACTCCCTCGGGTCCCGCCGTCATCGTGTACGGCGTGCCGGCCCGGCTGAGGAAGACGTCCCCCGGCCCCATCCGCACGGTCTGCGGCTCGCCCGCCTCGTAGTGCTCGATGCTGTACTCGCCGGCGAGGACGAACAGCATCTCGTCGACGTTGTGGTGGTGCCGGGGCACCGTGAAGTCCGGGCGTACGCGCAGCGGGTTGCGGTTGAAGTGCGGTACGTCGATGGGTTTGGTGGTCACCCACATCGCCCCGTCGAACGTCGCCGCGAAGTCCACGGGTGCGTCCCGCAGCAGGCCGCCGTCGTTCCAGAAGTACTGGGGATGGCCCTGCTGCTCCAGGCCCATCGGAACCCAGTCCGCGTCTTCCACCAGATCACCGAATGTAAGAGTCACGCGGCGACCGTATGCACGGCCGGACATCGTGTCGCCGAGAGGTTCCGCTCATCGGGATTCACGCATGACACGTCCCACCCGGGTCCCCAGTATCGGGGCATGGGAATCGAGTTCTTCAATCTGCTGTCGGACGAGGGCTGGATCGAGCTGCCGGTCGACCAGTCCGCTCCCACGTATCTGTGGCACGAGGGCGGTCTCCTGGCCGATGCGCCGGTCGACATGGAGCAGACCTTCAAAGGGAACATGTGGTGGTCGACGAAGGTGGACCCGTCGTTCAATCTGAACGGCCTGCGGTGCGCGCCGGACTTCGCGGTCCCCCGCCACCATCACAACCTCGATGAGTTGATCATCGTCTTCGGTGGCGCGTTCCATGTCGCCTGGGGCGAGGACGGGGAAGAGGGCAGTCGGACCATCGGTCCTGGCGAGTTCTGGATCAGCAAGGCCGGAACTCCCTATCTCATGACAGCCGGGCCGGAGGGCGTCACCTACATCGAGACCTGGCCCGAGCCGATGGAGAACCTTGAGACGTACTGGCACGACGCGGGCTGGGTCCATCGCGACCACTGACCGGGCCGCCTCTACATTTCGGCCCCTCATTCCAGGCGCGATGCCGAATGGGGGGCCGATCGCATGGACGGATCCGGCACGCCATTCCAGGGTGGCGCAATTACGTATACTCTTCTCTCTTGCGGGCTGCTGCTTCCTGCTTCCTGGGATCGGCTGCCCCTCTCCCTTCGTCGGAGCAGGTCCGTCTCGTCGCCGGTCGTGAAGTCCTCGGCAAGCCCTCGGCACGCCGGCCGGCTTGGTCTGCCGCGGCGCCCGGCCCTCGTGCCGCCCCTGCGAGATTCGGCATCTCGCCACGAAAACGCTCTCCATGCGAGCCGTGCGGGTAACGATGCCGTCACCGGCTTCTCCTATGCGGAGTCAGGCATATGAGTGTCAGTCAGGAGCCCTGCGAAATAGCGTAATTGGCCCGCACCCGCCTCATTCGGGCAGGCGCTTCAGGGGAGTTGGAGAGCGTCATCGTGACGACCTCCACCCGGCATCTCGTGACGATCCAACTCCCCCGGCAGGACGACCCCTTGCTGCTGTGCGCGACCGTCGACCGCGACCGCACGAACCTCAGCTCGGCGCTGCGCGAACTGAGGCTGCACGCCGACGAGTTGCTGGCATGACGGAAGGCACCGAGGAACCGCTCGCCGACTCCCGCAACGTTCCCGCCCTGTTGACGGCCCTCCGGACCCGACAGCGTTCCTGCACAGTGGTCGTGACCGGCACCCCCGGCGGCTCCATCCACGTGCGCGACGGTCTTGTGGTGGCCATGGAGACCCCTGGCGCACCCGGCATCGAGGCACTGCTGCTGAGGTCTGGCCGGATCGGTGGCATCCACAGCGCCCTGGACCGGGCAAAGGCCGTCGCCGGTGACGGGAATGTCGACATCGCGGGCGGTGCGAGCACGGTGCGGCAGTACCTCGCGGAGGCGCTCATCGACGAACTCCAGCTCCATGTGGTGCCCACCCTCCTCGGCGCGGGCCTGCGGCTCTTCGACGGCCCGGCCGCGGGACCGCAGCGCGTCGAGCAGGTCAGGGTGGTCGAGACACCCACCGCCACGCACCTGAAGTACCGCTTCGTGAAGTGACCGGGTGACTTGTGACGCGCCTCCCCACCCGCAGGCGCGACGCCGGAGACGGACACCTGCAGGCCCAGCAGCGCGGCAACTCGCCCCACTTGCCGGGGAGTTTGGCGCTGCCCACCGCGCCCGTTCCGTCGAGAACGGCGTACGTCCGGTCCCCATGGATCAACTATCACCGAACCAACTACCGTCAGAGGGTGAGGAGTTCCTCGTAGAAACCGCCGAATCCCCGCTCGCGGTCGATGAGATGGACCTCCAGGATCCAGTGACAGGCACGACCGGCCTTGTCGATGCGGCGCATGGGGGTGTCGTTCTCAGGGGTGACGTACGACTCGACGTGCGCGCCATCGATCGTCTCGTGCGGGAACTCGCCGACCAGGTGACCGGCGTGCCAACCGCCGAGCTCCCAACCCGCCTTGTCGGCAAGGCGGGCGACCTCGGTGTGCAGGCGAGCGCCGGTGATGTCCGGGGTGTTCTCGAAGAAGCGCCGGCCGGCCGCGAACACCTTGGGGAGGTCGTCGCGCAGCCGGTGCTTGACCGGGTCGTCGCCCAGCACGAAGGTCCGCCCGAAGTCGGCCTCGTACTCCTCGAAGATCGGCCCGAAGTCGGCGAACACGATGTCGTCCGCGCCGATCACCCGGTCCGGCGGGTTCTCCTTGTACGGCGCGAGCGTGTTCGGTCCCGAGCGCACGATCCGCTTGTGCCAGTGCCGGGTCGTCCCGAACAGCTCGTTCGCGAGGTCACGAACCCGGTCGCTGACGGCCCGCTCCCCCTCGCCGGGCGCCACGAGCCCGCGCTCCTCGACCTCCGAGAAGAGCAGCGCGGCCTTGGCCTGGGCATCGATCAGGCCTGCGGCCCGCGTGGGTTCGTCATCAGCCATGGGGCGAACCTAGCCAGCTAGATCGTTCTCGGCAACGTGATTCCCTACGGCCGGCTCGCTCCACCCGGCGATGCGTGACGCGCGGGGGCCAGGAAGTGATGCGGGGCGTCCTCGTAGCGGGACAGGTCCCAGCCGGCCGTTCGCAGGGCGGGGCGGAGGTTCTCCTCGGCGAGGGGGTCGTCCGGGTCGAGGGGCGGCCGTGGGGCGGAACAGGAGCAGGGTGCCGCCCGGCGCGGTGAATCCGGCCCGTTCACGCAGGGCCGTTGCCGGGCCGGGCAAACCGCCCGCCGCGACGACCAGCAACTGAGCGCCGAGACACACCCCGAAAACGGGGATCTCTGTCTCCAACACGGCGCGCAGCAAAGCCAGTTCGGCGCCACGGCTGAGGAAGTCCGCGCAGGCGGCCATCGCCCCGCCCATCACCACCAGGTCCGGCAGACCCGCGTCGGCAGCCCGGGCGCCTCGATCACGGTTCCGATGGCGTAGGGGCCTTCCTGCGGTGCGTGCTCCACGATCTGGATCACGGGCCAGCACATCCCGCTCGACCGTTCCCGGACGACGGCCGGATCGAAACGTGATTACGAGGGCACAGGCGCAGGTCACCTCGTATCTGCCAGCTGGCTTTCCTCATGCCCTCGGCATGCGCGCATGCCGAGGGCGGAACAGCAGAACACTGATAGCCACTGTCACTGTGCGCGGGTTCCTCGGATTTGCCAGGCCGAAGGAAACTGCCAGGTGGCGGATGCGACAGGGTCTGTGACGGGCGCGGCGGGAGCGGCTAGCTTGTGGACGCACAGTCGGTAAGAAATCCGGCAATCCAGACCTTTCCTCTTCTCTGTGAGGCGTTCCGTCATGAGCTTGAGCATCCGCAATCAGATTCCCGGCACCGTCACGGCCGTCACGCCCGGCGCGGTGATGGCGACCGTGAAGGTGCGCCTCGACGGCGGCCAGGACCTCACCGCGGCGATCACATTGGAGGCCGTGAAGGACCTGGGGCTCGCCGAGGGTACGGCTGTGCGCGCCATGATGAAGTCCACCGAGGTCGCGCTCGCCACGAGCCGGGTGGAGGGGGTGTCCATCCGCAACCAGCTGCCCGGCACGGTCAGCGATGTCGCCACCGGCGGGGCGATGGCCGTCGTCAAAGTCACTGTCGGCGGGGGCGAGTTGACCGCGGCGATCACGAAGGACGCGGTCGGCGACCTGGGTCTGCGGACCGGTTCGCCGGTCGTCGCGCTGATCAAGTCGACCGAGGTGTCCCTGGCGACCGTCTGACGCGGCGCCGCCGTAGCCGACATTCCAGGGGCGGGCGAAGCGTGGGCGTGCATCGGGACCCTGAGTCGGCCCGGTCGCGCGTGAGCGCCTACGCTGATCGGGGAAGGTAGGCGTAACCAGGAGAGCAGCGGAGAAGGGGCGCCACCCGTGGCAAGCGACCGACAAGGTACGGCCGAGGCCGCCGACGCGTCCCGTCCCGTTCCGCCCGGCCAGCGTCATGTGCATGGCTGGCCGGTGTCGCACTACGGGCCCGTCCCCCGTTTCCGTCCCGAGCGCTGGAATCTGCGCGTCCACGGCGCCACGGCCGACGGTGCCGAGCACAGCTGGACGTTCGACGAGCTCGCGCCGCTGCCGCATGTCAGGGTCGTCGCCGATCTGCACTGCGCGTCCGGCCCGACCTCCACCGATCACGAGTGGTACGGCATCCACGCCGGCACCGTCCTGGAGCTGGTGCCGCCCGCGCCGGAGGTCACGCATGTCATGGCGTGGGCGGAGTACGGCTATTCGACGAACCTCCGCCTCGCCGACTTCACGGCCGCGCAGACCCTGCTGGCCACCCACCACAACGGCGAGCCCCTCACCGCCGAACACGGCTTCCCGCTGCGGCTGGTGGTGCCGCATCTGTACGGCTACAAGAGCCCCAAGTGGCTGCGCGCCATCGAGTACCTCACCGAGGACCGGCGCGGGTTCTGGGAGGAGCGCGGCTACCACAACCTTGCCGACCCGTGGAAGGAGCAGCGCTACTCCTACCAGGAGGAGGGCGACGACGAGGCACGGCCTCCCGGCCGTTAGGCCGAAACCCGCCACGCGGCTCGACGGGCACGACACGTAGCCTCGTCCGCATGGTTACGCATCGTTTTGTCGACGTGAACGGCATCCGCCTGCACATCGCCGAGCAGGGCGAAGGCCCCCTGGTGATACTCCTGCACGGCTTCCCCGAGTCATGGCACTCCTGGCACCGTCAGATCGGCGCACTGGCCGACGCGGGGTTCCATGTGGTCGCCCCCGACCAGCGGGGATACGGCAGCAGTGACCACCCGGACGAGGTCGACGCGTACACCATCTTCCATCTGGTCGGCGATGTCGTCGGTCTGATCCAGGAGTTGGGCGAGGAGAAGGCGTACGTCGTCGGGCACGACTGGGGTGCGCCGGTCGCGTGGCACACCGCGCTGCTGCGACCGGACCTGGTGCTCGGGGTGGCCGGGCTGAGCGTGCCGCCGCCGTACCGGGGGCCGCAGCGTCCGATGGCGATGATGCAGGAGATCTTCCAGGGCCGTTTCTACTGGAACTACTTCAACCAACCGGGCGTCGCCGACGCCGAGTTCGGGCGCGACACCCGCACCACGCTCCGCAAGTTCCTCTACTCCGCCTCCGGTTCGGCCTCTCCCTCCGGCGAGATCATGCAGCCGCTGGTCGACCCCGAGAAGGGCTGGCTCGCGGCCATGGAGGACCCCGAGGTGCTGCCCGAGTGGCTCACCGAGGAGGATCTCGACGCGCTCACCGAGAGTTTCTCCAAGGGCTTCACCGGCGCCCTGAACTGGTACCGCAACCTCGACCGCAACTGGGACCTGACCGCGCCGTGGAACAACGCCGTCGTCACCCGGCCCGCCCTGTACATCTTCGGCGACCGCGACCTCGTGCCCGCCTTCCCCGGCGCGCGCGACATCATCGCCCAGCTCCCGAACTTCATGCCCAGCCTGGTACGCGCACCCATCGAGCTGCCCGGCTGCGGCCACTGGACCCAGCAGGAACGCCCCGCCGAGGTGAACGCGGCGCTCATCGACTTCCTCACGACCTGCGAGAACGCCGCCGGCGGTGGCCAGGGAACGGAAGCAGACGCGTCGTGACCGTCTGATCCGTATGAGCTGGTCGCAGGGTCGGGCGCCAAACCCGCTCGACCCGGTCACCTCCACCAGGAGATCCTTCGGGCATGGAGTTCCTCTGCTACCACCGCGACCGGCCCGGTTCCCTCACCCTGCGCGACGAGTTGCTGGAACGGCACTGGTCCTACATGGACCAGTACGCCAAGGAGATGATCGCCCGGGGTCCGACGCTCGCCGACGACGGTGACACCCCCACCGGCAGCGTGCACATCCTCGACCTGCCCGATCCGGCCGCCGCCCGCGCGTTCGCCTTCGACGAGCCCAACTATCAGGCCGGCGTCTACCGGGACGTACTGCTGCGCCGGTGGCGCAACACGCTGGGGCGCACCATGTGGGACTTCCCCGGCGGCCGGACCGGCGGCAACCGGTACCTGGTGTTCGGCTTCGGCGCCGGACAGGCCGTGGACCTGGCCGTGCCGCCCGGCGACGAACTCATCGCGTACGGACCGCTGTTGTCCGACGACGGCGCCACCTGGCTGGGCACGGCGGCGTTGCTCCGGGCACCTGACCCGGAGACGGCACGCGCCGTGCTGACCCGGGACCTGTACGCCGATATCGAGGTGCACAACTGGCAGTTCGGCGGCCGTCCGTCCTGAGCGCCGACGGCGTCCGAGGGCGGGCAAGTCCGCCAGCCGCCAGGAGTTCGTCCCACGCCTCCAGCGCCGTGGCCTCGACGTCCGGCGTACCCAGCAGTCGGGCACCCGCGGCGGCCATGGCGGTGCCGTGGGCGGCCCAGGTGTCGAGGTGGCCCTGGAGGACGGCCCGGTTTCCGGGGTCCGCGTCGGTCAGGAATGCCAGGAGGGCCCGGGTCCAGCGGGCCGCACGGTGGGCGTCTCGCCCCAGGTCGTCGGTGATGAGGGCGTCGAGGGGTACGCCGACGGTGATGTCACCGCCGATGAACCGGTCGACGACCGTGCGGTGGCCCGCGTACCGCTCGGGTTCCTGCTCGAAGCACCACTTGGAGATCTCGCTGTCGAAGTGGTGGATCCGGCCGTCGCGGACGTGGGAGACGGGGTGGAGCCGCTCGCGGGACATCGCGGTGCCGAGGGGCAGTTGGGTGACGCTGCACAGGGCGGGGAGGGTCTCTGGGAGGGTGCGGTCGATGTGGCCGGCGTTGATGTTGCGGATGACCTCGTCCCACAGGACGCCCCCAATTCCCTTCCCATTAGGGGCACTTGTCGTTGAGCCAGGCCCGTTCGTCCTTGGACACCCCGGCGCTGGTGTTCCAGAAAAGGGTGGGCCGGTAGAACCACAGGCCGAGTTGCATCGCGTGGTGGCCGTTGTCGAGGGAGTGATGGAGGAGAGCAGGTTCGACCAGTTGACGTCGCCTGCGGCCATCGCGTCGGAGGCGAGGGCGACGAACTGGATGTTGCTGAAGCCGTGTTCGAAGGTCAGGTTGGAGGCGAGGCAGGCCTCCACGCAGTCGGCGCCCAGCATGATGCCGCCGAAGAGGCTCTTCGCCGCGACGACCGCCCACTGGTTGGTGTGGTAGGCCTTCTGCGCCCAGTCGAAGCGGGTGTCGTGCTTCAGCAGGGGCGTGCGAGAAGCGCAGGCCGAACTGGGCGTGCCGGGTCTCGTCGAGCAGCCCGAACACACCGAGGTTGCGCCACTTCGGGGAGGGGGCGAAGCGCCAGAACCGGCTCTGCATGGTGACGGCCATGTACTCGACCATCGTGATCAGTCCCATGTGCATCTGCGAGGCGGCGACACGGGAGGCGGGTAACTGGTCGTAACTCCCCGACCGTTGAAGGGCGTTGCTCACCGCCTTGACCCCGGACTCCTTCTCCCGCTGGACGCGCACGTAGTCCCGGTACAAGACACGGAACGGTTCCTCCCAGGCGTCCCACGCGTCCTCCGGGACGCCTTCGATGGGGCGCGGGCTGCCTCGTAGCCGCATTTTCCGCCGGCACACCACCCACTGCCAGCAGAACGAGGCACATGTCCGACAATCGCCCATGACCCTGACGCTGCGTCAGCACCCCTCAGCTCAGAGCAAGTTGGAAACTCCCGACGTCATCACGACAACCTCCGGCGAGGACCGGCCCGTTACCCATACGTGCACCCCAACCTTTCTACGTCCTCATCCCACGAACGCCCTCCCCGGAGGCAGTTCGCCTTGTCGGCCCTCGTCGCGACCGCGGTCGCCGCCCTGTTGACCGGCTGCTCCTCCTCGACGCACCCCACTGTCTCGAAGGCGGTCGGCGCGGCCTCGACGACGAAGACGAAGACGGGGTCGGGGGCGTCGAGATCGGCGGGCCCCACCGGGGAGACCAAACCGGTCTACTCGTACAAGAAGGCCGTACGGGAGACCGTCTGGGTCGACACCGGGCGCGACGACGACCGTGACGGGAAGAGCGACCGGGTGGCCGTCGACATCGTGCGCCCCGCCGAACCCGCCGCCGAGGGCCGGAAGATACCGGTCATCATGGAGGCCAGTCCGTACTACTCCTGCTGCGGCCGCGGCAACGAGAACCAGAAGAAGACCTACGACGCCGAGGGCCGACCGGTCGGCTTCCCGCTCTTCTACGACAACTACTTCGTCCCGCGCGGTTACGCCTTCGTCGCCGTCGACCTCCCCGGCACCGGCCGCTCCGACGGCTGCACCGACGCCGGCGGCCCCATCGACATCCAGTCCACGAAGACGGTCGTCGACTGGCTCAACGGCCGCGCCCACGCCTACACCACACACACCGGCACCACCCCCGCCGAAGCCGGCTGGACCAACGGCAACACCGGGATGATCGGCAAGAGTTGGGACGGTTCCATCGCCAACGGGGTCGCCGCGACCGGCGTGAAGGGCCTGAAGACGATCGTCCCGATCAGCTCCATCTCCTCCTGGTACGACGCCTACTTCTCCCAGGGAGCCGGGCTGGTCGGCAACGCGCCCACCCCTGGCGCGCTCATCCGCACGGTCGAGAGCGATGCCGCCGGCAAGCGCTGCGCCGCCGTGAACAAGCCGCTCGGCGACGCGGCCGTCAAGTCCGGTGACTGGTCCCCGATCTGGGCCGAACGCGACTATGTGGCGGACGCGAAGAAGGTGAGGGCGAGCGTCTTCGTCGTGCACGGTCAACAGGACCTCACCGTCCGCACCAAGAACGTCGGCCAGTGGTGGGACGCCCTCGCCGCGAACGGAGTCGAGCGCAAGATCTGGCTCTCCCAGACCGGCCACGTCGACCCCTTCGACTACCGCCGTACGCAGTGGGTCGACACCCTGCACCACTGGTTCGACCATGAACTCCTCGGCTACGACAACGGGATCGACCGCGCGCCGATGGCCGACATCGAGCGGACCCCGGACCACTGGACCACGGACGCGGTCTGGCCGCCGAAGTCCACAACTCCCGTCACCCTCAACCCCGTTCAGGGCACACAGGCGGGCGTGGGCACACTCAGCACGAAACCCGGAACCGGCGGGACCGAGACCTTCACCGACGCCACGGACAAGTCCGAGCTCGACTGGGCCGCGCACATCGACCAGCCGACCGGCGAGAAGGCGGGCTTCGTCACCAAGCCGCTCACGAAACCACTGCGCGTCTCCGGGGCCTCACAGGTGACCGTGACCGCCACCTCGACGACGGCGACCGCGCACCTGTCGGCGGTCCTCGTCGATCTGGGCCCAGCCACCGTCCGGGACTACGACACGGCCGGTCTGGGCGTCTCCACGGTCTCCGGAACGTCCTGCTGGGGCGCGAACTCGGCCCAGGACAGCGGCTGTTACAAGAAGACGGCAGCCAGGACCAAGCACGTCACGAGCACCGTCTTCAGCCGGGGCTGGGCGGCACTCGGCACCGCCGCCGACGCGCACAAGGTCCAGCCGCTCACGCCCGGCAAGCCGTACACCCTCACCCTCACGCTCGCGAGCGTCGACCACGTCGTCCCGGCCGGGCACCGACTGGCCCTGATCGTCGCGGGCACCGACTGGGGCATCGCCGGCCGCGCGCCCGACCGCCCGACGATCACCGTCGATCTGGCACGCACGTCCCTACGGCTGCCGGCAGTCGGCCAACTGAGCCTGCCCACCTCGTAGTTCTCGGGTCAGGGACCTCAACGGCGGGGGGCCGGCGTTCCGGGACGGCCCGCTGGGATACACCGCCTCCCAGCAGAGAGGAAACCGGTCGTGGCACCGGCACCGGTCACCGACGCATGCAGGCTGCCCGATGAACCACAGCCGTCCCGGAACGGACCCCCTCACCGTCACCGTCCTCGTCTTCCCGGGCGTCCGGCTGCTCGATGTGATCAGCCGAGGGGACGACCGAGTTCGCAGGCCCGGTCGGCATCTCCCGGTGCGTCCGTACCGCGTGAACCGATCCGTCCCGGGTAGGAAACCGGCTCGGACGTGGCCGGAGGAACGGTCGTGCCGTGCGCGAAGGGACGGTTGGGACATGGCGTTGGAACAGGTCGCCGAGGATGCGGTGGGCGCGGTCGTCGTGGACGACGGGCGTGTGCTGCTGGTGGATGTGCAGGGTGGCTGGAGTCTGCCGTCCGGTGTTCCCGAGGAGGCCGAGACGGCGCAGGCCGCTGCCGCGCGGGCGGTGTACGAACTCACCGGTTATCTCGTGGACGGAACGAGCCTGCTGGAGTCCGGGTCCGGAGGTGGGTCGGCCGTGGTGTGCCAGCTGCTGAGCGACGACCCGTCGGGGGAGGCTCAGCTCACCGCGGGGCAGCTGCGCTGGGCATCGTTCGCCGATGCCATCGCCGCCGGGGTGCCGGCACCCGTGCGTACCTATCTGGAGGGCCATACGCCGGTGTAGGAAACGCCGGTTCCCGCACGTGGTACCACTGGTACCGTGGACGTCATGCCGAACACGCCGAAAGCCATGAACCTCCGCTTCCGAGACCCCCGGCAGCGCGCGGCCATCGAGGCCGCCGCCAAGCAGGCCGGGGTCAGCCTGCAGGAGTACATCCTCTCGGCCGCCTATGCGCGTGCGACGGCCGTCGAAGAGCGGTTCCTCGATGGCTTCAAGGAGTCGATGGCGCGCAGTGGCGCGGCTTTCGCGGCCGAGCCCGGCAGCGCTGATCCCAGCGCCGAGCAGCGGGCGGCCGAGGCGGACGCCCTCCGTGAAATCGAGCGCCAGGAGCAGGGGCACGCCGCGTGACCCAGCCCGAACCGCCGCACGCGCTCGACGTCACCTTTCTCCTGCATGCCGCCGAACTCCTCGACCGCGATCCCCAGGTCGACGACTACGGCCCGCTCTACGCCGCCGCCGCCCGGGTCGACGCCCGCGCGATGGAGCGCGACATCTACGGATCCCTGCACCTCAAGGCGGCCGCGCTGCTGCAGACCCTGGCGAAACTGCCGTGCCTGGAGCACTCCAACGAGGCCTTCGCCTGGCACGCCACCGAGGCCTATCTGATTCTCAACGAGCGCCGCCTCGACTACCCGCCCAAGGCGGCCGTGGCGCTCGTCCGCGACGCCGCCTCCGGGGAACTGGGCCTCCCCCGGATCGCCCGCCGGCTCCGCGACTGGACCACCGCCTGAGCACACAGGGCCTTCGGTTCTCAGGCCGTCGCCTTCCGGATGCGGGCGAGCAGGGTCCGTAGCTGCGCCCGGTCCTCCGCGTCCAGCTCGGCCGTCGCCTCCGCGAGCGCGAGGCCGTCGATCTCCTCCGCCTCGCGGTGGCACTCCCGGCCCTTGTCGGTGAGGCGCAGCAGGAACGCGCGCCGGTCGTGCGGATGGCGTACGCGCTCCACCAGACCGTCGCGTTCCAGGCTGTCGACGATGCTGGTCGTGGTCCGTGCCGCGACGCCGGTCATCTCGCTCAAGTCCCGCATACGGAGGGGCTGTTCGGCGTGCGCGAGCATCCGCAGGGCGCGCAGTCGGGCGACCGAGGCCCCGTTGGCGCGCAGCCGGGTCTCGACGAACTGGCGCAGCTGGTGCGTCGTCTCGTAGAGCTCGTCGACCAGGATGTCGCTGCTGCCGTGCACTGCCATGGCGTTCCCCGTTCCGTGGTGAGAGCCGATTGTACGAGCCCCAGGCGGCAATGAGCACTCACATAGTGAGTATGCTCAGCATGTGCTGCCGTTCCGACGCCCTCCCGTCCCCCTCGCCCCTCGCCTTCGCTCTCCAGACCTCCGCCGGCTCCGCCTCCGCCGCCCGGGCCAGCGTCTCGTCGTTCCCGTCATGTGCGTCTGCGTGACGTTCATAGCGATCGTCGACGGAGCGATCACGACCGTCGCGCTTCCGTCGATCGCGCGCCAGTTCCAGCTGACGACGGCCGCCCTGGACGGGGTGGTCGTGGTCTATCCGGTCTGCCTGGCCATGGCCATCCCCGCCTCCGCCTGGCTGGTCGAACGGTTCGGCGCCAAGCGGGTGTTGCTCACCGCCCTCGGCGCCTTCCTCGTCTCGTCACTGCTGTGCGGCGCGGCGGCCGGTCTCGGTCAGCTCATCGCCTCCCGCGCGGTGCAGGGCCTGTCCGCCGGAGTGCTGTTCCCCGCCGCGTCCTCGCTGCTCTACAGCACCTTCAACTCCTGGGAGCAGGTGCGGATTTCGCGGTACATGATCATCCCGCAGCAGATAGCCCCGGCCGTCGCCCCGATGCTCGGCGGCCTGCTCGTGGACCATCTGTCGTGGCGCTGGGTGTTCTACGTCAACCTTCCGCTGGGCCTGCCCGCCGTGGTGTTCGGGGCGCTGTTCCTCGCCGAGCACCACGGCCATCGGCCCGGCCGTTTCGACCTCACCGGGCTGCTGTTGAGCGCGGCGGCTCTGGGCGGCGTGATGTTCGGCGTCTGCGAGGGCCCCAACCGCGGCTGGAGCTCCCCCTCCATCGTCACCGCCCTCGCCCTGGGCACGGTCCTGCTCACCGCCGCCATCGCCTTCGAACTGCGGGTCACCGAGCCGCTGTTGAAGCTCCGGCTCTTCGCGGACCGGCTCTTCCGGGACACCAACCTGATCAATCTGGTGGGCCTGGTGCCGATCCTCGGCGCGATGTACCTCGGCCCGCTCTTCCTCCAGCAGGGGCAGGGCCGTTCCGCGCTGGAGTCCGGCACGAGCACCTTCCCCGAGGCCTTCGGCGTCCTGCTGACCGTCCAGGTGGCCGGGATCCTCTACTCCAGGGTCGGCCCGCGCATCATCATCGGCTCGGGTCTGGCCATGGTGAGCGCGGTCCTGCTGCTCCTCGCCACCTGCGACCAGGACACCGGCCTGTGGACCTTCCGCGGCTACATGTTCCTGCTCGGCATCGGCATGGGCGGCGTCTTCATGCCCACCACGGTGGCCTCGCTGGCGACCCTGTCCCGCAAGGACCTGTCCCAGGCGTCCACGCTCAACACGGTCGTACGGCAGACCGGCGGCGCCTTCGCGCCGGCGGCGGTGACCACGGCCCTGGTCCTGAGCACGCCCACGGCGGCCGCGGCGAATCCGCCCATCTCCGCTTACCAGCATGCCTACTTGGCCCTGGCCGCCCTCGCCGCGGCGACCGCCGCCTTCGCCTTCACGATCCCCGACGGCCCGGCCCGCGCCGCCGCACGCGGCACCACCGCGTCGGGCGGCGGGAACGCTCCGGCCCGGCCACGACACCGGCACGAGGAGGCGCACTGAGGCCCGCTCACCGCGACACTCAGGGGGCGACCGACTCTCAGGGTGTCACCGGCGAAACCGACCAGGAATCCCTGGAGTTGAGCACGGCGGTCGTGCACCCGGCGAGCTTCTTGTACCCCTGCGACACCGCCGTCGCATGCTACGCGGACACCGGGCCGCCGATCTCCTCGGCCATGGCGATGATCTTCTCAGGGCCCAACTGACGGTTGGCCAGCGCCAGTTGGTTCAGCGGTTCGCGGCGCAGGTTCTCGCACCGCTGCAGAGCCCGTACCTGATCGTCATCCTGCGAGAGGGTCCAGGCCAGGACGCGCGCGTCGACAATCGGCTGGGAGCCGCCGTTCATGCCCATGGGGTACATCGGGTGGGCGGCGTCGCCGACCAGCGTCACCCGGCCGAAACTCCAGCGCGGCAGCGGGTCACGTTCCACCATCGGGTATTCGTGGATGCCGGTGGAGCTGCGGATCAGTTCGGGCAGGTCGACCCAGGGCAGCTCCCATCCGGACAGCCCGGCCAACGCCTCGTCCGTCGGGATCGGACGGTTGGAGCGGTCGAGTCCCGCACCGGACTCCGGCCGACGGATCTCCAGCACCCAGTTCGTCGGGGTTCTCCTTCGTGGATACTCACGGCTTCGGCCGGGGGAGGAAGCGAAGCTCCTGCGGAGCAGGGCAGGGGAAGCCGGTTCGCTGTCAGGGCGGACCGGTGTGCGCCTTCCACCGGCCGACACCCGCCACTCACACGGGAGTTGATAGAACGTGAGGCACGACGCAGCAGGTCAGGCGGGCGTTCAAGTACCGCTTTTACCCCACGGACAAGCAGGCGGCCGAGCTGTCGCGCACGTTCGGCTGCGTCCGTCTCGTCTACAACAAGGCGCTGGAAGAACGCACCCGGGCCTGGTACGGAGAGCAGCGCCGCATCTCCTACGTCCAGTCGTCGGCCGCGCTGACTCAGTGGAAGAAGACCGAGGAACTGGCGTTCCTGACGGAGGTGTCCTCGGTCCCACTCCAGCAGGCGCTACGCCACCTCCATCAGCGACGCGTCGTGGACGCGCCTGCGCTCCATGCTGGAGTACAAATGCGCCTGGTACGGGCGCGAACTCGTCCTGATCGACCGCTGGTTCCCCAGCAGCAAGCTGTGCGGGGCCTGCGGCACGGTCGCGGCGAAGATGCCGCTGAACGTCCGCGCGTGGACGTGTGATTGCGGCGCCGTGACCGCGACATCAACGCAGCCTGCAACATCCTGGCCGCCGGGCTGGCGGCCTCTGCCTCTGGAGACGGTGTAAGACCTCAACGGGAGTCCTCCCGGACGGGGCAGTCGTCGGTGAAACAGGAAACCCCGCGGGCGACCGCTGCAATCCCCCGCCTTTAGGCGGGGCAGGAAGTCAAGAGATGACAGTGACGAGCGGGAGCGGGCGTAAAGTTCCGAGGTCGGAAGGGAGATGCGCATGGACGGGGACGGGTCTTCGCTGTCCGGTCCGGCTGAGATGCTCGTCGGCCGTGATCACGACCTAGGGCTGGTCCGGGGATTCGTCGACGAGGCCATGGTCTCCGGCGGGGCGCTGCTGCTGTCCGGGGACGCCGGTGTCGGCAAGACGGTGCTGCTGGATGCCGCGGCCCGACAGGCACGTGGCATGGGCGCGCGGGTCGTGCGTGCCGCCGGTGTGGAGTTCGAGAGCGCGATCAGTTTCGCCGGCCTCCACCAGGTCCTTCAGCCGCTGCTGCCCGGAATCGACCGCCTGACCGACCCGTACCGCACCGCCCTGAGCGTCGCGCTGGGCCTGGACCGCGGCGCACCCTCCGATCAGCTGCTGGTGTCGAACGCGGCGCTGACCCTCCTCGTCCAGGCCGCCGCGGAGCGCCCGTTGCTGGTGATCGTCGACGATCTCCCGTGGCTGGACCGCGCCAGCGCCGTGCTGCTCGGCTTCGTCGCCCGCCGCCTGGGCGGCAGCCGGGTGGGCTTCCTCGGCGCCTACCGCTCCGGAGAAGGAAGCTTCTTCGAACGCGGCGGAGTTCCCCATCACGACGTACAGCCACTCGATACGACGGCCGCGGCGGCGCTGATCGAGGCGCGTACCCCGTCCCTGGCCCCGCGCGTCCGCGACCGCCTGCTGGCGGAGGCGCAGGGCAACCCGCTCGCCCTGCTCGAACTGCCCGTCGCGCTCACCGGCCCGCAGCGCTCCGGCGCGGCGGTGCCCGAACTGCTGCCGCTCAGCCGCCGTCTCCAGTCCGTGTTCGCGTCCCGCGTCGAGACGCTGCCCGCGTCGACCCGACTGCTCCTTCTGTACGCGGTCCTGGACGGCACCGGCGATCTGCGCGTCCTCACGTCGGCCACGTCCGAGCGGACCGGTATGGAGGACCTGGCGCCCGCGGAGCGGGCCGGACTCGTGGACGCGACCACCGGCCGGCTGGTGTTCCGGCATCCCCTGACGCGGTCCGCCGTCGTGGAACTGGCCACCAGCGAGCAGCGTCGCGAGGTGCATCGCGCCCTGGCGGAGTACTGGTCCGACCGGCCCGAGCGACGCGCCTGGCACCTCGCCCATGCCACGGTCGAGCCCACCGAGGACGTCGCGAGCCTCCTGGAGGAGGTGGCACGCGACACCGTGCGGCGTGGCGACGCGGGCGGTGCCATCGCCGCGCTGCTGCGCGCCGCGGAGTTGAGCCCGCGCGGCTACGAGCGCAGTCGCCGGATCGCCGAGGCGGCCTATCTCGGCGCGGACCTGACCGGTGATCTGCGCGATGTGCCCCGGCTGCTCGAAGAGGCCCGCCTGGCCGACGGCGGACGGGCGGGTCCGTTGGTCGCCGCGGTCGCCGCCGCGCACCACATCCTCCTCAGCGGCGAGGGCGACCTCGACACCGCCCACCGGCTGCTCGTCGGCGCGATCGACATGCAGCACCAGCCGTACGACGTCGCCGACCCCACCATGATCGACGCGCTGTACACCCTCGCCTGGCTGTGCCAGAGCAGTCAGCGCACGGAACTGTGGAAGCCGCTGCACCGGGCGCTCGGCCTGCTGAAACCGGAGGTCCCGGACCAACTCGCCCTGACCCTCAGCACGATGGCCGACCCGGCGCGCACGGCACCGCCCGCGCTCGGCAGGCTCGACGAGGCCATCGCCTCCCTCGACCAGGAGGCCGACCCGGTCCGGATCATCCGGCTCGCCATGACCTCTCTCTACGTCGACCGGTTGCCGGCGTGCAGGACGGCGCTGCGGCGCGTGCTGCACGCCGGGCGGGACAACAGCTCGCTCACCGTGGAGATCCAGGGGCTGGTGTACCTGGGCCGGGACCATTTCGCGGCAGGTGAGTGGGACGAGTTGGAGGCGCAGGCCGCGCAGGGACGGGATCTGGGCGAAGCGCACAGCTACCAGCTGCTGTCGACGGAGTTCCTGTACCAACGGGCGCTGGTCGCCGCCGCCCGGGGCGACGAGACCGCGGCCAAAACCCTCACGGACGAGATGATCCTGTGGGCGACACCGCGCGGTGTGGGCTCCTACCTGTCGTGCGCCTCGCATGCGAGGGCGCTCGCAGCGCTCGGCCGGGGCAGGTTCGAGGACGCCTACCGCCACGCGTGCGCCATCAGCCGCGCAGGGGAACTCGCCTCGCACGTCCCCCCGGCCCTGTTCGTCGTCATGGATCTCGTCGAGGCCGCGGTCAGAACCGGCCGTACCTCGGAGGCAACAGCCCACGCGGCGGCGGCACATGAGGCCGGCATCGCCGCGATCTCGCCACGGCTCGCCCTGCTCGTGAAAGCGTCGGCGGCGATCGCAGCCGTAGACCATGAGGCGCTCGACCTGTTCGAGGAGGCGCTCGCCGTACCCGGCACCGACCGCTGGCCCTTCGAACTGGCCCGGGTCCGGCTCGCCTACGGCGAACGCCTCCGCCGGGTGAAAGCCACGACCGAGGCACGCACCCAACTCGCCGACGCCATCGACACGTTCGAGCGGCTCCGCGCCCGCCCCTGGACGGCCCGGGCGGGCAACGAGCTGCGGGCGACCGGCCTGTCCGTCACAGCCGCCGGGGTCACCGGCCCGGCGTCACTGACACCTCAGCAACGGGAGATCGCGCTCCTCGCGGCGGCCGGTCTCACCAACAAACAGATCGCCGAGCGCCTCTTCCTCTCCCCGCGCACCGTCGCCGCCCACCTGCGCCAGCTCTTCCCCAAGTTGGGCGTGGCCTCCCGCGCCGCGTTGCGCGACGCGCTGACGGACCTGCCTCCCGGCTAGAACGGCATCGAAGTTCAGAAGATGCCCTGCCCCGGAACCAGGATCCCCTTCGGGTCGTACGTCTTCCTGGCCTCGGCGAACCGATGCCAGACCGGCCCGAAGTGCCGCTTCCAGTCGGCGTGTTGGAAGGGGATCGAGCCGACCGGGTACTGGGTGCCGCCGGCCGCCTGGGCCGTCTCGTACGCGGACCGGTTGGCGCTCAGCAGTCGTCGCACGGTCGCCGTGTCCTCGGGCGGCGCGGCGCGCAGGACCGCGAACAGGTAGGGCATCGGGTCGTCGGGCATGCGCAGCAGCGGGGTGTGGAGGTGCTCGCGCAGCAGGGGGTACAGGAGGACGACGCCGGGTCCGAGGTTGGCCGGAGTGAGTGCATCCAGCAGTGTGCCGGCCACGTCTGCGGTGCTACGGCCCGGGATGACCAGGTTGAGCCAGGGGTGGGCGTAGGCCCACAGACCCGCTTCCTTCAGCGCGGCGACGGAGGCTGCCAGCCGGTCGAGGAAGTCGTAGTAGCCGAGGTCGGTGATCTGGGCGCCGGACGCGACATGGCGCAGCCCCCGCAGGAGAACCGCATCGTCGGGAGTGTCCCCCACCGGCGGCCCGTAGGCGACGGCCTCGATGGCGAACTGGTTGAAGGATCCGGCGGTGTCCGCGCCGACCTGGCCCTCCAGGTAGGCGAACCGCCCCTCGGTGGCGAGGAGTTGCTGGTCGTCGAGGAAGGTCTGGAGGTCGTCGTACGGGAGGAGGTAGTGCCGTACGGTCTCCGGGGCCGGGACCAGGCGCAGGGTGGCGCCGACGATCACGGCGCACTGGCCCAGGCCGGCGAGCACGGCGTGGAAGAGGTCGGGGTGGCGGGTCGGGGAGCAGCGGAGCAACTCCCCTGCTCCGGTGACGACTTCGAGTTCCAGGACGTTGTCGACCTGCGCGCCCTGCTGGTGGCTCTGGCCGCCCAGGCCGCCGACGGAGAGGGTGCCGCCGACGGAGAGTTCGAGGTAGTCGGTGAAGACGGGCGGGGTCAGGCCGTGGGCGATGGCCGCCTTGGCGACGTCGCTCCACTTGGCGCCCGCGCCGACCGTGACCCGTGAACTCCCCGTCCGCACAGGGCCGATGGAGGCGAGCGGCTCGGTCTCGATGATCAGGCCGCCCTCGACCTGCGCCTGCCCGTTCGTCCCGTGGCCCTGTCCGCGCGGGGCCACCTTGAGTCCGTGCAGATTGCAGAACCGGACCATCGCGACGACGTCCCGCACGGATCCTGGCCGCAGCACCGCGGCCGGACGCCGGTGCACGATGTGCCCGAAGTCGTCGGCGTCGGCGCTGAGCGAGGCGTCGTCGGTGTGGAGCGTCCCGTCCAGATGGGGCAGGCCGGTGAGCGGTCGGCCGGTGTCGGTCACCGCCCAGCTGCGGGAGAAGGGATCGAAGCCGATCACCACGGCTGAGCCTGCGACCAGGCCGCGCAGAGCGGTGCGTCGAGACGGGGTGCGGGGCATGGGGTCCTCCTGAGACCGTCCGTGAAACGATCAACGACGGCTCAGTCTAGGCATGTTGGGGTGCGGAGAAGGGTTCCGTCCCGGCGAGTCCCCAACAGGTTCGGCACGCGCCCCGGCGACCCGACCTTGCTAGTCGTCGTCCTGGCTGCTCGGGTTCAGGCCCCGACGCCGCTTCTTGTCGGAGCTGCGCAGGAGTTCGCTCGCGGTGAGGGTCACGGTCGCCACGACACGGGCCCAGCGGGGGCCGCCGCGCTCGGCCCACACCACACACGCGCATCCGCCGATGAGAAGCACCAGGAAGCCGAGCAGCACCGCACTGATCATGTTCCCCACCCCTGTCGCGTACGGTCCGGTGACACGCACGTTCCTGATGATCCTCTCAGGCCCGGACGAGTCGACCGGGTCACCCCTCCCGCATCCACGCCCGTGTGCCGAACGAGGCGCAGGCCCGCGAGGCTACTACGGCCGCTCCGCTCAACGCCTCGACGAAACCCTCCGTGCTCAAGTGGCCTTGCAGCGCGAGGTGATGGGCGAGCGCACCGTGCAGAACGTCGCCCGCGCCCAGCGTGTCCGCCACCTTCACCGACGGCACGTCCACCGTGCCTTCGCCGCCCGGGCCTGCCCAGACGATGGGGTCCGCTCCCCCGCTCACCGCCGACCAGAGGACCCCGTGTTCCCGCAGGAAGCGCAGCGTGTCCGCCGATGTGCTCGTGCCGGGTGGGTGGAAGTCGGCCGAGCAGACGGCCACGTCGATGAACGGCAGCAGGTCCTGGGTGCCGGGCTTCCAACTGCCGCCGTCGAAAAGGGTCTTACGGCCGAGGGCACGCGCGAAGCGGGCCGCTGCGACGGCCAGTTCCCTGTGGTGGCCGTCGAACTCGACGATGTCGCAGGCCGCCACCAGCGCGTCGAGGTCGCCGGGCGGAGCGAGCCGGTGTGCCGTCGCGTTGGTCGAGGCGACGGCCCGTTCTCCGGTGGACACGGTCACCAGGACGGAGGAGACCGCGGGCGGCCGCGCCGAGTCGGCGGCCAGGTCGGAGACGGTCACGCCCAGCGCGTTCAGGTCGGCCGCTACCCCAACTCCCAACGGGTGGGCGCCGATCGCGGTCAGGAGTGTGGCCGCGCCGCCCAAGTGGCCGAAGGCCACGGCCGCGTTGGCCGCCGGGCCGCCCGCGGCGACCACCTGCTCCCGAGCCGTGAGTTTCTCGTTCGAGCCCGGTGCGTGGTCCACGAGCTGGATGACGTCCAGGGTGCACAGACCGACGAACAGTCCTGTGGGGCGTCCTCTCTCCACCGACAGCCTCCTCGCGCGATTTACTAACAATTGGTTGAGCAGTTCAGGCTGATAAACCTACTGTTAGTAACCATGAAGGTGAACAGCCCGAACGACACCGCCCGGCTCGCGTCCGAGCTGCGGCTCGCGGTGGGCCGGGTGACCCGGCGCCTGCGTCAGGCGCACGCGGTGGGGGACGTGTCACTCTCCGGGGTCTCGGTCCTGGCCCGGCTCGCCTGTGACGGCTCCGAGTCGCCGACGTCCCTTGCCGAGGCCGAGCGGGTACGTCCGCAGGCGATGGCCAGCACCCTCGCGGTGCTCGAACAGCGCGGGCTGGTCCGCCGTAGCCCCGATGCCGCGGACGGGCGGCGGAGCATCGTGGCGATCACGGACGAGGGACGCGCCGTGCTGGCCGAGCGGCGCTCCGCGTCGGTCCACCGGCTCGGGGCCGTCCTCGACGAGTTCACCGCGGAGGAGCGCGCGACCCTGGCGTCGGCCCTGCCCCTTCTCGACCGACTGGCGGAGCGACTGTGACCGAGCGCGCGCACATACCCGGCGACGGACCGGGGAACGGGGGCGGCCGGCCGTCGCTGCGGAGCGCCGTGCGCTCGGGGCGTCGTAAGGACACTCCCCCGGGGCCGAACTACAAGTGGGTCGCGCTGTCGAACACCACGCTCGGCGTGCTGATCGCCACGATGGACGCCTCGATCGTGATCATCTCGCTGCCCGCGATCTTCCGCGGTATCGGCCTCGATCCGCTCGCGCCGGGCAACATCGGCTATCTGCTCTGGATGATCCTGGGCTATCTGCTGGTCTCGGCGGTGCTGGTCGTCGTGCTCGGCCGGCTCGGTGACATGTTCGGCCGGGTGAAGATCTACAACATCGGCTTCCTGATCTTCGCGTGCGCGTCCGTCGCGCTGTCCCTCGACCCGTTCCGCGCGGGAGCGGGCGCGATGTGGCTGATCCTCTGGCGCGTCGTGCAGGCCTTCGGCGGTTCCATGCTCACCGCCAACTCGGCCGCGATCCTCACCGACGCCTTCCCCGCCCGGCAGCGCGGAATGGCCCTCGGCGTCAACCAGATCACCGCCCTCGCCGGCCAGTTCCTCGGCCTCCTCGCCGGTGGCCTGCTGGCCGTCGTCGACTGGCGCGCGGTGTTCTGGGTGAGCGTGCCGATCAGCATCACCGGCACGATCTGGTCGTACCTGAGCCTGCGCGAGACCTCGGCGGGCCGCCCCGGCTGCATCGACTGGCTGGGCAACCTCACCTTCGCGGCGGGCGCCGGAATCCTCCTCGCGGGCATCACCTACGGCATCCAGCCCTACGGCGGCAGCGCCACCGGCTGGGGAAACCCGTGGGTGCTCAGCGGGCTGATCGGCGGCGTCGTCCTGCTGCTGGTCTTCTGCTACGTCGAGACGCACATCGCCGAACCGATGTTCAACCTGGCTCTGTTCAAGGTGCGCGCCTTCGCCGCGGGCAACCTGGCCGCCCTGCTCACCGCGATCGCGCGGGGCGGGCTGCAGTTCATGCTGATCATCTGGCTGCAGGGCATCTGGCTGCCGTTGCACGGCTACGACTACGAGGACACCCCGCTGTGGGCGGGCATCTTCATGCTGCCGCTCACCGTCGGCTTCCTCATCGCCGGGCCCGTGTCCGGCTATCTGTCGGACCGGTTCGGCGCCCGGATGTTCTCGACGGTCGGGCTGATCGTCGTCGCGCTCTCCTTCCTCGGTCTGCTCGCGCTGCCCATCGACTTCGACTACGGGATGTTCGCGGCGCTGCTGCTGCTCAACGGTCTCGGCCAGGGCATGTTCTCCGCGCCCAACACGTCGTCCATCATGGGCAGCGTGCCGAGCGAGTACCGGGGTGTCGCCTCGGGCATGCGGTCCACCTTCCAGAACTCGGGCACCGCGCTGTCCATCGGCGTGTTCTTCTCCCTGATGGTGTCCGGGCTCGCGACCTCGCTGCCCAGGACGCTGAGCCACGGGCTTCAGATGCACGGGATACCGGCCGGCGCGGCCGAGCAGGCGGCGTCGCTGCCTCCGGTGAGCACGCTGTTCGCCACGTTCCTCGGCAACAACCCCATCCAGCACCTGCTCGCGTCCAACGGAACCCTCGACCACGTCACCGCCGCCCAGCGCGCCGTCCTGACCGGCCACACCTTCTTCCCCCAGTTGGTCTCGGGCCCGTTCCACCACGGCCTGACCATCGTCTTCAGCGTCGCCGCGGGCATGGCCCTGGTCTCCGCGGTCGCCTCGGCCCTGCGCGGCGGCCACAAGCCCGACCCGGAGCCCGGACCGTCACCGGCGGATCGGCCACCCGCCCCGGCGGAGACACCCGAGACTTCGCAGGCGCGGCCGAACGGGCCGTCGTAGGGCCCGAGTTGGTGCCACGTGACCGGTGGGGGCGAAGTCGTCGATCCCTCCAAGCCGGGTGGCCTCAGGCCGGGCCCTGCCCGCGCCCGCTCATGATCACGCGTTCAGCACCCGTCACTCCTCGTGAGGCGGATGGACAGGGGCGCCTTGTCGATTCGGCAGTGTCGGGCGTGACGTCCTCATCCTGTTCTGCCCGACGGGCATCCGCTGCGCGTGCTCTGCGAATCCCTGCTGTCGCGGCTCGACGGGCTCAGTGACGTCGTCACCGACGCCATCAGGCGCGAGCTCCCTCCTACGCGACGCTGCCGCTGGCCGAACAGCGCGCGACCGTGCACAGCCGGCTGCATGCCCTCCTGCGGGGGCTCGCCCTCGACGTGGAACCGACGGCCGAGCAACTGCCGGAGTTTCAGGCCGAGTCACGCCGGAGGGCGTACTACGGTCTGCCCGTCCAGGACGCGCTCGCGACCTTTCACGTCGGCGCCCGTCGGCTCTGGGACGAACTGCGGGCCGCGGCGCGCGGTACGGCGGCCGAGGACACCGCCGCCGAGCTGGTCGCCCCCTGTGGATGCGGGTCCAGTCGGTGAGCGGCGTCGTCGCGGACGCCTTCGCGGACGAGGCCGGGTCACGGTACGGGCGCGAGGCCGGTCTGCGACAGCGCTTCCTCGAACTGCTGCAGCCCCTGCTCGCCGAAGTCCGCCAAGTCGCGGGCGAGCAAGCCCTGTTGGCGGAGACAGTGAGCGTCTTCTTCGCCGACTCCGGCTCGTCGCTGACGGAACGCGGCGGCATCGCCACTGCCGAGGAGGTCGACATCGACACCCTGCGGGCTCGCATGGCGCGCGCGTGCAGGGAGGTGCAGGCGACGGTGTACGTCCCTGAACTCGTGGCCGCATCGGCCGAGGTGCGACAACACCTCCGCCTGCGGGGCGAGTTGGACAATGCCGGGCGCAAGACGGCCGCAGTGTGGGCTTCTTGCCTCCCGCACACTTATCGCGGTATCGTTTTTCGATAGCATCGATAAACGATACACAGGGGGCGGTCCACCATGACCGACGAGTCGACCGGGGCCGAGAACGGCAGCAGAAACCCGCTGGAACCCATGGCCGGCGTGGTCACCGTGCTCTGCGCGCTGGTCGCGGTGTTCCTGATGCTGAAGGCGTACGCCGCGGTCGGGATCGGCGGCGTCTTCGGATGGGGCGACGGTTCGGTCTGCGGCACCGACCCGTCCGCACAGGGCGGCGGTGAGGACTGGTTCAGCCGGGTCATGGAACCCAGGCCCGGCATCGAGGTCTCGTTCACGCCGCGGTACTGCGACCACTCCCCGAGCGGCGGCGCACGCCTGCTCAGCACGCTGACCGAGCTGCCGTCCTCCGCCCTCTACGTCGGCGCCCTGTTCCTTCTGTACTGGCTGATCCGCGCCGCACGCCAGGACGGCCCGTACACCTTCCGCACCGCGGGCCGTCTACGCCTCCTGGGCTGGTACCTGGCCGTCGGCAGCCTCGTCTGCCACGTCACCGAGAGCGTCGCGGGAGCCGCCCTGCTCAACTCCCTGCGGACAGCGGACCACAGGCCGTTGCTCTACGACGTCGACCACGGCATGCCGTACTTCGCACTGCTCACCGGCATCGGGCTGCTCTCCCTGGCCCGGATCATGCGGGTCGGCACCGTGATGCGCGAAGACCTCGAAGGGGTCATCTGATGTCCCCCGCCGAGGCGGACCCGCACGCCATCGAGGTCCACCTCGACCGGATCCTGGACGAACGGGGCATGACCCTGGCCGAACTGGCCGCCCAGGTGGGCGTCACGAACGTCAACCTGTCCATCCTCAAGAACGGCCGCGCGAAAGCCATCCGCTTCAGCACCCTGACCCGCATCTGCGAAGTCCTCGACTGCCAGCCCGGCGACCTCCTCACCCACCGCCCGCGGCACGGGAAGGGGTGACGGCATGGTGGTGATGACGTCACCCCAAGGGCCGGTCGAGCTTCCCTGGATCGTCACCGAGCTCGCGGCGGGGCGGCCGGTGCGGGCCGTATGGAAGAACGAAGCCGGCGGTCTGACGTTCCAGGTCGGCCTGGAGGATGCGCGGCAGTTCGTGAAGTGGACGCCGGCGGGCAGCGGCATCGACCTCTCGGCCGAGGTGGTGCGCCTGCGCTGGGCGGTGGCGTTCACCGTGGTGCCGCGCGTCGTCGACGAGGGCGCGGACGGGACGGGGTCCTGGATCGTCACAGCCGGCTTGCCCGGGCGCATGGCGGTGGACGACCACTGGAAGCGCGACCCCGCCACCGCAGTACGCACGATCGGTGCTGGGCTGCGCGCCCTGCATGAGCAACTGCCCGTCGCGGACTGCCCGTTCGGCTGGTCGGCCGAGCAGCGGCTGGAAGCCGTACGGTCCCGAGCGGCGACGGGCCGGATCGATCCGAAGGACTGGCCCGGGGACTTTGAGCACCCCGGGACCGTCGAGCGTGCGCTCGGGGTGCTCGCCGACATCCCGCCGATCGATGAACTCGTCGTCTGCCATGGCGACGCCTGCGCTCCGAACACCCTGATCGGCGACGACGGCACGTGCAGCGGTCACGTGGACCTCGGATCACTCGGCGTCGCCGACCGCTGGGCCGACCTCGCCATCGCGACGCGGAGTACGCGGTGGAACTACGGTCCCGGCTGGGAAGAGCCGTTGCTCGAAGCCTACGGAGTCGAACCGGACCCGGAACGGATCAGGTATTACCGGTTGTTGTGGCGACTGTCGGACTGAGCCGCCGGACCGGCGTGGTGCTGTGAAGCGGTTCAGGTCTCAGGTCACCAGGAGGTGTGGGTCTGCGACGGCTCCCTCGCCGGGAACACGGAGTCGCCGCCGAACAGCGGTACCGGCTCGGGCTCCGACCCCTCCGCCTCGGTCTCGCCGAGCATCATGTCCGGGTCGAACATGACGATCACGGCGGCGACCAGGAGGACGAGGAGCGGCCCGGCGAGCATGACGAGGAGGAAGGCGACCAGGTCGGCCGAGGACTGCGAGGAACCGGCCAGATCGGTGAGGTGGACGGAGACCGCGGCCATGCCGGTGTAGTGCATGCCGGTCACGGCGACGCCCATCACCAGGCTCGCGCCGAGGCTCGCCCACAGGGCGTGGATGGAGACCGCCGCCCACAGCGCCGCGGTGGCGGCCGCGATGGCGATCACGATGGAGAGCGCCACGGTCATGGGGTCGTAGTGGAGGGTGCCGTTCGTGTGGATGGCGGCCATGCCTAGGTAGTGCATGGCCGCGACACCGAGGCCGGTGACCGCGCCGGCCACACCCAGGTTCAGCGGGGAGCCGCCCCGGTAACCGACGAGGAACACTCCTACGGCCACCACGGCGATCGCCACGACGAGGCTCAAGAGGGTCTTCATGGCGTCGTAGTTGACGAGCGCGCCCTCGACGCTGAAGCCGATCATGGCGATGAAGTGCATGGTCCATATGCCGCAGCCGATCGAGACGGCGCCGAGCGCCAGCCAGCGGGCTCTGTGCTGCGGGCGGCGCAGCGAACGGGTCGTGCAGCGCAGCCCGAGGGCCGCTCCGAGGCACGCCATCAGATAGGCGGCGATGGGGGTCACGGCACCGTAGTAGAAGTCGGAGACGGTGGCGGCGGTGGCTGTGACGGTCATGGCGGGTTCCCTTCACGTACGTGACGGCAGGCGGCACCGCAGTCGCGGTGTGCCGGCACGGTGACGTGGCGCACGCTCCCGTCCGGCGGACCGCGGACGCTTGCGGATCCCGTCGGGCGCGGGCCTCCGGTCGGAAGGCGCTGGGACACAGGGTGCGCTACGGCAGGGGCGCGCGCGGATCGACCACTCCCGCCCCTGCCGCACGTTCGTACCGGCTCGGCCCGGCGGACTGACCTGCACGAGCGCGCGGACATCCTGCTGTTGGGCCACAGGACACGGGGAACCGAACGGTCGAGATCTGGCCACCTGGCCGAGTTGTGCATGATTCAATCACAAGGCGCACACATTTCCTGCACAACCCGGATAGGTGTTAGCCGAATCGATACATCGCCACCACTGCGCACAAAGCCCACCACTACGGCGAGTTCGGCTGCTGCGGGTTCAACTTCCGGCGCCGGCCGTTGCGGAAGGTCTTCGACGACCGGGACGTCGTGGTGCCGTAGCCCCGCAGGTAGGGCACGATCACCCGGAACCCCTCGGCGGCGGCGCGACGTCGACGTAGCTGTGGATGTCGTACGGCCATCCGTGCGGCAGGACGACCACCGGCCCCTTCGCCGGGCCGACTTCCGCGTACTCGATGTCCAACTCCCCGGCCCTGACCCGCTTCAGCGACTCGAAGGACCCAAGCACCTTGGGCCGCGCGGGAGTTGACGCCTCACTCCCCAAGCGGGCGGCGGAGGCGGGTGACGAGCTGAACCATCCCACCAGGGCGCCACGACCAGTTTCCTCACATCTGGGAGGTGCGGCCTCTTGCCCGAGCACGGCCGCGAACTCCTCGCTCCCGTCAGCCGGTCCTCACCACCCCGGCCGCTGCCTCGGCGGCCTTCGCCGTCACGTCCGCCGCGGCACGCGCGGCGCGCCCCGTCACCTTCCACGCAAGGATGCTCAACCCGACAGCAGGGCTCGGCGGGAAGACGCCCAGCTGCCCGAGCATCGCCACGTCGTCCCGCACCGCCTCGTGTCCGACCACCTTGCCGTCGCGGAGGTCGAGCACATGGATCTGTTCGAAGTCGATGTCACGCCCGGTGGGCGGTATCGCCTGGTCGAGCGCACCGTCGCGGAAGCGGACGAAGGGTCCGGTCTGCCGGCCCCGCATGCGCAGCCGTATCCAGACCTGCTCGTCGTTGTTGGCGATGCCCAGGACGGGGAAGTTCAGGTCGCTGAAGGCGGAGCGCATCCACGCGCCGGAGGCGAGCACTCCCGCGGGCCCGGGGAGCGAGCTCGCGGCGGGCGAGACGGCCGCCTCGCGGTTGTGGAAGTCCTCGTGCACCACCTCGGCGGCGAGTGCCGGGTCGCCGGTCTCAAGGATGCGGAAGAGCCCGTGGGCCAGTGCTGTGGCGTCCATGCCCATTGCGTGATCCCTTTCGAGGGAGAGGCGTCATGAGGGGTGTTGCCGGCCGACAGGAATTGAGGTTACAGCACGCCTATTGAATTCATCGCCGTACGATGACGGCATGCCTCCCACGCGCCGTTACGTCTCCCCGCTGCGCGAACAAGCCGCCGCACGGACGCGCGCGCTGATCCTCGAACACGCCACGGAACTCTTCGCCGAGCGCGGCTACGGCCGGGTCACCGTCGCCGACATCGCCTCGGCGGCCGGTGTCGCCTCGAAGACCGTCTTCGCGAGCGTCGGCAGCAAGAGCGACATCCTGAACCGCGTCGTCGACCGGGCGGTGATCGCCTCCGGCTACGAACAGACCATGAGGGATCTGCTCGAACTGCGGAGCCCGGACGCGGTTCTCAAGGCCCTGGCCCACGGCACGCGGCTGGGCAACGAGGGGCAGTTCGCGGTGATCGAGGCGGTCCACAAGGCACTGCCCGTCCATGAGGACAGCGAGGCGCTGTGGGAACGCATGACGGCCGCGTACCGGGACGCGCTGCACATCGCCGCCCGCCATCTGCACACCCTGACTCCCCCGCCGCCCCACTCGGCGAAGGAGACCGGCGATCTCCTCTGGTACTGGTTCGGTCCCACCGGATGGCGCACGCTCGTGGTCGAGAACGGCTGGTCGTGGGACCGCGCCGAGGAGGTCCTGCACGGCACGGCGGTCGCCACCCTGCGCTGACGGCGACCGCCGGAACTGTGGGGCTCAGGCGCCGACGTACGCCGCCAGGTGCTCCCCCGTGAGCGTCGACCGGGCCTCGACCAGGTCGGCCGGTGTTCCCTCGAAGACGATCTTTCCGCCGTCGTGCCCGGCGCCGGGACCGAGGTCGATGATCCAGTCGGCGTGGGCCATGACCGCCTGGTGGTGCTCGACGACGATGACCGACTTGCCGGAGTCGACCAACCGGTCGAGCAGGCCGAGCAGTTGCTCCACGTCGGCGAGGTGGAGGCCGGCGGTGGGTTCGTCGAGGACGTAGACGCCGCCCTTCTCGGACATGTGGGTGGCGAGCTTGAGGCGCTGGCGTTCGCCGCCGGAGAGAGTGGTGAGCGGCTGGCCGAGGCTGAGGTAGCCGAGGCCGACGTCGACGAGCCGGGTCAGGATCTTGTGCGCGGCCGGTGTCGCCGCCTCGCCCGCGCCGAAGAACTCCTCGGCCTCGGTCACCGACATCGCGAGCACCTCGCTGATGTCACGCCCGCCGAAGTGGTACTCAAGGACCGACGCGTCGAACCGCTTCCCCTCGCAGTCCTCGCAGGTGGTGGCCACGCCGGCCATCATCGCCAGGTCGGTGTAGATGACGCCGGCGCCGTTGCAGGTGGGGCAGGCGCCCTCGGAGTTGGCGCTGAACAGGGCCGGCTTCACGCCGTTGGCCTTGGCGAACGCCTTGCGGATCGGTTCGAGGAGTCCGGTGTACGTCGCCGGGTTGCTCCGGCGCGATCCGCGGATGGCGCCCTGGTCGACGGAGACCACGTTCTCGCCGGCCGGGATCGACCCGTGCACGAGCGAGCTCTTGCCGGAGCCCGCGACACCGGTGATGACGGCGAGGACGCCCAGCGGGATGTCGACGTCGACGTCCTGGAGGTTGTTGGTCGCGGCGCCCCGGATCTCCAGAGTGCCGGTCGGCTTGCGCGTCGACTCCTTCAGCTTGGCCCGGTCGTCGAAGTGCCGGCCGGTGATGGTGCCGCCGGTGCGCAGTCCCTCGACGGTGCCCTCGAAGCAGACGGTGCCGCCCGCCGTACCGGCGCCGGGACCGAGGTCGACGATGTGGTCGGCGATCACGATGGTCTCCGGCTTGTGCTCCACGACGAGCACGGTGTTGCCCTTGTCGCGCAGGCGCAGCAGCAGGTCGTTCATGCGCTGGATGTCGTGCGGGTGCAGTCCGATGGTGGGCTCGTCGAAGACGTACGTGACGTCGGTGAGCGAGGAACCGAGGTGGCGGATCATCTTCACGCGCTGCGCCTCACCGCCGGACAGCGTGCCCGCCGGCCGGTTGAGCGAGAGATAGCCGAGCCCGATCTCCACGAACGAGTCGAGGGCCTGTCGCAGTGCGGTGAGCAAGGGGGCGACCGACGGTTCGTCGAGGCCGCGGACCCACTCGGCCAGGTCGCTGATCTGCATCGCACAGGCGTCGGCGATGCTGATGCCCTTGATCTTCGAGGAGCGGGCGCCCTCGTTGAGGCGGGTGCCGTCGCACTCGGGGCAGACGGTGAAGGTGACCGCGCGGTCCACGAACTCGCGGATGTGCGGCTGCATGCCCTCCCGGTCCTTGGCGAGCATCGACTTCTGGATGCGCGGGATCAGACCTTCGTAGGTCATGTTGATGCCCGCGATCTTCATCCTGGTCGGCTCGCGGTGCAGGAAGTCCTGGAGTTCCTTCTTCGTGAACTTGCTGATGGGCTTGTCGGGGTCGAAGAAGCCCGACTCCGTGTAGAGGCGCGAGTTCCAGCCGCCGCCCGTGTAGCCGGGCACGGTGATCGCGCCCTCCGCGAGGGACTTGGAGTCGTCGTAGAGCTGGGTGAGGTCGAGGTCGGTGACCGAGCCGCGGCCCTCGCAGCGCGGGCACATGCCGCCGGTGATGCTGAAGCTGCGGCGCTCCTTGACCTTCTGTCCGCCGCGTTCCATGGTGACCGCGCCCGCGCCGCTGATCGAGGCGACGTTGAAGGAGAACGCCTTGGGCGAGCCGAGGTACGGCTTCCCGAGGCGGCTGAAGAGGATGCGCAGCATGGCGTTGGCGTCGGTGGCGGTGCCGACCGTGGAACGGGGGTCGGCGCCCAGCCGCTGCTGGTCCACGATGATCGCGGTGGTCAGTCCGTCGAGGACGTCGACCTCGGGGCGGGCCAGCGTCGGCATGAAGCCCTGCACGAAGGCGCTGTACGTCTCGTTGATCAGCCGCTGCGACTCCGCGGCGATCGTGTCGAACACGAGTGAGCTCTTGCCCGAGCCGGAGACACCGGTGAACACCGTCAGCCGGCGCTTCGGGATCTCGATGCTGACGTCCTTGAGATTGTTCTCGCGCGCCCCGTGCACGCGGATCAGGTCGTGGCTGTCGGCAGCGTGCAGCCCGGACTGGTGCGTGTCCGTTCTCGTGGCCTTGCTCATCGTGCGTTCCCTCCGTTTGCGCCGGGCCGCCGAGAGTCGCTCGGCGGTCATCGCCCGGCTCGATCCAACCAGGCTTCGAGCGGTACGTCCGCTTCCGGTGCACGGTGCCGCACCTGGCAGTCACGCTAGGGGGAAGGCGTGGCCTCGCGCTTCTCGAATCCTGACCGGTCCGATCGCCTCCCACCGCGCTGTGCACGGCGTACGTGGTGCAGGTGCCGGGCCAGCGCAACGACGGCCAGGGCGGCGACCAGACCCGTCACACCCCGCCAGCCGAACTGGTCGTACGTGCGCACGCCGAGCCAGGAGCCCGCGCTGCCGCCGAGGAACGCGCAGGTCATGTAAGCGGTGTTGATACGCGCCCGGGCCTCGGGCCGCAGGGCGAAGATGCGGGCCTGGTTGGCGACCTGGCCGGACTGGATGGCCACGTCGAGCAGCAGCATGCCCGCTGCCAGGGCCAGCAGGCCGGTCGTGCCTCCCCGGTAGGCGGGCACGAGCACCGCCGCCGACGCGATCGCGCCGAGCATCGCGAGGAGACTGACCGTGTCGGGCCCCCTGCGGTCGGCGAGGCGGCCGGCGAGCGGGGTGCTGAACATGCTGGCCGCGCCGACCAGTCCGAGCACGCCCACCGTCTGGGCGCCCATGGCGTACGTCGGTCCGGTGACGAGCAGGGTGAGCGTGGTCCAGGCGGCGCTGAAGCCGGCGAAGACGGTGGCCTGGTAGAGGCAGGAGCGGCGGAGGTCGGGTTCGGTGCGCAGGAGGTTCAGGGGCGCGGCTATCAGGGACGGGTAGCTGAGGCGCGTGGACGGTTCGGTGTCCGGGACGACCCGGGAGAGGACCGCGGCCAGGGCCAGGACAATCACCGCGGCCACGACGTACGGCGCCCGCCAGCCGAACCTCTCGCCGAGGGTGCCGCTGAAGGTGCGGGCCAGGAGGATGCCACCGATCAGGCCGCTGAGGAGCGTGCCGGTGACGGCTCCGCGGCGTTCGGCGGGTACGAGTCCGGCGGCCATCGGGATGATGATCTGCGGCACGACGGTCGTCACGCCGGTGACCGCGCTCGCGGCGACGAGCAGCGCAAGCGAGGGCGCGGCGCTCGCGGCGAGCAGTCCGACGGCGGTGAGCGTGAGCAGGGTGACGATCAGGGGGCGGTGCGGGAGTCGGTCGCCGAGGGGGACGAGGAGGAAGATGCCGGCCGCGTACCCGAACTGGGCCGCCGTGACGACGAGGGCGGCCGAGGCGGCGGAGACGCGCAGGTCGGCGGCGACGAGCGAGCTGATCGCCTGCGGGAAGTAGATGGTCGAGACGCCCACACCACAGGCGAGGGACAGAACGAGGATCACCCAGCGGGGCACGGACACACCTCACGTGAGAACCGGTTTGACTGGTTCCCGTGACGGTAGCAGGCGAGCCTGCCCCTTGGCACCGCTTAAACTGGTTCTACGGAGGTAGGGTGGGCCCGTGCCAGCAACTCCCCGTTTCCGCCAGGGCGCCGGCCGCCTCTGCCTGGACTTCGTGCGCACCCTGCGGCACCGCGGTGCCCCCGACGTGGTGGAGGAACTCCCGGACGCCGAGGCCCTGTTGGCGTGGGTGCGGCAGTGCGGCCCCTGCGCCGACGCCACCGGGCGTCCCGATGCCGCGAACGCGCGGGAGCTACGGGAGGCCGTCCACGCCCTGATCACCGCCGCGCGGGCCGGCCGGACGCCCGACGCCCTCTCCCGCGACCGGGTCAACTCGGCCGCCGCGCACGCCGTCCCCGTACCGCGCCTCACCTCGGCAGGACACCTCACCCAGCACGCAGACGACCCCGTCCGAGCCACCCTCGCCCTCGTCGCCCGCGACACCCTGGACCTCGTCACCTCCCCGTCGCTCGCCCGCCTCCGCAACTGCGCGGGCCCGAACTGCGGCGCACTGTTCCTGGACATCTCCCGCCCCGGAAACCGCCGTTGGTGCTCCATGGGCACCTGCGGAAACCGGGCCAAGAAGGAGACGCTGCGCGGCAGAACGGGCTGAGGAGGGAGAGGGGGGAGGGGGGAGGGGGGAGAGAACTTGTTCACCTCTCCGCAACCGCCTTTGGGATCCACATACTTAAAGTGTGGATCCCCATGGCCCATCCCCGCGCAGGCGAGCCCCCCACTCCCGCAGGCGCCCATGATGAACTCCCGGAACGGATCACGCCGATGCGTCAGCCGCCCCACCCGCACCCCTCATGACCCGTCACGGCGTACGCAGGATCGTGCCCCTGCTGCTGGGCTGGGAGGAGCTCCCCAAGTCCGTCTCCGTGCACGGCGCCCCGTACGAGGAACGGCTGCGTGAACCCGTACCGGCCGTGCTCCTGGAGTGCGACGGCGGCTGGCTGCTGCTCGACACCGGCTTCAACACGGCGCTGATCCGGGACCCGGCCCTGCGCCGCCGCTTCTACGGCTCCCCCAACTACCGGCCGATCCTGCCGGGCCCGGGCGAGCCCCTGGAGGAGGCCCTCGACGCGGCCGGCATCGCGATGGACGCGATCCACGCGGTGGCCGTCAGTCATCTGCACGCCGACCACGCGGGCGGGCTCAAGCACTTCGCGGGGCGGGTTCCGGTGCACGTACAACGCGAGGAACTCTCCTACGGCCTGTCCGGGCGGCCCGACGTCGAGCGCCACTCGATCTTCCGCGTCGACTTCGACGACCCGCGGATCGACTGGCGACAGGCCGACGGCGACGCGGAGATCGCGCCCGGCGTGACCGCTATGCTGACCGCCGGGCACACCCCGGGGCACCAGAGTTTCGTCGTCGATCTCGCGGACGGCGGCGGCTTCGTGTTCGCCTTCGACGCCGCCGATCTCACCGAGAACATCGAGCACGAGCGCCCGATCGGCGCCTCGATCGGCGTCGATCCGGAGAGCACCGTCGAGCCCATCCGCCGGCTCAAGCGCATCGCCGCCGAGCGCGACTACGAGCTCGTCCCCGGTCATGACCCGGTGGTCTGGCCGGAGTTGATGAGTCGTCGAGGAATGTCCGGCGCGTAGCCGGTAGTGACCGGATCTGAACCACAGCTCGGTTCACACGCCTTTAACACCCGGGACACGAGAGAGACCTTGTGGCCCGTGAACATGTTTTTGGATCCAATCTCGACACTTTGAGATCCATTATTCGAGGATCGGTGCCCAAGGAGGCCCACATGCCGGACCAGTCAGCTGGATCGTCCTCACCCGGCTCCGCCCCGTCGACGGCGTCGCGCCGCACCATGCTCCGGGGCGCGGGGCTCCTCGGCGTGGGAGCCGGCTTCGGGCTCCCCGCCCTGCTCAGCGCCTGCGGTGCGGCGGCCGACGACGCGAAGGGGAGCAGCAAGGGCGGCACGCTGACCCTGGCCATCGACGCGACCAGCGCGGTCAACGACCCGTCGTTCTACACCTCGTTGGGCGACTGGATGGCCGTCGACTGCATCTGCCGGGGCCTGACCTTCATCTCCTTCGAGACCAACGAGCCCACCCCGGACCTGGCCAAGAGCTGGGCGATCTCCGACGACCAGCTCACGTACACCTTCGCCCTGCGCGAGGGCGTCAAGTTCCACGACGGCACCACGCTGACCTCGGCGGACGTACTGGCCAGCCTGGGACGGCAGTTCGACGAGAAGGACAAGACGCTGCCCAAGGGCGCCACCCGCCCGCTGTCCGACCTGGGCGCGAACGTCGCCTCGCTGACCGCCCCGGACGACCTGACCGTCAAGATGGTCCTCAAGAAGCCGGACCGCACCGCCCTGGGCCAGCTCTCCGACATCGGCGGCCGCATCATCTCGAAGGCCGCGCTGAAGAAGTACGGCGCCGACATCGGCAAGCACCTCGTCGGCACCGGCCCGTTCGCCTTCTCCGCCGCCACCTCCGGCCAGTCGATCACCCTCACGGCCTTCGACGACTTCCGCCTGGGCAGACCGCCCGTCGACCGGCTGGTGCTGCGCCAGGTCCAGGACCCGTCGACGATCGTCAGTTCCCTGCTCAGCGGCGACATCTCGGCCACCCAGTTCACCCCGTACTCCGCGGCCGCACAGCTGCGCAAGGACGACTCGGTGACGGTCTACAAGACGCCGTACAACGCCAACGCGATCCTGATGATCGACGCCCGCCGCGTCCCCGAACTCAAGGTCCGCCAGGCCATCAACCTCGCGATCGACCGCAAGTCCATCCTCGACCAGGCCTTCTACGGCGTCGGCGCGCTGCCCGGGGGCTACGCCATCCCGCCCGCGCAGAGCGGCTACGACACCAGCCTCGCCGACCTCAGCACCCAGGACACGGCCAAGGCGAAGAAGCTCGTCGCCGAGGCGGGCGCGGGCGGCCGCCGTATCCGGCTCATGGCGGCGAGCGACTCCTGGCACCCGAAGGCCGCACAGATCGTCGCCCAGAACCTGACCGACGTCGGCTTCAAGGTGCTCACCACCTCCGTCGACCCGGCCACCTACTTCACCCGGCTCCTCGACGGCAAGGACGACTACCACGACCTGATGATCTGGGAGCGCAACACCTACGTCCCGGACGCCAACGACATGGTCGGCGCCATGGCCAGCCCCACCGGTCTCTACGGCGCGACGATCACCGGCATGGACACGCTCAAGGACGCCGCCTCGCTCCAGGCGGAGCTGGACACGGCCAAGAACCTGCCCCTCGGTGCGCAGCGCACCGCCGCCTACACGAAGATCCAGCGCCGGTGGGCGGAGGACTACATGGTGCTGTCGATGCTGGCCTGCTTCGCCAACCTCGTGGTCAGCGGCTCGCACGTGAAGCACATGAACACGGCGGCGCTGGCCAACCACCGCTGTTACATGGAGAAGGCCAGTGTCTGACACCACGACGGCTCCACCACCCGTGGCGACCGTAGGGACCTCCTCGTCCCCGTCGATCGGGCGGATGGTCCTCGCCGTATGGCGTCGCCGCCGGTTGGCGCGGTCCTGGCCAGCGGTGCTGGCCTGGCTCGTCCTGATCGCGCTGGTCCTGGTGGCCGTCGTGGGGCCGCTGCTCGTGCAGGCGGATCCGCTGCGGCAGACCTCGTCGGCGCTGTTGCCGATGGGCTCGGCGGGGCATCTGTTCGGCACGGACGACCTGGGCCGGGACGAGTTCGCCAGACTCGTGCACGGCGCCCGCCCGTTGCTGCTGGTGGCGTTCGCGGCGACCGCGCTCGCGGCGGTCGCCGGCACCGGGATCGGACTCGTCGCCGGGTACGCGGGCGGTGTCGTGGAGCAGGTCCTGATGCGGATCGTGGACCTCGCGCTCGCGTTCCCGTCCATCCTGCTGGTGATCCTGCTCGTGGCAGCAGCGGGGCCGGGCACGGTCAGTCTGGTCTTCGGCATCGGGGTGTCCCTCGCGCCCGGTCTGGCCCGGCTGGCCCGCGCCCTGACCGCCCGCGAGGCGGCGCGTGACTACGTCGTCGCCTCCAAGCTGGGCGGCACCAGCACCCCGCGCATCCTTGCCCGCGAACTCCTCCCGAACATCGCGGGACCGATGCTCGCGCAGGTCGTCATGACGCTCTCGATCGCGGCCGGTTTCGCCGCCGGTCTCTCCTACCTCGGCCTCGGCATCCAACCCCCGCAGCCCGACTGGGGCTACATGGTCCAGGCGGGCCAGGAGTTCCTCTACACGGCACCCCGACTGGTCGTCCTGCCTGCGACGTTCACGCTCCTCTTCGTCGTCGCCTGCAACTTCGTCGGCGACGACCTCCGCGACGCGCTCGACGTACGGGGGCCGGCGTGACCACCGTCCTGCTCCCCCTCCCCCGGCCCAAGTGGGCGGCGGGAACAGCCCTGTTGGTCCTACGACGGCTCGCGGTCATCCCCGTCGTCCTGTTCGCGCTGGCCAGCCTGGTGTTCCTCGCGATGCGCCTGCTCCCCGGCTCACCGGCGACCTCGCTCGCGGCCGGCGGCAACAATCTCTCCGCGTCCCAACTGGCCGCCAACGAGGCACGCGTCAACAAGGCACTCGGCCTCGACCGACCGCTGATCGTCCAGTACGGCAGCTTCCTCAACGACCTGGTGCATCTCCGGCTCGGCACCTCGTTCTACGGTTCCAACAGCGTCCTGGGTCTGCTCGGCGACGCGCTCCCCGCCACCATCGAGTTGACGCTCGCGGCAATGATGATCGCGGTCCTGCTCGGGGTCGTCACCGGTGTCATCGCCGCGCTGCGCAAGGGCAGTTGGATCGACCAGTCGACGCGGGCCGTGGCCACGGTCAGTTTCTCGCTGCCCTGGTTCGCGCTCGGGGTGCTCGGCATCGTCGTGTTCGGCGTGTGGCTGCGCTGGCTCCCGGTCCTGGGCCGGCTGCCCAGCTCTCTGGACTACAACCCGACCACCAACTTCGTGCTCCTGGACGCGATTCTGCAGAACCGACCCGAGCTGGTGTGGCCCTGGATCCAGCATCTGATCCTGCCCGCCGTCACGTTGGCGCTGTCGATGGCCGGGTTCATCACCCGCATCGTGCGCGCCTCCGTGCTGGAGGTCCTCGACGACGACTTCGTGCGGACCGCCCGGATGAAGGGCCTCAGCGAGAGCGTGGTGATCCGCCACCACGTGCTCCGCAACTCCTGGCTGCCCATCGTGACCGTCCTCGGGCTCCAATTCGGCTCGCTGCTGGGCGGATCGGTGATCACCGAGACCGTCTTCTCGTACGCCGGGGTCGGCCGCCTGCTCGTGCAGGGCGTCCTGCAACGCGACTACCCCGTCGTGCAGGGCGCCGCCCTCGCCATCGCTCTCCTCTTCACCCTGGTCAACCACGCGGTGGACCTGCTGTACACGGTCCTCGATCCGCGGCTACGGAAAGGATGACCCGCATGGACATCGTGCTGGTCCACGGCGCCGGCGGACGGCCGACGACCTGGTCGGCGGTGCAGCCCCTGCTGGCAGCCCGCGGCCACCGGCTGTTCACCGTCACGAACCCGATGACCTCCCTGGAGGACGATGTCGCCAACACGGCGGCCGTGTTGGCGGAGACGACGGGCCCGGTGCTGCTCGCAGGGCACTCCTACGGTGGCGCGGTCATCAGCAATGTCGGGCGCGATCCGCGGGTCAAGGGGCTTGTCTACATAGCCGCGTTCGGGCCGGACGAGGGCGAGACGGTCAGCGAGATCGTCGAGCGGTATGAGGATGCCGAGATCTCCAAGTACATGCGGCGCGGCCCGAACGGTGAGTGGAAGTCCGAGACGAGCGAGGAGTTCTGGGCGGAGATAGGCCCCGATCTCTCGCCGGAGCAGCGTGCCGTGGTGGAGGCGGAGGGGCGCAAGGCGGACAACCTCATCTTCACGCAGCCGACCGGCACACCCGCCTGGCGCACCCTGCCCAGTTGGTACCTGGTCGCCGACGACGACCGCACACTCCGCCCCGAGATCCAGAACGATATGTCGGCCCGGATGAAGGCCACCGTCGAGCACGTGCCGGGCAGCCACTACACGACCCTCGTGTGGCCGGAGCGTGTCGCCGACCTGATCCACACGGCTGCCGTGGCCGTGAGCGAGGGCTCATGACGTCGGCGCCGGTGCTCGAAGTCCGGGACCTGCGCGTCCAGTTCGACGTCCCGGGCGGCCGGCTGCCCGCCGTGGACGGCGTCGACCTGACCCTCCGCCAGGGCGAGGTCCTCGCGCTGGTGGGCGAGTCGGGGTCCGGGAAGTCCGCCCTGTCGATGAGCCTGGTCGGTCTGAACCGGGGTCCGCGCACCCACATCAGCGGTGCGGCGACCTTCAAGGGCCGTGACCTCGTGGCCGCGTCGGAGCGGGAGTTGCGGAGTGTGCGCGGCAAGGACATCGCGGTCGTCTTCCAGGACGCGCTGGCCGCGCTCAACCCGCTGCACCGGGCGGGCGCCCAGGTCTCCGAGATGATCCGCGCCCATCGCGATGTGACGCGGGGTCAGGCGACGGCCCGCGCCGTGGAGTTGCTCGGCGAGGTCGGCATCGCCGGCCCGGACCGCACGGCCCGCGCCTATCCCCACCAACTCTCGGGGGGCATGCGCCAACGCGTGATGATCGCCATGGGCCTGGCCAACGACCCCGCCGTACTCATCGCCGACGAACCCACCACCGCCCTCGACGTCACGATCCAGGCGCAGGTCCTCGCCGTACTCAAAAGCGTCCAGCGCGACCACGGCACCTCCGTGCTGCTGATCACGCACGACCTGGGCATCGTCGCCGAGGTCGCCGACCGTGTGGCGGTGATGTACGCGGGCCGGATCGTGGAACAGGGGCTGCGCGAGGAAGTGCTGTTCCAGCCCCAACACCCCTACACCATGGGGTTGCTGGGCTCCGTCCCGCCGATCGACGGTCCTGTCGTACGACGGCTGCCGACCATCGCGGGCAGCCCGTTGACCGGGGTGGACCGGCCCTCCGGCTGTGCGTTCGCGCCCCGGTGTCCGTTCGTCCACGACGCGTGTTCCGACCGGCCCGTGCTGCGCCGGCGGCACGGCGACGACGGTCACCTCGACGCCTGCGTGCTGCCCTCCCCCGCCCGCGCCACGGCCCGCTCCCAGGGAGGAATCGCATGACCGCCGCGCTCATCCAGGCCCGCGAGCTGCGCGTCGAGTACCCGGGCCGGGCGGGCGGCCGGGTCAGGGCGCTGCGGGACGTCGATCTCGACATCCTTCAGGGCGAGACCCTGGGCCTGGTCGGCGAGTCGGGGTGCGGCAAGTCCACGCTGGGTCGCGCCCTGTTGCGCGTGATCGAACCCGCCTCGGGCCGCATCGAGTTCGACGGCACCGAGCTCACCCGGCTGCGCGGCAGCCAACTGCGCCGTACGCGGGCCGAGTTGCAGATGGTGTTCCAGGACCCGTTCGGTTCGCTGAACCCGCGCCGCAGGATCGCCGACATCGTCGCCGAACCGCTCCTGCGGTCACGCGGCGCCACCCGCACCGAGGCCGCGAAGGCGGTGGCCGAACTGCTCGACCTGGTCGGTCTCGGCGCGGAGGCCGGCGGGCGCAGGCCGCACGAGTTCTCCGGCGGCCAGCGTCAACGCATCGGCATCGCACGGGCGTTGGCCTCGTCACCGCAGTTCGTGGTGGCCGACGAGGCGGTCTCCGCGCTGGACGTGTCGATCCAGGCGCAGGTGCTGAACCTGCTGTCGGACCTGGTCCGCGACCGGGGCCTGACGATGCTGTTCATCTCGCACGACCTGGGCGTCGTACGGCACATCGCCGACCGGATCGCGGTCATGTACCTCGGCCAGATCATCGAAGTCGCCTCCCGTGACGCCTTCTTCGCCGCCCCCGCGCATCCCTACAGCCGGGCACTGCTGTCCTCCGTTCCCGTGCTGCGTCCCGGAGAGATCCGTGAACAGCAGGTACTGGAGGGCGAGTTGCCCGATCCGGCGAACCCGCCCGAGGGGTGCCTGTTCCGCACCCGGTGTCCGATCGCCACGGAACGGTGCCGGACCAACGCGCCCGAGCTGCGTGAGATCGCGCCGGGCCGCAGTGTGCGCTGCCATCTGCCCCTGGTCTCAAGCGAGCAGCACGTCGCGAGCAGCGAGTAAGGACGAACCGCTTTGATCATCGACGCGTACAACACCACTCAGGACGTCCGCGGCCGTTCCGACTACCTCACAGGCGCCCGCAAGGGCCAGGCCCCGCCGCCGTACAAACCCTTCGAGCCGCGCCGCATCCTCGACCGGATGGACGCGGCCGGGGTGGACATGGCGATGGTGTGCTCGCTCGCGCAGCGCATCGAGAACGACTTCATCGCCTCGCTGGTGGCCTCGTACCCGGACCGGTTCTTCGGGTTCGGGCAGGTGATGCCGCAGGCCGACGACGCGCTCGACGAGATCGACCGGATGGCCGACGCGGGCCTGGTCGGGCTGAAGCTGCACCCGAGCCTGCACGGTTACCACGTCGCCGACCACGGCCTGCTGGACCCGGTCTTCGAGGCGTGCGCGCGGCGCGGGCTGCTGGTGCTGATCAACGCGCTCGACGACGCGTTCTGCGCGCCGCTGGCCATCGAGGAGATAGCCCGGGACCACCCTCAAGTCCCCACGATCATCGCGCACATGGGGGCGGTGTGGAACGTGCCGGAGGCGATCATCGTGGCCGAACGGCAGCCGCACGTGTACCTGGAGACGTCGGCGACGCTGATGAGCGACGTGAAGCGGGCCTATGCGCGCCTGGGGCCGGAGAAGATCCTGATGGGCAGCGAGTGGCCCGGCTCCGACTTCGACCTGGAGCGCATGAAGATCGCGAAGGCGGTCGAGGACGAGAAGGACCGGGCGCTGGTCGAGGGCGGCAACATGGCCCGCCTGCTGGGACTGCCGGTATGAGCGCCGTGGATGTGCGGCCCGTTTCCGTACCGGCGTCGATGGACGAGGACGACGTCGAACTCCTCGCCGTCGCACAGCACTTGCTGGCCAAGGTGTGGCAGTCGGGCCGCCACGAGGTCGCGACCGCGCTGCGTACGGCCGACGGCCGGGTGCACACCGGGGTCCATGTGGAGGGGTCCTGCCGGCGCAGCTCGATCTGTGCCGAGGGGGTGGCCATGGGCACCGCCCGGGGCGCCCTGCCCGCCGGGGCGGAGCTGAACATCACGTCGGTGGTCTCGGTGCAGATCAAGCCGGCGGGGTGGTTCCGGATCATCGCCCCGTGCGGGGTGTGCCGTGAACTCATCAGCGACTACTGCCCGGACGCCACCGTGTGGGTCACCACGGTCGACGGGGACGAGCCCGTCCCGCTGCGTGCCCTGGATCTGCTGCCCGAGAAGAGCCGACGCCGATGGTGAACGCCGTCGCTCCCGAGAAGAGTGCACGCCGATGACGAATGCCATCGGTCCCGAGGAGAGGAGAGCCATGTCGTCCGTCTTCGTCACCGGTCCGTCCGGACGAACCGTCCCCACCGGGCTCGATGTCCCCGAACTCGCCGCGCGGTTGGGCGGTTCCGGATCGCCGGTGCTGTGGGAGGAGTTGACCTGGGCGGAGGCGGAGTCCACGGCCGCGGCCCAGGACGCCGTCATCATCCCCGTGGGCGCCACCGAGCAGCACGGCCCGCATCTCCCGCTCGCCGTGGACACCAGGATCTGCGAGGCGGTCGCCCTCGGCGTCTCCGCCCTGACCGGAGTGCCGGTCGTCCCGCCCCTGAGCTTCGGGGTGTCCGCGTCGCACGGCGACTTCGCCGGGACGGTGGCGCTGCGGCCGGAGACCATGATCGCCGTCGTCGAGGACGTCATCGACTCGCTCTACGCCTCTGGGGTACGGCAGTTCGTGCTGCTGAACGGGCACATCTGGAACAACGGCGCGCTCGACGTGTCCGCTGAAAAACTGAGGGTGCGTCATCGGGACGCCCGGGTAAGGGCGTTGGGGTACGTGACGATGTACCCGGGTCCCGAGGTCGACGGACACGTCACCTACGGCCGGGCGTTGATGCACGCCAACTTCTTCGAGACGTCCGTGATGCTGCACCTCGCGCCGGAGCTGGTCCGGATGGAACGGGCCACCTCCCATGTCGACGTCGACTCGTTCTGGGACTACCGCATGGACCAGGTCAGCGAGACCGGGGTCTGGGGCAGGGACGTGACCGACGCCAACTCCAAGCACGGCGAGGCGGAGTTCGACCGCTGCGTCCTGACCACAGCCCGGGCGGTGTCCACGGCGGTGCGCGAGCCGTGGCCCGACCCCACTCACCGTCCCGGACGCCAGGCGTGAAGGAGAACACCGTGGACCCCAGCATCGTGATCCCCCACCTGCCGGACTGCGAGCCCATGCTCATCGGCGGCGAGTGGACCACCGGTACCGCGACGGAACGCATCCCGGTGCTCGACCCCGCCACCCGGGAGCAGCTGACCACCGTCGTCCAATCGGGCTCCGCCGAGGTGTCGGCGGCGGTCGAGGCCGCCAACGCCGCGCACCGGGACCGCCGTTGGCGCGGGCTGCCGCCCCGGCAGCGCCGTGACGTCCTGCTGCGTCTCGCCGATCTGGTGGAGCGCGACGCCGAGCAACTGGCGGTGCTGGACACCCTGGACAACGGCAAGGCGATCGAACGCGCTCGCGGTGATGTGGAGTTGGGTCTGCAGGCCATCCGTCACTTCGCGGGTACCCCGACCCGGCTGGAGGGCACCGTGCACGCGGCCGGGCCCGACCGGCATGTGTACAGCGTCCGGGAACCGGTGGGCGTGGTGGCCGCCGTGCTGCCGTGGAACTTCCCCTTCATGATCGCCGCGTGGAAGCTCGCTCCGGCCCTCGCCGCCGGCTGCACGGTCGTCGTCAAGCCCGCCGAGCAGACCCCGCTCACCGCGCTGCGGCTGGCCGCGCTCTGTCTGGAGGCGGGCGTGCCCGAGGGCGTGGTCAACGTCCTTACCGGTGACGGCCGTACGGGGGCCGAACTGGTCGCGCATCCCGGTGTCGCCAAGGTGTCCTTCACGGGGTCCACCGAGGTCGGGCGGCACATCATGGCCGCTGCGGCACCGTCGTTGAAGCGGCTCACGCTCGAACTGGGCGGCAAGTCCCCCAACATCGTCTTCGCCGACGCCGATCTCGACGCGGCCGTACCGAACGCCGTGCGCGCGGTGTTCGGGCACTCCGGGCAGATGTGCACTGCGGGCAGCAGGCTGCTGGTGGAGCGCACGATCGTCAAGGAGTTCCTGGACCGTCTGGTGCCGGCAGTGGAGGCACTGCGGATCGGTCCCGGGCTCTCGGGCGGTATCAACATCGGTCCTCTGGTGTCGCAGGAGCAGTTCGACCGCGTCACGGGTTATGTCGAACTCGGGCGCGCCGAGGGAGCCGAGGTGGCCGTGAGCGGTGAACTCCCGGACGGCCCGGGCTGGTTCGTGCCACCGACGGTGTTCACCGAGGTCACCCCCGACATGCGGATCGCCCGGGAGGAGATCTTCGGCCCGGTCGCCACGATCATGCCGTTCGACAGCGAGGAGGAGGCGATCGCGCTGGCCAACGACAGCGAGTACGGCCTCGCCGCCGGCGTCTGGACCGGCAGTCTGGCCCGGGCCCATCGCACGGCCGCCGCGCTGGAGGCCGGGACCGTGTGGGTCAACACGTACAACGAGTTCGACCCCGCCGTGGCCTTCGGCGGGATGAAGCAGTCAGGCCTCGGCAGGGACCTCGGCGACGCCGCCGTCGACGGGTTCACCGAGCTCAAGAGCGTGACGATCGCCCTGTGAGCGCGCCCGTGACGGCCGGGACGGCCGCCTCGCCCCCGAACCCTCCGCCCCCGCGCACCCTGAACGTCGCGGCCGAACGCGCCCGTACGCCGGGCTCGTTCACCGGCCACCACTTCAACTCGGCGGGTGCGGCCCTGCTCGCCAACGGCACTGTCGAGGCGGTCATCGACCACCTGCGCGCGGAGAGCCTGTCCGGCGGCTACGAGGCCGCGAGACACGCGGCTCCCGCCCTGGAGGCCGTCTACGCGCGTACGGCCGAACTCCTGGGCGCCCGGCTGGAGGAGGTCGCCCTCGTCGAGAGCGCGACGGCAGGCTGGCAGCGGGCCGTGTCGGCGCTGCGGCTGCGGCCCGGCGACCGGGTGCTGGCGGCCCGTTCCAGTTACGTCAGCAGCGCGCTGCATCTGCTGTCGGTCGAACGCGACCACGGCGTCCTGGTCGAGCTGCTGCCCAACGGCTCTGACGGAGCAGTGGACTTGGAGGCCCTGGAGGCCGCACTGCGGGCAGGACCGGCCGCGCTGGTGACGGCCGCGCATGTGCCGACCTCCTCTGGGCTGGTCGAACCCGCCGCCGCGATAGGCGCGTTGGCCACTGCCCACGGGGTTCCCTACCTCCTGGACGCGACCCAGTCGCTGGGCCAACTGCCGGTGGACATGGGCGTCATCGGCTGCGACCTGCTCATCGGCACCGGCCGCAAGTTCCTGCGCGGCCCGCGCGGCACGGGCCTGCTCGCGGTACGCCGCCCGCTCCTGGACCGGCTCGCCCCCGAGGCACCCGATGTCCGGGGCGCCCGATGGACCGCCGAGCGGAGCTGGGAACTGGTCCCGGACGCCAAACGCTTCGAACTCTGGGAAGCCGCCCACGCGTTGCGCCTCGGCCTCGGCGCCGCCCTGACCGACCTCGGCACGCTCGGCGTCGACACCGTCGCCCGCCACCTGGCCACCCTCGCCGCCACCCTGCGGCAACATCTCTCCGCCCTCCCTGGCGTCCACGTCACCGACCCGCCCGCCGCGGGCGGCGCCATCGTCACCTTCGTGATCGACGGTCTGGACGCCTCCGAGGTACAACGCCAACTCGCCTACCGCCGTGTCCACTTGATCGCCGTCCCGGCGGGCCACGGCCGCTGGGACATGGACCACCGGGGGCTGACCAAGGTGATCCGGGCGTCCGTACACGTCTACAACGACGAGGACGATCTGCACGCGCTGGTGGAGGCGGTACGGGAGATCGTCTGCCTGCACGGACGCGGCACGGCGCCGGCCATGGGGCGGCGGGGCTCCGGGGCGGAGGACGCGGGGGCAAGGAATACGGGGTCGAGGGATGCGGGGGCGGAGACCTCAGGGTCGGAAGGTTCAGGGCCGGAGGTTTCGCGGTCAGGAAATTCAGGCTCAGAGGCCTCGAAGCCGGGCAGCGATCCCTCAACACCCGTGCCGTCGCTCCCGGTTCCTCGACCCACGCCCACGCTGACGCCCACGAGCGCACAGGGCCTGGCGCCGAGCTCTGACCCCGCAGCGCTCAGACCATCGCCCGCGTCATCCCGGACTGAGCCCACGCCCACCGACTCGCGGGCCCAGGAATCGGACACCGGCCCGACAACACCCGCCACCGCCACACCGGACAACCCGCCCGGCCACAGCACCGCAACACCCACGTCCACGAACTCGGAGAACCCGGCGCAGGGCACCAACCCAGCAGCTCCCACCCCCTCACCCGCGACCACGCCGGACGCGGCACCAGGCATCGGGCCCGCACGATCGTCCTCGGAATCTGCGCCCGCGCCCACAGCCCCAGCCCCGGCGACCGGACCAGTCCCCGCCTCCACCCCGCACACCCCACGCCCCAACTCCCGCTGCCACGACGTGATCGTGGTCGGCCTGGGCGTGCACGGCAGCGGCGCTCTACGTCATCTGGCCGCGCGCGGGCTCGATGTCCTCGGGCTCGAACAGTTCGGCCTGCACCACGACTTGGGTTCCTCGCACGGGGCGACCCGGATGATCCGCCGCGCCTATCCGCACCCCGACTGGGACGCCCTGGTCGACACGGCCTACCAGGCCTGGGCGGAGCTGGAGGGCGCCTCGAAGGCCCAACTGGTCGACATCACCGGCGGGTTGTACGCGGCGCCGAAGGACCGACCCGATCCTCTACGCGGCCCCGGTTGCCGTGAAGTCGATGCCGAGGAAGCGGCACGGATCTTCCCGGGACTGCGGCTCCCCATCGGATTCACCGCGGTGCACGACCCGCACGCCGGCATCATCGACGCGCAGGAGACACTGCGCGCCCAACTGACCCTCGCCGAACGCTCCGGCGCGCACATCCACGACCACGCCCCCGTCCTCGGCTGGGAACCGGACGGCGACGAGGTCGTGGTCCGCACCGGCAAGGCCGTCCTGCGCACGCGGCGCCTCGTGCTGTGCGCCGGCCCCTGGACGGCGGCCCACGTCCCGTCCCTGGCACCGCATCTGACGGTCACTCGTATCGTCAACGCCTACTTCGCCGCCGACCCGGCGGGACCGCTCGGCGCCTCCGGACTCGGCAGCTTCTCAGTCGACCTGACGCAGGGCCTCCTGTACGGGTTCCCCGCGGCCGACGGCCGCGGCCTCAAGGCCGGGTTGGACAGCGGCCCGCCCTGGGACCCACAGGCCCCCCGCCCCGAAGCGACCGCCGACGAACTGGCCCTGCTCGCCGAGGCGGTGGCCCAAGTGCTGCCCGGCGCAGGACCAGTCACCGAGAGCCTGACCTGCCTCTACACGATGACCGCCGACCGGCGTTTCATCGTCGGCGAAGTGCCGGGCGTGCCACAGGCGTTGGTCGCGTCGGCGTGTTCGGGCCACGGATTCAAGTTCGGACCGGCGATCGGCGAGGCGCTGGCCGACCTCGTGTGCGGAATCGCCCGCCCGGACCTGGACTTCCTCTCCCCGGCCCGCCTGTTCCCCGGTGGTACCCTGTGAGGGCCCGCCGCTCAGCCGTGGAAGACCGTCTGGGAACGGCGCTCGTACCAGGCCGTCAGATGCTCGCCGGAACTGATGACGTGCTCGCGCATCAACGCGTCGGCACGGTCGGCGTCGTGCTCGGCCAACGCGTCGATCACCGCCTCGTGCTGACGGATGTTCAGCTGCCGGTGTCGTTCGTCGCCGGCAAGGGCGAGCGAGGAGACGTTGCGCGGGAAGCTCTCGTTGATCCGGTCGATCATCCGGGTGAGCCAGGGATTGTCGGCCGCTTCGCAGATGACCGTGTGGAAACAGTCGTTGGCAGCCGTGGTGGTGAGTCCGCCCGCACCCCTCACCCCGTCCTCGGCCCGCCCCACCGCCTCGCAGAGAACCGCGTTGTGCTCGCGCAGCGCGGCGAGCCCGCGTTCCGTGATGCGGGAAACGGCACGCCTGGCGGCCATGCCCTCCAGCTCGGCCCGCACCTCGTAGGCCTGGCGCACCTCCCAGGGCGCGGGCACCCGCACCACCGCACCGCGGTTCGGCTGCATCTCGATCAGCCCGCCGTTCTGCAGCTGGCGCAGCGCCTCGCGCACCGGTGTGCGGCTGACCCCGAACTCGGTGGCCAGCGCCGCCTGGCGCAGCGGTTTGCCGATCGCCAGCTCGCCGTTCATGATCCGCGCGCGGATGCGGGCCGCGATGTCGTCGACGAGGGGACTCTCGTCAGTCTGAGGCGTCATCGGAGTCGGTCAAACCCTTCTCGGGGGCGGTCGGGGGCTGCGCGGTGGTGGAGCAGTTTCCCACGCGGCCGGGGTCGTCCACAGCCGCTCATTTTTGGATCCACTTCCATGATATCCGCATCCAATAGGAGGGCCGCATGAATCTGGACTTCGCCAAGGCGATCGACGTGTCCGTTCCCATCCATCCCGGCATGCTCCACTGGGGCCGCCGCCCCGAGGTGGAGATCGTCGAGTCCCGTACCGCCGGCGATCCCTCCAACGTGAGCCGCTGGCGCATCGGCGCCCACACCGGCACCCACATCGACGCTCCGGCCCACTTCATCGACGGCGGCATGACGGTCGACCGGCTCGACCTGTCCGCCCTCAACGGCACCGCGCGGGTGCTGGACCTCACCCACGTCAAGGAGCGGATCACCGCCGCCGACCTCGACGCGGCCGGCCTCGGCACCGAGGAACGGGTGCTGCTGCGCACCAGCAACTCCGAGGGTGTCCTGCGCAGCCCGTGGAAGGCCCGCGAGTGGGTCGGACTGGCCCCGGACGGCGCGGAACGCCTCATCGAGGCCGGGGTGCGCACCGCGGGCATCGACTATCTGAGCATCGAGGCGGTCGCCTACACCACCCACTGGGAGACCCACCAACTCCTGTGCGCCGCAGAGGTGTTGATCCTGGAGGTCGTGGACCTGCTCCACACACCCGCCGGGGTCTACGACATGCTCTCCCTCCCCCTGCCCCTCCAGGGCGCCGAAGCCGCCCCCTCCCGCACCGTGCTCCTCCCGAGGGACGCCGCGTGACAGCCGCCTCCCCGCTGATCCTGGCCGCGCCGCACCCGGCGGCGCTGACAGCGGCCCGCCGCGCGGCCGAGCGAGGCGGCAACGCCGTGGACGCTGCGCTGGCGGCGGCCGCCGCCCTCACCGTCGTCTACCCCCACCAGTGTTCCCTGGGCGGCGACTTGATCGCCCTCGTGCACGCGCCCGGCGGTTCGGTGCGCGCGGTGGTCTCGGCGGGGGCCGCGGCAGAGGCCGTAGACGTCGAAGCGTTGCGCGCCGCCGACGCTCGGATGCCCGCGCAGGGGCCGCAGACGGTGACCGTGCCCGGTGTGGTGGCGGGCTGGGCCGCGCTCGCCGACGCCCACGGCACGCCAGGTGCCCTGGCCGAGGCGCTGCGGGACGCCGCCGAACTGGCCGAGGACGGGGCCACCGTGTCGGCCGGTCTGGCGCGCGCCATCCGTGAGCGGGCCCCGCAGATCGGCACGGACCCCGGGCTCACCACTCTGCTGACCGGCCCCGACGGCGCGCCGCTCGACGAAGGCGACTCCCTCCCCCAGCCCCAACTGGCCGCCGTACTACGGGCACTCGCCGACGATCCGTCGTCCTTCTACCGGGGCGCGGTCGCCGAGGCGCTGGCAGCCGGGCTGCGCCGGGCCGGAAGTCCGCTCACCGCGAGCGATCTCGCGGCCCATCAGGCGGAGAGCGTCGAGCCGTTGACGCTGGACGTGGCCGGAACTCGCTGGTGGACCGCGCCGCCGCCGAGCCAGGGGGCGAGTCTGCTGGCCGTACTGGAGACCGCCGCGTCGGCGGCGAAGCTGTCCGAGCCGGAGCGTACCGGCGCGCTGGCCGCTCGCTGCCAAGATGCCTCTGCAGCACGGGACTTGCTGCTGGGTGACCCGCTCGGCCCCTCGCCCGTCGACCTGGACGGACTGCTGCGCCCGGCCCCCCTCGCCGGTGCGCGAGCGCCCGAGCCGTCCTTCCGGCCCGCCGGGGACACCGTAGCGATCACCGCCGTGGACGCGTCCGGGCTGGCCGTCTCGCTGATCCAGAGCATCTACCAGACCTTCGGCTCCGGCATCTGCGAACCGGAGACGGGCATCGTGCTGCACAACCGGGGCTCGGCGTTCAGTCTGCTGCCCGGCCATCCGGCTCTGATCGGACCGGGACTGCGGCCCCCGCACACCCTGTGCCCAGTGCTCGGCCGGTCCGCCGAGCTGCTGCTCGCGGCCGGTTGCCAGGGCGGCCGGGCGCAGCCGCAGATCCTCGCCCAGACCGTGCCCGACCTGATGGACCCGGCCGCCGATCCGGTCGCCGTCCTCGACCGGCCGCGCTGGGTGATCGGCGCTCGCGACATCGGCTTCGAGGCGCCGACCTTGCTGGCCGAGCCCGGGTCCGTTCCGGCGGGCGCGTTCCCGTCGGTGGTTCCGGTCGTCGTGGCACCGGTCCGTACCGATCTGGCCGGTCACACCCAGGCCGTACGACTGTCCGCCACCGGTCAGTTGGACGGCGCCTCCGATCCCCGCGCCGACGGCGGCACCACCTTGGAAGGAAACCCGCTGTGAGCACTCTCGCCCCCGAACCCGCACCGGCCGACGCACCCCACCCGCTGGACCCCCTCACCGTCACCGAACTGGCCACCGCCGTAAGCGTGTTGAGAGCCGACACCCGGGTTCCCGACGACGCGCGCTTCTGGGGTGTGGCGCTGGACGAGGACCACGCCCGGCGTGCCGCGCCGGGGGACAACCGGCGGGCCCGCGCGGTCGTGTTCTCCACCTCCGCGCGCCACGCCTTCGAGGTCGATCTCGAACTCGGCGACAAGCCGCAGACCACCGCCTGGCGGGAGTTGGACGTACGCAGTCCGGGCTGTTCCTCCGAGGAGGCCCGGCAGGCAGCTGCGGCCTGTCGGGCTGATCCGCGTTTCCGGGAGGCGCTGGCACTGCGCGGTATCCACGACGTGTCGCTGGTGATGGTGGACCCGGAGTCGATCGGCGGTTTCGAGCCGCCCGAGTACGCGGGACGCCGGCTGACCTGGGGCAGTGTCTGGCACCGGACCTCCGAGGACGACAACGGCTACGCCCGCCCGGTGCAGGGAGTGGTGCCGATCATCGACATGGAGACCATGGAGATCCTGCGCATCGAGGATCACGGGGTGGTGCCGCTGTCGGAGGAGTCGGGCGTGTTCGCGGCCGGGACGGTGGCCGAGCGACCGGGGCTGAAGCCGCTGGAGGTCGTCCAGCCGAAGGGGCCGAGCTTCACCGTCACCGGTCAGCGCATCGACTGGCAGGGGTGGTCGGTGCGGGTCGGCTTCAGCCATCGCGAGGGGCTCGTGCTGCACGACCTCTCCTTCGCCGCGGCCGGGAAGGGTCCTCGGCAGGTGATCCGGCGTGCGGCCGTCAACGAGATGTACGTCCCGTACTTCGACACCGCCTCCACCCAGTACCGCAAGAACTTCTTCGACTGGGGCGAGTACGGCGCGGGCCCGCTCACCAACTCCCTTGCCCTGGGCTGCGATTGCCTCGGCGTCATCCAGTATTTCGACGCGGCGGTGCTCGGCGGCGACGGCGTCCCCCGGCTCATCCCCAACGCCGTGTGCGTGCACGAGGAGGACGACGGCATCCTCTGGAAGCACCACGACGGGCGCACGGGCCGTACGGAGGTGCGCCGTTCGCGCCGGCTGATCATCTCGGCGTTCGCCACCGTCGCCAACTACGACTACGGCTTCTACTGGTCGCTGTACCAGGACGGTTCGGTGATGCTGGAGATCAAGATGACCGGCATCCTCTCCGCCACCGGCGTCGAGGAGGACGAGGCGACACCGTACGCGCGCCGGGTCGCGCCGAACGTCGCGGTCACCAATCACCAGCACTTCTTCAGCGTCCGCCTGGACATGGCGGTGGACGGCGATCCCAACCGGCTGGTCGAGGTCACCGCCGAGCACGAGCCGGACCCGGTCCTCGACCCGTACGGCAACGCGGCCCGGACCGTGCTGCGTCCGATCCTCAGCGAGGCGGAGGGCGCCCGACGCACCGATCCGTCCCGCGGGCTGCACTGGCGGGTGGAGAGCACCGAGTCCCGCAACCGGATGGGCGAACCGACCGCGTACCGCGTGCACTTGGAGAACGCGGCCGTGCTGCCGGTGCGCGAGGACAGTGTGTGCGCCCGCCGAGCCCCGTTCGTGGGGCGGCAGTTGTGGGCCACGGCCTACGACGCGGAGCGGCGCTTCGTCGGCGGCGAGTACCCGAACCAGGCCGAGCCGGGAGCGGACGGCGTCCACAAGTGGCAGGAGGAGAACCGGTCGTTGGACGGCACGGACCTCGTGCTGTGGGCCACCGTCGGCTCGCACCACTTCCCGCGCCCCGAGGAGTGGCCGGTGATGCCGGTGGCCAAGGCCCGGCTGCGACTGGAGCCGGACGGCTTCTTCGACCGCAACCCGGCCCTGGACGTGCCCGCCCCCAACTCCTGCCATACGCCGAGTCCTTCAGCGCCGGACCACTGCTGCGGCTGACCACGCCGCCCTCCCACGAAAGGCGTCCCATGCGCGAGGAAGAGAACACACGGCTCACCCGGACCGGGCCCGGCACCCCGGCCGGTGAGTGGATGCGCCGCTACTGGCAGCCGATCGCCCTCAGCGAGGAACTCGACGGCGTACGGCCGCTGGTGGCGCCCAAGGTGATGGGCCAGGACCTGGTCCTGTTCCGCGACGAGCACGGCGAACTCGGCCTCGTCGACCGCGGCTGCCCGCACCGCGGCGCCGACCTGGCCCTCGGCCGGCTGGAGGACGGCGGACTGCGCTGCTGCTTCCACGGCTGGCTCTTCGCCCGCGACGGCTCCTGCCTCGACACGCCCGCCGAGCCCGTCGACAGTCCGCTGAAGTCCCGTGTCCGGCTGGGCAGTTACCCGGTCCGCGAGATCAACGGCATCATCTGGGGCTACCTCGGCCCCGGCGAACCGCCCCAACTCCCCGCCCTGGACTGCTTCCAGGCACCCGCCGACCACGCCTTCGCCTGGAAGGGCCTGCTGGAGTGCAACTGGCTCCAGGCCCTGGAGGTCGGCATCGACCCCGCCCACGCCTCCTACCTCCACCGCTTCTTCCAGGACGAGGACCCCGCCGACAGCTACGGCAAACAGTTCCGCGCGGCCTCCCAGGGCACCGACCTCCCGATGACGAAGATCCTGCGCGAGTACGGCCGCCCCGACATCGACGCCGCCCGTACCCCGTACGGCATCCGCATCACCGCCCGGCGCACGCTCGACGGCACGGACACCCAGGGCCTGCCGATGGACGGCAGCCGTACCCATGTCCGCATCACCCACCAGGTGTTCCCGCACGCCTTCCACATCCCGCTCGACGCGGAGACGGCGATCACCCAGTGGCATGTGCCGATCGACGACAACTCCAGTTACTGGTATGCCCTGTTCACCAGTGTCGGCGGCCCCGTGGACCACGCGGAGATGCGCCGGCAGCGGGTCGGCGCGGTCACCTTGCCCGACTACCGGCCGCGCTTCGGCCGCGCGAACGGCTACGGCTACGACCCGATGGAGCAGCGGACGACGACGTACACCGGGCTCGGCACCGACATCAACGTGCACGACCAGTGGGCAGTCGAGGGACAGGGAGCCGTCCAGGACCGTACCCGCGAGCATCTGGGCCGCTCCGACAAGGCCATTGTGATGTACCGGCGGATGCTCGGCGAGGCCATCGGCGCGGTCGAGCGCGGGGAGGACCCGCCGCTGGTGCTGTCGGCCGAGGAGGCGGGGCGGTTGCACGGGCCGGTCGCGCTGGACGGGATCGGTCCGACCGAGGGCTGGCTGGAGCACTGGACGGCCGTCACCGACAAGCAGCGCGCCGACAGCAGTTGGGCGCAGCCGCTGGGAACGGACGGCTGAGCCGCGTGGGATTCATCGAACGGCATGGCCTGTGGAACGCCGAACAGGCCGCCGCCGCACGGGAGATAAGCGAGCGCGCCGAGAGCGGCGGCATGACGGTGGTACGGCTGGTCTTCGCCGACCAGCACGGTCTGCTGCGCGGCAAGACCGTCACGATGGGCGAACTCCCCAACGTACTGCGCGACGGCAGCGGCATCGCCTCGTCCCTGCTCGCCAAGGACACCTCGGGGCGGACCGTGTTCCCGCTGTTCACCAAGGAGACGCCGCTCGGGCTGCCCGAACTGCGCGGCGCCGCCGACATGGTGATGGTGCCCGACCCGCTGACCTTCCGTATGCTGCCCTGGTCCCCGGGCACGGGCTGGCTGCTGTGCGACCTGCGCTTCACCACCGGCGCGCCGGTCCCGCTGTGCACGCGTGGGCTGCTGCGCTCGGTCCTGGACCAGGCCGACGGGCTGACCTACCGCACCGGTCTTGAGGTGGAGTTCCATCTCTTCCGGCTCGACGATCCCCGTCTGGGCCCCGGCGACCAGGGCCAGCCCGGCGCCGCGCCCGAGGTCGGCATGCTCAACCACGGCTACCAGTACCTCAGCGAGCTGCGCTACGACGAACTCGACCCCATCCTCGACGTCCTGCGCTCCAACATCGAGGGCCTGGGCCTCCCGTTGCGCAGCCTGGAGGTGGAATTCGGCCCGAGCCAGGTCGAGTTGACACTCCAGCCCGCCGACGGCCTGGGCACGGCCGACGCGATGGTGCTGCTGCGCAGCGCCGTCAAGCAGGTCGCCGCCCGCCACGGCCACCACGCCACCTTCATGTGCCGCCCCCATCTCCCCGGCGTCTTCTCCAGCGGCTGGCATCTGCACCAGAGCATGCTGCGGGACGGGGTGGGTGTCTTCGCACCGGAGAGCGCCGAACGCACCGCGTCCGGGCCGCCGTTGTCGCCGTACGGGACGGCGTTTCTCGGTGGGCTGCTGCGGCACGCGCGGGCCACGAGTGCGTTCTCGACGCCAACTCTCAATGGTTTCAAGCGTTTCCGCTCGCTGTCGTTGGCACCGGACCGTGCGGTCTGGGGCCGCGACAACCGCGGGGCGATGGTGCGGGTGCTGGGTGACGGACCGTCATCCACCCGTCTGGAGAACCGGATCGGCGAGCCGGCCGCCAACCCCTACCTCTACCTCGCCTCCCAACTCGCCGCCGGACTCGAGGGCGTGGCGGGCGGCCTGGAACCCGGACCGGCCGCCGACGAGCCCTACGCGGCACGCGCCGAACCACTCCCCCGCTCCCTGGGCGAGGCCCTCGACGCGCTGGAGTCCGACCGCATGCTCGCCGACCGGCTCGGCAAGGACTTCGTCGCGTACTACACGAGCATCAAGCGAGCCGAGATCACCCGCTTCAGCCAAGAGGTGACCGACTGGGAACAGCGGGAGTACTTCCGTGTCTTCTGACCTCGCCCCGCCTTCTACAACTAGCGCGACGACCGAACGGCTCCTGGTCCGACAGTCCCGCTGGATCGCCCACGACGTGCTGGAACTCCGGCTGACCCGGTCCACCGGCGCCGCCCTGCCGACCTGGGAACCGGGCGCGCATGTGGAGTTGACCCTGCCCTCGGGGCGGCGGCGCGCCTACTCGCTGTGCGGCGACGTGACCGATACCGAGACGTGGACGATCGCCGTGCACCGCGTGCACGAGGGACGTGGCGGCTCCCGGGAGATCCACGAAACCGCCCTGGTGGGTAGACAGTTGGAAATCCACGGACCGGTCAACCGTTTCCCGCTGGTGCCCGCGCCGGGCTATCTGCTGCTGGCCGGCGGCATCGGCGTCACCCCGCTGCTGCCGATGGCCCGCGAACTCACCGCCCGAAGCCTGCCCTGGCGACTGGTCCTCGGCGCCCGCGACCGGTCCCGGCTCGTGTACGCCGAGGAGTTGGTGGCGCTGGGCGGCCACCGCGTGCTGCTCCTGCCACAGGACGAGGCGGGCCTCCCGGACCTGGCCGCCGAACTCGCCGCCACCCCGCCCACGCACGCCGTCTACGCCTGCGGCCCCCAACCGATGCTCGACGCGGTGTCGGCCCTGTGCCGTTCGGCCGACCCGGCGCGATCACTGCACTTGGAACGCTTCACCGCGACCGCGGCCACCGACGGGATCCTGGATCAACTCGCCGCCACGAGTGGGGAGTTCGAGGTGGTGCTCAGCCGTTCTGGCCTGCGGCTGACCGTGCCCGCCGATCGTTCCGTGCTGGACGTCGTCCGGGAGAAACTCCCGGACGTGCCGTTCTCCTGCGAGGAGGGTTACTGCGGTACCTGCGAGACCCGGGTCACGGCCGGGGTCCCGGACCACCGCGACACGGTGATCGAGCCGTCCGAACGCCCCACCGCCACCACGATGATGATCTGCGTGAGCCGCTGCGACTCCCCCGTGCTGGAGTTGGACCTCTAGGTGGTTCGCCCTTTCGCCAGGCGGTGCAGGAGGGCCCGGGGCCGGTACGGGATGACCTCGGCCAGGGAAATGGCGGTGCTGGTCCGGTCGACTCCGTCGATGGCGAGGATCGCCTTGGTGACGCGGTGCAGGTCCGCGGTGTCCTTGGCGACGACATGCGCGAGGAGGTCGGCGTCGCCGGTGGTGTAGTGCACCTCGATGACCTCGGGGAGGTCGAGCAGTCCCTCGTGCACACTCTCGGGCTCGGCCTGGCTCACGGCGAGCGACATGAACGCCACCAGGCCGTAGCCGAGGGCGGCGGGGTCGACGCGTCGGCTGACGGGCTTGAACACGCCGTCGGCGGCCATCCTCCGCAGCCGCGCGTGAACGGTGTTCCGGGCCACGCCCAGGGTCTGAGCCAGGGCGAGGATCGTCGCGTCCGGGTCGTCGTCCAGTGCCAGGACGATACGGGCGTCCAAGGAGTCCATCAGCGTCATGACATGCATTCTGCCACCAGATCCCTGAACCATTGAGCATCTGTCGCAGCGAGTAGAACCTGTATTGCGCTGATGCCCTGCCGTGTGGTCAAGGTGGTGAGCCGTTCCACGCCTCCGCCCTGATGAAGGACCACCCGCCATGGCCTTGAGCTCGCACCCCTCCGGTACCGGTCGCTCCTGGGGCGTCATCGTCGCCGCCGGAGTGGCCGCCGGGCTGCAGGTCTGGAAGGTGCCGCCCGCGCTCCCGTTCCTGCGGCACGACCTGTCGCTGAGTCTCGTCCAGGCCGGGACCCTGCTGGGGATCGTCCAACTGGCCGGGATGCTCGGGGGACTTGCCGTCTCGCTGCTGGCCGAGTTGATCGGTGAGCGACGCTGTCTGAGCGCGGGGCTGGTCCTGCTGTTCCTCGGTTCGGCGGGCGGTGGATTCGCCTGGTCGGCGGCGCCTCTGCTGGCCTCGCGAGCGGTCGAGGGGGCGGGTTTCATCCTGGTGGCGGTAACCGGGCCGGGGCTGATCCGGCGCACCGCTCCACCCACCCGCTTCACCACGGCGATGGGGTTCTGGGGCGCCTACCAGGGCATCTCCACCTTCGCCGGTCTCATCATCGGCGCGCTGGCCCTCCAGGTGATGCCATGGCGGGTGTGGTGGTGGGGCATGGCCGTGATCGCGCTGCTGCCGTTGGCGTGGGTCCTGGCCAGGGTTCCCCGGGACGACGCGGGTGGTGTGCGGGGCGCGGCGAACGCCCTGACCCGGATCGGTCGTACCGTCCGGGCGCCGGGTCCGTGGACGGCCGGGCTCGTGTTCGCCTGCTACACGCTGCCGTGGATGGCCGTGGTGGGGTTCCTGCCCACCATCTACCGCGACGGCGGGATGTCGGGCAGTTGGCCGGGCGTCCTCAGTGCGGTGGTCGGTGCGGCGAACGCCGTCGGCTCGGTCGCCACCGCGGCGCTCATGAAACGCGGCCTGCCCACCCGCGCCCTCGTCGTCCCCGCGTTCGTCCTCATGGCCGTCACGTCCGTGCTGGCGTTCGCCGTCGACTGGCACGGCCTCCCGGCAGGTACCGCTGGGCAGTTCGGGTGCGTCACGGTCTTCTCGCTGACCGGCGGTGCGATACCGGCGACCTTGCTGCGCATGATCGGTGAGCTGACGCCGGCCGGCGGTTCCGCTCCCGCCACCATGGGCCTGATCCAACAGCTGTTCAACACCGGCAGTTTCGTCGGCCCCACCGCCGCCGCATGGCTGGCCACCCGTACCGGCGACTGGCACTCCACCTGGTGGCTGACCTGTGCCTGCGCAGCCGCGGGCATCGCCCTCAGCCGTCGCCTGAGGCCGCGGGTCAAAGCCCCGGTACCGGACCCAACGGCAGCACCATGCACCTGAGTCGAGAGCACCAGCCGCTACGACAGCGGACCGTCCCCGACACGCTCCCGCAGCCCCGCACGGATGGGATCGTCGTCGGGCAGGCCGAGTTCGGCGGTCAGGGCGAGCGCGCGGGTCCACACCTCGTGGGCCGCGTCGGACTGGCCCGCACTGCGATGGCTGTCGCCGAGGCAGGTCGGACAGGCAGCCTCGCTGTGCCGCTCCCCGGTGGCGTGGAACAACTGGGCCGCCTGCCGGTAGCGGTCAACTGCCTGCTGATAGCGGCCCAGTTGATGGTGGATGTAGCCGAGGCTGTCGGAGATGTGGGCCTGCCCGTCCGCGTCACCGGCCGCCTGGGCGAGTTCGAGGGCCTGCTCACAGTGGCCGAGCGCGCGGAGATGGTCGCCGAGGTGTGCCTGCCGCCAGCCGATGTGGTTCAGCGCGGCGGCCTGCCCTGCCCGGTCGCCCGCGGCCCGGTAGTGCTCCAGGCTCCGGTAGGCGTGTTCCAGGGCGAGTTCGGCGTTGCCCTGGCCCCCGGCATCCGCGAGAGATGCTGATGGGTGCGGGCCTGTCCGGCGTCGCTGCCGACCGCAGCGAGGAGTTCGAGGGCCCGCAGACAGTGTTCCCGGGCGGGTTCCGGGCACTTCAACCGGCCCAGGGCCAGGCCCAGTCCGCGGTGGGCGCCCGCCCGGCCTGCCAGGTCGCCCACCCGTTCGGCCGCCGCCAGCGCGCGATGCCCGGCGGTCAGCAGCGCCTGCGAGTATCCGTGCCGGTCCAGGAACGTGGTCAGTACGGTGACCAGCCGCCACACGTGCGCGTCGAAGCCGGGCTGGGCCTGCCGTACGAGCGCGAGCAGCACCGGGTGTTCGGCGACGAGTCAGGCGAGCGCACGGCCGTAGTCCTCGAACTCGACCGCGTTCGCGCCGGGTCTGGGCGCGGGCGACTCCACCGGATTGGCCTGCGGGGTCACCAGCACGTCGGCCGCGCGCGGAGTGCAAGTAGTGGTCCATCATCCGGTGCACCGCCGACCGGCGTTCCCACTCGTGGTCGTACGCGGTCACGAGTTCCCCGGCGTACACGCGCAGCAGGTCGTGGAGGCGTATCGCCCATAAGGGTTCCCGCGCGGTCTCGGCGGCCTGCTCGCACATCCGCGGTATCCGGGCGGCGGCATGGGCGTGCACCGCGCCGCGCGCGCCGTCCGGCGCGTGCGGGCCCCAGACCCGCTCGATGACCACGTCGACGGGCCGGCCGACGTCCACGGCCAACGTGGCCATCACGGTGCGGCGTTGGGGCGGGCCCACCTCCAGCACGCGCCCCTCCGCCGAGCGGCGGGCAAGGTCCTGGTGGCCACGGCCGCGCCGGCACCCCCGCTGGGGCCGCTTCCCGCGTCCTGGGCGCGGGACGCCGAGGCGATACGGGAGCGCGGTGCCGCGTTCGACCCGGAGGAAGTGGTGACTGGCGTGTGCTGCGCGGCAGTTCCGCTGCTCGGGGTGCGCGGCACTCCCGTGGCGGCCCTGTGCGTCCTCACCGACCCGGCGCACCACCTGGAACGGCTCGCGGAGACCGCGCGCCGGACGGGGCGGGTGATCAGCGCGGGGTTGCGGGGGCGGTGATACGACGGGGTCGGCGGCGCGGCGCTCGGGCGGGGACGAGCACCCACCGCGCCGCCGGCCCCGTCCTCGCACACGCCGGGCGCTCGGGCGGGGGACGAGCGCCCGGCGTGTCGTTCGGCGTGGCCGGTCGGCCGCTGTCCGGTCGTCATGGCCGGTCAACGGCCCCGGCTCCGGACGCGCGCCGATCCGACGGTGGCCGAAGTCAAAGGCCGCCGAAAACCCTTGCACCCCCCGTCGATCTCCGTCGTACGCTGACGGCCGCTGTCTGCCGAGGGAGGACGCATGGGGATCCGAAGCCTGACCCGCATCGAGGCTGAGCGCCGGGCCGAACTGATCGCGGTCGAGCGGTACGACGTGGATGTCGATCTGACCGCGCTGCCCGACGGGCCGGAGGTCCGCGCTGTATCGACCGTGGTGTTCACCTGTCGCGAGCCGGGCGCGGAGACGTTCGTGGACTGTGCGGCACAGGTGCTGAGCGCCACGCTGAACGGCATCGCCCTCGCTCCCGCCGAGGACGGGCGGATCCAACTGCCGGACCTCGCCGAGCGCAACGTGCTGCGGGTGGAGAGCGTGCAGGCCGACACCACAGCCGGCGAGGGCGTCCACAAGGCGACGGACCCCGCCGACGGCGAGGTGTACGTGTGGATGAGCTTCGAACCGGACGAGGCCCGCTTCGTGTGGGCGTGCTTCGACCAGCCCGACCTCAAGGCCCCGCACGCCTTCACCGTCACAGCCCCCTCCGCGTGGACCGTCACCAGCAACTCCGGCGACGCGGAGGTCGAGGAGCTGGCCGCGGCCCGCCGCTGGACCTTCCCGGACACCCCGCCCCTGTCCGTCTACAACACGGTCATCAACGCGGGCCCCTTCCACGAGGTCCGCCGCGAGGCCGACGGCCACAACCTGGGCCTGTACGCCCGCCGTTCACTCGCCGAGGTCCTCGACCGCGACGCCGACGAGATCTTCACCCTCACCCGTCAGGGCCTCGCCTTCTACGGCGAGGTCTTCGCGATGCCGTTCCCGCAGCGCCGCTACGACCAGGTGTTCGTGCCGGAGTTCGGCGGGGCGATGGAGAACTACGGATGTGTGACCTGGTCGGACGTGTTCCTGCGGCGGGCCGCGCCGACCCCGGCCGAACACGGGCTGCTGGCACGGGTGTTGCTGCACGAGATGGCGCACATGTGGTTCGGCAACATCGTCACCATGCGCTGGTGGGACGACCTCTGGCTGAACGAGGCGTTCGCGGAGTTCGCCTGCCACTGGGCGGCCGAGCGCGCCACCCGGCACACCGACGCGTGGGCGAGCCACCTGATGATCGGCAAGATCAGCGCGTACCTGTCCGACCAGGGCCCGGCCTCGCACCCGATCCACCAGCCCATCCACGACGTCGCCCAGGCCGCGTCGATCTTCGACAACATCACCTACCCCAAGGGCGCGTCCGTCCTCCAGCAGCTCAAGACGTACGTCGGCGAAGAGCACTTCAGGACCGGCATGGCCGCCTACTTCGCCCGCCACGCCTGGGGCAACACCACACTCCAGGACCTGATCGACTCCCTGTCCGAGGCCGGCGGCCGCGATCTGGACAGCTGGCGCACCGCCTGGCTGGAGACGGCGGGCACCGACCGCTTCACCCTGGAGCGCGACGGCGACACGGTCACCCTGGTGGCCGCCGCCGACCCGCGTCCGCAGGTCCTGGCGGTGGGCGCCTACGACAGGAACGGCGACGCGCTCGAACGCCGGGCGCTGGTCCGGGTCGAGGTGACGGAGCCCCGCACCGCGGTCACCGGCCTTCCGTCCGACGCCGACGTCCTGCTGATCAACGACGACGATCTGACGTTCGCGACGACCCGCCCGGATCCCACGACCAGGGACGCCCTCTTCCGTACGGCGGCGCAGTTGCCCACGGCCATCTCCCGGGGTGTGGCCGCTGCCACCGTGTGGGACATGCTGACGACCGGCGAGGCCACGGCGGCGGAGGCCGGGCGGTGCCTCACCTCGGTGCTGACGGCCGAGACGTCCGACGCGGTGATCGAGCCGTATCTGACCCTCGCCGCGAACGTCGCGGAACTGTGGGCGCCGCCCGCCGAGCGCGAAGAGTTGTCGGCGGCGGTGGCGGCCGCCTGCCGAAGCCTCGCCGGAGACCCCGGCCGCCGTCAGGTCGCGCTGCGCGGGCTCGCCCGTACCGCGACGACCGCGGACGATCTCCGCTGGCTGCGCCAACAGGCCGGTGACGACGTCGACTTGCACTGGCGTGCGCTCATCCGCGAGGCGGAACTGGGCGGCGACGTCACGGCGGAATCCGGCCGTCTGCTCGCCCGCGACCCGGACCCCGACGCCTGGCTCCGCGCCCTCACCGTACGGGCCGCCCTGCCCGACGCGGCCACGAAGGCGGAGGTCTGGCAGCAGTTGGTCGTGGACCGTACGGTCCCCATCAACTCGGTCGGCCTGGTCGCGGCGGCCTTCTGGCGCCCCGGCCAGGACGAGCTGCTCGCGCCTTACGCCGAGCGCTACTTGGAGGCCGTCCCGAAGCTGCACCAGGGCGGAATGATCCTGGCGATGAGCTACACGCACCGCCTCTTCCCGCTGCACGGCATCGACCCGACGTACATCGAGCGGGCCCGTGAGGCTTCCCGTGAGGCGGTCCCGGTGGTCCGTCTCACGCTCCTGGAGCGCTCGGACGAGGTGAGCCGGATGCTCCGCACCCGGAGCACGTCGGCCTGACGCGCTCAGCGGACCGCTCCACCACCCAACCGGTCGGCCAGGCACGCGAGATAGAGCGCCATGGCCGTCCGGTACTCCCGCAGGGAGCGGCCGGTGACCTTCCGGGCGCTGGAGGTGTACCTGTCATCTCGGCCATCTACTTCGCCCTGTGCTATCCGCTCTCCCAACTCCTTCTGCTGCTGGAGCGCAAGGTGCGCGCGGGCGTCCCGCTGTCCCCCTGGCGACGGCGCCGGATGCGTACGGCGCGGGCGCTGCTCGCCGCTGAGCTCGGCACGGGGGCCAACCTGAGGGAGCCGACCGTATGACCGAACCCGTCACCACGGCGAAGACCACCCCAACTGCCCCTGCCGAAGCGATCGTTCGGATCGAGGGGCTGAGCAAGTCCTTCGACGGCCGGCTCGTGCTCGACGACGTGAGTCTTGAGGTCGGCCGCGGCCGGATCGTCAGCGTCATCGGGCAGAGCGGCGGCGGCAAGACGACGTTGATGCGCTGCGTGAACCTGCTGGAGCGCCCCGACCGGGGCACGGTGGAGGTCGCCGGGGAGGTGGTGCACCGCGACGGCCGCATCGTCTGCCGCGACCTGCCCGGGCTGCGCCGCACGGTCGGCATGGTCTTCCAGCGTTTCAACCTCTTCCCCCATCTCACGGCCGTGGAGAACGTCGTGGTCGCTCAACGCAAGGCCGGCGTACCGGAGTCGGAGGCCCTGGAGCGGGCCGTGCCCTGCTGCGCCGGGTCGGGGTGGCCCACCGCGGCCTCGCCCTGCCCGACCGGCTCTCCGGCGGTGAGCAGCAACGCGTCGCCATCGCCCGCGCGTTGGCGCTCCGGCCCGAGGTGCTGCTCTTCGACGAAGCCACCTCCTCCCTCGACCCGGAGGCCACCCGCGAGGTGCTCAGCGTGATGCGCGAACTCGCCGCGGACGGCAGGACGATGCTGCTGGTCACCCATGAACTCCCCTACGCCCGCGAGGTGTCGGACCGCGTCGTCTTCGTCGACGGCGGCCGGATCGTCGGGGAGGGCCGTCCCCACCAGGTCATCGACCGCCCGGAACAGGCCCGCACCCGCGAGTTCCTCGCCTCCTACGGATCGACGTCATGACCGGGCACGGCGGTCCGGTCGTCGTGGTCGGTGGCGGCGTCGTGGGCCTGTGCACGGCCTACTACCTGGCCGAGGCCGGCCTGGAGGTGGAGGTCGTCGAGCGGCGCGCCCTGGGTTCCGGGGCGTCCCGGGGCAACGCGGGCTGGGTCTGCCTCAGCCATTCGACACCGGTCCCGGCCCCCGGCGTGGTGCGCTACGCGCTCCGCTCCCTGGGCCGCCCGGACTCGCCCCTGTACCTACGGCCGCTGCCCGATCCGGCGTTCGTACGGTGGCTGTGGCGGTTCTGGCGCAGCAGCACACCGGCCGCGTTCCGGCGCGGCTACACGGCGATCGCCGAGCTGAACCGCACCACGTTCGACCTCTTCGACGGGTTGCGCGCAGCCGGGGTCGAGACCGGTCTGACCCGGCCCGGCATGGTGCACGCGTTCCTCTCCCCCGCCGAGGCCCGCCATCACCTCGCCGTCCAGCGGCAGATGGCGCACGGCCGCTACCCGTTGCCCGACGACGTGGTCACGGGCGACGAGGCCCGCCTCCTCGACCCGGCGCTGTCCCCTCGCGTCCGCGCCGCCTATCTGGTCGAGGGCGAGGGCGTGGTCGATCCGGAGGCGTTCGCCCGTGCGCTGGGCGAGGCGCTCGCCGCGTCCGGCGTGAAGATCCACGAGAACATGGAGGCCACCGGGTTCCGCGCCGAGGGAGACCGCGTCACCGCGCTGCGCACCGCGACCGGCGAGATCCCCTGCTCGGCCGTCGTCATCGCGGCCGGCACGCGCTCCTCGGATCTGCTCGGGTCGCTCGGCCATCCCCTGCCGCTCCAGGCGGGGAAGGGCTACAGCTTCTCCGTCGACCTGGACCCGGAGCCCCGGCACACGCTGTACTTCGGCGAGCGCAGGGCCGTCGCCTCGCCGATCGGCCCCACCACCCGCGTCGGCGGCACGATGGAGCTGAGCGGCAACAACAACCGCCTCGACTGGCGCCGCATCGTCGCCGTCGCGCTCGCCAGCCGGCACTATCTGGGCCGCTGGTTCGACGACCCCGACGACCTGGTGAGCCTCATCCGCGACCCGTGGGTGGGCGGCCGGCCCTTCCTCCCCGACGGGCTTCCGGTCATCGACCGCGTCCCCGGGCACGACACGGCCTCGCGGCGACCGGGCACGGCATGCTCGGCGTCACCCTGGGGCCCGTCACCGGGCACCGGCTCGCCGAGTACGTCCGCACCGGCCACCGCCCCGAGGCACTCACGCCGTTCCGCTTCGGCAGGGGGTCTTGGGCAGGGGCCTAGTCCGCGGGTGGCGTCGGCTCGGGCGCGGAAGGTTCCGGGTGCGGATAGGACGGCTGTACCCGCAGCGGGCGCGCCGCCCAGGCGGGCAGGTGCCAGTTCCAGCCGCCGAACAGGGAGACGAGGGAGGGGACGAGCAGCATCCGCACGACGGTCGCGTCGAGCAGGATGCCGATGCCGAGGCCGGTCGCCAGCGTCTTGAGGTCGGTGCCCGGTCCCGAGGCCAGTGCGGCGAAGGCGAGGAAGAGGATGAGGGCGGCGCTGGTGACGAGTCGGCCGGTGCGGCCGATGCCCTCGACGACCGCGTCGTCGGTGGAGAGGCCGGCGTCGTACTCCTCCCGGATGCGGGAGAGGATGAACACCTCGTAGTCCATGGACAGTCCGAACAGGAACGCGAAGATCATGATCGGGATCCAGAACGTGACGGCCCCGGTCGCGGCGATGCCGAAGATCGTGTTCGAGCCGTGGCCGTCCTGCCAGAACAGCACCATCAGGCCCAGTGTCGCCGCCAGCGAGATCAGGTTGAGCAGCACCGCCTTCAGCGGCAGCAGCAGGGATCGGAAGGCGCGCACGAGCAGGACGTACGTCAGCAGCGCGATGATCGTGAGCATCAGCGGGAAGTTGCCGTAGACGGCGTGCAGGAAGTCGATCTGTGCCGCGCCGACACCGGCGACACCGACGACTCCGGGCAGGTGCTCGGTGGCGGTCTTGACCCGTCTGACCACGTCGACGCTCTTCGAGTTCACCGTCTCGGTGTCGGGGATCACGACGACGATGCTCTGTCCGCCCCGGCTGCCCGCGGGCCCGGTCGGCACGAGCACGCTGGTCACACCGTCGACCTTGGCCAGTGCGGCGGCGACGGGTTTCGCCTGGTCGGTGCTGACCAGGACCTCCATCGGGGTCAGCGCGCCGGTCGGGACGCCGCCCCGTTCCAGCGTCTGCAGGGTGTCGTAGGCCGGGCCGTTCTTGGCCAGCGACTCCGAGGAGGCGAGGCCGATCTTGATGCCGAGGAAGACGCCGACGAGGGCCGCGAGCGCGGCCAGTGCGGCGGCGGCCGCGATCCAGCGGCGCCGTACGACGGCGGCGGTCCAGCGGCTCCAGAACCGGCTCGCCCGGTTCTCGTGCCGGATCTTGGGCCAGTCGACCTTCGGCCCGATGCCTCCGAGGATCGCGGGGGTCAGGGTGAGCGTCGTCAGCACGCTAGCGAGCGGGATGAGCGCGCCGCCGTAGCCCATGCTGCGCAGGAACGGGACCGGCAGGACGACCAGGGAGAGCAGGCCGATGGCGACCGTGACGCCGCTGAACACGATCGCGTGCCCGGCGTGCTCCATCGCGACCACGACCGCCTCGTGGTTGTCCCGGCCGCGGTCGCGCTCCTCGCGCCAGCGGGTGACGAACAGCAGCGAGTAGTCGATCGCCACGCCCAGGCCGATCAGGGCGACCAGGAACTGCACGATGAACGACACGTCGGTGGCGTAGGTGAGCGGCAGCAGCATCACGAAGGTCGCGAGGATCGACACCGCGGCCACGAGCAGCGGCAGCAGGGCGAGGAAGGAGGCGAACACGAAGGCGAGGACGGCGAGTGCGCCGACGGCGCCGAGGAGCGTCTCGCCGAGCACCCCGGGTCCACCACCGTTGTCGCCGCCGGAGGCCAGGGGGTCCTCGCCGGTCACCCCGACCACCGCGCCCGCCGGCCCTGCCTGCTCGGCCGCCGCGCGGATCGGATCGGTCAGCGGTTTCTGGCTGGGTGACGGGTTGAACCGGTAGAAGACCAGCGCGTACGCGGTGCGGTCGTCCTTGGTCCGGAAGGCCTTGTCCCCGGTGTTCGCCTCATCGATCAGCCGCACGCCCGGTACCGCTGTGCCCACGGCCGTGAACACCTTCCCGACGTCCGACTCGTGACCGGTGATCGTCTGCCCGGCCGGCAGGGTGACCGCGACCAGATAGGGATTGGTGTCGCCGCCGCTGCCGAAGGCGTCCTCGATCTTGTGCGCGGTCACGGTGCCGGGCTGGCCGGGCAGGGAGAAGTCGATCGTCAGCCGGTCCGTGGTGCGACCGGCCAGCAGGATGCCGGCGACCAGCACGAGGCCCCAGAACGCCACCACCGCTTTGCGATGCCGCAGAACGAATTCGGCCCACCGTCGCATGCCGGACCTTCCCCGGATCGTTGGTTGCGCGAGTTTAGCCCGCAGCCCACTTTCTCCGCTATCGGAACGATCCATCCGTTTTGACGGGATCCGGAAGCGTGGAATCCGCACCCGCCGCCTCGGGAAGAAACGACGCCGAAGGGGGCGTTGGCTTGGAAGTAGTACTGGATCACCAGCGGACGTCTGAGAACGGAGCAGTCGAGGTGAGCGACGCCATAAACGCCGACACCCGCAACCGGGTCGAGGCCCCCTCTCCGACGCCCGACGTGCTGGAGCGGGTACGCCGGCACCGGCGCCACACCCTGGAGCTGCTGACCGTCTGCGCCGTGGGACTGATCCCGTGGACAGTCCTGCTGGCGGTGACACTGCCGTCCGGGTACGAGGTCCATCAGTGGCGCCTGACCTGGGTCGGCTTCGACACCCTGCTCGTGGTCGCGATGGCGTCCACCGCGCTGCTCGGCTGGCGGCGGCACCGCGCCGTCATCCTGGCTGCCCTCACCACGTCGGTCCTGCTGATCTGCGACGCGTGGTTCGACGTGTCCCTCGCCTTCGGCACGTCGGAGGTCTGGTGGTCGGCCGCGCTGGCACTGTTCGTCGAACTGCCGCTGGCCTTCTACCTGATACGCCGGGTGATGGGGATGATCTCGCTCGCCCATTGGCCGCCCGCCGAAACGTCGACGGGCGGCGACAAATAGCTGACACCGCCCCCGAGCCGCGGTGAGGTTTTCGCAACTCCCCTTTGTTCCCGATGACTTCGTTCGGAAATCCGCAGGGCTGAAGTTGGTCGCCATGGAGAGCGGCGAGGTGGCAAGACCTCGGCGCGCGGCATGGAGGATGTCATGCCCGAGATGTATTTCGATGTGCGCTGGCCCGACGGACTGACCCAGCGCTGTTATTCACCCTCCACGATAGTCGAGGACTACTTCACCCCGGGCGCCGAATACGAGCTCACCGAATTCGTCGAGCGCAGCCGTACGGCGCTGGGTATCGCCGGGGAGCGGGTACGGGAGAAGTTCGGCTTCCTCTGCACCGGCGCCTCCGGCCAACTCGCACGGATAGAGCGGACGGCCGCCGCGTACGGCGACATCGGCGGCGCCAAGGTCACGGTCGAGGCCCTCACCGGAGCCGACGGGAGCCCCCGATGAGCCCGGCGACACGGCTGGCCGGCGCGCACTACTCGGTGGCCGTGGTGGGTGGTGGCCAGGCGGGACTCTCCGTCAGCCACGAGCTGCGCGAACGCGGCATCGACCACGTGGTGATCGAGGCCCACCGGGTCGGGCACGAGTGGCGCGAGCGCCGCTGGGACTCCTTCTGTCTGGTGACCCCCAACTGGCAGTGCAGGCTGCCCGGTTACCCCTACCAGGGCGACGACCCCGACGGTTTCATGGTCCGCGACGACATCGTGCGGTACCTGGAGGGCTACGTCGCCCACTTCCGCCCACCGCTCGTCGAGGGCGTGACAGTCACCCGGCTGCGCCGCTCCCCGAGCGGAGTCTTCGAACTCGCCACGACGGAAGGGGACTTCAGCGCCGACCAAGTGGTCATAGCGACCGGCCCCTACCACACCCCCTCCCTCCCGCCGATGGCCCAGCGGCTGCCCGACTCCCTCACCCAGGTCCACTCCTCCCGCTACCGCAACGCGGCCCAACTCCCCGCTGGCGCCGTCCTGGTGGTCGGCACCGGCCAGTCCGGCTGCCAGATAGCCGAGGACCTGCACCTCGCCGGACGCCAGGTCCATCTGGCCGTCGGCAGCGCGCCGCGCGTGGCCCGCTTCTATCGCGGTCGTGACTGTGTGGCGTGGCTCGACGAGATGGGCCACTACGCGAAGAGCATCGACGACTTCGACGACGCCGGCGCGGTCCGGATGCGCGTCAACCACTACGTCACCGGACGCGACGGAGGTCGCGACATCGACCTGCGCGCCTTCGCCCGCGACGGTATGCGGCTGTACGGCCGGCTGACCGAAGTCGGCGGCAGCGCACTGGAGTTCGCCGACGACCTCAAGGTCAACCTGGACCACGCGGACGCCGTGGCGGAGGGCATCAAGGACGCCATCGACGCCCACATCACCGCCCAGGGCATCGCGGCACCGGACGAGCCCCGCTACGTACCCGTGTGGGAGCCGGACGACCAGCCGCGCGAACTCGACCTGGCCCAGGCCGGCATCACGTCCGTGGTCTGGTCGACCGGGTTCCGCCGCGACCACCGCTGGATAGAGGCACCGGTCTTCGACGGCCGCGGCTACCCGATGCACTGGCGCGGCGCCACCAGCGTCCCCGGCCTGTACTTCCTCGGTCTGCCCTGGCAGCACTCGTGGGGTTCGGGACGCTTCGAAGCGGTGGGCAGGGACGCGGAGTTCCTCGCGAACCACATCGAGGCGTCACGCCGCGTGGCCGACGTCTGCGGCACCCTCACCGGCGCCCCCACCGACCTCGCCTCCGCCCTCCCGATCGGCTGAGGCGGAGGAAGAGGAGAGGACAAGGAACGGGACGACACATGGTCTACGACGCACACCGCCACATCGGCGTCCTGCCCGCCTATCCCTTCTACGGCGGCCCGCCGGTCAACCCCGACACCACCGCCCGCGCCACCGTGAAGCAGCTGATCGCCGACCTGGACGCGGAGGGCACCGAACGCGCCCTGGTCATCCCGAACTACGGCGTACCGGACCCCGCGATCGCCTTCTCCTTCAACGAGTTGGCGATCGAGGCCGCCCAGATCGACGACCGCATCCGGGCCGGGCTCTGGGTCTCCCCGCGCCCCGAGGACGAGCACCTCACCGCCCAGGCACTGGAGTTGGCGGGCGAGCGGGGCGTGAAGGCCCTCAAGCTGAGCTTCCTGCTCGGCGGCCGACCCACCGACCCGGCCTGCCGACCCCACCTGGACCGTATCTTCGCCGAGGCGGCCCGGCACGGGCTGGTGGTGCACGTCCACACCTCCCCCGGGGCCGCCTCCGACATCGACGAGGTCGGCCACCTGGTCGACTGGTACGCCGACCAGGTCCCCGTCCATCTCGTGCACTTCGGCGGCGGGATGAGCGGCCACATCAAGCTCGCCGGTTCCCGGTTCTTCGACTGGATCACCGCCGGCAAGCACGTCTACACCGACCTCTCCTGGGCCATCGGTTTCACTCCCCGCTGGCTGGCCCGGGAGATCGAGCGCCGCGGCACCGGCCACGACCGGGTGCTCTTCGCCAGCGACCAGCCGTGGGGCGACTTCACGGGCGAGTACGCCCGCCTCGCCGAAGCGACCGGCGGCGGCGAACTCGGCGACCTGGTCTTCCGGGACACCTTCGCCACGCTCTACGACTGACCGACTCCCCTCTCAAGTCCGGTACGCACAAGGAGACAGCCATGTCCGAAACCGTCGAACTCAGCGAGATCGAGCAGCAGTCCCTCAACGAGATCCCCCACCCGTCCCTCCCGGACGGCACCAGCATCTACGGCGCCACCAAGGTCTTCCCCGACTACAAGGCCGAGGACGGCGAAACGTACTTCACGCTCGTCCACGGCATCGCCCACGAGTCCTCGGTCTCCTTCGTCGCCGTCCTCCAGGCGACCCGCGCCCTGCGCAAGGGCTTCGAGACGGCCATCTACTTCTACGGCCCCGGCTCCCTCAACTGCCTTGCCACACGCGGCTTCCCGACCACCGGCAACTCGGCGTTCCCCGGCGAGCACAACATCAACAACCAGCTCAAGACGTTCATCGCGGAGGGCGGCAAGGTCTTCTGCTGCCGCTTCGGCCTGTCCCTGCACGGGGCTCGCGAGGAGGACCTCATCGAGGGTGTCATCCCGACCCACCCGCTGGACGTCCAGGACGCGCTGATCCACTACGCGCGCAAGGGCGCCATCATCAACTCCACCTACCAGCTGTAAGGGGGCCGCTGTGAGCGTTGGCACCGAATCGACGAGTACGGCGGTGGATGTGCGCATCATGACCCGCGCCGAACTCGCCCTGCACGGCGTCGCGTTGGACGCCCCCGTACGGCGGCCCGACGGCGCGGGTCCGAGCGGCGACGGCCACGTCCTCGTCGACGGTGCCAACGCCGCACTGCCCACCAACCCGGCCAGCCCCTACCGCGTACGCGACGGCAGTGTGTGGCTGGGCGACCAGGACACCGGCCTGGCCCTGACGGCCGTGAGCCGCCCGAGGTTCTACGACCTCACCACCGCCGACGGCACCCCCTACGAGCACATCGCCCGCCTCCACGGCGCCGACGTCCTCGCCACCACCGTCGTCCAGACCTGCATCCGCTACGCCGAGTCCGACCGCTGCCGCTTCTGCACCATCGAGGAGTCCCTGCGCTCGGGCGCCGCGGTCGCCGCCAAGACCCCGGCGCAGCTCGCCGAAGTCGCCGAAGCGGCGGTGCGGTTGGACGGCGTCAGGCAGATGGTCATGACGACGGGCACGACGACCGGTCCCGACCGGGGCGCGCGCAATCTCGTCCGCTCCGTGCGCGCCGTCCTCGAAGCGGTGCCCGGCCTCCCCATCCAGGTCCAGTGCGAACCGCCCGGCGACCTCGCCTGGATACGCGAACTGCACGACGCCGGGGCCACCTCGATCGGCATCCACGTCGAGTCCCTCGACGAGGAGGTACGCAGGCGCTGGATGCCGGGCAAGTCGACCGTCCCCATGACCGAGTACGAGGCCGCGTGGGACGAGGCGGTGCGGGTCTTCGGGCCGAACCGTGTCTCCACGTATCTGCTCGTCGGACTCGGTGAGGACCCGGACGAACTCGTCGCGGGTGCGGGCGAGTTGATCGACCGGGGCGTGTACCCGTTCGTCGTCCCGTTCCGCCCGATGGCCGGCACGCTCGCCGCCCGCGACGGCATCCCCGCACCGAGCGCCGAACTCCTCACGTACGTCACCGAGCGCGTCGCGGCGAAACTTCGCGCCGCCGGGATGACGGGCGCCGACCAGAAGGCGGGCTGCGCGGCCTGTGGCGCGTGCAGTGTCCTGCAGTCGGCGGGCGGGTGATGTCGATGTACCTGGACGGCTCCGCGGCACCCCTCGTGACGGACGGGCCGGTCGACATCCTGGCGCTGCTCGGCGACCGGAGCACCCTCGCCCGCCGCCCCGCGTTCCACATCGAACAGGCCGTCGACAAAGCCGAGTTGGCCGCCTACCGACGCCTGCGCACCGAGACCTTCGTCCACGAACAGGGGCTCTTCACCGGCGACGACCTCGACGACCGTGACGCCGACGCCCGTACCGTCGTCCTGGTCGCCCGGGCCCCGGACAGCACGGTCATCGGCGGGGTGCGGCTGAGCCCCGTCGACAACGGTCCGGACCTCGGCTGGTGGCAGGGCGGTCGACTGGTCGTCGCCCCGCAGGCGCGCGGCCCGCACGGAATCGGCGCGGCACTGGTCCGGGCGGCCTGCGCACGCGCCGAGGCGGAAGGTGTCCTGCGGTTCGACGCGACCGTACAGGCCAGCAACGAGGTGCTCTTCCGACGGCTCGGCTGGCAGTCGGTACGGGCCACGGAAGTCGCCGGTACGCCACACGTCCTGATGCACCGGCCCATCACGCGGATCGCGGCCCAAGTCGCGGCCATGAAAGCCGCGTTGGGTCTCCTGCTCGCCGAACTCCCCGCACCGCCCGGCTTCATCGGTGACGACGGCGCGCCCGTCCCCGGTACCGACGTGATCGCCGCGTGCGACGCGATCATGCCGTCGATGGTCGAGCGGGACCCGGAGTGGGCGGGCTGGTGCGCGGTCCTGGTGAACGTCAACGACCTTGCCGCGATGGGTGCTTCACCGGTCGGACTGCTGGACGCGCTGGGCGCACGCGATGCGGCGCACGCCGCGCTGGTCCTCGCCGGACTGGCCCGGGCGGCGCGGGCCTACGGCGTCCCGGTGCTCGGCGGTCACACCCAACTCGGCGTCCCCGCCGCCCTGTCGGTGACCGCCCTCGGCCGCACCGACCGGCCTGTGCCCGGTGGCGGCGGGCGCCCAGGGCACGCCGTACGCCTCACGGCCGACCTCGGCGGCGGCTGGCGCGCGGGATACCGGGGCCGCCAGTGGGACTCGACCACCCGTCGTCGTACCGACGAACTCCTCACGATGACAAGGGCGGTGGGCGCCGCGCGACCGGCCGCCGCGAAGGACGTGTCGATGGCCGGGATCGCCGGCACGCTGGGAATGCTCGTCGAGGCGAGCGGCTGCGGGGCGGTGCTCGACGTGGCCGAAGTGCCGCGTCCCACGAACGCCTCGATGGGTGACTGGCTGACCTGCTTCCCGGGCTTCGCGATGCTCACCGCCGACGAGCCGCACGCGCCGCCGCTGCCCGCCGGGCCCGCAACAGGCGCTGTGTGCGGGGAGTTGACCGCTGGGCGAGGGGTCGGGCTGCGCTGGCCCGACGGAGAGATCACCGAGGCGGTCGCCTCCGCGGTGACCGGAATGGGGACGGCATGAGCACGCTGCGGATGGCCGCCGTGTCCGCCGAGTTCGGCCGCGACCTGGAAGAGGACTTCGCGATCGCCGAACGCCTGATCAAGGAGGCCGGCGAGCAGGGCGTACGACTTCTCGCGCTCCCGGAGGCCTGCCTGGGCGGCTATCTGCTCAGCCTGGACGACGACAGCGCGTTGGACGAGGGCCCGCCCGCGCTCGCCCTCGACGGCCCGGAGATCCGCCGACTGGCCGCCCTGGCCGGGGAGTTGACGGTCGTGGCTGGATACTGCGAGGCAGATGGGGATGCCCGCTACAACAGCGTCGTCTGCGTCACCGGCGACGGTGTCCTCGGCAATCACCGCAAGGTCCACCAGCCGCTCAGCGAGGACGCGAGCTATGCCTCGGGCGACCGTTTCCACGCCTTCGACACACCGGTCGGTCGGCTCGGGATGATGATCTGCTACGACAAGGCGTTCCCGGAGTCGGCGCGGGCTCTGGCGCTGGACGGCGCCGAGATCGGGGTGTGCGTGTCGGCCTGGCCGGGCGCTCGCACGAAGGCGAGCGCCGATCTCGAACAGGACCGCTGGAAGCGGCGTTTCGACCTGTTCGACCGGGCCCGCGCGCTGGAGAACCAGATCGTGTGGCTGTCCGCGAACCAGTCGGGTACGTTCGGGTCGCTACGCTTCGTGGGCAGTGCCAAGGTCGTCGACCCGGGCGGCGAGATCCTCGCCGACACGGGCGTGACGGCCGGCATCGCCGTCGCCGAACTCGACGTCGCACAGGCCCTGGAGACCGCCCGCCGGTCGATGGGACACCTGCGCGACCGGCGGCCCGAGACCTACGGACCAGCCCCGGGAGCAGTCACCGCATGAGCACCATCCGGATCGCGGCCGCGGCCGCCCACTTCGGCCGCGACCTGGAGTTCGACCTGGCCCGCGTCGCCAAACTCATCGACGACGCCCGCGGCAACGGCGCCGGACTGCTGGTCCTGCCCGACGCGACCCTCGGCGGCTACCTCGCCGACCTGCGCCACCCCGACCCCCAGACACTGCCCCCGGCCCTCAAGCCGGACGACCCGCTGATCCTCCAAGTCGCCCGTCTGGCAGCCGAGATGGTGGTGTGCGTCGGCTACTGCGAGGACGGCGGAACCGAGCGCTACAACGCGGCGGTCTGCGTCAGCGGCGACGGCATCCTGGGCCGGCACCGCAAGGTCCACCTCCCGGCCGGCGAGGTGGCCGCGTACACGGCAGGTGACCGCTTCGACGCCTTCGACACCCCTGTCGGCCGCCTCGGCATGCTCATCGACTACGACAAGACCTTCCCCGAGTCGGCCCGTTCGCTGGCCCTGGACGGCGCCGAGATCCTCGCCTGTCTCTCCGCCTGGCCGACCAGCATCACCAACCGCGCCCCGCGCATGGCCCAGGACCGCCAGGCCCGCCTCTTCGACCTGTACGACCAGTCGCGCGCCGCCGAGAACCAGGTCGTCCTGGCCTCCTCCAACCAGACCGGCGCGATGGGCGGCATGCGCTTCCTCGGCCAGGCCAAGGTGGTCGGCCCCGGCGGTGACATCCTCGCCCGCACCTGGTCCAAGGCCGGTCTCGCGGTCGCCGAGATCGACGTCGCCGCCGAGACGGACCGCGCCCGGCGCGTCCTGCGCCACCTCGACGAGCGCCGCCCCGACGCCTACCGGGAGTCCCGTACGTGAAGATCGCCCTGCTCAGCTACTCCACCAAGCCGCGCGGCGGCGTCGTCCACACGCTCGCCCTCGCGGAGGCCCTCGCGGCCCTGGGCGAGGACGTCACGGTGTGGACGCTGGGCCGAGGCGGCGACGCGGGCTTCTTCCGCCCGGTGCACCCGGCGGTCCGCCTCCAGATCGTCCCGTTTCCCGACGGCCCGCCCGCGGAGACCGTCGGCGAACGCATCCTCCGCTCCATCGCGACCCTCCGCACCGCCTTCGACCCCACGCCCTACGACGTCGTCCACGCCCAGGACTGCATCAGCGCCAACGCGGCCGGCCGCTGCGTCCGCACGGTCCACCACCTCGACCACTTCACCACCCCCGAACTGGCCGCCTGTCACGAACGCGCGATCGTCGAGCCGTACGCGCACGTCTGTGTCTCCGGGGCCGTCGCCGGTGAACTGGCGGCCGGCTGGGGCATCGAGGCACAGGTCATTCCCAACGGCGTGGCCTACGACCGTTTCGCCGCCACCGACCCGGCAGCGCAGGCAAGTTGGCGCTCCCGCCTCGGCCCGTACATCCTCACCGTCGGCGGCATCGAACCCCGCAAGGGCTCACTGGACCTCCTGGAGGCCTACGCCCTGCTGCGCGCCGCCCGTCCCGACGTCCGGCTGGTGATCGCGGGCGGCGAGACGCTCTTCGACTACCGCGACTACCGGGCGGATTGGGAGGCGCGGGTCGCCGAACTCGCCGTGGAACCGGTGGTGTTGGGGCAGGTGGACGAGGACGAGCTGCCGTCCCTGGTCGCGGCGGCGGACGCGTTCGCGTTCCCCTCTCTCCAGGAGGGCTTCGGTCTCGCGGCCATGGAGGCGTTGGCGGCGGGTGTTCCGTTGGTGGTGCGGGATCTGCCCGTGCTGCGGGAGGTGTTCGGCGCGGCGGCTCAATTCGCCGCCACTCCCCAGGACTTGGCCACCGACCTCGCCCACGCGCTCGCGACCGAGGACCCCGCCCGCGCCGCCGCCGGACGTGCCCTCGCCGCCCGCCACACCTGGGACGCGGCGGCCCGCAGCCACCTCGACTTCTACCGCTCCCTGAACTCCTCCCCCGTGAACAACCCATGTGCACAAGGGCGTTGACACCTCACACGATCCGCGTCACGGTGAGGGCCCGTCGTGCCCGGAGGTCGTCCATGGCTCCGTCCGCAGCGCCCCCGTCAGATGCCGGTCTCGTCGAGCGCGTGCGGGAGATCCAACCCCTCGTCCGCGAGCACGCGTTGCGCACCGAGCAGGAGAGAAGGGTGACGGGGGAAGTGGTGTCGGCGCTGACGGCCGCCGGGGTCTACCGGATGAACGTCCCACGGCGGTACGGCGGTTACCAGACTCGGCTGAGTACGCAGGTCGAGGTGTTGAGCGAGATCGCCGCCGGGTGTGGTTCGACCGGGTTCATGGCGCTGATCCAGGCCGGTTGTTCGTACATAGCCGCGCTCTTTCCGGACGAGGCGCAGGACGAGATCTTCACCGGTCCGGACGTGCGGGTCGGCGGCACGCTCATCCCGGATGCCCTCGCGGTCGCGACGGACGGCGGCTATGTCGTCAACGGCACCTCGGGCTTCGCCACCGGTTGCCAGAACGCCGACTGGCACCTCCTGACCACCCGGGTCGAGTCCGGGGGCGGCCCGCCCGAGGTGCTGTGGACCGCCGTACCGATGTCCGATCTGGAGATCCTCGACGACTGGTACGTCTCGGGGCTGGCGGGGAGCGGCAGCAACAGCGTCGTCGCACGGGATGTGTTCGTGCCGGCGCACCGCGTGCTGCCCGTAGGGCCTTTGCTGCGCGGCGACTTGGCCTCCAAGGCCAACGCCGACGACCCGTTCTACCGGATGCCGGTCCTGCTGCTGTTCTGTGCCTGGACGGCGCCGAACGCGCTGGGGCTCGCCCGGGCGGCCCTCGCGGAGTTCACCGAGCGCATCCACCATCGGGGCATCACCTACACGTTCCACGAGCGGCAGTACGAGGCGGGCGTCACACACCTCCAGGCCGCCGAGGCGGCGATGAAGATCTCCTGCGCCGAGTTGCTCACCCGCGAGTTCGTCGCCCGGATCGAGGCCGGGGCCGAGCACGACGAGCCGTACACCCAGGCGGACCGGGCCAGGATCCGGGCGCAGAGCGGCTATACGGCCCGCCTGTGCAAGGAAGCCGTGGACCTCGTCGCATCCGCGTCCGGGGCGTCCTCCCTCCACCGGGAGGTCCCCGTCCAGCGTGCGGTACGGGACCTGCACGCTCTCAACCTGCATTCCTTCGTCAACCCCGCCACCAACCTGGAGCTGTACGGCCGCGTGCTGGCCGGACTCGACGCGGGCACACCGTTCCTGTGAGCTTCAGCCCAGGGCTGCCAACCAGGCCTCGGTGCCGGCGGGTTGAGCGAATCGGTGTGTGGTGAGCGGAGCGAACCGGGGGTCACCGGTCCGGCGTTCGATCTCGCGGCGCCGGTCCGCGTACTGCGCCCAAGCCCACCAGGCCGGGTGTTCCCGGCTAAACCAGCCCGCCCAAGTCTCCCTGTTTCCCCCGAAGATGCTCTCGCGGGTGACCGTGCGCCGGAGTGAGCGGCGCAGGACGCGCGGCATGATCACGCGTCTCGCGTAGTCCAGCCAGAGCACCGTGTCGGCCTTCTCCCAGAGCAGATCGCGTACTTCGGGGGAGCCGATCGAGTCGATGATCCAGCATGGTTCCGATGTGAGGCGCAGGACGTCGTCGGCCAGGCCTTCGTTGACGGTCCAGTCGGGGCCGCTGAAGTAGAGGGCGTCCATCTCGTGGTACGGCACGCCGAGCCGCTCGCCCACGGCCCGCGCGAGCGTCGACTTGCCCGCGCCTGTCACCCCGACCACCAAGATCCGCTCCATCCACGCACCTTAACTACGATGTGCCGAGCCCACCGGTCATCAGCAGGAGCCCCGCCATGAGCAGTCCGCACCACGCCCACGCCTCCCTCGACGGGCTGGTGATGGGCGACGCCTTCGGCGACGGCTGGTTCACGCGGTCCGACGAGCCCGCCGAGGAGCTGTGGGCAGCGCGGGAACTGCGCCCCGCGCCGTGGCTGTGGACGGACGACTCGGCCATGGCGTTCGTCCTGTTCGCCCACCTGGTGGCCCATGGCGAGGTCCGACCGGACGCGCTGGCACGGGAGTTCGCCGCCGGGTACGAGCGGGACCCGAGTCGGGGGTACGGCCCGTCCATGCACGGCATCCTGCGCCGGATCGGCGACGGCGAGGACTGGCAGGCGGTCACCACCGGCCAGTTCGGCGGGCAGGGGTCCTACGGCAACGGTGCCGCGATGCGGGTGGCGCCGCTGGGAGCCTGGTTCCGGGACGATGTGGTGACCGCCGCCGAGCAGGCCCGGCTGTCCGCGCTGACCACTCACGCTCACCCGGAGGCCGTCGCGGGGGCGGTGGCCGTGGCGGTCGCCGCCGCGCTGGTGGCCGCCGGTGCGGGTCACCAGGCCGCCCCACGCGCCGAGTTCCTGCGGGAGGTCGCCTCACACGTGCCGGAGAGCGATGTCCGCTCCGGTCTGCTGGTCGCCGCGAACTTCTCCGGGCGGACGTCCGTACGGCACGCGGCGTCCGTGCTGGGCTCGGGGACGCTCATCTCCGCTCCGGACACCGTGCCGTTCGCCCTGTGGTCCGCGGCCGGTCAACTGGACGATCTGCCCGAGGCGTTGTGGCAGACCGTCGCCGGGTGGGGCGACCGGGACACGACCTGCGCGATCGCGGGCGGTGTCGTCGCGGCCCGCACCGGCACGGGCGGCATACCGTCCGCGTGGCGGGAGGCGTGCGAGGCGATCCCCGACTGGAGCGGCTGGGCCAAGCAGGTCAATCCGTCCCGGTGACCCGGCGTCGGCCGGTGACCTTGGAGGCCGGGAGGCGACCGGCTTTCGAGGTGCCGGTGAGGGCGTCGCCGTCGACGGTGACCGCGAAGGTCAGGTTGAGGAGGAGTGGTTTGGTGACGGCCTGCTTCCAGCTGACGCGGTCGCCGTCGACGACGACGTCACGGAGGGGCACTTCCTCACCCACGCCGTGGGCGACTCCGGTGAACTCGTCGCCCTCCCGGCTCAGTTCGACGACGGGCTTGATGCGGCCGACGGGTGTGGCGATGGTCAGGTCCCAGACGCCTTCAATGGGCATGAGTGGTTCTTTCTCGTGTTGGGCGGCAATTACAGGGCGGCAGGTGTCGGCCCCTGGGCCCGCCAGGTGGTGCCCCGGCGTTCGTGTGCGAACAGTTCCTCCACGGCGTGGGCGATCCGCGGACCGATCTCGCGCTCCAGCAGATAGAGGCCCAGGTCGAGACCGGAGGTGACGCCGGCGCCGGTGACCAGGTCGCCGTCGTCCACGACACGGGCGCGAACGGCCCGGACGCCGGTGGCTTCGAGCATGTCCAGGCCCAGGTGATGGGTGGTGGCGTTGCGGCCCTCGATGAGTCCGGCCATGGCCAGCACCAGCGAGCCACCGCACACCGCGGCCATGGTGATCCGCGGATTGTCCATGGCGGCCTTCAGCAGCCCGGGCAGTTCGGTGGTCAGCGTGCGGCCGAGCAGCACGGGGATGAACTCGTCCTGCCGCCACACCAGTTCACCACCGGCGTCGATGTCGGGCACCTCGCCCGGCTCCCCCACCCGGCCGGACGCTCCCGGCACGAGTACCAAGCCGGAGCGGGCCGGGTCGAGGGCGCCGGTGGCCCGCAACACCAGACCACCGGTACCGCTGACGACGTCCCGTGGGCCTTCGGCCGAGACCAGTTCCACGGTGACAGCGCCGTCCGAGGCGCTGCCCCCCGCGTACATGACCTCGTAGGGGGCGATGACGTCGAGCGGGTCGAAGCCGTCGAAGAGAACGATCTGGACGTGCATATGGCGTCTTCCGTAGAAGGGCGACACCGGCGGACCACCGGCCTCTCCTTCGACGGTAGAAGGGGGTGAGAGAGGCAACCAGAGGACTCGGTGACAGGGGCCGACGGGATCCCGCCACCGCCCGTCACCTTCCTGGATCCAGGTCGGCCGGAGGCTCGATACGCAGTTCCACGGCCGTGATCGCGAAGGCCAGTGGCCCGGGCAGCAGCAGGCCGAGCAGCGGCAGCATCCACACGAACGCGACGCACAGCCCGACCGCCGTCACGATCAGCGCGCAGCCCCTCGGATCTGTGACTGACCGTGCCGCGGCCCTGCTCAGGGCCGGGCGCCAACCGCGTGCCACTTCCGGATCGGCGGCGGCACGCAGGGCCGCGACGAGTCCCGCCACCGCGACAGCGATCAGCGCCCACGACACCGGCCGGGCGCCCGGGAGTCCCGCCCCCGCGAGTGCGAGATCGAGGACGACCAAGGTCACCGCCGCGAACACGGTCACGCCCGCCAGCAGCACGCGGCGGAGTCCATGGGCGCGGAACTCGGCGACGTACTCCCCCATGGTCACCGGCCGGTCCTCGCGGATCGACCGGCGCAGGACCGCGCAGGACGCGGCGAACGCCGTAGGCGCCGTGATCAGGGGGAGGGAGGCGACCGCCGCCGCCAGGCCGACGGCGAGCATGTCGGCGAAGAGGGTGAAGCGGGGGCCGAACAGCTCGCTGGGTTCCCGGCGTTGGGGTGCGAAGGAACTCATCGGCTCAGCCCTTCAGTCCGGAGGTCGCCATGCCCTCCACCAGGTAGCGCTGGAAGGCGAAGAAGAACAGCACGATGGGCACGATCGAGATCACCGACATCGCGAACATCGGGCCGTAGGCGGAGGTGCTGGACTGGTCGACGAAGTTGCGCAGGGCCAGGGTGATCGTGAACTTCTCCGGGTCGAAGAGGTAGATCAGCTGGGTGAAGAAGTCGTTCCAGCTCCAGATGAAGGTGAAGATCGCGGTGGTGATCAGCGCCGGCCGGGTCAGCGGGAGGACGACCGACCAGAAGATGCGGAACGGTCCGCAGCCGTCGATGCGGGCGGCCTCGTCGAGTTCGCGGGGCAGGCCGCGCATGAACTGCACGATGAGGAAGACGAAAAAGGCCTCTGTGGCAAGGAACTTGGGCAGGATCAGCGGCCAATAGGTGTCCACCATGCCGAGTTTGTTGAAGATGATGTACTGCGGGATCAGCACGGCGTGGTGCGGCAGCATCATCGTGGCGATCATGAAGCCGAACATCGGGCCCCGCATACGGAAGCGCAGCCGGGCGAAGGCATAGGCGGCCAGCGAGCAGGACACGACGTTCCCGATGACCGAACCGACGCTGATCAGCAGGGAGTTGAGGAGAAGGCGGGTGATCGAGACGCCGCTGATTCCGTCGAGGGCGGTGGTGTAGTTCGACCACTCGATGTGGCTCGGCAGCAGTTTCAGGCTGGTGAGGACCTCGTTCGCCGGCTTGAGTGAGGTGGCGAGGAGCCAGACCAACGGGTAGAGCAGGACGAGGAGTACGGCCACCAGGCCGACATGTTTCGCGATCGCCGCGGTGCGTGTGCGGCCGGCGTTGGTCTTGAGGCCGGCGGCGCTCTTGAAGTCGGGCGCGGTCGTGGCCATCAGGCCCCCTCGTTGGCGTAGAAGACCCAGGAACGCGAGGTCCTGAAGAGGACGAGCGTGACCGCGCCGATGGCCAGGAGCAGGACCCAGGCCATGGCGGAGGCGTAGCCCATGTGCGAGGCGGTGAAGCCTCGTTCGTAGAGGTAGAGCGTGTAGAACTCGGTCGAGTCGGCCGGTCCGCCGCTGCCGCCGCTGATCGCGAAGGCGGGGGTGAAGACCTGGAAGGACTGGATGGTCTCCAGGACGAGGTTGAAGAAGACCACCGGGGACAGCATGGGCAGCGTCACGGACACGAACCGCCGCCGGCGTCCCGCGCCGTCGAGTGCCGCGGCCTCGTACAGGTCGGCCGGGATCTGCTGCAGCCCCGCGAGGAAGATGACCATCGGGGCGCCGAACTGCCAGGCGGAGAGCAGTGCGACGACGAACACCGCGAGGTGCGGGTCGGAGACCCAGCCGCCGGTGTGGATGCCGATGGAGGACAGCAGTTCGTCGACGGTGCCACCGTCGTTGTAGAGCGCCCGCCACACCAGCGCGACCGCCATGCTCGCGCCGAGCAGCGACGGGGCGTAGAAGGCCGAGCGGTAAAAACCTTTGGCCTTGCGGGTGTTGCTGAGCAGCAGGGCGACGCCGAGTGCGATGGCGAGTTTGAGGGGGACGGCGACCACGACGTAGAGGAGCGTGGTGCCCACCGAGCGCCAGTACCTCGGGTCCGCGGTGAACATGTCGCTGTAGTTGCGCAGTCCGACCCACTTGGGCGGGTCGAAGAGGTTGTAGTCGGTGAACGACAGATACAGGGACACGGCCATGGGGGCGAGCGTCAGGAGGACGACCCCGAGGATCCATGGCGAGAGGAAGATGTAGGCGGGGCCGCCGCGTTGACCCCGCTTCCGGCTCACCTGTGGTGTCGCGGTGGCGGGTGCGGTGCGGGGCGGTGGGGTCGCTGTGGTGGTCATCGCAGCTCCCGCTTCGCCTCGGCGACGTACTCCTCTGCGGCGCCTCGCGGGCTCTCCATGCCGTAGGAGACGCGCTGGTAGTCGCGTTGGAAGGAGACCTGGAGGACTACGTCGCCCCGGGGTGGTGCCATCGGTGGCGCGTCCGTGCCGTGGGCGGCGATCTTGCGGCCGTAGTCGTAGACCTCCTTCTCCGGGCCGGTGAGGGTCTTGCCTATCTCCGCGGCGATCTTCTCGTTGGGGGGTGTGGAGCGGGTGACGCCGAGGATCTTGCCCGCGGCGGGGTCGTTGAGCAGGAAGTCGATCAACTCGGCCGCCTCCTTGGGGTGTTGGGTCCCGGCGCCCGCGCCGATGAGCATGGTCGGCTTGAAGTACTGGCCCACCTTGCCGTCGGTCGTGGGGACGGGCGCGAAGTGGACCTGGTCGCCGAGCAGGGGCGGGTAACCGAGGAAGGGGGCGTCCCAGTTGAAGTCGGTCGCCGCGATGCCGCGTCCCATCGGGGTGTCCTCGACGGCGCCGCCGATCTGGGCGGTGTCCCTGGCCTGCGAGACGATGCCCGCGCGGCGCAGCTTGTCGGTGAAGGTCCAGAAGGCGGTCAAGTCGTCGGCGGTGAAGCCGAGTCGGTGCTCGGAGGCGTACAACTCCTTGCCGCGGCTGCGCAGCCAGGTCTCGAAGGCGTCCTCGTTCACACCGAGGTCGGAAAGACCGGTGTAGGCATGCCCGTTGGGGCCCTTCATGCCGAGCGCTGTGATCTTCTTGCCCGCTTCCGCCCAGTCGTCCCAGGTCCAGCCCGGCTGGGGCGTCGCGACTCCGGCCTTCTTGAAGACGGCGGTGTCGTAGACGATTCCGGTCGTTCCCTTGCCCATCGGGAGGGCGTACTGCTTGCCGTCATAGACGCCGGTGCGGGTCAGGGTCGTGTCGAAGTCGGCAGTCCGGAGCGTGCCGTTCTTGACGTAGGGGCCGAGGTCGAGGAGGGTGCCGCTGCCCGCGTACTGGGATATCTGCCGGTAGTCGAGCTGGGCCACGTCGGGCAGGTCGCCGCCCGCGGCCTGGGTGGCGAGCTTCTGCACGTACGCCGGGTAGCCGGCGAAGGAGGTGCGCACCGTGATGTTCGGGTGACGCTTCTCGAACAGGGCCACGGCGGCGTTGGTGCGTTGCGCACGGTCGTCGTTGCCCCACCAGGCGAAGGTGAGTGTCACTTTCCCGCCTGCCGCCGTGCTCGCTCCGCTGCCGTCGGAACAGCCGGCGAGGAGGGGGGCGAACAGGGCGCCCGCGGCGGCGCCGAGGACAGCTCGTCTCCGGAAGCTGGGTGGCGTCATGGCGATGCCTCCTGAGTGGGGCGTGGACATCGTTGTCTGAGGTCAGGAGTTGTTGCCCGGTCCGGGGGTGAGTGGGGGGGAACGGACGGACGACGTGGCACGAGAGCGCGACCCATCGGGCCGTGCTGGATGAACGGCGGGGGTATGGCAAGCGCTTTCGCCTGCAGAGAACGTAGGTCCCGTCCGTCCGGTCGGTCAACGGTGCTGCACCATGTTTGTTCGGACATGGGGCGCGCGTGCGCAGGTCGGTACACGTGCCCCAGGTCGGATGCGGCCTCGCCAACTGGACGAGGAGGAGCTAGAGACGGACGGCCGACGCCTGCCGGGCCACCTCGACGAGCCGTTCCCGCACCAGCTCCATGCACAGCCGCATGTTCTTGTCCGCGATGACGTTGTCGGGGACGCGGCACGCGAACTGCAGGCCCTCGTGGACCCGGGTCACCCACGCGCACACCTGGTCGCCGTACGACACCCTGATCAGTCCGTACGCCTTCAGCTCATGCCAGCGTTCCGAACCGGGCAGGGCGCGCGAGTCGACGTAGGAGACGATCGAGTACAGGTCGGGGGACGTGGGCCTGAAGTCGGCGCCCAGCAGGCGCAGGACGCGGGCGATGGGCATGCGGGCCAGCGGGCGGTTCTCGCGGAGGGTGGCGCGGACCATGCGCAGGGCGTGGTCGAAGTCCGTGGCGTGCTGGACGGGGATCTCGATCGGGGCGCCGCCCACGTACCAGCCGACCGAGTCGGCCCAGCGGGACTTGGCGCGGGTGTGGAAGGGGACGACGGTGCGGTACACGTCGAGGCCGCTGATCTCGCGGGCGGCGAGGGCGACGGCCGCGAGGATGCCGACAAGGCTTCCGCCGTAGGGGCGGCAGTAGGCCTCGAAGGCCGCCGCGTCCACGTCGTCGACGAGCATCTCCTGGAGGAACTTCTGGGTGGGCAGCGGGCCTTCGGGGTCGAGGCCGAGGTCGACGGGGAAGTTCGGCAGCTTGCCGTCGCAGCGGGCGATGAACTCGCGCCAGCGGGAGACGACGGTGTGCGTGTCGTCGATCTGGTCGGCGTCGGTGCGCTCGCCCGCGCAGAAGTCGATGTAGCTGGCGACGGGCGCCGACTCGGCGGCCTTCCCGGCGAGGCCGGCCGCGTACAGCTCGTGGACCTCACCCGCGATGCGATGCAGCGAGTAGGCGTCGACGTTGCTGTGGTCGAACGCCAGGTAGACGCTCGTGCCGTCGTCCCGGACGACCGCCGCGAACAGGAAGTTGGGCCAGGTGAGCGCGTCCGCTGTCACATCGAAACGGTCCTGCAGGTACCGGGTCAGCGTCGCCGCGTCCGCGAACTCCCCCACGTCCTCGCGGTGCAGGGCCACGGCGTCGGCGTCCAGGGTGAAGCGGCGCATCTCGTCACCGGCCCACCGGAAGCCGCTGCGTAGCGTCTCGTGCCGGAGCATCCAGGACCGCAACGCGCCCTGGAGGACGTCGAGTTCGATCCGCCCCGGCATGTCGAAGGCGGTACCGAGCCAGGTGGGCACGAACAGCCCGTCCTCGCGCACGGAACGCGCCGTACGGATGTGGGACTCCTGCACGTACGCCGGTGGCCGCGCGTCGTCCGGGAGTTCCCGCGCCGCCCCCACGGCCGTCGGGTGCAGCGTCCACTCGACGAGTCGTCCGGGACGGATCTCGCACCGCTGAAGGTCACTCATGCGCACAGGGCTCTCCGTTCGCCTGCCCACGGGAGGCCGCCGGGCACCACTGTCGATCCACGCCTCCATGCCGCTCGGGCACCGCTCACTGCCTGAGGAGATCAACGATCGGATATTCGGAAAGCAACGCCGTGAACAGGCTTTCTGATCAGTCCATTTCAGCCCGTGCGGTGGAGCTGCGCCGCGAGGTGGTGTTGCAGCGGTTGTCCTACGGCTTCCAGGTCGTGGGCGAAGGTGAGTGTGGCGGCGTCGGTCAGTGTGTAGCGGCGGCGGGTGGCGGTGACCTTCTTGGCGGTGGGGGTGAGGGCGACCTCGTGGGTGGCGAGGTCGACCGTGCCGTCGGAGGCGCTTCCTACGAGGATCTCCGCGATGCCGGTCGGCTGGGTGATCAGTGCCTCGATCCGGCCGTCGGGTTGCAGGCGCCACCAGCCGCTCTCGCGGGCGGCCGGGCGGAGTGGTGTGCCTTCGGCGTCGAGGATCCAGGCTCGGGCCTCGTAGTGCAGGAAGGGGCGGCCGTCGTGGGTGAAGGTGACGTCCTGGGCGTAGGTGAAGTCTCCGTCGAGGGTGGGGTATTCGCCCTTGCCTCGGCCGTGCCAGTGGCCCAGGAGGGCGAGTACGGGGGTGAGCAGGGGGTGGGGGGCGGGTTTTTCATCCGGGTGGTGGGCATCCGGGTACGGAGGGTTGGACACGAGGGCGCTCCTATGGTCGATGCGGGGTGTCGGGGCGCAGCCTAAGCGCTCCGCTGGAAGTGCCCCGATATGCCATCGTTTCGCTGCCGCGCCGTCGTGGCTGGGCGCGCAGTTCCCCGCGCCCCTTTGGGGCACTGCCGAGCCTGGGCGCTGCCGACGCGCGGCTCACTTCACCGACCCGCCCAGAGCCCCACACTCCCCACCGCCAAATTCACCGGCTACGAAGTTTTTGCTAACTCGCGGGGACCTCATGAACCGGGTCCCACCTGCACGAAGTCCCCTTTGTCCGGCCGTACTCACGGCAGGCAACGCCGAGTTCACCGAGCTGCTCTTCCACCGCGTTCTACGCGCGTGGTGTCATGCACCTGCCCGCCACCCCCCACGTGGGCATCAACTCGACTAGGAGTCACGCATGTTGAGGACGTTCCTCGGCCGCGCGGGTGTCGCGCTGGCCGCCGGCGCCACCCTGTTCGTCACGGCTGTCCCCGCCAACGCCGCGACCTACACCGCCTTCGCCTTCTCGCAGGCCGGCACCACCCAGCCGACCATCTACGACTTCATCAACTCGGCCACCTCCTCGCTCGACATGACGATGTACGAGCTGGAGGACACCACGGCCGTCAACGACCTGATCGCCCTGGAGAAGAAGGGCGTCACCGTGCGCGTGGTCCTGGACCGCGCGCACCAGTCCGCCAACAGCTCGGCGTACACGGCGCTGACGAACGCGGGCGTGGGCGTGGTGTGGTCGCCGTCCAGCTTCGTCTACACCCACCAGAAGACGATCACGGTCGACGCCACCAAGTCCCTTGTCCTGACCGGCAATCTGACCTCGCAGTACTACTCGACAGGCCGCGACTACGGCGTCTTCACCGACGACACCCGCGATGTCGCCGCGATCGAGAAGGTGTTCAACGCGGACTACGCCGGCACCTCGGTCACCCCGACCGACGGCGACCACCTGCTCTGGTCCCCCACCGACTCCCGCAGCCGTCTGCTGACCGTCATCAACGCGGCCACCACGACGCTGGACGTCGAGGAGCTGGAGTTCAGCGACAGCACGGTGGTCAACGCGATCGTGGCCAGAGCGAAGGCGGGCGTGACCGTACGGGTGGTGCTGGAGACCCCGGGCGACTACTCCAGCGAGGTGTCCGCGATCAAGGCGGCCGGCGGCACGGTCGTCGGCTACTCCGACCCCGACGGCTTCTACATCCACGCCAAGGCCATGGTCGCCGACTACGGCCTGTCCACCCAGGAGGTGGAGGCGGGTTCGATGAACATCAGCAGCAACTCCCTGTCGAACAACCGGGAGTTGGGCATCATCCTCACCGGCACGGGAGTGGCCCAGTCCGTCGCCACCACCATCGAGACCACCTTCAAGAGCGACTACGCGGGCGGTACCGCCGCCTAGGACTTCCTCGTGGCGTCTGTCGGCTCCGAGGTCGGGGGCCTCGGAGTCTGGCGTACGGCCCGCAGGGCCAGGGCGAGTTCGGTGATGCCGCGCGGGTCGGTCAGGGAGCGGCCGGTGCGTTCGGCGATGCGGCGCAGGCGGGTGCGCACGGTGTTGGGGTGGACGTAGAGCTGCTTGGCGGCCTCCTCGGCGGATCCGCCGCAGTCGAACCAGACGTCCAACGTGTCCAGCAGCAGGGCGCGTTCGTCGGCGGGCAGCGACTCGATGGGGCCGAGGACCTTGGCGGCGACGCGGGCCATGACGTCGGGTGCGCCGGCTGTGGCGACCGCGAGCGGTGAGTCGTCGAAGACGGTCACGGCGCCGGTCTCCGCGTCGCCGCCGCGCATCGCGACCCTGGCGAAGCGCAGGGCGTCGCCGGTGCGGTTGAGGTCGTCGTAGGAGGGGCTCACGCCCACGCGTCGCTCCGCGTGGTCCCGCAACACCTCGACCAGGTCGGGCAGATCGCGCGGGGTGCGCAGGTGCACGATGCCGAGCTGGAGGTCGGGGCGCAGTCGCCAGGCGGAGCGGATGCCGCGCCGGGTCAGGAGGGCCGCGATGTCCGGCAGGGCCTGTCGGCCGATCTGCGGCACCTCGGCGGCGATCACGGTGAACGGACCGCCGCGCGGCACGCGCAGGACCTCCGCCGCGGACCACACGGCGTCGGCGTCCATGCTCCTGCCCTCCAGGAGGGCTTCCACCAGCGCCGAGCGTTCCTGGTCGCCGGCGAGGAGCCGTTGGGCCACGGCGTCGTGGTACCCGGTGACCATGGCCTCGGTGATGCCGTCCTGGATCTCCCACATGGCGGAGGCGGCCGCGACCAGAATGTCGTTGCCCACCAGGGCAGTTGTGGTGGCCTCGGTGACCACCGACTCCCAGAAGTACTTCACGCCGACGCGGTAGGCCGTCATCACGGTGGGCAGCGGCACGTTCTGCCGGGCGCGTCGGCGGCCGATGTCGGCCGCGGCCTCGGTGTCCAGCGGCACCTGTCCGGACAGCGCCTGGAGCGCGTTGCTCACGTGGGTCCGGCAGGCCTCCTCCAGGTCCTCCTCGGGCACCGCGTCGTAGTGGTACTCCCGTGAGCCGGCGCGGATCCGTGCCGCCATCTCCTTCGCCAGCTCCCCGACGCGTTCGAGCAGCACGGTCGCCAGGACTCTGATCTCCTTGTCGACCAATGTCTTCTCCGACTCGCCGCTCAAGGGGTCTCGTGTCCACGGTACCGCCGGACCGGCAGCCCGCGCCTCGGCACGGGACCACCGCCTCGCGGGCGCCGGGTGTTCACTCGCACACCGCCTCCAGGGCGACGCGGAGCGCGGCGCGTGAGGTGATGCCGAGTTTGGGGTACAGCCGGTGCAGATGGGAGCCGACCGTGCGGTGGGAGAGGAACAGCCGCTCGCCGATCTGCCTGTTGGTCAGGCCCACGGCCGCCAGCTCGGCGATCTGCCGTTCCTGCACGGTCAACGCGACGGTCGGCGCGGCGGGCCCGTTGGTGCTGGCGACGCCGGTGGCGCGCAGTTCGTTGCGGGCCCGCTGTGCCATGGCCTTCGCGCCGATCCGGTGGAACGTTTCGAGAGCGGCGCTCAGGTACAGGCGGGCTCGGTGGTCCCGGGTGCGGCGCAGCCACTGCCCGTAGGCGAGTTGGATGCGCGCGTGTTCCCACGGCCAGCGGGCCGCCTGGGGCAGGGAGAGGGCTGCCTCGAACAGGGGCCCGGCTTCGTTCTCGTCGGCGGCCACGGCCTCGGCTCCAGCGGAGATCATCGCTGTGCGCGGCGAGATCCGGTGGATGCCCGCCTTCCGCGCGGCGGTGACATGGGCACGGGCCTCCTCGGTGCGGCCGGTGCGGACCGCCGCCTCGACCAGGTCCAGGACCATCCACCGGCCCGGGATGCCGGGGTTCGGTGCGCCGGATGGATCGAGCCTGCCGACCTGGACATGGGCCTCCTCGTAGTCACCCTGGCCCATGGCCGCGAGGTGGCGGGCGGACCGGGCGTAGGCCTCCGTCACGTCGATGCCGCGGGGTGCCGCCCAGGTCGTGGTCTCCTCGCTGCGGGTCCGGGCGAGGTCCGCGTCGCCGCGCAGGGCCGCGCCCGATGCCAGCAGGGCCCGGATCTGTCGCTCCCAGAAGTGGTAGCCGTGGACCGCCGCCAGGTCCAGTCCCTCCTGTGCCAGGCTCTCGGCCTCGTCCCAGCGGCCGTGGACGTAGGAGTCGTGGCAGAGCAGCAGCTGCGCGGGGATGACCATGGCGATCGCGCCGCCGTCGCGTTCGCGTTCGATCATGCGGGAAACCAGGTAGCGGTAGTCCGACAGGGCGTCCATCGCGACCGCCGCGAAGCCCAGGGGGATCAGTTCCCAGGGGGCCGCGTCGGCCGGCAGCGTCGCGAAGGCGTCGGCGAGGTCCTTGCGCAGCGCGTCGGAGCCGTGCGTGGGGTCGACGTACGCGTCGTAGCAGAGTCTGATCGGTGCCACTGTGGCGGCTTCGAAGCGGGCCATCGCGGTCTTGAGGAGTTGCCACGGCTCGGGGCGGAGGGTGTAGAGGCTGACGAGGAGCAGCGCGTACAGGATGCCGTACTGGCCCCAGTCGTCCTTTCTCGCGGTGGCCGTGCGGTCGTCGAGTGCCCGGGCCAGGAGCCGGTAGGCGGCGTCGACGTCGCCCTCGTCGTTGGTGAGGAGGTGGGCGGTGGCGGCGAAGACCAGTCCGGTCGGTGTGTCGGGGGCCTGGCCGGCTTCGGCCAACAGCCTTGACACGTCTTCGAGTTGACCGGTGAAGGTGGCGAGGTAGGCGGCCTCGACCAGTCGGCGGGAGCGGTCGCCCGGATGCGGGCTGAGTTCGCCGGCCCGCATGAGCGCGGCCACGGCGGCGGAGGCGGCGACGCGCCGACGGTCGGAGACGGCCGCCTCGTCCGGTGCCCGGGCCCCGGCGGTGGGCGACGCCCCGCGCCGCCAGGCGGACAGGGCCGCTTCGTCGAGCGCGCGGGCCACCGTCTCGTCCGGTCCGGTCGCGGCTTCGGCCAGGTGCCACGCCCGGCGCTCGGGGCACTTGGCCAGAGCCTTGGCCAGGGAGTGGTGGGCGCTCCTGCGCTCCCTGGGAGATGCCAGGTGCACGATCGCGGCGCGGATCAGCGGATGGCGGAACGACATGAGGCCGACGGCCTCGTCGACATGGAGCAGGTCCGCCGCCTGTGCCGGGGCGAGGGCGTCTTCGCCCGCGGAGTCCCGTACCGCCCTGCGTGCCGCGGTCAGGCCGATGTCGGCATTCAGGGCGGCCATCAGCAGTGCCCTGCGGGTCGGCGCGGGCAGCCCTTCGACGGCGGACGCGAAGGCAGATTCCAGGAGCCCAGTGAGGGGCAGGAGTGTGGGAAGCGGGACTTGGCCCGAGCGCTGTCGGCCGTTCAGCGCGGTCGGCAGCTCCCGCAGCGCGAGCGGGTTGCCCGCGGCCTCGGCCAGCATCCGGCGGCGTACCGACGGCCCCAGCCCGGGCCATCGGTCGTCCAGCAGCTCGGCTGCCGCTCGCTCGGCCAGCGGTCCGATCTCGTGTACGGGCAGGTCGAGTTGGTCGCAGAAACTGTCCGCTCCGGTCCGCGCGGCGGCCAGGAACGCGACCGGGTGGTCGCTGATCCTGCGGACGACGAAACCCAGCACGGTCGCGCTGGCGCGGTCGATCCACGGCGCATCGTCGGCGATCATCAGCAGCGGGCTCTCGACGGTGACCTCGTCCAGCAGGGCGAGTACCGCCGTCGAAGCGGCCAGCGGGTTCGGCAGCGGTCCCGGCGCGAGACCGAAGATCCGGTCGATGACGTCGCGATGGTGGTGTGCGAGCCGCTCGGCGTGATGGCGCAGCGGGTACAGCATCTGGTGCAGCGCCGAGAAGGTCATCTCGGCCTCGAACTCCACGGCGGAGGCCCGCAGTACACGCGTTCCGGTCTCCGTGGCCCGTGTCGCGGCGGCGTCCAGCAGCGCGGTCTTCCCCACCCCCGGGCCGCCGCGCAGCAGCAGGCCGCGGCAGCCTCCGTCACGCCGCGACAACGAGTCCATCAGGTCCAGCTCGGCCGTGCGACCGACCAGGTCCGCTCCAGCCCGCGAGGTCACCGACTTCCCTCCATCAAATTGCTTGCCGAAAGAAATATATCGGGTCGCGAGAGAGAAGTATGCACTTGTCCCTCGTCAGCGAGATCGTCGCTGATCGAGGAGTGATGGTCGATGTTCCCAGCCACAGCATTGGGTGCCGACGACAGTGGCCGGTCACACCGTCGCTCCGTCTGCACGTCGGGGCCGGCGCTCGGCGATCTGCCCGGAGGCGACACAGCGCCGTTCCGGCCCGACAGAAGACAGCAGGTCGTGGGTGTTGTCCCACGACCCGCTGCTCCGGCCGTCCGGCCGCTCGTACCGCGGGTACGTCAGACGCCGACTACTTCACGTCGGCCGCTTCGTCCACCTCCACCCGGGCCAGCAGGGCGTCGAGGGTGGCGTACTCGGCCTCCTCCACGGCCGCGATCGCGAAGTCGACGGCGTCCGCGGCGTAGTCCTCGGCGTCGTCGGCGGCATTCTGCAGCCGCTTCACATCACGCTCCGCCTTGCGTTCCTCCAGCTTTCCGCGGACCGAGTCCACATGGTCCTGCCAGGAGGTCTGCACCTGGTTCCAGGTTCCGGTGACGTCGGCCTTCGCCCGCTGCCCACTCGACTGGAGCCGCTGCGCGCCCTGTTCGGCCCTGCCCTTCGCGTCGGCCACCGCGGCGGACAGCTTCTGCCGGTCCTCCGCGGCACTCGCCGCCACGGTCCGCTGTGCTTCCTCGGCCTTCCGCGCGAGCTCGACGAGGCGGCCGTCCGGGGCGGTACCGGGGGCCTGGTTCTTCTGCGGCGTCGGGTCCGACATGGTGATCCCTTTCCTTGACGGATGTGTGCTGCTCGATGACGCGACGTGCTGAGGTGCATATCCGAGCTGCCGCCACTCTCACCTCGCGCCGGCCCGACCCGCATCGGTCAATCGACTCAATGAGCGGCGTACGGCTACGCATGTGGCCTCATACGCAGTCGATTGACCCAAGGAAGGCGCCCGGCCCGTCCGTACGCTGACCGCCATCTCTGGTGAACAGCGGATCAAGGAGTGCCCGTGGCCCCTGGAATCAATGGGTTGGACATACGCCTTCCGAACGAGCAGGCCGTTCTCGCGCGGATGCGCGGGACACAGGACCGGATCGCGGACGCGATCACCACCTTCGCCGGGACCATGCAGTTCGTCTATCTCCACGCGGTGTGGTTCACGGTCTGGATCACCTTCAACGAAGGGCTGTTCGGCCGTTCCGCGATCTGGGACCCCTACCCGTTCGGACTGCTCACCATGATCGTCAGCCTTGAGGCGATCTTTCTGTCCACCTTCGTGATGGTGAGTCAGAACCGCCAGGCGATCCGTGAGAAGGTCCGCGCCGACCTGGACTTCGAGACGAACATCCGCTCCGAGGTGTGGGCGGCCCACATGGGACACGCCCTCGGGGTCGATGCCGAGGAGGTCGAACAGGATGTGCGGACCCTGCTGGCGCAGAACCGGGCAAAGATGAACGACACCGAGCAGATACCGACAGCCAATCAGCCAATCGACTGAAGCCTCGCCGCCGCCCCGGCAAAGACGATGACCCGTACCGGATCCACCTGTCATCGGGAGGAAGCGTCATGATCCCTCGACATCGCCCTTTCCTCGCCTACTGGGACTGGCAACAACGCGCGCTCTGCCGGGGCATGGACAGTTCGGTCTTCTTCTCCCCGTCCGGCGAGCGCGGTATCGAGAAGCGGGCGCGGGAGAAGAAGGCCCGGGCCGTCTGCGGGCGTTGCCCCGTACTGGAGGCCTGCGCCTGGACCGCGATGAGCGGCCCTGAGACGTACGGCGTCTGGGGCGGTATGTCAGAGGGCGAACGCAGGCAGCAACGGCGGCCACGGACGCGCAGAGCCATCGCGACCGACTGACCGCTCAGCGACCATGGCCGCCAAGTGCGCTGCTCCCAGGCCTACTTGTGGCAGCGCCGGCGCCCTGGGCACACCCGGCCCCGAGTTCACGGCACACGGTCGGCCACACATCGCGCACCGTCAGCGGTCCCCTTGTGCCAGAAGGTGCGCGATGGCCTCGTCCCAGTCCGTCGCGAGGTCTTCCGTGCCGAGGGGAACGGATCTGAGGGTCTCTCCGAGCCAGGCGCGCAAGGGGGCGATGCCGCCTTCGAGGAGTGCGACTCCGGTCCGTCCCTGGAGCAGGATCCAGAGGCTGTCCCCGCCATGACGCGGGCACGGCGGCCAGATCCGTACGTCGCCGTCACCGCTCGGCCGGTGCAGGCCCGCCATGAGCAGGTCCCGGGAGAGCACCCAAGTGACGGCGCCACCGCGGTCGTTGACGAACTCGACGCACACCTCCAGGGGTTGGGCGCGGTCGTAGCCGAATCGGGCCCGGACCGGCACTGACTCATGCTCGGACACGTGCCGCCACATGGTCAGGACGAGATCAGCGCAGTCCTGTTCCGAGGAATGTGAACGTGCTTCCCTCGCAGGTTCGTTGGGCGAGCGGGACATGTTCTTCCCTTCTGTGCCGATCCGCGCCGGGGCGCGGCACGGGGATGCGGGTGTGTCTCCCGTGCCGCGCCGGGCAGCCGGCCACCTCGTCAGGCGGCGTGGTTCTTCAGACTCCGCCGCTGGTGGACGACTATGTAGCCGAGCAGGCCGTAGCCGAACAGGTGTGCTGTGAAGCGGGCCGGCCTGTGGCGCGCAGCCTCGTGGGAGCGATGGTGGTCAGCAGCAGTGCGGGTGACTGCCTTCGTGCCGGCGACCAGTGCGAGGGCGTCCCGCAGCAGGTGTTCGAGTTCGGCGGCCGGCTCGCGGAAACGGCCGGTGCCCTTCTTCGTGGATCGGGTGGCGTCGGGCATGGCGTTCGGTGCCTCTCGGTCGGGTTCGGGTGGTCCGGGGAAGAGGAGCGGGCCGGTCCCGCGGGGTTTCCCGAAGGGCCGGCCCTCGACGCATCCGGGTGTCAGCCGGTGATGTACAGGTCGTCGCGTACGTCGTAGACGCCCGGGGCCATCCAGGCGGCCGCGACCACGGCGTCGTGCTCCGCCCAGGTGCGGACATGGCCGGCGAGGACCACCGTGTTCGCGTTGGTGGTGACGTCGACCTCACTGTCGTCGAGGATCAGCGCGTTGCGGTCCAGCGCGTCCGACACCAGCAGGGTGACGTCGACCGGGTCGGCGTCGTCGGCGATCTCGATCTTGTTCTTGATGCCGCGGACCCCCGCGAGTCCGGCGACCGCCTGCTCCGCGGCCTGCCGTTCCGAGCCGTAGCGGACCACACCCGTCAGCGTCACGTCGCCGTTGTCGGCGGTCGCCTCGACACCGACCGGCACGGCGATGTTGATCAGCAGCACGGTGTTCGCCGTCTCCGCCAGCGTCGCGTCGTCGCGCTCGTGCGCGGCCGACAGCACCACCTCCAGGTTGTTGTGGACCTTGGTGACGCCGGCGACGCGCTGCGCCGCGGTGGCGGCCTCCAGGTACTGGAGGTAGCTCGGGACGGTGCCGGTGAGCCTTACTTCACCGCCCAGGTTGTGAACGGTGATGTCCGTCGCGTCCACCAGCGGATCGAAGACGAGTTCCGCCTCGACCGACTGGCGAACGTCCTTTGTCCTGCTCATCGGGGGATCCTTCCGTTCCGGTGAGAGCCGTGTTATCCATTCCGTCATCAGTTCACCGCGAGACGTCGACGCCGGTAAAAGTGATGTGGCCGATTCTGGTATTGGTCTGCGCTATGGATTTCATGGCACAGTTCCGTAAGCGGTTCAGGTGGATATCTTTTCGGCGATGTCGAAAAGCACCTGCTGCACTGCACGGGGCAGGTCCGTGCTCCACACCAGACCGGCGGTGGCGCTGAGCGGGGCCCCCTCGACCCGAACGGGGACCATCTCGTGACGGCCCGCGTCCGCCGTGGACCGCGGAGCACTCCCCACGGGTCGGTACGGCCCGGTCAGGACGGCGCTCGGGCGGATCGCGGTCGCGGCGAAGGCAAGTGTCATGGGCAGCGAGTGCCGAAACGGCGGTTCGCCGAAGTCGAAGGTCGGGTTCCTGGTGCGCAGCACCGAGCGCCATGCGTCGTACGTCCCTGGGTCGGCGGGACGAGGACCGTGGATGACGGGCATCCGGGCGAGTTCGTCGAGGCCGACGGCCCTGTCCGCCGCCCCTCGGTACCGTGCCGGAATCCAGACGTCGGGTTCGAAGGATCCGATCTCCATCGCGTCGAGGGGCTCCGGCAGCGCACGGCCCGACGGGCTCATCCACCCCAGAGCGGCGTCGGCCCGCCGCTGGAGGAGCGAGGAGAATTCGGCGTCCAGCTGCGTCTCCATCCAGGTCACGTCGACCTCGGGGGCCGCGGAGCGCAGCCTCGACACGGTCGCCGCGGCGAGCGCGGGCGGCAGATACGGCTGTACGACGAAACGCAGGCGCGTCCGGCCAAGACCCGCCGCCCGTCGGGTTCGGCCCACGCCGTGATCGACCAGGGAGAGAACGGCCCGGGACTCCTCCAGCAGCACCGTGCCGGCTTCGGTCAGCCGGACTCCTTCACGCCGGCGCTGCAGCAAAGGTGTTCCGACGAATTCCTCCAGCCGCCGAATCTGCTGGCTCAGGGTCGGCTGCGCGACATACATGCGCTCCGCGGCATGGGTGAAGGTTCCCGCTTCCGCGACGGCTACGAAATAGCGCAGATGACGCAGTTCGACACCCTGGGGTGCCGAATTCTCCGAATCGGGCGAGGAATGCGATCCGCAGGAAATCGATCCGTTCTCGGCTGTTTCCATACAGTCCCATCCGGCGACTCGAGAGAAGCAGACTGATGTCATGCTGCCGGAGGTCGCGTTGCCGGGCTTGAGTCATCCGACTGCCGCGGTGTCCTCACTGAGGGCTGTCGGGCCGTGTCCTGTCCCGGTACATCGCCACGACTTCCGCGCGCAGGCCGAGCAGTTCGGCGATCTCGTCGTCCGCGAGCCGCAGCGCGGACAGCTCGGTGATCTGTCGCAGGCGCTCGGCGGACGACTCCGGCCAGTCGATCGGGGCCCCCGCCGACCGCAGTTCGAGCCGTGCCTCGTCACCGGACGGGAGCGCGCCGATCCGGTCGAAGGTGCGCTGCGCCGAGTCCAGCAGCGACCGCGCCTCGCGGACCCGTTCCTGTCGGCGCAGCCAGGAGCCGTACGCCAGCTCTACCTTCGCGCGGGCATAGGGCCAGTCGGAGAGATCCTGTCGTAGCGCCGCCAGGTACAGGTCCTCGGCGTCCTCGTCGGCGGCCAGGACGGCGCGGGCGTACGACAGATTGATGTGCGGCATCGGCGACGGCGTCGCCCGTGCGGCCGGCTCCAGCTCCGCCACCAGCTCGCGGGCGTCCTCCAGGTATCCGGCGCGAACGGCCGCGTCCACGAGGAACATCAGGCTGACGTACCTCTCGGCCCGGTGGAAGCTGGGGTCGGCCAGGTCGAACACCGCCCGCAAGGTCCGGTAGGCGTCCCGGTCCCGGCCGGCCCCGAGTGACGCCAGTCCACGGGCGAGTTGGAGCAGCGACAGCATCGCGTTCCGGCCGCGGGCCTCGTGCAGTTCCGCCTCGGCGGCCCGCCGCAGTGCCTCCCGCATGTCACCGACGAGTGCCTTCAGCAGGACGTCGCACACCAGCGTTCCGGTCTCCCACAGCGGCTGCCCCGTCTCCGCGGCCAGCCGCTTCCCCTCCTCGGCCGCGTCGGCCGCCCGCACCAGCTCCCCGCGCAGCACACGCGTCAACGCCTGGATGGTCAGCACGTGCGAAAGCAGTCCCCGGCGGCCCTGCCGGCGCAGAATCTCCTCCGAGCGGTCCAGCAGTTCGGACGCCAGAGGCAGGTGCCCGACCACGTGTGCGGCCATGCCCATGATCCGGAGCGCGTCCCCGTCGTCGCCGTACGGCGTCCGGGTCAGCGCTTCGACGACCTGCCGGCCACGCAGCAGCGGTTCCGCCATCGCCAGGGTCGCGAGATGGCGCGGGTCACTCGCCGTCTCGGGCAGCCGGTCGGCGCAGGTGACCACACGTGCCCGGGCGACCGGACCGGTGTCGGCCATGTGGCAACGGAAAGCGGCCACCAGAAGCACGTCCAGCGCCAGATCGGGATCGGCGGGAGCGGACCGCACGGCGATGTCGCACAGCTCGTACACGCGGGCGGCGTCCCTGGGGGTGCCGTGGTCGAACATCTCGCCGAGCCATTCCATGCGCGCCCGGTCCAGGTCGGTCAGGTCGGTCCTGGCAGCCGACTGGAGCAACCCGTGGACAAGGTCGTCCCGGCCCATTCCGTACGCGTGCCCGGCGGCCACCAGCAGCCGGTGCCCGCGCAGCGCCGACCAACTCGTCAACTCCGCCGACCGCTCCAGATCGTTGATCGCCGCGATCACCGCACCCCGGTTCAACGCCCGCGCGGCATTTGCCTCCAGGGCGTCGGCGATCCGGTCGTCGGGACCCACGATGGACCGTGCGCGGTGCCAGGTCCGCCGGTACACGTCGTCCAGTGTGCGCGCCAGCGCCCGGTGCGCCGACTGATGCCGGGCGAGGCCTTCGGCCTGGAGGACTCCCGAACGCATCAGAGGGTGCAGAAAGGCGACCCGGTTCTCCTCCACGGTCACCAGTCCTACGGCCCGCGCCGGGGCCAGCACTTCAGGGGTGACCGGTTCGCCGCGCAGGGCCGAGGTCCCGGCCATGATCTCGGCGAGGTCGCCGGCCGGGTCGACGGCCGCGACGAGCAACGCGTCCCGGGTGGCCGAGGGCAGTTCGGCCCCGCGCCCGGCGAACGCGTGCTCCAGCCGGTCGGACAGGGGCAGCGGCCGCGGTCCGGCGGACGGCAGGTCCGTCATCGCGATCGGCAGTTCGCGCAGCGCCAGCGGATTGCCCAGCGCCTCCCGCCGGATCCACCGCTGTTCGGCCGGACTCAGGCCGGGTGCGTGAGCGGACAGGATCCGCGCTGCCGCGTCGTCGTCCACGGCGCCCACGGTCAGCTCCGGGAAGCCTGCGTCGAGGAACGGGCCCGGGTGGCCACGGCGCATCACGGCGACGATCACCACCGGTCCCGTCGCGCGCCGTCCGAGGAACGTCAATGCCGCGTGCGACTGCGGGTCCAGCCACTGCACGTCGTCGGCCAGTACCAGCACCGGCTGGTCCGCCGCCACTTCCGCCAGCAGATCCACGACCGCCAGTTCGATCAGGAGCGGCTCCGGCGGCAGGCCCTCGGCCAGCCCGAACACCGCCACCAGCGCTTCCCTCTCGGGCCGCGGCAGCACCGAGACGCGATCGAGTACCGGACCGGTGAGCTGGTGCAGGCCCGCGAAGGGAAACGCCGTCTCGCACTCGACACCGACGAGCCGAAGTATCCGGAAACCCCGGGCGCGCCCCCGGGACTCCGCCTCCCGCAGCAGCGACGACTTGCCGATACCCGGGTCCCCGAGCATCAGCAGCACCGCACCCCTCGGCGGCGTGCCTTCGAGGAGTCTCTCCAGCACGGCGATCTCCCGTTCCCTTCCGATCAGCATCGCCGCACCCGTGACTCCCTCGACTTCCCCCCAACTCCCGTGGAACTCCACGCTAATCACACCGCGCCAGCGGCGGCTTGCGTCGTTTGACCGCACCCGCTCACCCATCCGGTGAGGCGGCGGGCGCTGCCTTCAGTGGTCGCTCGCGGCCGGTTCCGGCAGCTTCAACAGTGACGCCAGCTCGCCGCGTGAGGTGATTCCGAGCTTGGGGAAGGCTCTGTACAGATGCGCGGCGACCGTACGGTGTGACAGATACAGCCGTTCCGCGATCTCCCGGTTGGAGAGCCCTTCCGCGGCGAGCTTGACGATCAGGGTCTCCTGCGGCGACAGCAGTTCCGTGACGGACGGAAGCGGGTTGTCGGTTGTCGCGGCGGTGTGGCCCGCCCAGTCGGAGGCTCCGACGAGGTCGAAAGCGGTCCGTGCCGAGAGCAGCATCGTGCGGGACCGAGCGGCCTGCCGGCGGCGCCGCAGCCACTGTCCGTACGCGTGCTCCGTCCGGGCCCTGACCAGCGGCCAGCGGGACAGATCCTGGCCCAATGCCACCACGAACAGTTCCTCGGCGGCCGCGTCCGGGGCCAACACAGCTCGCGCGTACGGCAGTTGGACGTGCAGCAGCTGGGCAGGGGTCACCCGTGCCGCTTCCTCCAGGGTCGCGAGTACGGGCGTGGCTTCATCACGGCTGTTGCCGCGGTCCGCTGCCGTGGCGAACGGCATCACCGCGGCGAGGCCCTGCCAGCGCAGGCCTCCGTGCGGCTGGTCGAGGAGCGGCCGCAGCTCTTCGTACGCCTCGGTGTACCGCCCGTCGGCGAGCCGGGCCAGGCCACCGACCAGCCGGAGCGTCAGGGCGAGATCCATGTGCTGCCATGGCGCCACGGTGTCGGCCAACTCCCGCGCGCGCACGGCCTGTCCGCGCAGTGCGGCGGCGAGTGCGTCCGTGGTGGTGAGCGCGGCGACCATGTCCGGCTGTCGGGTCTCGGCGAGGATCCGGCGTGCTTCCTCGGTGAGTCGATCGGCCCGGGGCCAGTCTCCGAGCAGCAGCAGGTCGGCGGTTTCGGTGAGGAGTGCCGCCGACAGCAGACCGAGCCTGCCCTGTTCGCGGAGGACGGGTTCCGCCCGGCCGAGCAGGTCGACCGCGCGGACCGGATCACCGATCGCGTGCGCGGCCGTGCCGAACAGCCGGAGGACGTCGGCGTCGGGGTGGCACCAGACCGTCTCGCTCGACGGCAGCCGGTCCGACAACTCCCGGCCGTGGAGCACGGGTTCGGTCAGTGCGAGCGCCGCGATGCGCCGTGGGTCGCTCGTGTCCGTCAGCCGCTCGGCGGTCTCGACGACGGCGGCTCGCGCGGCGGGGTCGGCGCCGGTCCTGTGCGCACGGAGTGCCGCGCTCAGGAGCAGGTCGAGTGCCTGGTCGGGATCACCCGCCGGAAGTCCGGTGATGTCCCGTGCCGGTGTGCGGGCCGGCCCGGGCCGCGGGTCCGGGTCCGAGATGTCCCGCAACCACCAGGCCTTCGCCCGGTCGGCGTCGTAGAGCTCCTGACGTTCGGCCTCGTCGATCAGGGCGTGGGTCAGACGGGTGCGGCCGAGACCGTACGCGTGCTCGGCGGCGCCCAGGTACCGGTGGCCCCGGGTGGCCGGGTCCGTGGTGAGCTGTGCCGATCGTTCGAGGGCCCGGATGGCCGCGACGACTCCGTGCCGCCGGAGCAACGAGGTGTGCGCGTCCGCCAGCTCGTCCGCCAGCCCGTCGTCCGGGCCGTCGACGGACTGGGCCCGGTGCCAGGTGCGCCGGCCCGGGTGCTCGGCCAGTACCTGCGCCATGGCGGCGTTGGCGGCCTGCCGTCGGGCCGGGGTCTCCGCCTCCAGCACCGCGAAGCGAACCACGGGATGGACGAAGCGGAGTGTCGTCCTGCCGAGCCGTATCAACGAGGACTCGACCACGCTGTCCACAAGGTCCACCGCGACAGCGCGTCCGGCCAGGACGGAAGCGGCGGCCAGGATCTCCGAGATGTCTCCGACGTCGTCGACGGCCGCGACCAACAGGGCGTCCCGGGCCTGCGCCGGTAACTCACCGAGCCCGGCGGCGAACGCCATCGCCAATGTGGAGTTCACCGGCAGGTGGGTCCACGAACCGTGCGGCCCCGACTGGTGCCACGCGGCGGGGAGTTCGACCAGCGCGAGGGGGTTGCCGAGCGCCTCCCCGAGCATCCGCTCCCGGACGACGGGAGGCAGTGAGGCCGCATGGCGGGTCAACAGGCGCCGCGCCGAGGACTCGTCCAGCGCCGGCACGTCCAGCGCGGGCGCACCCGCCCGGGCCCGGGCCCTGCGGGCTGCTGCGAGAACGACGATCGGGTTGTCGCCCGCCCTGCGCGCCATGAACCCCAGGACGTCCCGGGTGGGCCCGTCGAGCCACTGCGCGTCGTCGACGATCAGCACCGCGGGCTGCTCTGCCGCCCTCATGGTGATCAGGTTGAACGCGGCCAGGGCCACCTTGAAGGTCTCCGGCCGTGGCCCGGAACCGGTCTCGAGGGCGGACCGCAGGATCCCGGCCTGTCCCGCGGGCAGGGCGTCCCCCTTGCCGAGCACCGGCCGCAGCAACTCCCGCAGACCGCTGAACGGTGTGCCGTCGCAGTGCCCGGCAACCTCCAGCGTCTGCCATCCCGCCGTCCGGGCACGTTCGGCCGCGGCCCGCAGCAACGCGGACTTGCCGACGCCCGGGCCGCCCTTCAGCACCAGGGCGCCACCGGCATCGGGCAGCCTTCCCAGCAGCTCCTGGAGGACCCTCAACTGCTCATCGCGGCCAAGGAGCCCGGGTTCGTCCACGCGTCTCCCCAGCTTTCCGCTACGTTCCGCGTCTTCTCAGGACGATCGTAGGCAAGCCACGGCGGCAGGGCTTGAGTCATATGACTGGACCCTGAACTACAAGGGCGATGATTCGGCTGAACCGACACGTCTCACACGTAACCCCGCCGCTGCACCACGCTCAGGGCCAGCGCGCCCAGCGGGACGTTCAGCCAGAACGTGAGCAGCCGGTAGACGAGCACCGCCGAGGTGGCCGCACCGGCGGCCACGCCGAGCGTCGTGAGACCGGCGATGAGGCCGGCCTCCAGCGCGCCCAGCCCGCCCGGTACGGGGGCCGCGTTGGCGATCAGCCGGGCCGCCATGTACACGGCACCGACCTGGATGAAGGGAAGGCCGCCGCCCAGCGCGTGCAGGCTCATGGCCAGGCCGACGGCCTGGATGAGGGGCAGGCCGAGAGCGCCGATGACACCCAAGGCGACCTTGCCGGGTTCCGTCGCGATCCCGGCGACGGTCGAGCCGGCCGCACGCAGGAACGGCCACACCTTGTCGTGCAGGAAGCGCCGGCCGGGCGGGGTGAAGGCGAGCAGGCCCCCGGCGGCGAGCGCCAGGGCGAGCGCCCACAGCAGATATCGGCCGGCGGACAGGTCCAGGTGCACTCCGGCGTGGCGTCGTCCCGCCCAGGCGAAGAAGACGGCGGCGACAACGGTGTTGGAGAGCGCGCCGGCCAGGCTCTGGAGCCCGACGGAGGCGGTGGCGGCCCCGGTCTCGATCCCCGTCTTCTGGAGGTAGCGCAGGTTCAGCGCCATGCCTCCCACGTTGCTGGGGGTGATCCGGTTGAGGAACGAACTGGCGAACTGCACCTGGTAGGTGGGGCCGAACGGCAGTCTGTCCGGGATGGTGCCCTGTTGCAAGCAGGTCGAGAACGCCTGCGAGAGGAAGGTGATGGGCAGCACCGCGAGCACCCACCACCAGTTCGCGTCCCGCAGCGCGTCGACGGCCGCCGGCGCGTTCGCCAACTGCGGCAGCACGAGGTGCAGTACAAGGAACGCGCCCGCCAGTGCCAGGGCGCTCTTCCACGTGAACCGCGCCAGATGCGCGGGAGGAACCGCCTTTGTGCCACTGGCAGTTGAGACCTCGGCGGCGAGATCACGCAGCAGACTGGGCCGACCACCGGCGCGCAGCGTCCGCCGCCCGGCCTTCTCCCTGGCCGCCCGTGCGTGGGCCTGGTCGTACCGGGCGACCGCACGCCGGGCGGACCCCATCAGTGCGAGCGGTTGCAGGTACGGCAGCGCGGTCGCCAGCAGTTCCGGGCCCAGGCCGGCCAGCGCGCACGCGGTGGCACGTCGAGGGCCGACCCGTAGCGCGGTCGTGGCCAGCAGTTCGGCGAGGTCGCTGCCGAGCGCCTCAGGCGGAGCATTGAGCCGGCCGCGCGCGAACGCGGAGAGCCGGCTCTCGCCGCCCGGTTCGACGAGGACGTGCTCGGGGCGCAACGCCCCATGTCCCAGCCGGTGTTCCTGGAGCCGGGCCACAGAGGTCCACACCCCGGCGAGGAGCGGATCGGTCAACTCCTCGTCCGGCAACGCGGACAGCGCACGGGCGTCATGCTCGACGGTCGCCACGAGCGCGCCGCCTCCGGCCACCGGATACGCCATCACCGGTTCGTCCACCCGGGCGCCGGTGCGGGCCGCGAAGACGAGCATGAGCAGTTCGTGCTCGGCGGCTCCGAGCGGCGTCTGGGCGGTCGCGTCACCGGGGTGACGCAGCAGCGTCCGCCGGGCGAGGCGGTGGAACAGATCGCGGTTGTGGTCCTCGGCGGCGAGCACCCGCACCGCAAGCCGGGAATCACCGGTGGTCCCGGCCCGGTAGACCGTCCCCTCCCCCGGCACCTGCTCGTCCGCGGGCAGCTCACGGAGCGTGGCGACCGAGATCCCGGAGGCCACGAGGGCGTCGGCGACCGCCTGCGCCGCCGGGCGGTCGGCCGGGGCGCCGGACAGCAGCAGTACGGCCGACCCTGCCGCGCCGCCCACGGCGAGTGCGGCGACGGCGTCCAGCGGCACGATCGCGGCGGCGACGACGCTCAGCGCACCGCACACGGCGGTCAGGAACCACAGGGCCCGGCGCGGACGCGCCGCCAGCCACGGCCCGGCCGCGACGACCGCCGCCGCGCAGGCCGCCAGGTACACGACCGAGGGCCAGCCCGCCTGCACCAGACCGTCCCGGCCGTCCAGCACCGCCGGCCACACGTCCGGCCGCCCGCGCACCAACGCCAGGTGGGTGAGCGACCACTCGCCCAGCGCACCCAGCGCCGCCGCGGGCAGGACCCGTAGCACCGGGCCGGCCCGCCGTCGTACGCACCACACCGCCAGGGTGACGACCGGCGCGAGCATGGCGACGGCCTGCACCGTTCCCACGAGCGCGTCCCGCAGGGCCGGAGGCAGCGCGGTCGCCGTGCTGAGGAGTCCCTGCTGTGCCGCGCGGACGAAGTCACGTGTCGCGACGGCCAGCAGCACCGCCACCACGAGCACGGCCAGGGACACCAGCAGCCGCCACAGATCGACCGCACGGCGAACGGTCCGTCCGGGCGGAGCATCGACCACCGGAGCCGGGGAGCCCTCCGCCGTAGCGACGGCGTCGATCCCTTTGATCACGTCGGCTCCTCGTCGACAGGCCCAGTGCCAGAAGGCACCGATGCTCTCGCCCCGACTCGGTGCGCGCATCCGTCAGATGGCTGCACCGCTTCATGTGACGACGGTAGAGGAGTAAGGAAGTAGCGGATGCAGTCGTATGACAGATCGCGGCGGGAAAGCGCGATCCTAGCCTTCGTGGCGAACCCCGGCCTCGGGCGAACAACGAGGCGACACCCTCGTATGTGGAAGGTGACCATGTTCAGTTCACCCAACGTACTCCTCTCACGCGGTCTGCTGGCAGTCGCCCTCGGCGTGGTCTCCGTCGCGTGGCCCGGCATCACGATCGGCGCCTTCGTGATCCTCTTCGCCGTCTACGCGTTCATGACCGCGGCGACGGACAGTGCCCGCGCTTTCGCCAGTGACAGGGTGGGACCCGTCCTCGGGTGGCTGCTGCTGGCCCTGCTGTCGTTGGTGTCCGGCGTGGTCGCGCTGGCGTGGCCCGGCATCACGGCCCTGGTCCTCACGATCTGGATCGCCGCATGGGCGCTGACGACCGGCGCCATGGAGATAGCCCTGGCCTTCCAGCGCGGTGAGACGGCGGGAGAACGGACCTTGTTCCTGTTGACCGGGGCGGTGGCGATCGTCTTCGCGTTCTCGCTCTTCGTCCGCCCGGACATCGGCGCGGCCTCGCTCGCCACGGTCTTCGGCCTGTTCAGCCTCGTCTACGGCGTCTCGTCGGTCTTCGCCTCGTTCGAGGCGCGGCGTCACGGTACCGACGCGAGCCGCCACGAACCGGTCGGAGTCTAGGACTTCGGCGGGGGTCAGCCGCGTGGCGCCGATCATCAGCGGAGACGGCGCCACGCGGCACCGGCCGATTTGGAGGGAGCTATCGCGTGTCGCATTTCCTTGCTTGACAAAGCATATATTGGACCGGGCATACTCGATGGCGATCGTTCCAGCGGTTCACACCCCGGAAGGCCCGCATGAACCTCGGCATCGCCATCGCGGATTTCACCCGGCCCGGTGGCCCGCAAGGCATCGCTCGCCATGTGGGCCGCCTGGCCCGCACGGCGGAAGAGTTCGGCTTCACCCGTATCGCCGTCATGGATCACCTCTTCCAGATCGGCATCGTGGGCGCCTCCGAGCGGGAGATGCTGGAGGCGTACACCACGCTGGGCTACCTGGCCGCATCGACCGAACGCGCGGAGCTACTGGCCCTGGTGACCTCGGCCGGCTACCGCGAACCGGGACTGCTCGCCAAGATGATCACCACGCTCGACGTCCTCTCCGAGGGCCGCGCCGCCCTGGGCATCGGCGTCGGAGCCGGCTTCAACCTCGCCGAGGCACGCGGACTCGGCCTGCCCTTCCCTCCGGTCGCGGAGCGGTTCGAGCGACTGGAGGAGACGCTTCGGATCTGTCTGCAGATGTGGAGCGACGACGAGAAGCCCTTCGAAGGGCGGTACTACCGACTGGAGCGCACGCTCAACTCCCCCACCTCCGTGCGGCGTCCACGCCCGCCGATCCTGATCGGCGGATCCGGCGAGCGGAAGACACTCCGGCTCGTCGCGGAGTACGCGGACGCCTGCAACCTCTTCCACGGACCCGACCTCCAGCACAAACTCGACGTACTCCACCGGCACTGCGACGACGTCGGGCGTAACTATGACGAGATCGAGAAGACCGTCCTGCTCCCCCTCGACCCCGGCGCACACGGCGAGAACATCCGCGTCCTGCTCGCGGAGCTGCGCCGACTGGACCACCTCGGCATCGACCACGTCATCGGCCCGGTCCGCGGCTCCGATCAGCTTGCTGCGCTGCACCTGCTGGGCGAGCGCCTCATGCCGGAAGTGCTGGACATCTGACCGCGCACACCGAACACACGGCACTTCACACCAACACCGTCTTATTTGCTTGCCAAAGCATATAGATACAGATTCGAGGAGATGCACATGAGCACCACGAGCGAACACCCCGCAAACGGAGCGGATGTCGTCATCGTCGGCGGAGGTTCCGCAGGCGCCGTACTCGCCGCCAGGCTCAGTGAGGATCCGCGGCGCACGGTCCTGTTGATCGAGGCGGGCCCCGACTACCCGGCCGACCGGGTACCCGAAGGGCTGCTGACCCCGCATGTCCTGGCCGACCCGGACCACGACTGGGGCTACACCGCACGTGCCACCGACCTCGCCCCGAGCATTCCCGCACCGCGCGGCCGGGCCATGGGCGGCAGTTCCGCGGTGAACGCGGGGGTGGCGATCCGGGCGCGCGCGGCGGACTTCGCCGCCTGGGGCGAGCGCTACGGGATCAAGGGCTGGTCGTACGACGAAGTCCTCCCGACCTTCAGGGACATGGAGAACACACCCACCGGCGACGACGCCCACCACGGCCGCAGCGGCACCTTCCCCGTCCGACAGTGGACGTACGACGAACTCACGTCCTCGCTGCGGGCGTTCGTGGACAGCGCGGCGGACATGGGGTTCCGGCGGAACGACGACTTCAACGGCGCCCGGCAGGACGGTACCGGTGGCTATCCGGTCAACATCGTCGACGGTGTGCGCCAGAACTCCGCTCTGGTGTATCTGACGCCGCAGGTGCGCAGCCGCCCCAATCTGACGGTGCTGAGCGACGTCACGATCGACAAGGTGATCATCGAGAACGGTGCGTCGCGAGGCGTCGTGGACGCGTCGGGCGCGGTCTTCCGGGCCGGTGAAGTCGTACTCTCCGCGGGAAGTTACGGCAGCCCGGCCATCCTGATGCGCTCAGGCGTCGGCCCGGCCGAGGATCTGCGGGCGCTCGGCATCGACGTGGTCGCCGATCTCCCGGTCGGCCGCCGGCTCCAGGATCACCCGTTCTTCCACTCGCTGTTCGCTCTCGCTCCCGAGCACCAGACCCTGACGTACGCCTTCGGAGCCCATCTGTGGCTCGCCTCGCCCGAGGCGCAGGCCGGCGAACTGGATCTCAGCATCGTCGCCACCCACCTGCCGGACGGTTCCTTCAGCCCCACTGGCGGGGCGATCCTCCTCGCCGCGGCCGTCACCCGGCCCGAGTCGCGCGGCTCGGTACGGCTGGCCAGTCGCGATCCCCACGACGCGCCGGTCATCGACAACAACTTCCTCGCCACGGCCAGGGACCGCGATCGCATGCTGGAGGGAGTGCGGCTCGTACGCCGTCTCGCGAGCACCGCGCCCTTGGCGGGTGCGGTGGCCGCCGAACTCGTACCGGGTGACGCCGTGCGGAGTGACGAGGAACTGGAGACGGCGATCGCGACCGGAATCGCCACCTACGGCCACCCGACCTCGACCGCGCCCATGGGCGGCCCCGGGGACGAGTGGGCCGTCGTCGACGAGTCGGGTGCGGTGAACGGGCTGACGGGGCTGCGCGTGGTCGACGCCTCGATCATGCCCGAGGTCCCGTCGACGGTGACCAACGCGACCACCATCATGATCGCGGAGCACATGGCCCGCCGGGTGTACGGGAGTTGACGCCACGCGGCGCTCCGTCACACGGAAGGTCCCGGACACGAGGAGCGTGTCCGGGACCTTTCCCGTTCGGCATGACGACGACGGATCGGGGCCGTCAGTCGAAATTCTCGACCACCGTTTCGAACTGCCGCACCATGGCCGACAGCGACCGGCCGTCGAGATGGTCCATGACCCGCTTGCGGGCGCTCGCCAGGTGTATCGGATACGCCGCCTGGAGCCGCTTCAGCCCTTCCGGGGTGAGGGTCGCGACATTGCCCCGCGCGTCACCCTCGTAGCGCCGCTTGACGACCTGGCCGCGGCTCTGCAGCGCGTCCACGACGCGGGTGATACGGCTCGCCGAGAGGGCTGTCGCCGCGGCGAGGTCCGCCATGCGGAGCTCCTGGTTCTCGGCCTCGGACAGGCTCATCAGCACGACGTACTCGGTGAGCGTCAGCCCTGTCGATCGCAGCAGATCGTCGTCCAGCGAGCGGGGCAGCGCGACGATGACACGCATCAGGGCACGCCAGAAGCGCTCTTCCTGCGCGGTCAGGGCATCGTCAGCGGTCATCCGTGCAGGTTAGCGTGCTCAAGCAAGGAATCTCAACCTACGACATCCCGCCCGGCCCGCCTGGCGATGAGGTGGTCAACTCGACCGATGCCGCCACAACCCGCCAGTGGTACGCACAGCACCTGGGCATCGCCGCCGGGCCGCACGCGTCGGTCCACCACGTCGCCTTCGAGCTGCGCGGATGAGTGACAGCACGTCCGCACCTCTGCCGGCCCTGGGTATCTGCTTCGAGGACTACGAGTACCCCAGATCGGCCGTATCGCCGCTGGCCGCGTCATCCGGCTCACGCGCGAACTGGGCGGCAAGTGCCCCGACATCGTCTTCGCGGCCGCCGACCTCGCCGCGGCCCCCCAGGGCGCTGTGGAGGCTGAGCAGAACGGCGCCACGCTCGTGACCGGCGGCCGGCCGACCGGGAACGGCTGGGTCGTCGAGCCGATGTACGGTTTTCCCGTTCGGCTCCGCGCTCGGGGGAATATCCATGTAGGCCATCGAGACCTGTTGCAGGTCACTGCTGAGCGGCAGGAACCGGACGGGGTAGGTGTCCCCGTGCCGGTGAACACGTTCAGGACACCGTCGGGCAGGCCCCACCCGGTTGCTCTCCGGGCCGCTTCGAGCATGGTCGCCGAGGTGAACTCGGACAGCTTGGCCACGACGGTGTTGCCGGACCTGGACGGCGTCGAGCAGGCCGTGCTGAGCCTGATCGGGTTCAAGGGCCCCGACTCCGTGGCCCAGACGCTGTCCGGCCTGGGTGACCAGCTCATCGACCACTACATCAACAAGGCCAAGCGGACCGGCGCGTCATGGACCGAGTCGGAACAGCGCGTCCGCGACGCGATCGAGGAAACGCTGCCGCCGGCCGGGAAGAAGGCACTGCGCGGTCACATCGCGTTCCGGTCGGAGACCAAGGAAGCCATCGGGCAGGCCAGCCGCGCAGATCCCGGGCAACCTCGGCCTCACGGCTGACCAGTTGACCGGAACGGTCACGACCGAGATCGCCCAACGGCTCGCCGAGCGCGAGAGGCAGTGACGCGGCGCTCGGTCGCCGTGGAGGACCGGGCCGGCGCAGGCTAGGAGGAGAGGTGCCGCACGACATTGGTGCGGGCCAGCTCAAGGAGTTCGTCGCCGCGTCCCGACAGAACGGTGCGGGCCGCGTACAGGGCGAAGCCCTTGGCCTGGTCGAGCTTGATCGTCGGCGGAATGCTCAACTCCTGGCGGGCGGTCATCACTTCCACCAGTGCCGGTCCGGGATGCGCGAACGCGGCGCGCAGGGCGTCCGGCAGGTCGGCCGGGCGCTCCACCCGGCTTCCGTGAATGCCCAGTGTCGTGGCCACGTCGGCGAAGTTCGGGTTGTCGAGGTCCGTGCCGAAGTTGACCATACCCTCGGCCTTCATCTCCAACTCGACGAAGCTCAGGGCCCCGTTGTTGAAGACCACGATCTTCACCGGGTGATGTTGCTGCTTCAGCGTGATCAAGTCGCCGAGCATCATGGCGAGTCCGCCGTCTCCGGACAGCGCGACGACCTGCCTCTGCGGGAACGCGGACTGTGCGCCGATCGCCTGGGGAAGCGCGTTCGCCATGCTGCCGTGGTTGAACGAGCCGATCAGCCTGCGCCGGCCGTTCATGGTCAGGTAACGCGCGGCCCAGACCACCGGTGAGCCGACGTCCGGGATGAACACCGCGTCCTCGGAGGCCAGTTCGTCGACGACCTTGACCACGTACTGCGGATGGATCGGCGTGCGGTTGTGATCGTCGACGGCGAGCCGGTCGAGGGCGGCGCGGGCTTGGACGTAGTGGTCGCGCATCGTGTCCCGGTGCCGGGAATCGGTCCTCGGCGCGAGCTTCGGGAGCAGTGCCTCGGCGGTGTCCCGCACCGTACCGACGAGCGCCAGGTCCACCCGCGTGCGCCGCCCGATCTGCTCCCCGCGCAGATCCACTTGCACGGTGGTGGCGTGCTCGGGCAGGAACTGCCGGTACGGAAAGTCCGTGCCGAGCATCAGCAGTGTGTCGCACTGTTCCATCGCCCGGTAGCCGGAGGTGAATCCCAACAGCCCGGTCATGCCGACGTCGTACGGGTTGTCGTACTCGACGTGTTCCTTGCCCCGCAGCGTGTGCACGACCGGTGCCCGCAACGCCCGGGCGAGCTCGACGAGTTGGCCGTGCGCGCCCGCGCAGCCCGCGCCCGCGAGGATCGTGATCCGGCCGGCCTTGTTCAGGACGTCCGCCGCGCGCTCGATCTCCGGATCACTGGGGCGCACCACGGGCGCGGTGGGCAGCACCGTGGCCGCCTTCGGCCTGTGCTCGGGCCGGTCCAGGAGGACGTTGCCCGGAACCACCAGGACGGAGACGCCGCTGCGTTCGACGGCCGTGCGCAGGGCGATGTCCAGGAGGTGGGGGAACTGGTCGGGCGAGGAGGCCAGTTCGCAGAAGACGCTGCACTCGCGGAACACCTCCTCGGGATGTGTCTCCTGGAAGTAGCCGGTGCCGATCTCCGAACCGGGGATGTGCGCGGCGATCGCGAGGACGGGAACGCGGCTGCGCTGCGCCTCGTACAGCCCGTTGACCAGGTGCAGGTTCCCCGGCCCGCAGCTGCCCGCACACACCGCCAGCGATCCGGTGGTCGCCGCCTCCCCCGCGGCCGCGAACGCCGCGGCCTCCTCGTGCCGGTAGTGCTCCCAGGCCATCGAGGGGTTCCTGCGCAGGGCGTCGGTCAGTCCGTTGAGCGAGTCCCCGGGCAGCCCGTGGATGCGTGAGACGCCGGCGTTGCGCAGGCCCTCCACGATGAGGTCGGCGATGGTGGACATGAACTTCCTCTCGTTACGACACCGCGGTCGTCGTTTCGGCTACGGGGCGAGCGGCGCCCGTCCCGCTACGCGTCCAGCCGGCGTACGTCCGTCACGCTGTAGGACATCGAGGCGCGGAAACCGGCGCCGGTGCGCACGGGAGCCAGGTCCGCCAACTCCTCGCCCCTGGCCGCGAACAGACTGATGTCGCCGGTGCCGGTCCACACGTCGGCGAGTCGCCGGTCGTTGAACTCGGCCATCACCAACTCGTGGACGGAGGGCTTGTCGTACTGGCCGGAGACCAGGCGCGGGAAGTGCCGGAGGTTGACCGTGGGGCGGGCGAACAGGGCGGCCGGGTCGGGCGCCGGCTGCTGGAGCGTGACCGTGGCCTCGGCGAGGGTGTGCCCGGCCGCCGACATGGACGCGCCGAACCGCCCGCCGGGCGCGAGAGTCGGCGACGCGCTGCCGGGTGCCGCGAAGACACGGGTCTGGTGGACCGCGCCCAGTTTCTTCGGGAAGCCCTGCACCCAACCGCGGGCCAGGGCAAGGTCGTTGTCGACGTAGATGTACGGGCACCACGACACGGGCTGGTTCTGCCAACGGGCATCCACCAGCACCATGAACTCGCGGTACTGGCTGCGCACCGGGTCGAGGTACTCGTCGTGTTCGGCGGAGAACTGCCAGTCGATGAACAGCGCCACCGCGCGCCCGTCGGAGTCCGGGTCGGGGGTCAGTCCTTCGGGAAGTGTCGCCTCGGCGGCGGCCGGGTCCGTCCAGAACTCGACGCCGACGATGTCTCCGGCGTAGTGCCATGGCGGGGCGGAGGCGAGGTTCGCTTCTCCGCGCGGTGACAGCGGGTAGGTGTAGCCCTGGAGCATGGGGGCCTCCTCGGAAGACGGGCGGACCGGGACGGCACACCATGCTTCCCCGGGAAGACCGGGCCCGGCTTGGGTCACATGACTGCTTCGCCGTACACGGAAGTCCGCACGCGGCACGCGCAGCCCGCCCGGCACTGGGAGTGGAGCGGATCGGCCACCGCCTCCAGCTCCTCGGCCAGCTGGTGAACCAGGGCAGGGTCGAGCCGGCCCATGACACGTCGGCGCGCGCTGGCCAGATGAGCCGGATATGCGCCCGACAGCCGTTGCCGACCGGCTTCCGTGAGTACGGCCATGCTCCCCCGGGCGTCCGTCGCATGAGGCCGCTTGACCACCAGGCCCTGCACTCGCAGGGTCTCAACGAGCCGGGTGATGCGGCTCGCGGACAGGGCCGTGGCGCCGGCCAGGTCGGTCATGCGCATGCGGCTGCCGTCCGCCTCGGAGAGGTGCATCAGGACGATGTACTGGGTGAGCGAGAGTCCCGTGGAGCGCAGGAGATCCTCGTCGAGCGCCCGGGGCAGCGCCACCAGCAGTCTCTGAAGTGAGCGCCACAGGCGTTCCTCCGTGCCGCTCAGCGGTTCTGGCGCGGGTGGGATCGCGGGGTTCTGCGACGTCGGCATCTCGCCCCCTCCTCTCCGAAGCTCCCGATATGAACACTGAACCACAATCACTACTTGCTTGACAAAGCATTTTCCACGAGGAGAAGATACTTGCACAAGCAAGCACTAGCGCCGCACGGGCCGTCCCGCGCGACCACAAGCGAGAGGCCACAAGGGCATGAGCGTTCAGTTGCCCCCCGCCGGGACGTACGAGGTCGATCCGGCCCGGTCGTCCCTCACCTTCACCACGCGGCACATGTTCGGGCTGGGCAAGGTGACGGGCACGTTCCAGGTGGAGTCCGGCCGCATCACGGTCACCGCGCCGGTCACCCGGTCGACCGCACAGGCCGTCATCGAGGCCGGCAGTTTCCGCACCGGCACGGCCAAGCGTGACGACCACGTGCGCTCGCCCGCCTTCCTCCACGTGGACCGCCACCCCGAGATCAGATTCGAGTCGACCAGGGTGGCCCGCGGCGAGGACGGCGCCTGGGTCGTCAAGGGGCTCCTCACCGTCCGCGGACACCAGGCACCGATCGAGCTGACGGTGGACTCCCTGTCCGTCGAGAACGAATCGCTGCGGATATCGGCCACGGCCACCGTCGACCGGTACCGCCACGGCCTGACCGCCTCGAAGGGTCTCGCGGCCCGCCGGCTGCGGCTCTCCCTGACCACCATCGCCCATCCCGACCCGAGCACGGCGGCTCCCGTCGTCGACAGCACGGCGGCATCTGCCGTCGAGACCACAGAACAGCGAGAGGAACTCCCGATGTCCCCCAAGATCGCAGTCATCTACTACTCGTCGACCGGCACCGTGCACGAGCTGGCGGAGTCCGTGGCGGAAGGTGCCCGCAAGGAGGGCGCGGAGGTACGACTGCTGCGTGTGTCCGAGCTCGCCCCCGAGGAGGCCGTCGCCGCCAACGACGCGTGGTCGGCGCACGCGGCGGCCACCAAGGACATCCCGGTGGCGACCCCGGCCGACATCGAGTGGGCCGACGCCGTGGTCTTCGGCAGCCCCACCCGGTTCGGCAACATCGCCAGCCAGTTGAAGCAGTTCATCGACACGCTCGGCGGGCTGTGGGCGCAGGGCAAGCTGGCCGACAAGATCTACAGCGGCTTCACGGCCACCGCCACCGCGCACGGCGGCCAGGAGTCGACGCTGCTCGCCCTCTACAACTCTGTCCACCACTTCGGCGGCATCATCGTCACCCCGGGCTACACCGACCCGGTGAAGTTCGCCGACGGCAACCCCTACGGCACCAGCCATGTCAACGGCCAGGGGGCGATCCCGGTCGACGACACCGCGCGTGCCGCCGCCCTGTACCAGGGCAAGCGCGTGGCCGCGGTCACCGCGCAGTTCAAGGGCGCGTAGCAGCAGAGCAGCTGGATGCCGGCGGCCGCCTCGGGGCGGTCGCCGGCATCCGGTCGTCGACGGTTCAGACCTCGCCGCGGCGCGCCAGCCACGCTTTCTCCTCGCCGGGCTCGGGCAGGACCTGACCGCCCTCGACGGCGGAGCGGGCGGGACTGTCCTCGATCACCACCATGACGTGGTCCTCCTCGACTCCGGTGACGCGTACGGCCGTTGAGGACAACTCCAGCGCCAGTCGCGTCGTGTCCTGCTGCGGATGCCCCCGTCGCGCCCAGCCCGTGATGATCAGTGGCGTCCCCGGCACGCCGCTGGTGAAGACGCTCTCCGAGGGCGGCTCGGAGAAGATCACGTTGACGTAGGCCGTAGGCACATGGTTGATCGCCGCGTGGATCCGGTGATCTCGGCCGCCAGCGAAGCCTTCGACTCACTGGTCAGCGAGCCCTGCGCCGCAGTGCAGGTATAGACGGGCATGCCGGCTCCTCGCGGTTCGGGGGCGCGCCCAACGGGTGGCACCGGCGTTACGGTTCCCCATGCCGGGGACTCTCGGCTTCCGCCATCCGACCGAGGCCGAAACCGCAGACGGCACACGGGAAGCAGCGGGCGACGCGATCGCACGGGGCGGCAGGCGTTTGCGTCATCGGACGGAGGCCGTACCGGCCGCGCCCGGGCCACGATGTCAGACATTCCGTCATACGTCCCCCCACCATCGGGCTCGGCACGAAAGCCGGCAGGTTGCCATGACTCAACCGTCCACCGTCCGTACTGTGACCTACGATCTGCTGCGGTCTCTCGGTCTGACCACCGTCTTCGGGAATCCGGGGTCCACCGAGCAGACGTTCCTACAGGAGTTCCCCGACGGCTTCACCTACGTCCTGGCCTTGCAGGAGGCCTCCGCCATCGCGATGGCCGACGCCTTCGCCCAGGTCACCCGCCGGCCCGCGCTGGTCAACGCGCACTCCTCGGCCGGGCTGGGCAACGCCGTGGGCAACCTCGTCGCCGCGTACGTACCACGGCAACACCCCCTGATCGTCACCTCGGGGCAGCAACACCGGGAACTTGTCATCGGCGAGCCCTACTTGGGCAATCGCGAGGCGACCACACTGCCCAAGCCATGGGTGAAATGGTCGTACGAACCCGCACGCGCCGAGGATGTCCCGGAGGCGTTCATGCGGGCCGCACCCAGCCCCAGAAGGCAATGCTGTAAAGGCTGTTGGGGGGCGATTCACTGGAGCCCCCTTCGTGTCGCGACGGGAGTAATCATGGATCTCGGCGATCTCCTTGCTGCGGTGCCGTACGATCTCGGCCGCCCGGTAGGACGGGCGGGTTCGGCTCCCCTCCCACCGGGTCGCCAAGCGCCAACCAGCCCTGTGCTGACGGCAGTTGATCACCCGGCGACCATCCAATGAACACCTTGACATGCCCCTTCTTCAACGCAATGCTTGCCGACGAAAGCAACAACTTCGGGTGGGAGACCGCGATGACCACAAGCACCCCGGGCGACAAGGGCGGCTCGCTGCGGGCGGTACTGGAAGGCGCCGCGTTCCAGGCGGACCCGCACGCGGTGCTGCGGCAGTTGACGGATTCCGGAGCCGCCCACCGCTGCGAACCGGACGGTGCGCCCCCGCAGTTGCTGATCACGGGATACGACGCGGCACGCCAAGTGCTCACCGATCCCCGCGTGTCCAAGCGGAGCGAACGCGCTGGGCTGGAGCCGGGCTGGCTGATGAGCGGTGTCCGGGACGAGGTCGGGATCGACTACATGCTGACCGTGGACCCACCCGACCACACCCGCCTCCGCACACTGGTGACCCGCGCCTTCACTCCGCAGCAGATCGAGTCCCTGCGGCCCCGCACGCAGGAGCTCGCGGGCCGCTTCGCCGACGATGTACTCGCCCTGGAGTCACCGGAGTTGGTCGACGGCTTCGCCGCCCGCGTCCCCATCGCCGTGATCTGCGAACTGCTGGGCGTGCCCCTGGACGACTGGGACAGGTTCCGCTGGGCATCGGAGCAGATCGTGTCCCCGGTCGCCGGCAGTGACCGGGAGGAGGCGTACGTCTGGATGAGCGGGTATCTGGCGGAGCTGATCGCGGGCAAGCGGGCCGACCCGGGCCAGGACCTGCTGAGCGCGCTGGCCAACGACACCGTCGAGGACCGGCTCACCGACCCGGAGTTGGTCGGTATGGCCTTCCTTCTCCTGATCGCCGGGTACGAGACGACCGCCAACCTCATCGGGGCCGTACTCCTCGGACTCGCCCAACAACCGGACCTGTTCAAGGCGTTGCGGGCCGATCCCTCCCTCGTGCCCGCGGCGGTGGAGGAGTTCCTCCGTCTGGACGGCCCGGTGCTCACGGCGACCGAGCGCTTCGCCACCGAGGACATGCGGGTGGGTGAAGTGCCGGTGCGCCGGGGCGAGATGCTGTTGGTGTCCCTCGCCGCGGCCGACCGGGACCCGGCCCGTTTCGAGGAGCCGGACTCCTTCCGCCTCGGGCGGTCGGCCGGCCATGTCGCCTTCGGGCACGGCGTCCACCACTGCCTGGGAGCACCGTTGGCCAGGATGGAGGCCACGGTCGCGATCACCGCGATGCTGGAGCGCGTCGAGAGTCTGGAACTGGCCGTGGACGCGGCCGACTTGGAGTGGACGCCGGGTCTGCTGATGCGCGGAGTGCGGCGGCTTCCCGTGTCGGCCGTGGTTGCCGGGAGCCCGAACTCCGTTTGATGTAGGGGAACTCGATGTCGGAGGAATGGACGTCAGGGGACATCCTCGCCTCCTTCAGTCCTGGCGACGGACCTCGATGAGGAGTGCCTGCTCGGGGTTGAGGGTGGGCATGGGCAGGCCTGCGGTGGCCAGCACCGAGCCGGGCAGGGTCAGCCAGTCCTCCTGCGCGGCCGTCAACCACGCTGGCGACGCGATCTGGTGGAAGGAGGGCAGGCCGAGTTCGGTACGCACCCGGAGTTGGTAGCGGGCGTCGGGACCCAGACCGGGAAAACGCGTCCGGCCGGACTGCCCTTCGGGCGAAGTGGCCACCCTGGCCCAGGAGTACAGCGCCCTTGAGCCGTCGTCGGCCACGACTCCGTGCAGTATCCGAGCCTCGTCCTCCAGGTCGGCACGCACCGTACGACCGCTGTGCAGCAGCGGGCGCAGTTCGCGGTACAGGGCGCTCCAGGCGGTCAGCCTCGTCAGCTCGTCCTGTGAGCACTCGACGAGGTCCTGCTCGATGCCCGCGTGGCCGAAGAGGGCGGTGATCAGGCGGAACGTGTCGGCGGTGACGCGTCCGGTGGTGTGGCTGCGCGCGGCGCCGACGTGGGTGCCGACGAGTTCGGGCGGGAGGAGTTGGACGGTCCAGCTCTGGATCGACTGACGTTCCACGGGGTCGTTGCAGTCCGAGGGCCACACGCGGTCGGTGCGGTCGAGTACGCCCAGGTCGACCCGGCCGCCGCCGCTCGCGCAGCTCTCGATCTCCAGTCCGGGATGCCGTTGCTTGACCGCGTCCAGCAGCCGGTACAGCGCCTCGACCTGGGCATGGCCTGCGGGACGATCGCCCAAAGTGTGTACGGCTTCGAGGAGTTCGCGGTTGTGGTCCCATTTGAGGAAGGCGATGTCGTAGCTCCCGACGAGCGCGTCCAGTGACTTCAGCAGATAGTCGAAGACCTCGGGGCAGGAGAGGTCCAGGACGTGCTGATGGCGGGCGGTCGGGCCGAGGCCCGCGGCGGGACCGAGGATCCAGTCGGGGTGGGTGCGGGCCAGGTGGGAGTCGAGGTTGACCATCTCGGGCTCCACCCAGAGGCCGAAGTCCATGCCCAGCGACCGGACGTGGTCGGCGAGCGGGCTGAGTCCGTCGGGCCAGACGGTCGGGTCGGCGAGCCAGTCGCCGAGGCCCGCGGTGTCGGCGCGACGGCCGCTGAACCAGCCGTCGTCGAGAACGAACCGCTCGACCCCCACCGCGGCGGCGCGCTCGGCCAGAGCTCGCAGCCGACCCAAGTCGTGGTCGAAGTAGACCCCTTCCCAGCTGTTGAGCACCAAGGGACGGGGGCCGCGCGGGTGTTGGGGTCGTGCGCGCAGATGACGGTGGAAGCGGTCGGCGATGCCGTCCAGGCCGTTCGGCGACCAGGCGAAGTGGCAGCGGGGAGTTCGGTAGGTGTCGCCGGGTGCGAGGCGGATCTCGCCCGCGCGGAGGAGTTCGCCACCGCCGAGCGCGGAGGCGTGGACGCCTGCGCCTTCCGGGAGTTGCTCGACGAGGTAGCGCTGGTCGCCGCTCCAGGCCACGTGGACGGCCCACACTTCGCCGGTGCCGAATCCGAAGCCGGGTACGCCCACTGTCAGAAGGTGCGGCGAGTCGACGCCGGGCTTTCCGCGTCGTACGTCGCGGACGTGTGCGCCGTGGTGCAGCGGGTGGCGTTGCGGGGAGCGTTCCCTGCTCCACTTCCCGGTGAAGTCCAGGATCTCGGTGGCCCGGCGCGGGAGAGGCAGCAGGGTGAGGGCGCCGGCCAGGTCGTAGGGCGTCGAATCGGCGCTGTCCGCGCGGGAGATGACGGCGTCGGCGGTGAGGATGCCGTGGGGGTCCAGGGTGTAGGTGAGGGTGATGTCCAGTGCGGATGCCGCGTCGGTGAGGTCCAGTTCGAGTACGCCGCCGCCGTCGGGGTTCGTGTGGTGGGTGGACCCGGTGAGAGCCGGGCGGGGTGCGGTGGCGGTGCCCGCCCGGTGGCCGTGGTGGGCCGGGGTGCCGGACCAGCCGTCGGCCTCGGTGGGCCAGACGGTGAAGCGGCGCGGTATGTCGGGAGCGTTGTTGAGGATCGCGGGTTCGGCGGTCAGGCTCAGGGCGGTCAGGTCGTCGGGGGTGAGGTCGCCCAGGTCGGCTCCCCAGTGCAGGACTCGGGGCACCGGTTCGGTGAGCTCCACGGCGAGGCAGGTGCCGGCCGCGCGCAGGCTGACGATGCGCGAGGGGGTTGTGGGCATGCACTCTCTTTTCGGGGAGGGCGGCGGGACGCGCCGTAGGGGACGCGTCCGGCCGCGGGGCGCCAAGGGGCGGCTGTTACTTCTGAGTGAGGATGCTCTTGGTCTTGGACTGCATGTCGGCGAAGACGCTGTCGCTCTTCTGTCCGCCGAAGTAGCCCTCGATCAGCGGCTCGATCGCGTCCTGCAGAGCCGCGCCGTTGCGGAAGTCCGGTGACGGGTAGAGCTCCTTGTTCTTGAGCATGTCGGTGAAGACCGAGAGGTCGACGCCCTGTGCCTTGAGGGCCTTGGCGGAGGCGTCCATCGAGGCGGGGATGGACGGGAAGAAGGTGCCGGTCGCCGACGCCTTGGTCTGGCAGGCCTCGGAGCCCATGTAGGAGACCCATTTCCAGGCCAGGTCGGGGTTCTTGGTGCCCGCCCAGATGGTGTTGCCGTTGGAGTTGCTGAAGACGGCACGGGTCTTGTTGTCGGGGCCGAGGACCGTGGGGGCGATGCCGACCTTGATGTCGGGGATCTTGGCGAAGGTGGACGCCGTCCACGAACCGCCGGTCTCCATCGCGACCTTGCCCGAGGAGAGCAGGTCGACGTCGGACACGGTGTTGGTGAACGTACCGATCTTGGGGGCGTATCCCTTCGCCACCAGGGTGCGGATCCAGTCCATGGTCTTCACCAGGCGCGGGTCGTTGTAGTTCAACTGGGTCGGCCAGTTGGCCTTGTTGCCGAGCCGCCAGCCCGTCGTGGAGACGAAGGAGCTCCAGGTCGTCTGGCCCAGAAAGTCCTTGGCGGCCAGCTGACCGAAGCCGTACGTCTTGATGTTCGCCTTGTCGAATCCCGGCTGGTCACCGCGTCGGCCCTTCGAGTCGACGGTCAGGTGGGCGATCATCTTGCCGATCGTGCCGCCGTTGTCGGGGTTCCAGTTGAGGTTCTGGACGTCCTTGGTGGTGTAGCCGGCCTTGGTGAGCATGTCGGTGTTGTAGTAGAGGCCGGTGGCGGCCCAGTCCAGGGGCAGGCCGTACTGGTGGCCGTCGGTGTACTTCCACGAGTCGACTCCGACGGAGAACCTCGACAGGTCGAACTTGTCCTTCTTGATGTAGTCGTCCAGCGACAGGAGTTGGTGCTGGTCGGCGTACTGCGGGAAGAACTGGACGCTGTTCTGGAAGGCGTCGGGAGCCTTGCCCGCCACGAAGCCGGCGGTGAGCTTGGTGAAGTAGTCGGTGACGCCGTACTGGGAGATCTTCACCGTGACGCCGGGGTTGGCCTTCTCGAAGTCCGTGGCGCAGACCTTGTAGGCGGCCGCCTGTTTGTCGTCCCAGGTCCACCAGTTGAGGGTCGAGGAGCCGGAGCTGCTGCTGGAGTTGGAGGAGCAGGCGGACACGATGGCCGTCAGCGTGAGCGCGGCTCCGAGTGCCACGGCCTTGCGAACTCTCATGGTTCCTTCTTTCGCTGGTCACTTGAGGCCGGAGAAGCCGATGGAGTTGACGATGCGTTTGCCGAAGGCGAGGAAGAGCAACAGCATCGGCATCGCCGCGATGAGGGCGGCGGCCATCAACCCCGCCCAGTCGGGGGCGGCTTGGGGCGAGGACTGCTTGAAGACGCCGAGGGCGAGGGTGAGGGGCTGGACGCTCTGGTCGTTGGCGATCAGCAGCGGCCAGAAGTAGTCGTTCCAGGCGTTGACGAACATCAGCAGCGACACGGTGGCGATCGGCGCGGACGTCATCGGCAGGATGATCCGGAAGAAGATCCGCAGCGGTCCCGCGCCGTCGATGATGGCTGCCTCCTCGACCTCGCTGCTCAGGCCGAGCATGAACTGCCGCAGGAAGAACAGCGTGAAGGCCTGGAAGAGGCCGCCGGGGAGGATGAGTCCGGCAAAGGTGTCGGTGAGGCCGAGGTCCTTCACGAGCACGAAGTTGGGCAGCAGCGTGAACACGCTGGGCACCATCAGGGCACTGATCAGGATGTTGAACACCAGGTCGCGGCCACGCCAGCGCAGTCGGGAGAACGCGTAGGCGGCGGCTGCCGAGATGAGCACGATCATCGCCGTCTGTACGGACGCGTAGATCACCGAGTTGCGCAGGTAGAGCGCGAAGTCGAGGGAGGCGCCGGAGCCGCCCTGGGCCTGGGCCGACGCGGTGGAGGCGATGCCCAGGGCCCGTTCGAAGGCGCCCCAGGTGAAGCCGACCGGCAGGAGCGAGGACGGGCGGGTCGCCAGTTTGTAGTTGTTGGACAGTGCGGTGCGCAGGATCCAGTAGAACGGGAAGAGCGTGACGAGGACGATGACGCCGAGGTAGGTCCAGGCGACGACCCTCCCGGGTGAGAACCTGCGGGCGGTCTCCCGGGTGGGGCGGCGCGGGACGGCCGCCGGGCCGGGTGCGATGGTGACAGCCATGAGGGCGGCCTCCTCAGTTCAGGTCGGATTCGTTGGCGCGGGCGAGCCGCAGCTGGGTGAAGGTGACCGCGATGAGCAGGGCGAACAGGGCGAGCGACATGGTGGCGGCGTAGCCGAAGTCGAACTGCCGGAAGGCCTTGTCGTAGATGTACATCTGCAGCACGTTCGAGGCGTTGGCCGGACCGCCCTTGGTGGTGACCTGCACGATGTCGAACACCTGGAAGGAGTTGATCACCGTCAGGACAACCACCATGACGAGGATCGGCCGCAGCAGGGGCACCGTGAGCCGGCGGAACATCTGCGCCTCGCTCGCGCCGTCGACCCGGCCGGCCTCGTAGATGGTCGACGGGATGGTCTGCAGGCCGGCGAAGATCAGGAGGGCGTAGTAGCCCATCCACTTCCAGACGCTGATCGCCGCAAGCGATGGGATCGCCCATCCCCCGCTGCCGAAGAACAGGATGGAGTGGCCGGTCAGGTGCTTGAGGGCGATGTTGACGATGCCGAGGGTCGGGTCGAGCATCCACTGCCACACCAGGGCGGCGATGACGTTGGAGATCAGGAACGGCAGCAGGATCACGCCGCGCAGGACCGACGACCGGGTCACCCGGTGCAGTACGACCGCGGTCACGAGGGAGATCGCCGTGCCGAAGACGACGGACAGCAGGACGAAGTAGACGGTGACGAGGAGCGAGTGCCAGAAGACGTCGTCCCCGAACAGTTCCCGGAAGTTGGCCAGTCCGACCCATTGCGGTGGGCTCAGGACGTGGAAGTCGGTGAAGCTGAGGTAGATGCCGCGCAGGGTCGGATAGGCGTAGAAGGTCGCGAAGCCGACGACGGCGGGCAGGATGAGGAGCAGGGCGACCGGCAGGTCCCGGCGTCGTGCCGCCGCAGACCTGGTGGCGGTGGCGCGCCGTGTTTTCCTGGTCGGGCCCTTGCCCGGTGAGGTGGCCGTGGTGGCCACCGCGCCCGGCTCACCGGACCGCGGTTTCACCGGCGTTGCGTGGTTGCCCTGTGATGTGACCACCACAGCACCCTCCTTCGTGCGGTACGAACTGATGGATCAGACGGTGATCTTGTCGATGTCCGGGGCGTAGTCGGTGGCGTTGCCGAAGCGGAGCGTGTTGTCCCCGGCCTTCAGCGGTACCGGGACGGTGAGCGACTGCGAGGCACCCCAGTTGTTGTCGTTGGTGCCGGGCACCGGGATCTGGAGGATGGTGTCGCCGACGGACAGGTCGATGACGCGACTTGAGTCGCCGTCCACGTAGTCCAGCTTCAGCAGATACGTGCCGTCCTTCGGCGCGGTGACGTGGTTGACGGCCACCTCACCGCCTCCGAGATTGCCGACCTTCTGTTCACCGGAGCAGCTGTCGCAGCCCGCGACGACGGAGTTGCCGGTGAGGGTGTTGCCGGGCGCCTCGGCCTCGTAGGCGGTGGGTCCGCCGGACGCGGGCGTGGTGACTCCAACTGCCTTGCTGGGAGCCGACGTTCGGCCCTTGGCGTCGCGGGCGACGACGGTGAAGGTGTGGGCGTTGGCCGCGCTCAGCCCCGTGACGGTGGCTGCGGTGCCGGTACTGGTGGTCACCGGCCGGCCGTCGGCGTAGACGGTGTAGCGGGTGACGGGCGAGGCGTCGGTGTTCACCTTGTCCCAGGCCAGCGAGACGCTCGTCGCGGTGGCGGCGGTGCCGTGCACGCCCAGCGGAGTACCGGGGTCGGTGCCCTGCCTGTTCGGTGTGAAGGTGAAGAGCCGCGAGCCGTGTGCCGGCAGGTTCTCCGTCAGGTGCCTGGAGACACGGCCTAGGTTCTTGTGCTGCCACAGGTCACGGACCGAGGCCGTTCCGCCGATGCCGAGGTCGGCGAAGTCAGCGGTGACATCGGCGGCTTGGGAACCCAGGTTGAACAGTGCGACGGTGTAACTGCCGTCCGGATTACGGGCGTACCAGGTCTGCTGGTTGGTGGTCTGGCTGACGGGACGTGCGGGACGACCTGCCTGGTCCACGGCGATGACCTCGTCGTTGGTGAGCAACTTCAGCCCGTACGCGTCGAGTTTGGTGAGGTCGTCACCCGAGTACAGCGGTGCCGACTCGATGGCCCACAGGGTCGCGTAGCTCTGCCGCTCGGCCTCGGTGAGACCGTCCATGGCGCCGACTCCGACGTTCAGGGAGTCCAGGTTGTTCCAGTGTCCGGGCCCGGCGTCGTCGATCCACTGCACGACGTCGTTCCAGCGCACCTTCAGGGAGTTGTTCCACGTCACGAGCGTGTCGCAGTAGCACTCGACGTCCGTGTCGATGCGCCAGCCGTTGGAGTTGGCCTTCCAGGTCGCCGCCTGGGTGTGGCTCAGTGACCAGGACAGCGTCAACTGGACGGGCCGGCCGGTCTGTTGGAGCGCGGTGTGCCAGGCCTTCACGTCCGAGGTGTTGTCGTGGTCGGCGCCTCCCTGCGCCGAGCCCGGGCCCACCCCGTCGACCTTGAGGAAGTCGACGCCCCAGCCCGCCAGTTGGTCGGCGAGGGAGTCGACGTACTTCTGCGCGCAGGGGTTGGCGAAGTCCATCTTGTACGCGGAGTTCCACCCGTTGGTCTTGCGCAGATCGGGATAGACGATGTCGGAGGTGGTGCAGCCGGGCGCGTCGTGGATGGCGGTCGTCCCGTCGCCGTACGCGGCGGGGTCGAGGCCGACTGCCAGGTACAGCCCGAACTTGAGGCCCTTGTGGTGGAGGTAGTCGCCCAGGGACTTCATGCCGTGCGGGAAGGTGGTGGCGTTCGGCTTCGGGCGGGCGTACTGGTCGAAGCCGTTCACCCACCCCGCGTCCACGTTGATGTACTCGTAGCCATGGGACTTGAGCTTCGACGCGACCACGTCCGCCTGCTGCTTGACGTGTGCCTCGGTGAGCCAGTTCACCCCGCCGTAGCCGGGGTAACTGGTGGCCTCCAGGCTCCAACTGCTCCAGCCCATGTACGGCTTGGCGGCGAGGACGGCTTGCTGGCGGTCCGCGCTCGTCGGCGCCGGGGAGGAGTCCGTCGCCGACGCGGCGGTGGGTGCCGCGAGGGACACCACGAGTGCGGTGGCGGCCAGGACGGGCAGGTGCCGGAGGCGCGGACCGCCCGCACGGAGTCTGTGGCGTACGGAGGATGCGGGTCCTGCTGGACGAGCCATGTGTTTACTCCATCTCGGCGCGAAAAGGCACGGCGGGGCCTGGGAAGGACCGGAAGTGCCCCTTGCACGGTCAGCCGCATGGGGAATTGGTGAGTGGGCGTTCGGATCCGCCCAAGTGGCCGTAAGGCAACGCCCGTTGGAGAGCGCGGCCCGCGATGACGTGAGCGGCCGGTCGAGGAGGAAACCGGCCGCCACCTGCGTCGGTGGACGTCCCATCCACCTGTCGTGAGGTGCCGCGAATGTAGTCAGGCTTTTCTTCCAGCGTCAACATATTGCGCAGCGCGAATCATCGACATTCGTGGAAAGAATGGACCGGGATTCGGGCGATGAGTGAAGAAGACGTGCACAGAACGCCGCGATCCTTCTTCTATCTTCTTTTCCAATGGAAATGTATGGTCGCCGCATGACGCTCGCCGATCAGCCACCCGCGGCCGCTCTGCTCTTCCAGACCCTCCTCGCCCACGGCCCACTCACACGCGCCGAGATCGGGCGCCGTACCGGTCTGTCGGCCGGTGCGGTCACCAAGGTCGCCACTCCCCTGCTGACCGACGGCTGGATCAACGAGCTGGGCCGCTCGACCGAGCGCACCCAGGGCCGGCCGGCCACCCTCATCGCGGTGCGTGGCGAGCGCGCCCGCTTCGTGGGCGTGAAGATCACCGGTGACGAACTCATCGGCACGCTCACCGACTTGACCGCACGACCTCTGGCCACCGCGCGGGCCGTACTCGGTTCGCGTGACGTCGGCACGGTCGTCCTGGCCGTCGCCCGGCTGGTCGACCAGTTGAACGCGAAGGCGGCACCGCACGCACCGGGCGCGCTCCACGGCATCGGCGTCACGATCTCCGGGGACGTCGACGGCCACACGGGAACGGTCCAGTACTCCCCCTTCCTGAACTGGCGCCGCGTGCCCCTGGCCCAACTCGTAGAGACGGCAACGAACTTGCCGACCGTCATCGAGAACGACGTCCGTGCCCTGACCGTCGCGGAGCAGTGGTTCGGCGTCGGGGTCGGGCTGTCGTCCTTCGCCCTGGTCACCGTCGGCGCGGGCATCGGCTGCGGCATCTCCATCGGCGGCCGGGTCGTCTCCGGTGCGCACGGCGTCTCGGGAGAGGTCGGCCACCTCCCGGTGGGCGGCACCGACCGGGTGTGCACCTGCGGCAACACCGGCTGCGTCGAGGCCGTCGCCTCCACTCAGGCGATCACGGAACAGGCCCGCCGTGCGACGGGCGACCCGGCGCTGACGATGGACGGCGCGGTCCGTCTCGCCCACGCCGGCAACGCCGACGTCCGCGCGGTCTTCGCCCGGGCCGGCCACGCCCTGGGCCTGGCGCTCGCGTCCGTGGCCAACCTCATCGGCCCGGAGCGCATCATCATCTCCGGTGAGGGCGTGGCCACTTACGACCTCTACGAGGACCAGATCCGCACCACCTTCGCCGCCCGGGCCTTCGGCGCCGCGGCCGACTGCGACCTCGTCGTCAGACCCCTCCCCTTCGAGGAATGGGCCCGAGGAGGCGCCGCCGTGGCCGCGCAGCACGTCTTCGCCCCGGCCAAGTAGCCCTGTGGATCGCCCCTTTCACACGCCTTGAAGGTGAACACCATGCTGAAAGCTCTCCCCGACCAGGCCTTCCGCGATGTCCGCGTCCCACCCGGAATCCTCCGCTACGACCGCCCCGCCACCCGCTGGTTCGAAGCCCTCCCCATCGGCAACGGCCGCCTGGGCGGCATGGTCTACGGCGGCACCGACAGGGAGCGGATCCAACTCTCCGAGTCGACCGCATGGTCAGGCGGCCCTTCTACTGCAGACCTGAACCCGACCGCCCAGCAGCAGGTACCCCGCATCCGCCAACTCCTCTTCGCGGGCGACCACGCCGAAGCGCAGCGGCTCGCCGCCGAGCATCTCCCGGGCAAGGCACCGTCGTTCGGGACCAACCTGCCCCTGCCCGAAGTCCAACTCACCTTCCCTGACGGACTTCCGGCCCAGCACTACCGTCGGACGCTGGACCTGGACACGGGCCTCGTCACGGTCACCTACGCACAGGGCGAAGTCCGGTTCACCCGCGAGGTGTTCGCCACCAACCCGCACGGCCTGATCGCGGTCCGCCTCACCGCGGACCGGCCAGGATCGCTGGCCTTCACCCTCTCGATCCGGGACGGCGTACTCCCCGGGACCACCACGGCGACCGACTCGTCCGTCACCTTCAACGGCCACGCGTACGAGAGCCTGCACAGCGACGGACGGCAGGGCGTCGCGCTGGAGATCCACGCCCGCCTCGAAGCCGGCGGCGGCACCGTCCACCGCGCGGGCGACGAACTTCGCCTGGAAGGCGCCGACAGCGCGGTCGTCTACATCGCCGTAGGAACGGACTGGGCAGGAGCGGACCCCCAAGTGCGCGCGGAATCGCTGCTGTGCGCAGGCCTGGAGGCCGGTTACGAGTCGGTCCGGGCGGCGCACATCGCGGACCATCAGGCGCTGATGCGACGGGTCTCCCTGGATCTCGGTTCGGCGCCGCCCGAACTCACCGCCCTGCCCACCGACGCCCGTCGCGAGCGGCTCGCCTCCGGGAAGGCCGATGACGAACTCGTCGCGCTCTACTTCCAGTTCGGCCGTTACCTGACGATGGCCGGTTCACGGGCCGACTCCCCTCTGCCGCTTGCCCTGCAGGGTCTGTGGAACGACGGTCTGGCGAGCAGTGCGCCCTGGACGAACGACTTCCACCTGGACATCAACACCCAACAGAACTACTGGGCAGTCGAGTCGACCAATCTGGCCGAGTGCCACGAGCCGCTGTTCGGGCTGTTGGAGAAGCTGGCGGACCAAGGCCGGGCGACCGCCGCGGAGTTGTACGGCGCGCCGGGCTGGGTCGCCCACACCGTGACCAACGCCTGGGGCTACACGGCACCCGGTTCCGGCATCGGCTGGGGCATGAACGTGACCGGCGGGGCCTGGCTCGCGCTCCAGTTGTGGGAGCACTTCGAGTACGGGCGCGACGAGACGTTCCTCCGGGAGCGCGCGTATCCGGTCCTGCGCGGGGCCGCCGAGTTCCTCCTCGGCTACGCGGTCGAGGAGCCGGAGCACGGCCTGCTCGTCACGGGGCCGTCGGAGTCGCCGGAGAACTGGTATCTCGCGCCCGACGGCAGCCGGTGTTCGGTGTCCATGGGGGCCACCGTAGACCGGGTGTTCATGGAGGCCGTGCTGCGGATCTGCGCGGAGAGTGCCGAACTCCTCGGTGTCGACGCCGAGTTGAGGACCAGGATCGCCGCCGCGCGCCGCCGCCTCCCGCCGTTCCGCATCGGACGGCACGGGCAGGTCCAGGAGTGGCTGCACGACTACGAAGAGGCCGAGCCGAGCCACCGGCACACCTCGCATCTCAGCGCCCTGTTCCCGGAGCGCCAGATCACCCCGCGCGACACACCGGACCTCGCACGCGCCGCCGAGGTCACCGTCGAGCGCAGGCAACAGGCCCCGGGCTGGGAGCAGACCGAGTGGGTCGAAGCCAACTTCACCGTCTACTACGCCCGTCTCCTCAACGGCGACGCGGCCCTGAAGCACCTCACCAGCCTGATCGCGGACACCAGCGAGGCGAACCTGATGACGTTCTCCGCCGGCGGGGTGGCCGGCGCGGCGCAGAACATCTACTCCTTCGACGGCAACTCCGGCGGCACGGCGGGAGTAGCCGAGATGCTGCTCCAGTCCGACGGCCGGGACGTGGAGCTGCTGCCCGCGCTGCCCACCGACTGGCCGGACGGAAGTGTGTGCGGACTGCGCGCCCGGGGCGGTCTCACGGCGGATATCCGTTGGCGCGACGGGCAGTTGGCCGTCGCGTCGATCCGGGCGTCACGGGCTGCGGACGTACGAGTGCGCTACGGCGCCGATCTCCTGGAAGTCCAGCTCGCCGAGGGAGAGACGCTTGCCCTCGGCGTCGGCTGAGGGCAGGCGTCGGTGACCGAGTCACTGGGCGATCTGACCGCCGTCGACGAGGAGGGTCTGTCCGGTCATCGCCGTCGCGTCGAGCGCCACGAACGCGACAGCGGCCGCGATCTCCTCGGCCTCCAGCAGCCGGCCCATCGGGATCTGGCCGATCCACTGCGTCATCCGCTGCGGATCGTCCATCCCGACCGTGTCGAGAATCGGGGTGCGGGTCCGGCCCGGCGCGACGGCGTTGACCCGGACCCCGTACCGCGCCCATTCGACCGCGAGCGAGCGCGCCAGCTGGGAGACGCCGGCTTTCGCGACGTCGTAGGCGACGTGGTACTCGGGGTTGGTGCCGATGAAGGCGGCGATGGACGAGATGTTCACGATCGAACCGGACCGTCGGCGCACGAAGTGGCGGCCGAACTCACGGCTGGCCACGAAGGTGCCGGTCAGGTCGACGTCGAGGACGCGGTGCCAGACCTCGTCCGTCACGTCGAGGGCGTCGTCCTCGTGGGCGATGCCCGCGTTGTTGACCAGGACGTCGACGCGGTCGAAGCGTCGTACGACCTCGCCCGCCACCCCCGCCACGGCCCGGGGATCGGACACGTCGAGGGACAGGAAGTCGCCGCCCACCTCCTTGGCCACGGCGGTGCCGGTCTCGGTGTTGCGGTCGGTGACGACGACCCGTACGCCTCGGGCGGCGAGGGCCACGGCGATGGCGCGCCCGATGCCCTGGCCCGCGCCGGTCACGACGGCCACGCGGTCTTCGGTGTGCCTCTGGGGCGACTCGGTCATGTCAGTCCTTCCGTCGGTGGAGGGGCAGGGGTCTCAGAGGGTCCTGGTCGAGCCCACTCCAGGGATCTGCCATCGCATCCGCGCGGCGGAATCGATCGCCGTCGAGGCGCCTGGCCCGTGCGGCCGCTCCATGAGCCCTTCGCGTACGACGCTGCGCTCGACGAAGGCTTCCTGCGTCCAGGGGATGAACTCGACGAGGGGCGGCACCTCCGAGAGGACGGTGCCGACCAAGTGCTGGTGGACCTGCATCATGTCGCCGGCGTGCGGCGCGAACCGCAGGCCCCGTGCCGCCGCGTGCGCCGCGATCTGCAGGAACTCGGTGACGCCGCCGACCCGGGTGACGTCGGCCTGGACGACGCGGATGGCGTCGGCGGCCATGAAGGAGGCGAACTGGTGGTAGGAGTAGATGCTTTCGCCGGCCGCCACGTCCAGCCGGGTCGACGACTGGAGGCGGGCGTGGGCCTGGAGGTCGTCGGCGTGGACGGGTTCCTCGACCCAGTCCATGGCGGCTTCTTCCAGGACCGGCATGATCTGGTTCGCCGTCGACAGGTCCCAGCGCTGGTTGGCGTCGCACATCAGGGTCACGTCGTCGCCGAGGGCCCGCCGGACCGCGCGCACGCGTCGGGCGTCCTCGCGCCAGTCCGAGCGCCCCACCTTGATCTTCACCCGGGACCAGCCGTGGTCGACCAGCGAGGTGAGATCCCGGACCAGTCCGGAGTCCGTGAGGTTGAGCCAGCCGCCGTCGGTGTTGTACGCCTCGACGCTCTCCTGCGTGCCGCCGAGCAGCCGCCACAGGGGCATGCCGGCCCGCTGCGCGGCGAGGTCCCACAGGGCGATGTCGACCATGGCGAGGGCCATGTGGACGACTCCGGCCCGGCCGATCCAGTGCGTGGGCAGCCAGTACAGGCGCTTCCAGGTGCCGAGGACGTCCTCCGACGAGGTGTCCAGAAGGGCGTCGGCATAGTAGGAGAGGATCACGTCGGAGAGAAGTTCGGGAGCGCAGTGCACGCCGGAGATCCCCGTCCCGACCAGGCCGTCGGCGGTGCGGATCTCGACCACGGGCACCGTCCAGTGCGCCATGGCGGCCGTGGAGTCGGCGATGGGCCGCTTCAGGGGCACGGCGAGGGCGTAGGTCTCCACGGAGGTGATCACGGCACCGTCGTCGCCGCGAAGAAGGTCCGCTCCCCGCGCGGACAGCAGCCCGCGGGCGGTGCCGAAAGAAGTCTCGTCGGTCATTGTTCAAGTCGGCCATGGCCGTCGGAACTCGTCAACAGCGAAATACGAATACACATGATCTGCCGCGCAGATGACATGCCGTCAGCGGGAATTCCCCGCCGCCGGTGGTCCGACTGCGAGGAGAGGAGGTTCGGTCAATGACGCTCGAACTGGCCTGGTTGCGTACCTGGGTCGAGGTCGTGGATACCGGCGGTTTCACCAGAGCGGCCGAAAAGTTGCATTTGTCGCAACCGCGCGTCTCGGCGCACATCGCGAATCTGGAACGCGAACTCGGCTGTCTGCTCATCGAACGCCGTATCCGACCGCTCACCCTCACCGACGACGGACGCGCTCTGCTGGCCCGGGCGCGGTCGGTTCTCGCCGCCGCCGACGAATTGGTCACCGCCCGCCAGACCGACCGGGGCGACATCTCCGGAACCGTCACGGTCGCGAGTTTCGCGAGCGGGAGTTCGGAATTCCTTCCTGCGGTCATCACGGCGCTGCAGAAGGAGCATCCGCGGATCCGGGTGGCGGTCCTGGATGGCGACGCGGGCTTCATCGAGGCGGCACTGTCCGAGCGCAGGGTCTCGGTGGCCCTGCGCCCGGTCCGGCCCGAACCCCACGACCACGGCTTCACCATGCGCCCGTTGTGGCGGGAACCCTTCGTCATGCTCGCCCCGACCGGTCATCCGCTGCTCAAGAAGAGCGAGATCGAACTCGCGGACTTCGCGGACCAACGCGTCATCACGATCGGCGATCCGCTCGCCAATACGGTCGTCGGATACGAGGCCGAGGTCGAATTGAGCATCAAGGACCTGGTAGCACCCTCCGGAACGGTCTCCCATCAGCCGACCACTCTCGGTGCGATGGTCCGGGCCGGACACGGAATCGGCATCATCAACTATCTGGGTGCGGTGATGATCCTGCGCGAGGGAATGGAAATGCGCCCCATTCAGTATCTCAACCGCTATCGGGACGTGGGAATCTGGTGGCACTCCGAACGACCGCTGGGCGCGTCCGCACGGGCTTTCATCCGAGCGGTGATAAAGGCGCCGAGGCCCGAAGGCACGACCGCCGTTCCACCGGTGTGACGCGGCCCGGATCCATTCGCGGAACGAATGCCCCACATCCGCCAATCACCGTTGACGATCGGGGGTGACCGCGGCGAGGTTGGAGGAAAACGAGAGGCAGAACGAAGGGAGTCGCGATGGCCGATGTCCGCACGTACACGAATATCGATGTGGCGGTGCGCAATGACACGTCGGACGTGGGTGAGGGGCCGGTGTTCGATCCTCGCACCGGGCATCTCCTCTGGGTCGACATCTACGGCCGCAAGATTTTTCAGGACGACCTGTCCACGGGTCGACAGACCGTCACGGATGTCGGCACGATGGTCGGCGCGGTCGCACCGCGTGCGACGGACGACGGTTTCGCCGTCGCGGTGGGGGACGGGTTCGGCTACGTCACCGGCGACGGGCTGACCCTGGTCGACCCGGTCCTCCCCGAGCCGAATCTGCGCATGAACGACGGCAAGGTGGACTCCCGCGGCAGGTTCTGGGCCGGCAGCAACGACATGGAGTTCGCACCGGGCCAGGGCCGACTGCACCGCTGGGACGGCGGCAGCCCGAGCGTTGTCGTCGCGGACGGACTCGTCCTGCCGAACGGGCTCGGCTGGAACGCCGAGGACACCGTCATGTACCTCGCCGACAGCTACGCCAACCTCCTGTACCGCGCGGACTTCCACGCCGAGCCGGGAGAACTCGGCCGCCTGGAGGTACTGACCAAGACCGAGGGGGTCGGCGTCCCCGACGGCCTCGCCGTCGACATCGAGGGCTGCTTCTGGGTGGCCATGCACGGAGGACGCGAAGTCCGCCGCTACGACCTGACAGGACGCGTCGTCGGGCTCGTTCCGGTGCCGGTACTCCAGCCCACCAGTTGTGCCTTCGGTGCGGACGACTGCCTGTTCATCACCTCCGCCCGAAACGGCCTCTCCGCCGAGGAGTTGACCAACTCCCCGCTGTCCGGCTCCGTCTTCGTCGTCGAGACCGGGACCGAGGGGGTTCCTGTCCGGCCGTTCCGCGCCTGACCCGACTCCCCTGGTGACCCAACTCCCCTCAGGGCACTGCGCATTCGTATTCCGGATGACGGACCATCGATAACCGTCTTTCCCCTGCGCGGTGTTGGCGTCCTACGGTCGATCGTGTGAACCGTGAACGTCGTGACTCAGTGGAACGACCGGATCCGGGACCTGCGGCCGACGTCAGGCCGCTGGTGCCTCGTCCCGGCGTGGACGACATAGGGCTGCTCCTCGGCGATGTGCCGCGCGGAACGCTCCTCGAACTCGCCGACGGCACGACACCGGCCGTCGAGGACATCGCCGCCGGACACAAGGTCGCGTTGCACGCCATCCCCAAGGGCGCACCGGTCCGCAAGTACGGCGAGGTCATCGGCGTGGCCCTGTCCGACATCCCGGCGGGCGGGCACGTCCACGTGCACAACCTCGGAATCGGCCGGTGGGAGGAGCCGACCGCGAGCCCGTCGCCGACGCGCACGCGACCGACCGCCGTCTCCCCCACTCGCGACCGCTTCCTCGGCTACCGCAGGGCCGACGGACGCGCGGCCACCCGGAACTACATCGTCGTGGTCCCGACCGTGAACTGCTCCGCCACGGTGGCCCGGATGATCGCCCTCCGTGCCGACGAGCGCCACAAGGGAACACCGGGCCTCGACGGCGTCATCGCGCTCCCGCACGACCTCGGCTGTGGAATGGCGGAGGGCACTCCCGGGGACGCGATCCTACGACGCACACTTCGCGGTTACCTCGGCCACGCCAACGTCGCGGGCGCCCTCCTGATCAGCCTCGGCTGCGAGGTGAACCAGCCGGAGAATCTTCTCGGCGAGAGTGAGAGCACAGGTCTGGGTGTCGAGACCCTCGCCATCCAGCAACTCGGAGGCACCGCAGCCACGTTGAACACGGCGCTCGACCGCATCGCGGACCTGGTCTCGCGCATCACCCGGACACACCGCGTACCGATCCCGCTCGCCGAACTCACCCTCGGCCTCCAATGCGGCGGCAGCGACGCCTACTCCGGACTCACCGCCAACCCCACGCTGGGCGTGGCGGCCGACCTGCTCGTCGCGGCCGGCGGCAAGGTCATCCTCGGGGAGACCCCGGAGATCTACGGCGCCCACCACCTCCTACGAGACAGGGCATCGACCCCGGAAACGGCGGCCCGCATCGACCAACTCATCGCCTGGTGGCAGGAGTACACGGACGCCAACGGCGCGACCCTCGACAACAACCCGTCGCGCGGAAACCGGGCCGGCGGCATCACGACCATCTGGGAGAAGTCCCTCGGCGCCGTACTCAAGTCCGGGACCAGCCCGCTGAACGACGTCGTCGGATACGCGGAGCCGGTCACCGCGCCGGGCCTCACCTTCATGGACACCCCCGGCTACGACCCGGTGTCGGCCACCGGCATGGTCGCCGGCGGCGCCAACCTGCTCGCCTTCACGACCGGACGCGGCTCGCTGTTCGGCTCCCGTCCCGTCCCCTGCCTGAAGATCAGCACCACCAGCGGGCTGTACGAGCGGATGCGCGGCGACATCGACTTCGACGCCGGGCCCGCGATGAGCCACACCGATCAACTCACGTACGGCACGGCCTTGTTCGAGGCCCTCGTTGACATGGCCTCCGGTACCGGGAGCAAGTCCGAGGCGCTCGGGTTCGGGACGGAGGAGATCGTCCCCTGGCGCATGGGAGCGGTCCTGTGACGGTCAACCACGCTCTCGGTACAGGTCACGCAGCATCGCGATCTCGGCCCCGTGGTGCAGCACTTCCTGGTTGACCCACCACACGATGTCGATGAACGGCTCCTCCGCGTCGCTGCCGTGCGGGTAGGTGCAGTACCCCACGGTGTCGAGCGCGGCCTCGTCGGCACTCACCAGCGCCTTCCGCCAGGCACCCGCACCGGCGTCGAAGGCATCGACCGCACCGACGGCATCGCCGCTGACGGAGAAGTCGTCGCGGGTCAACGTACGGCTGCCGGCCGTGTGGTCGGCGCGGAGGGTCAGCAGCTCGGTGAGATGGCTCAGCCGCCACGCGATGGTGGTGAAGGGCGGCGGCCAGGGGTGCGGGTAGGCGGCGACGTCCCGCCCCCAATCGCCCTGTCCCGTAAGGGTAGTTGCCCGTACTCCCGGACCGTCCGTCCGCCGTCGCACCGACCAGCAGTCCGGCACCGGCTCCCAGAGATACTCCGCGTCGGTCATGGGCCCGACCCGGGTGTCCGTGCCGTCGCCGCTGTCCATGACGGGTCCCGTCATACGGCTGGAGAGACGTTCGCACGCGAAGTCGAACTGGTCGAGCAGCGGAACCAGACGGGGTGGGATCACGGGGCACTCCTGTGGCAAGCCGGTCGGGCTGCGGTACGGCGGTCTGCCGACCCGGCAACCTAACAGCGCGCCTGCCCCGCCGCCCCTCCATTACGAGGTGCGCGCACGCAGTCGGCGCAGCATCCGCGCGTCCTCGAAGCCGACCGTGCGGGCGGCGGCGTCGATCGTGGCGCCGTGGCTGATGAGGTGCTCGGCGCGTTCGAGGCGCAGGGTCTGCTGGTACCGCAGCGGGGTGAGTCCGGTGGCCCGGCTGAAGAGGCGGGTCAGGGTGCGCTCGCTGACGCCGACCGCCGAGGCGAGGGCGGGCAGCGGAAGCGCCTCGCCGAATCGCGTGTCGATGAGGTCCTGGGCCCGGTGCACCGTGTCGTCGAGGTGGGAGCGGTGCCGGAGCATCGCGCTGGTCTGCGGCTCGTGGCCGTTGCGGCGGGCGTAGACGACCATGTCCCGGGCGATCTGCGCGGCTACGGCGGGGCCGTGCCGGGTGGCGACGATGTGCAGGGCGAGGTCGATGCCACTGGCGATGCCGGCCGAGGTGATGATCCGGTCGTCGGTGGTGAACAGGACGTCGCGGACGACCGCCGCCTTCGGGTGGCGCAGGGCGAGTTCGTCCTGGACGTCGTGGTGGGTGGTGCAGTGGCGGCCGTCGAGGAGTCCGGCCCGGCCGAGCGCGTCGGCGCCGGCGCAGACACTGGCCACCGTCCCGCCCTGGGCGTGGTGGTCCCGGAGGACGCGCAGAGCCGTAGCACCGATGGAGGGTGCGGCGGCCAGGGTGACGGCACGCCACCCCGGCACCACGATCAGGTCCTCGGGGCCCAGCTCTGGCCAGTCGAGTCCGGCCGCCAGCGGCAGCCCCTGGGCGCTGGTGACCTGGGGCTGCTCGGCGACGTAGGAGAGCGTGTACGGGTGCCCGAAGTCGGCCGCCGTGGAGAAGACCTGCGCGGGGCCTGCCAGGTCCAGCAGGTGGACTCCGGGTACCAGGAAGAAGACGACGTTGCTCACGATCCGGTCATCATGCCTGATGTGCTGCGGCGGCTTCCAGTTCGTCGACCGTCGCGATGGTGGCGAAGCGGCCGGCGAGGGCGTACTCGGTGCGGCGGATGATCTCGTCGGTGGGGAGGGTGCGGGGGTCGGCGAGGAGTTCGGCGACGGTCTGGTCGGCGGGGGCGTCGCGGTGCGGGATGGGGTTCGTGGCGGTCGCGTCGGTGACGAAGGTGACCTGGTAGCCGAAGTCGCTCGCGACCCGGGTGGTCGTCTCGACGCACTGCTCGGTGCGGATGCCGCAGACGGTGAGCTCGCGGACGCCGTGCTCGGTGAGGAGTTGCTGCAGGTTGGTGGTGGTGAAGGCGTTGTGCGACGTCTTGAGGAGGAGTGGTTCGCCCTCCGCGCGCTCCAGTTCGTCCATGAGGCGGACGTGGCCGAGGGCCGGGTCGAATACGCCGCCGCTGCCGGGCTCGGAGTGCAGGACCCACACCACGAGGTCACCGGCCCGGCGGGCGAGCTGGACCAGACGGTTCGCCTGTTCGGCGATCTTCGGGTCGGAGATGGTCTCCCACAGCGGGCGGGCTCGGAAGGATTCCTGGACATCGATGACGATCAGTGCTCGGGTCATGTCCCAAGACTGCGCCGTGCGGGCGGGGTGGCGACAGGCCGCATCGGGTCCGGGACCGGACCGATCCGGTCACCGGGGTTGAGCGGCCTGCCGCCGTACCGTCTACCTCAGTTCGACGAGCAGGTCGCCGCCCTCCACCTGCTGGATGCGGTTGATGGCGAGGCGGGCGACCCGGCCGGACTTGGGCGCGGTGATCGCCGCCTCCATCTTCATGGCCTCGATCGTGGCGACGGTGACCCCGGCCTCCACCTCGTCGCCCTCCTCGACCGCGAGGGTGACCACGCCCGCGAACGGCGCCGCGACATGACCCTGGTTGGCGCGGTCGGCCTTCTCGGTGACGGGGATGTCGGACGCGGCTGCGGTGTCACGGACCTGGATCGGCCGGAGTTGGCCGTTCAGCGCGGACATCACCGTGCGCAGCCCGCGTTCGTCGGCCTCGCCCACGGCCTCCAGCTCGATCAGGAGACGGACGCCGGGCTCCAGGTCGACCGTGTACTCCTTGCCGGGCCGGATGCCGTAGAAGAAGTCCTTGCTGTCCAGGACGCTGGTGTCGCCGTAGGTCTGGCGGTGGGTCTCGAACTCGCGGGTCGGGCCGGGGAACAGCAGGCGGTTGAGGGTGGCGCGGCGGTCCTTGTCGAGGGCCGTGCGGTCCTCGGGGCTCAGTTCCTGGACGGGCTTGGGGGCTGCGCGGCCCTGGAGTGCCTTGGTGCGGAACGGTTCGGGCCAGCCGCCGGGCGGAGTGCCCAACTCGCCCCGCAGGAAGCCGATCACGGAGTCCGGGATGTCGTAGCGGTCGGGGGACGCCTCGAAGTCGGCGGGGCTCACTCCGGCGCCGACCAGGTGCAGGGCGAGGTCGCCGACGACCTTCGACGACGGGGTGACCTTCACCAGGTGGCCGAGGATGCGGTCGGCGGCGGCGTACATCGCCTCGATGTCCTCGAAACGGTCGCCGAGGCCGAGCGCGATGGCCTGGGTGCGCAGGTTGGAAAGCTGGCCGCCGGGGATCTCGTGGTGGTAGACGCGGCCGGTGGGTGAGGCGAGGCCCGCCTCGAAGGGGGCGTAGATCTTGCGGACGCTCTCCCAGTACGGCTCCAGGTCGCCGATGGCCTGGAGGTCGAGGCCGGTGGGGCGGTCGGAGTAGTCGGTCGCGGCGACGATCGCGGAGAGGGACGGCTGCGAGGTGGTGCCCGCCATGGAGGCGACCGCGCCGTCGACGGCGTCCGCGCCCGCTTGGATCGCGGCGAGGTAGGTGGCGAGTTGGCCGCCCGCCGTGTCGTGGGTGTGCAGGTGTACCGGCAGGCCGAACTCCCGGCGCAGCGCGGATACGAGCGTCGCGGCGGCGGGTGCTCGCAGCAGGCCCGCCATGTCCTTCACCGCGAGGACGTGGGCGCCCGCCTCAACTATCTGTTCGGCGAGGCGGAGGTAGTAATCGAGCGTGTAGAGGCGCTCGCCCGGGTCGGACAGGTCCGAGGTGTAGCAGAGGGCCACCTCGGCGATCGACGTTCCGGTGGCGCGTACGGCGTCGATGGCGGGGCGCATCTGGCCTACGTCGTTCAGCGCGTCGAAAATGCGGAAGATGTCGATGCCGGTGGCGGCGGCCTCCTGGACGAAGGCGTCGGTGACCTGGGTCGGATACGGCGTGTAGCCGACGGTGTTGCGACCGCGCAGCAGCATCTGGAGGCAGATGTTGGGGACGGCCTCGCGCAGTGCGGCCAGCCGGTCCCAGGGGTCCTCGGCGAGGAAGCGCAGCGCTACGTCGTAGGTGGCGCCGCCCCAGCACTCCAGCGAGAGCAGTTGGGGCACGGTGTGGGCGACGACCGGGGCCACCGCGAGGAGGTCCTTGGTGCGGACGCGGGTCGCGAGGAGAGACTGGTGGGCGTCACGGAAGGTGGTGTCGGTGACGCCGATCGTGGGCGACTCGCGCAGATGGCGGGCGAAGCCCTCGGGGCCGAGTTCGGCGAGCAACTGCCGTGAACCGGCCGGGGGTTCGGTGCTCGGGACCGGCGGCAGCTTGGTGGTCGGGTCGATCAGGTCGGGACGTTCACCGTGCGGCTTGTTGACCGTGACGTCGGCCAGGTAGGTCAGCAACTTGGTTCCGCGGTCGGCCGATTGACGGGCCGTCAGCAGCTGCGGGCGTTGCTCGATGAACGACGTGGTGATCCGCCCGGCCTGGAAGTCCGGGTCGTCCAGCACCGCCTGGAGGAACGGGATGTTGGTGGCCACGCCGCGGATGCGGAACTCGGCGACGGCGCGCCGGGCGCGGTTGACGGCGGTGGTGAAGTCCCGGCCCCGGCAGGTGAGTTTGACCAGCATCGAGTCGAAGTGGGCGCTGATCTCCGTACCGGCGTGGGTGGTTCCACCGTCGAGCCGGATGCCGGAGCCGCCGGGCGAGCGGTAGGCGCTGATGCGGCCGGTGTCGGGGCGGAAGCCGTTGGCGGGGTCCTCGGTGGTGATACGGCACTGGAGGGCGGCGCCGTGCAGGGTGACCGTCTCCTGCGAGAGGCCGAGGTCGGTGAGGGTCTCCCCCGAGGCGATCCGCAACTGCGACTGGACGAGGTCGACGTCGGTGACCTCCTCGGTGACCGTGTGCTCGACCTGGATGCGCGGGTTCATCTCGATGAAGACGTGGTTGCCGGCCGGGTCGAGGAGGAACTCGACGGTGCCCGCGTTGCGGTAACCGATCTCGCGGGCGAAGCGGACGGCGTCCGCACAGATCCGGTCGCGCAGGGCGGGGTCGAGGTTGGGCGCGGGAGCCAGCTCGACGACCTTCTGGTGGCGGCGCTGCAGCGAGCAGTCGCGCTCGAAGAGGTGGATGACGTTGCCCTCGCCGTCGGCGAGGATCTGCACCTCGATGTGCCGGGGGTCGACGACGGCCTTCTCCAGGAACACGGTGGCGTCGCCGAACGCCGACATGGCCTCGCGGGCCGCCGCCTCGATCGACTCGCGCAGGGTGGCCGGGTCCTCGACGCGGCGCATACCGCGTCCGCCACCGCCGGCCACGGCCTTCACGAACACGGGGAAGCCGATGTCCTCGGCGGCGCGGACCAGTTCGTCGACGTCGGTGGAGGGCGCCGAGGAGCCGAGCACCGGTACACCGGCCGCGCGGGCGGCGGCGATCGCCGTGGCCTTGTTGCCGGTCATCTCCAGGATCTGGGCACTGGGACCGACGAAGGTGATGCCCGCCTCCTCGCAGGCGCGGGCGAGTTCGGGGTTCTCGGAGAGGAATCCGTAGCCCGGATAGACCGCGTCCGCTCCCGCGCGCTGGGCCGCGCGGACGATCTCCTCGACGGAGAGATAGGCGCGGACCGGATGCCCGGGCTGACCGATCTCGTAGGCCTCGTCGGCCTTGAGCCGGTGCAGCGAATTGCGGTCCTCGTGGGGGAAGACCGCGACCGTTCGCGCGCCCAGCTCATAGCCGGCGCGGAACGCCCTGATCGCGATCTCTCCACGGTTGGCGACCAGCACCTTGCGGAACATTCCCGATCCCTTCAGCCTGCCGATGACGTGCACCATGGTGTCGGCGCCGCCCCTGTAACGCCATGTGAGCCGGGACACTAGTCGCAAACGTGTCGCGTGGTGCGCTCCGACGAGCCGACGGTAAAGAAATCGTATGGTCTAGTCCAAAGTGAGCTTTGGTCCAGTCCAATCCATTGACGTGGCCGCGACAGCACCAGAAGCTGGGCGCCTCCCCCACTCCCACCGGAGGCACAACGTGACACGTCTTCGTGCATGTCTGGTCGCGGCGGCCGCCGTGACGACCGCCGCCGCGGGCACGACCGCGCTGGTCGCGACCAACGCCCAGGGCGCCACCGACGCGGCCACCGCGCTCAGCAACCGCTGGTACGCCGCGGCCCCCTATCTGATGCCGACGGACAACAACCCGCCGGACGCGGGCGCCATCATGGACGCCACCGGCCTCAAGGCCTTCCAGCTCGCCTTCGTCCTCGCCCCGAACGGCGGCGGCTGCTCCCCCACCTGGGGCGGAACCTCACCGGTCTCCTCGGACACCGCCGTCCAGTCGGTGATCAACACGATCCGCGCCAAGGGCGGCGACGTCTCCGTCTCCATCGGCGGCTACGGCGGCACGAAGCTCGGCCAGGCCTGCTCCGACCCGGCCTCGACCGCGGCGGCCTACCAGCAGGTGATCACCAAGTACGGCCTGCACGCGATCGACTTCGACCTGGAGGAGCCGGAGTACGAGAACACCGCGGCCATCCACAACGAGATCGGCGCGGCCAAGATCCTCCAGCAGAACAACTCGGGCCTGTACGTCTCCGTCACCACGGCCGGTACGGCGGACGGCACCGGCTGGTTCGGAAAGCAGATGCTGCTGGAGGCGAAGTCGCAGGGCTTCACGCCGAACAACTTCTCCATCATGCCCTTCGACGGCGGCTTCAACGGCGCGGCCTCCCAGACCAGCGCACTCACCAACTTCAACTCGATCCTCCAGTCCACGTTCGGCTGGGACCAGGCGACCGCGTACGCCCACGAGGGCTTCTCGGGGATGAACGGCCGCAGCGACACCGGCGAGTACTTCACCCAGGCGGACTTCCAGACCGTCCTGAACTACGCCACCAGCCACAACATGGACCGCTTCACGTTCTGGTCCCTCAACCGCGACCGCCAGTGCACTCCGGTCGACAACGGCGGTACGACGTCCGGGACTTGCTCCAGCGTGGCGCAGAACGCCTGGGACTTCGCCAAGTACTCGGTGCAGTTCGCGGGCGTGACCCCGCCGACCTCGACACCCACGCCGACCCCGACTCCGACGCCCACCCCCGGCACGTGCAAGACGGCGTGGAGTTCCACGGCCGTCTACACGCAGGGCAACGAGGTGTCGTACGGCAACCACAACTGGGTGGCCAAGTGGTGGACCCAGAACGAGGTGCCCGGTGCCTCCCAGTGGGGCCCGTGGCAGGACGAGGGCTCCTGCTGATCTCCGGCGGGATCAGTAGGACACGGGCTGCGACGTCAAGTAGGCCTTGAGAAAGGCGTACTTGGCGTCGCTGTCCGCTGCCGGGAGCGTGGCGAAGTGGTCACCGAGCTCCATCGTCTGCCAGGTGCCGGTGTCCAGGGCCGGCCAGCTGGAGAGACTGCCGCCGTTCGGGTCGCCCGTGGCCGCGAAGTTCGCCACGTACGAGGCGGCGGTGTCGGCGATGTCGTAGTCGCGCGACGCCCACGGGCGGTCGGTGTTGTAGATGAAGCCCAGCAGGTAGTAGACGTCGGCCCCGTCGAAGGCGCCCGAACTGCCGGTTCCGACAACAGGGTTGGTGGCGTCGTGGCCCGGCGGGACCCGGGTCCAGAAGTACGTGTGTACGGGACCACGATTGCCCGCGGTGTCCTCGAACTGGCCGCCCCACAGGAAGGTCGAGACGCGTTCCTCGTCCCGCGCGTAGGCGTTGTACTGCGTGGCGGCCTCCGCGTCGGTGGTCGCCGGGTACAGGTCGAGGAACGTATCGGTGAGGCCGACCGGCCCGAACTGCGAATCGGCGTAGGCCTGGTATTGGGTCAGCGTGGGTGAAGCGGCCTTCCCGTCCCGGCAGTTGCCGGTGAGGACCGGTACGTCGATCTCCCTGCTCGCCTCCATGGCCTCCGTGTATGTGCTCGGTAGGACGTATCCGTCGAGTACATCGCCGAAGCCGGTGGCGTCTGCCGGTGCTCCGTCGGCGTAGGTCCGCGCCACGATCTCGTCGGCGGACAGCGCGCGCAGATCGGCGAGGGCCGAGCAGTCCAAGTAGGCAGCGAAGGCAGTGCCGTTGGTCTCGGCGGCTGCCAACGTGCGGTAGCCGTACGGCGATTGACCGAGCGCGGGGTCCTTGGTGTAGTGCACGCCGGACGGCAGCAGGGCCCGGTGGAACAGACCCCGGGCCGCCCGCGAGGCCATCAGGACGTTGACGAGGTTCGCGCCGTTCTGCCAGCCGGCGAGCGTCACCCGGTCCGGGTCGCCGCCGAACGCGGCGATGTTCCGGGACACCCACTCCAGCGCCGCTACGGCGTCCAGGGCACCCCAGTTGCCGGAGGCGGCGTGCCCGGACTCGGCGCTCAGGTCGGGGTGGGCGAGGTCGGCGAAGGGGCCGACGCGGTGGTTGACGCTGACGAAGACGACGCCCTTGTTGGCCAGCAGGGTGCCGTTGTAGATCTCCTGTCCGGTCCAGATCGCGGTGTCACGGCCGCCGGGGAGCCAGACGAGGACCGGTCTGCTGTCGCCCGAAGTGGCCGCGCCGGTCCAGATGTCGAGGTTGAGGCAGTCCTCGCTCAGGTCTGGCACCTGGTCGCTCGGGATGCCCGTGACGGGCTGGGGGCAGGCCGGGCCCCACGCGTTCGCCTTGCGGATCCCTTCCCAGGACGGGGCCGGCTGGGGCGGGCGCCAGCGGTTGGCGCCGGCGGTGGTGTCCGCGTACGGGATGCCCTTGTAGGCGACGATGCCTTTCAATCCGCCCTGGACGCCGGTGACTTGGCCGGACTCCGTGGTCACGGGGTCGTCGGCGCTCCGGCTGGTGCGCCGGTCGGCGGCCGACGCGACACCGGAATCGAGGCCGGTCGCCAGCACGGTGGCGGCGGTACCGGCGAGAAAGCCACGGCGGTTGAGGTCTCGCGAGCGCACAGGAGCTCCCTGTCGAGTGGGGGGGACGGGCGAGTCGCACCATGCTCGGGCGGCCGCCGGAGCGCGGCAAGCGGAACGCCCGGACTCACAGACTCGACAGTTTCGACAGCTGTTCGACAGTTCAACTCCCCTGCTGTCAGAGGATGTTGACCGCCCGCGCGACGACGAGGACGACGATCGACACGGAGACCGTGGACTGGCCCATCATCAGCATCTTGGCCCAGCGGGAGAGCGGCATCACGTCGGTCGGGCTGAAGGCGGTGGAGTTGGTGAAGGACAGGTACAGGTAGTCCAGGAACACCGGTTCCCAATCCGGCGGCGCGGTCTCCGGGCTCTGCATCTGGACGAAGAGGAAGTCGGCGTACTGGTGGTGCCCCATGACCCGCGCCATCGGTCCGCCGCGGTCCCACTCCCAGTACCAGAGGGCGAACACGATGACGTTCGTCAGCCAGATGGCGCCGCCGGTCAGCAGCAGCGGCCCGGCGCCCAGCCCCTCGGTGCCCCTGACCAGGCCCACCACCAGCCGGGCCGCCGACCAGCTGTTGGCCAGGCTGATCACGCCCGTCAGGACCAGGCTCGGCCAGCGCAACCACCGTGTGCCGGGCTCGATCCGCCGGGGATTGGCGACGAACAGGCCGACCATCAGCGCGATTTCGAGGGCCGGCAGCAGCCAGTACGGCTGGAAGGCGAGCCGGTGCGGCAGCATCAGTTGCAGGGCGAACGCCACCAGGATCACGGCGGACACCGCCCACCGTGTCTCGCCGCGCGTCACCCGGCGCCACGCGGGCACCACATCGCGCCCGCCGTTCTCCAGCAGCCGCTCGATCCTGGCCAAGCGGCTCTCGGAGTCGCCCCTACCGTCCGTACCGTCCGTCATGGCACCGATTGTCGCCGGTCAGGGGGCGATCGGACGACGCGCCCCACCCTGGACGCCCGCGGATGTTCCGGCCGATGACGGGTGTGCGGTGCGGCTCAGCCCCGCAGGGGTTCCGCCAGCCGTCCCAGCAGTCCGGCCACCAGGGCGGTCTGCGCGGGCACGGTGTCCGGGTAGATGAACTCGCCCTGGGCATGCGCCCCGTCGCCGACCGCGCCCATGCCGCACAGCACCGGCAGCCCGAGCGCGGCGACGAAGTTGGCGTCGCTGGCCCCGCCGACGGCGGTGTCGGGCAGATGGTCGCGGCCCTGGTCACGGGCGACCTCCCGGGCGAGGTCGAGCAGCGGGGCTGAGGCCGCGTTGAGGGTCATCGGGGGCCGGTTCCAGGCGTGGTCGATGTCGATGCGGACGCGCGGGTCACTCACCCTGATGGCGTCCAACTCCTCGTCCACCCGGGCCTGCTCGGCCGCGCTGCTGACCCGGATGTCGACCCCGGCGGTGGCCTGCCCGGCGACGACGTTGATGGCCGAACCGCCCTTGATCAGACCGGTGTTGATCGTCGTGCCCTTGTCGGGCGCGGCGACCTTCGCGGCGGCGACCACGAACTCGGACAGCGCGGTGATCGCACTCGCCCCGTCCTGCGGCGCCAGCCCGGCGTGCGATTCGACACCGGCGGCGGTGACGTGGAAGATCCCGGTGCCCTTGCGGGCGGTCTTCACCGCGCCGTGGGCACTCGGCTCAAGGACCAGCGTGACGTCGGCCTTCTGCGCGACCTCCTCGATCACCGGCCGCGAGGACAGGGAGCCGATCTCCTCGTCACCGTTGAAGAGAAAGGTGACGGTGGGCAGCGGCACACCGCCCTCCCGGGCCAGCTTCAGCGCCCAGATCCCTTGTGCGAGACCGGTCTTCATGTCGAAGATGCCGGGCCCGCTGAGCCTCTCCCGCCCGTCCTCGCCCACCGCCGGCTGCTCCCATCCGGCGAGGGTCCCGGTCGGCCATACGGTGTCGTAGTGCCCGACGAGCGCGACATGCCCGGCGCCGGTGCCGCCGTAGGTCAGGGTGAGGGTGTCACCGCACTCGCCCCCGGGGTGACGCTCCTCGCGGTCGGGCAGGCCGAGCCGCTGGACGGTCAGCCCGCGCAGCAGGTCCAGGCCGCTCGCGAGGCCGGGAAGGTCGTAGATGCCGGTCTCGTGGCGGACGAGGGTCAGGATGTCCTCGACGATCTGCGACGTGACGTCCTGGGCGCGGGTGGTAAGGGGGGCGGGTGCGGGTGATGCGGTCATGATCTGCTTTCTCGTACGGCCGGACGGACGGGGTCGCTCGGGAGGTGGTCAGCTGATGCCGAGCGGGATGCCCAGCAGGTACCAGGCCACGAAGAACGCGACCCAGACGACCCACACGACGGCGGCGATCGGGATCGTGAAGGAGGCGAGGGTGCCGATTCCGGCGGACTTGCGGTACTGCTGGATGAAGCCCAGGGCCATGACGAAGTAGGGGCTCATCGGGGTGACGCAGTTGGTGACCGAGTCGGCGACGCGGTAGACGGCCTGGGTGGTCTCGGGCTCGATGCCGATGAGCATCAGCATGGGGACGAGAACCGGTGCGGCCAGGGCCCACAGGGCGGAGCCGCTGGTGATGACGAGGTTCATGAAGGTGATCAGTACGGCGATGCCGACGAGCACGGTCCAGCCGTGCAGGTGCAGGTCGCGCAGGGTCTCGGCGCCCTTGATGGCAAGGATGTTGCCGATGTTCGTCCACTTGAAGTAGGCGAGGAACTGGGCGATCGCGAAGAACAGGACGAGGATCGGCGCCATCGAGCGGGTGCCGTCCACCATCGCGCCGATGCTGTCGCGGGCCGCGGTGAACGTGCCGGTCATCCGGCCGTAGACGGTGCCGAGCACCGCGAAGAACACGCCGAGGACGAGTGCCATGCCGCCGATCAGCGGGGAGTTGACGATGCCGCCGCCCTCGCCGCGCAGGGGTGAGGACGAGGGGATCATGGCCGCTGCGAGGAACGCGAGGAAGCCGACGGCGACCAGTCCGGTCGTGCGCAGGGCGCGCCGCTGCTGGTCGGTGACCTCGATCTCGGCCAGCTCTTCGGCGCCCAGCGCGGCGACCGGCTCGTCGGGTTCCAGGTCGGAGCGGCGGGCGAGGACCTTGTCGACGACGAGGGTGATCACCAGCGCGACCAGGACGGACGAGCCGAGGCCGAAGAAGTAGTTGGCGACCGGGGTGACGACGTAGTGCGCGTCGATGGTGTGGGCGGCGGCTGTGGAGATCCCGGACAGCAGGACGTCGGTGGTGGTGAGCGACGGGGAGGCGTCGTACCCCGCGGCGATCGAGACGTAGGCGACGACACAGCCGAGGACGGGGCTGCGGCCGGCCGCGCGGAAGACCAGGGCGCCGAGCGGGATGAGGGTGACGTAGGCGGCGTCGCCGGCGACATGGCTGACCATGGCCGTCATCGACAGGGCGAAGGTGAGGTACTTGCCCGGGACGCGCGCGACCATGCGGCGCAGCAGGGCGGAGAACAGTCCGCTCTTCTCGGCGACGGCGATGCCGAACATCACGGTGAGAATGGTGGCCAGTGGCGGGAAGGCCGCGTAGTTGTCGACGGCTCCCTCGACGGCCAGGGTGAGGCCGTCCTTGCTGAGCAGGTTCTGCACCTTGATGGTCTCGTGCGTGCCGGGGTGCACGGCGCTGAGGCCGGTCGCCGCCAGGACGGCGCTGAGGACGGCGACGATCCCCGCGAGGATCCAGAAGAGCCAGAAGGGGTTGGGGAGTTTGTTGCCGACCTTCTCGATCGCCGTCAGGCCCCGGAAGGCGGTCCGCAGGACTCTCGACCGGGGCTCGGTGGACGGGGGCTGAGGTTGAGCGGAGGTGACACTCATCGGTACCTCTTGGCGCAATGGGGGGATGTTCCTGCGAACAATGGCATCCAGGTGAGAGATTCTCTATATCTTAGAAGTAACAGTGGGATTAAACAGCACCTTAGAGTGAGGCCCTATGACCCGTCCTCTCCTCGACGAGCTCGACCGGCGCCTCATCGGCGCGCTGCACCTGGCGCCCCGGGCCACCTGGGACGACATCGGCGAGATCCTGGCCGCCGACGCCAGTACGCTCAAACGCCGTTACGACCGCTTGCACGAGGCACGCATGGTGCGCGTGATCGGGCAGGCCGACTGGGGCGTCCACTCCACGGCGATGCCCGTCCACGTCTTCCTGGACATCACCGGCGAGAGCCCCCTCGCGGTCCTGCACCGGCTCCGTGACCTGCCCCATCTCCAGTTGCTGGCGCAGATCTCGGGCGACTACCCGCTCTACGCCGTCGTGCACGCCCCGTCCGAGGCGGCGACCAGCGAGGCGATCGACCGGATGTTCTCCGTGCCCGGTGTCCGGCGCGTCAACGCCCTGCCCGCACTCAGCACGCTGCGTCGGGGCATCACCTGGGACCCGCAGTTCCTCGCCGACACCGAGCGCGCCGACCTGCTGAAGCTGACCGGCTCCCGTCCCGAGGGCACGGCGACCGCGACACCCCCGGCGAAGCCGCTCAGCGAGGCCGAGCGCGGTGTCGGGGCCCAGCTGCTCCGGGACGGCCGCGCGTCCGCCGCGAGCATCGCCCGCACCGCCGACCTCGCCACCTCCACCGCGCACCGGGTGGTCCGCCGGGTCCTGGACGAGGGCTGGGTCAAGCCGCGGCTGGAGGTCGTGTCGGAGTGGCTGGGCTTCCAGACCGCGTTCATCCTCCGGCTGCGGGTGGCGCCGGGTGCGACCCCCGACGTCATGCGCCGCATCGACCGGTTGCCCCAGACCCGGCTCGCCGCGCACGTCGCCAGCGACATGTCCGTGCTCGCCACCGGCCTGGTCACCGACCGCGCCGCGCTGGCGCTCTTCGTCGACGACGAACTGGCAACGATCCCTGGCCTCTTGGGCGTCAGCGTCGCCGTGATGCTCGCCGAACCCCGCCGCTACTGGCTGGACCGCGACCTCACCACCGGCCTCGGCACGTTCCACGCACCCACACTGCTGTGAGCAGGAGGCGGGCGCCCCGGCACCGAAGTGCCGGCGCGCCCGCCGCCTCAACTCGCAAGCCCCGTACGGTCAGCCGGTGCCGAAGGCTCCCGTGCTGTACGCGCACTCCGTGTAGATGTAGCCCGACCTGAGCTTCGCCGTGTCCGAGGCCGGCGTCGCGGTGGAACTGTCAGGCCGGTGCACGAAGTACGTCGTCCCGGTCGGCAGACTGATCGTCTTCTGCGGGTAGTTCTTGCCGGAGCTGCACGGCTTGAACCCCTTGAGCAGGGTCGTGGTGAGGGAGTACGACGTGCAGCTCCCGCAGCCCTTCAGCGTGAAGCTGCCGGTCACCGGCCCGGTGTACAGGACCGTGATGTCGTCCGGGCTGTCGTTCTTGACCGTGACGGAGATGCTGCCGCCGGACGCGGTCGTGGGCAGATTCTTGCCGGCGGCCGGAACCGTCTTCGCCACCTCGGCGGCGATCGCGATCTTCTTGGCCCGGGCCCGGTTCTTGTCGTGCGTGTTGTTCTTCACGAAGTCGTTCATCGTGGTGAGCGCCGAGTCGAAGTCGCCGTCCTTGTACTGGAAGACGCCGCACTGATAGGCACCGGAGTCGGCGTGGGTGCTCGCCTGTTGCGCGTCCGCGCTCAACGCGTCGGCCACACCCGCCTGGCCGCCTTGCAGGCTCCCGATCTGGCTGGAGAGGCTCTCCAACTCCTGCACGGCCGTGCAGGGTTGGCTGCCGGTGACGCCCTTCACCCCCGTGGCGACGGCCGACTTGACGGCGGGCTCGACCTGACCCGCCTGGGACGACTGCGGGAACGTGGCCAGCAGATCGCCGAAGTTCGTCGACCAGTCCGCGCGTTGGGCGGCAAGACCGGTGGAGCCGCACTCGTACAGGGAGGTGGCCAGCCGGTCGTCCGGCCAGGTGGTGAGCGTGCCCAGTTCCTTCTTGGCGATGGTGCCGGGGACGGTCCGCAGATACTTCAACTGGGGTATCGCGTCACAGTAGTTCTTCTGCGCGTAGGCGCCGGCGACCGTCGTGTAGAACGTCTTCAGCCGGTCGGGCACGCGCTTGGCGGCCCGTGAACCGGAGTGGGCGGTGCTGAGGTCGTCGTAGGCGACCAGCGACTGCCGGTAGTGGGGTTCGGCCGCCGAGAACGGCAACCTCCCCGAGTCCGCGACGAGTTGGTCGGCCGTCTCCAGCCGGTCGAGGAGCATCTGCTGGGTCGCCTCGTCGCGGGCGTTGCCGTAGAGGACGACTCCCCCGGCGGGTACGGCGAGCAGGACCAGGCCGAGCACGACCGCGACCGGTGTGGGCGAGGGCCAGGCGAGGCGGGTGCGCAGGCCCACCAACGCGCCGTGGACGGCGGCGAGTACGAGGAACACGACATACAGGGTGACGGCGGCGCCCGGGACGCCGTCCGGGTCGGCGGGCAGGGCCACCAGCAGCAGCACGACGGTCGCGACCCAGCACACGGCCATGAGCAGCCAGCGGCGCATCAGCGCGTAACCGAGCCCGAGACCACTGAGGTTGAGGAGGCCGACCGCGACGGATCTGAGTCGGTCCGGCGGGCCGGGGGGTGGAGACGACGGCATCGGTGGCACGACGAACCCCTGGACAGACCCGTACTGATCCCCGGACATGATTCTCCCCCCGCTCAACAATGCCCCCGTTGCCGTGACTTGTCAGTGTACGGTCGGGTTCACCGCCAGGACAGTGGGGTCCTCGTGGTCCCTCCACCGCGCAGCACGCGGGAGAGTCCGAGCGCCGCCGTCCGTACGGCCGGGGCGAGTTGGGCGGGCCGGAAGCGGGTGCGGGGTACGGCGACCGAGAGGGCGGCGACCGCGGTGTCGCCGGCGAACACCGGGGCCGCGATGCAGCTCACCTCCAACGCGGCCTCCTGTTCCTCGTAGGAGAGGCCGGAGACCTGGATCTTCTCCAGGGTCATGCGCAGCCGGGCCGGGTCGGTGATCGAGTGCGGGGTGAGGCTCGGCAGCGGGCGGGACAGCACCTCCTCGGTCAACTCGGCGCCGGAGAAGGCGAGTAGGGCCTTGCCGACGGCCGTACAGGTCAGCGGCAGGCTGCCGCCGATGCGGGACGGGAGCCGCAGGGCCTCGTGGCCGTGGATGCGTTCGAGGTAGACCACCTCCATGCCGTCGCGGACGCCGAGGTGGATGGTCTCGCGGGTGGCCTCGAAGAGGTCCTGGAGGAAGGGCAGGGCCGTCTCGCGCAGATCGCGCCGGTGCGGCACCAGCGAGCCCAGCTCGAACAGCTTCGCGCCGAGCAGGTAGCGGGGGCCCGAGCGCTCCAGCCAGCCCAGCCGGACGAGGTCGGCGGCCAGCCGGTGGACCGTGGGCTTGGGCAGTCCGGTGTGCTCCGAAAGTTCCGACAGGCGGTACGGTCCGCCGCTCGGACTGAAGCAGTCCAGGATGAGCGCGGCTTTCTCCAGCATGCTGCCGCTCGCGTTGTTCCGTGTCACGGAACAAACATTGTCCCTTCGCAGGGATGCTGTCTATACCGATGGGGTGTACCCGCACCGCTCTCCCAGGAGGTAACCCGTGCCCACCGAGTCCAACGGCGCCCGCGCGGACGCCGTGTCCCCGGCCGTCGTCAAGGCCGCCGACCTTCTGGCGGAGGCCACCCGCACCGGGGTCGCCTGCCCGCCGGTGCGCGACCTGCTCGACGGCGGCGGCCTGGAGACCGCCTACGCCGTGCAGCAGCTGAACGTCCGGCGCGGTGTGGACGCCGGCCGCCGCGTCGTCGGCCGCAAGATCGGCCTGACCTCCCCCGCCGTGCAGCGTCAACTCGGCGTGGACCAGCCGGACTTCGGCGCCCTGTTCGCGGACATGGCGGTGCCGGACGGCGGCGAGGTACCCCTGGGCCGGCTGCTGCAGCCGAAGGTGGAGGCCGAGGTCGCGCTGGTCCTCGGCCGGGACCTGCCGGAGCGCGAGTGCACGGTCGTCGACGTGCTGCGCGCGGTGGACTTCGCGCTGCCCGCGCTGGAGATCGTCGACAGCCGGGTGCGGAACTGGGACATCTCCCTCGCCGACACCGTCGCCGACAACGCCTCCTGCGGTCTGTACGTGCTGGGCGCCACGCCCGTACCGCTGACCGCCGTGGACCTGCGCACGGTCACGATGGCCATGACCCGGGGCGGCGAGACCGTCTCCGAGGGCACCGGCGCCGACTGTCTCGGCAGCCCCCTCACCGCCGCCGTCTGGCTGGCCTCCGCCCTCGCCGAGCGGGGCGACCCGCTGCGCGCGGGCGACCTCGTGCTGACCGGCGCCCTGGGCCCGATGACCCCGGCCGCCCCGGGCGACACCTTCGAGGCCCACATCTCGGACCTGGGCTCCGTACGGGTCCGCTTCGCAGCGGAAGCCACGGAAGGGGACGGCAAGTGACCACGAAGGTCGCCATCATCGGCTCCGGCAACATAGGCACCGACCTCCTGATCAAGGTCCTGCGCCTCTCCGAGACCCTGGAGATCGCCGCCCTGGCCGGCATCGACCCGGACTCCGACGGCCTGGCCCGCGCCCGCCGCCTGAAGGTCGCCACCACCCACGAGGGTGTCGAAGGCCTGGTCGCCCTGGACGAGTTCGCCGACGTCGACATCGTCTTCGACGCCACCTCGGCCGGCGCCCACCGCCACCACGAAGACGTCCTACGGCCCCTCGGCCGCACCCTCGTCGACCTCACCCCGGCCGCCCTCGGCCCGTACGTCGTCCCTCCGGTCAACGGCGACGCCCACCACGACGCCCCGAACGTCAACATGGTCACCTGCGGCGGCCAGGCCACGATCCCGATCGTCGCCGCGGTGGGCGCGGTCTCCCCGGTCCACTACGGCGAGATCGTCGCGTCCATCGCCTCGCGCTCGGCGGGCCCGGGCACCCGCGCGAACATCGACGAGTTCACCGAGACCACGTCCTCCGCCGTCGAGAAGGTCGGCGGCGCGGCGCGCGGCAAGGCGATCATCGTCCTCAACCCGGCCGAACCCCCGCTGATCATGCGGGACACCGTGCACTGCCTGGTCTCCGACTGCGCGACCGAGGCGGTCACCGCGTCCGTCGAGGAGATGGTCGGCCGCGTCCAGGCGTACGTGCCCGGTTACCGGCTCAAGCAGGAGGTGCAGTACGACAAGGTGGCCGCCGACGACCCGCTGCGCACCCTCGCGCCGGGCGCGGGCGAGTTGCTGAAGGTGTCGGTGTTCCTGGAGGTCGAGGGCGCCGCCCACTATCTCCCCGCCTACGCCGGAAACCTCGACATCATGACGTCGGCCGCGCTGCGTACCGCGGAACGGATCGCCGCCCACACCGGCAAGGAGGCAGCCAAGTGACCCCCTCCCTCTACGTCCAGGACGTCACACTGCGGGACGGCATGCACGCCGTACGGCACCGCTACACCGTCGGCCAGGCCCGCGCGATCGCCGCCGCCCTCGACAGCGCCGGAGTGGCGGCGATCGAGATCGCGCACGGCGATGGACTGTCCGGCTCCAGCATCAACTACGGCGTCGGCGCCCACACCGACTGGGAGTGGATCGAGGCCGTCACCGACGCCGTACAACAGGCCGTCCCCACCACCCTGTTGCTGCCCGGCATCGGAACCGTCCACGACCTCAGGCAGGCCCACGCGCTGGGCATCCGCTCGGTGCGGGTCGCCACGCACTGCACCGAGGCCGACATCTCCGCCCAACACATCGCGGCGGCACGGGAGTTGGGCATGGACGTGGCCGGGTTCCTGATGATGTCCCACATGGCCGGGCCCGCCGAACTCGCCCGCCACGCCAAGCTGATGGAGTCCTACGGCGCGCACTGCGTCTATGTCACCGACTCCGGCGGCCGGTTGACGATGGACGGGGTCCGGGACCGCTTCCGCGCGTACCGCGAAGTCCTCGCCCCGGAGACCGAGTTGGGCATCCACGCACACCACAACCTCGCGCTGGGCGTGGCCAACACGGTCGTCGCGGTCGAGGGCGGCGCGATCCGCGTCGACGCCTCCCTCGCGGGCCAGGGCGCGGGTGCGGGCAACTGTCCGCTGGAGGCGTTCGTCGCGGTCGCCGACCTGATGGGCTGGAAGCACGGCTGCGACCTGTTCCCGCTCATGGACGCGGCCGACGATCTCGTACGACCGCTGCAGGACCGCGAGGTACGGGTGGACCGCGAGACCCTCAGCCTGGGCTACGCGGGTGTGTACTCCAGCTTCCTGCGCCACGCCGAGACGGCGGCCGCGCGCTACGGCCTCGACACGCGCAGCATCCTGGTCGAGGCCGGGCGGCGGGCGATGGTCGGCGGCCAGGAGGACATGATCACCGACATCGCGCTGGACCTCGTCGCACGTACGGCGGGCTGACCCGGGTCAGGGGGCGATGTCCATGCTCTGCGTGCCGATGACCGACAGCAGCCGCAGGGCGCTCTCGGACGGCGAGCCGGGGACGGTCGTGTAGATCACGACCCGCTGGTCGCGGTCGGCGATGTCGAGGACGTCGCAGTTGACGGTGACCGGGCCGACCATCGGGTGCTGGAAGGTCTTGCGGAAGGTGGGCGCGGTGGCCACGTCGTGGGAGTCCCACAGCTCGGTGAACTCCTCGCTTCCGGCGAGGAGTTCGGCAACCAGCTCGGTCAGCTCCGGGTCGTCGGGGTAGCGGGCGGCGGCGGCACGCAGGTCCTGGGCGGCGCGGCGCGCGAACTCGTCCGCGTCCGAGACCCCGTACAGCCGTCGCCCCTCCGGGTGCGGCCCGAGGAAGACCCGGCGCAGCAGGTTGCGGTCGCGTCGTGGCACGGCCGAGAAGTCCTCCATGAGGGCGGCGGCCAGGTCGTTCCAGGCGATCACCTCGTGCGTCGCGGAGACCACGATCGCGGCGGCCTGCGGAAGCCGGTGCAGCAGATCGAGGATGCTCTGCCGCACCTCGCGCGAGGGTCCGGGCGGCGGGCCCGGCGGTACGCCCGCCAGGTGGTGGAGGTGGTCGCGCTCGGCGTCCGTCAGGCGCAGGGCGCGGGCCAGCCCGGCCAGTACCTCGCGCGACGGATGCGGGCCGCGGGCCTGCTCCAGCCGGGTGTAGTACTCGGTCGAGATGAACGCCAGCTGCGCCGTCTCCTCGCGGCGCAGCCCCGGGGTACGGCGGCGCGGCCCTGCGGGCAGCCCCACCTCGGCGGGGGTGATCCGCTCACGCCTGCTGCGCAGGAAGTCGGCCAGTTCTCGTCGGTCCACTCCCCCAGTGTGTACGCGCGTCGGCGGGTCAGCCAGGTACTGCCGGTGCCTGGATCAGCCCTGCGGACCGGCGCAGGGTCGCTGCCATGACCAACACACCCACTCATCCCTCCCTCGGCCTGCTGTCCGGCAAGGTCGCCTTCGTCACCGGCGCCGGACGCGGCATCGGCGCGGCGGCAGCAAGGCTGTTCGCCCGGGAAGGCGCCCAGGTACTGCTCGCGGCCCGAACGGAGGCCCAGCTGAAGGCAGTTACCGAGGAGATCCGCGAGGTCGGCGGCACCGCGGACTACGTCGTGTGCGACCTGGCCGACGCGGCCAGTGTGCGCGCGGCCGTCGACCGGACCGTCGAACTGTACGGCCGGCTCGACGTGGCCTTCAACAACGGCGCGACGATCCAACGCCCGGGCCCGATGGACGAGTTGCCGGAGAGCGACTTCGACCACGTCTACGACGTGAACCTCAAGGGCGTCTGGCTCGCCATGGTCGCCCAGGTCGCCGCGATCCGGGCGACCGCGGGAACCGGCGCCATCGTCAACAACTCCTCCGTCGGCAGCCTGATGGGCAACCCCGAACTGCCCGCCTACGGCGCGATGAAGCGCGCGGTCAACAGCCTCACCGAGTCGGCCGCCGTCACGTACGGCCCGGAAGGCATCCGGGTCAACGCGATCGCCCCTGGCGGCACGCTGACCGAGATGATCCGGACCTGGGAAGCGGACTCTCCCGGTCTCCTGGAACGCATCACGCACACTCCGCTGGGGCGCATGGCCGACCCCGACGAGATCGCCCAGGCCGCGGCCTGGCTGCTCAGCGACCGTGCCTCCTTCGTGACCGGCACGGTCCTGCGGGTCGACGGCGGCGCGCGGGCCTGAGAGTCCGTCGCCGCTAGACGGCGGGCTCCCGGCGATTGTGGCGGCGGATGACCAGCCACGTTATCCAGCCGATGCCGATGATGAACCCGAAGCTGATGATCCGGTAGAGCACGACCGTGGCGATGGCGGTGCTGGTCGCGACGCCGCCCGTGACCAGCCCGAGGATCAGCGCGCTGTCGATGAGGCCGAGACCGCCCGGGATGATCGTGAGGGTCCCGGCGGCCATGCCCGCGCAGAAGGCGAGCAGCAGTTGGGCGCTGCTGATCTGCGTGTCGCTGATGGCGTGGAAGCACAGCCACAGACAGCCTGCGTCCAGCAGCCAGTTGAGCACGGCGAAGACGGCGGCTGCGACGGCGTGCCAGGGTTCGAGCCGGGCAGTACGGAGCTGCTCGACGAAGCCGCGGATGCGGTCGAGGCCCTGGGTCTCGGGAAGGTGCCGCAGCCGGTTGACCCTGGCCAGCGCGGCGCGGGTGGCCGGTTCGACCTTCTCGGGGTGGCGGGTCATGCGCCGGATGCCGACCGTGAGCAGCAGCACGGCCAGGCCGAGGGTGACGAGGCTGTGCCACTGCAGCCTTCCGTCAGAGGCGATCGCGGAGATCGCGGTGACGACGGCGAGGGCCGCCGCGGAGAGCAGGCCGGACAGCGCGATGCACCAGGAGGCGACGGCGGGCGTGGCTCCGAAGCGGCGCATCTGCTGGTAGTTGAAGTGCGTGGAGAAGGCCGGCCCGCCGGGCAGGGTGACGCTCAGCGAGTGGGCCGCGTACGCGAGGGCGACGTGCCGTTGGATCGGCACGATCACCCCGGCCGAGCGCAGCAGTCGGCGCTGCATGCGCGCGTAGCAGCCCATGGCGGCCACTTCGGCGACGAGCGCGACGGCGAACCAGTTCAGCCGGGGCGCGCGCAGCTGTGACAGCGCGGCGGCCAACGACGGCCATCCCAGCACCAGTTCGGTGGTGAACAGCGCGAGCAGGACCGTGATCACCGCCGGGCGCAGCCAGCGTCGGGTGCGATGCGGGGCCGCGTCGGCCGGTTCGGTGGCGGTGGTGTCCGGAGCGTGCACAGGCAGGACCGTCGATTTCGTGAAGTGAGCTTCAGCCGTCGGCGATGCCGGCACCGCTCAGTGCGGGGACGGCGTTCTCCGAGCGGACGAGGGAGCGGGCGCCGAGGCGGAACTGTGCCAGTTTATCCACGATGGTCCGACCGACCGGCGTGCGCCCCCGGCTGATGCCACTTACCGGGCCATCTCTCGCTTCCTCGTCTTCGGGATGTCGACCAACGGGCGTTGCACGTCGAGCAGTTCACCGCATTCATGGCATGCCGCGGAAGGGTGCCCGGGGCGTTCAGACGGACTCGGCGTGCTCCTGCTCTTGGCCGGTCTCCGTCTCCTTCGACTCGGGCTCGTTGGTGGCTCGGCGGCCCGGCAGCACCGCGAGGACGATCAACGTGCCGGCGGCCATGATGATGCCGCCCACCAGGCTGGTCCGGGCGACACCGTGGGCGAAGGCCTCGTGCACGGCGTCGACCAGGGCCTGCGCCTGCTGCGGTCCCGCGGAGGGCGTCTTCGCGATCTGCTGGGCGACCGCCAGGCCGCCGCCGACCGAGTCCTTCGCGGTGTCCACCGCGGCGGCGGGAAGGTGCCCGCCGACCAGGTCCGTCAGCTTGTCCTTGTAGGTGGTGCCCAGCAGCGAACCGAGGATGGCGATGCCCAGAGAGCCGCCCAGTTCCAGCGCGGTGTCGTTGGCGCCGCCGCCGACACCCAGCTCGTTCTCCGGGAACGAGCCCATGATCGTGTCCGTGGCCGGGGAGACGCTCAGCCCGATCGCGAAGCCCAACAGCATCATCGTCGGCAGGAAGTCGCCGTAGGTGGAGGCCTTGTCGACCTGGGTGAGCAGGAGGACGCCGACGGTGCCGAGCACCATGCCGGTCCCGACCATCGGCTTCATGCCCAGCTTGGGAGTCAGCCGCCCGGTGACCGCGGCGCCGAGGAACACGGCACCGGCCAGCGGCAGCAGTCGTACGCCCGTCTCCAACGCGTCGTAGCCGAGGACGAATTGGAGGAACTGCGTGGCGTAGTAGATCGCACCGAACGTGCCGAAGAAGAAGAACAGCACCGCCGTCATCGAGCCGCTGAAGGATCGCTGCGCGAACTTGCGGACGTCGAGCATGGGGTGCGGGTGGCGCAACTCCCAGGCCACGAAGGCGGGTAGACCGATGGCGGCCACGACGGCCGCGGTGACCGGACCCGTGCCCCAGCCGAAGTGCGGGCCCTCGATGATCGCGTAGACCAGGCTGCCGACCGAGACGATCGAGAGCAGCCCGCCCACGTAGTCGATACGGCCCATCGCCTCCGCCTTGGACGGCGGTACGAGGACGAGCGCGCCGGCGACCGCGACGAGCGCGATGGGCACGTTGATCAGGAACGTGGAGCCCCAGGCGTGGTCCTCCAGCAACCAGCCCGCGACCAGCGGACCGACGGCGATGGCGAGGCCCGAGGTCGCGGTCCAGGCCGTGATGGCCCGCGCCCGCTCGTGCTTCGGGAAGATCGCGACCAGCAGGGACAGCGTGGCCGGCATGACCACCGCCGCGCCCACGCCCATGACCGCGCGGGCCGCGATGACCAGCCCGGTCTCGTGGACCAGGCTGCCCATCACCGATCCGGCGGCGAAGACCACCAGGCCGGTGAGGAGCGCGCCGCGACGGCTGTACTTGTCGCCGATCGCCCCCAGCACGAGCATCAGCGCGGCGTACGGGACGGTGTAGCCGTCGATGACCCACTGCAGATCACTGCTGCTCAGGCCCAGGTCCGTGGTCATGTCGGGGGCGGCCACGATCAGCGAGGTGTTCGCCATGACCACGATCAGCAGGCTCAGACAGAGCACGATCAGGGCGGACCAGCGCCTCGCGTAGGGCCCGGTCGTCTTGTCGACGGGTGTGGTGGCGAAGAGCGGCATCGGAGACTCCTTGACGACATTAATTGCTCACTGATGTGCAGGTTATTTTATTGCTCAGCGATGTGCAACTATGCCGAGACGAACCAGCCCCGCCAGGAGGTGTCGACGTGACCGGCCGCAGCAGCGCCAAGGCGCGCGCCACCCGCGCCCGCATCCTGGAAGCGGCCCGGCGAAAACTGGGCCGCGAACCCGACAGCAGCCTCGGGGAGATCGCGGAGGCGGCCGGCGTCGCGCGGCGCACCCTGTACGAGCACTTCGCCGGACGGGCCGCGCTCGTCGAGGGCCTCGCGGCGGACATCGGGGAGGCGGTACGGCGTGCGAGTGCCGTCGCCCGGGCGCCGGCACCGGACGCCGTGACCGCGCTGGCCCACTTCGTCCTCACGCTCTGGCCGGTCGGCGACCGCTACCGCACGCTCATCGCCCTCGCCCACCGCGACCTCGGCCCCGACCGGATCGACGCGCTGCTCGGCCCGGCCCGTGACACGGTCACCGGGATCCTCGCCGACGGTCAGCGGCAGGGCGTCTTCCACACCGCGGTCCCGCCGGGCCCGCTCGGCAGAGCCCTTGAGGCACACCTGCTGGCGCTGCTGGACAGCGTCAACTCCGGCCTCTGGACCGACGACGGCACTGCCGCCGCCACCGCTGCCCTGATCGCCGTAGGCGTCGCACCCGACCTCGCGGCCGCCACGGTTCACCACCTGCGACCGTCCCGTTGAATCCCGTTGAAGGAGACCCATGCACCCGTACGACTACGCCGACACCACGTTCGCCGCGTACGAGCCCGGTGACGCGCCCCCGCCCCGGAGGAGCCCCCGACAGGTCGTCATCGCCGTCGGCGCACTGCTCGCGCTGATCCTCGTACCCATCGCTGTCGACCGCTTCGCGACGGCGCGGGTGGAGTCCCGTACGGCCAAGGCGTTCCAGGAGGGCATGCACACGCCCTCGACGCCGGAGGTGCATGTGCGGGGCTTCCCCGTGCTGACGCAGTTGGCCGCCGGCACCCTGCGGCACGTGGACATCACCGCGCACGGCATACCGGCGAGCGACACCACCGGCCCACTGCCGGTGAGTGAACTCTCCCTCCGGCTGACTGAGTTGAGGAAATCCGACGACGACACGGAGGCACTGGCCCGCTCGGCGGAGGCGACCGCCCTGTTGTCCTACGCGGACGTGTCCGATGCCCTGGGGCTGGAGATCTCCCGGGGCACCCGTCCCGGCCAGGTCCGCGCGAGCGTCCTCCTGCCCACCGGCGACGACGTCACCGTGGCGGCGACCGTCTCGGTGCTGTCCGGCAACCGCATCGCCTTCAAGGACTTCCAGGTCACGGGCGGTCCGCTCCCCGAGGTGGGGCGACTCGCGCTCGGCAAGGTCTTCGAGCAGCCGATCCGGCTGCGGAACATTCCTCAGGGCCTGCGCCTGCGCTCGGTCACCACGACGGAGAGCGGGCTGATCGCCCGCCTGTCGGGCCAGTCGGTCACCTTCCGGTCCGCCGACGGCTCGCGGGGCGATTCGGCGGAGGGCGGCTCGTCGTACGGCGACGCCTGAGCCTCAGTCGTCCGCGACGGCCTCGTCCGCCGGAGCCACGTCCGCCGCCTGCGCGACCTCGTCCACCACGATCCGCGCCTGCTTCTCCGGCACACCGGCCGCGATGAGCCCGGCGACCGCCACACAGGTCCCGTCGTCCTCCAGCTCCCCGGAGTTGACCGCTTCGAGCAGGGCGATCGACATGGCTTCGAGTCCGGCACTCAGCACGACGGCCGGCAGTTGGGTGTGGAAGACGCCGTCACGCTGGCCTCGGTCCAGGATGGCGGTGGCCGCGCTGCGGGCCGGTGACAGGATCTCGGTGACGCGCTCCACACCCAGGTCGCGCCGGGCCAGCGCCAGGAGGAGCCGGTAACGGTCGCCCACGGTCCACATCGACAGCACGAAGCGCACGTACGACCGCTCGGCCGACTCCACCCCCGCACCGGACGGCGCCGGTTCGGCGGGCAGCGCTGCCCGCAGGGCCTCCGACGCCTCCTCGGCCAGCGCCTCCAGCAGCGCCTCCCGGCCGGGGAAGTGCCCGAACAGCGTGCGCCGTACGACACCGGAGGCGCGCGCGAGTTCTTCCAGGGTGATGTCGGGGTTCCGGCCGAGTTCCCGGCGGGCCGTGGCCAGGATGCGTTCCCGGTTGGAGCGCGCGTTGCTGCGCTGGGGGACTCGGGCCGGGGGCTTGGTCACGGACAACCTCGGTGAAGTGCGGGAGCTACGGAGCGGGGGCGAGCGGTACATCCAGTCTGGCACGCACCCTCGCCCCTTTGGCAGCACGGCACCACGGGCACCCGCCTCCAGCTGCCCTTTCCGCCCGCTGTCCGTCGATCAGTAGTAGGCGCGGAGGTACCGGTCGAGCCGGGACCGGGCGTTGTCCACGCTCAGCCCGAGCGCCTTGCCGAGCGCCTCGCCCGGCACGTCGTCGGCCTGCGCTCCGTACGCCGCCTCCTTGCCGACCCGGGCGGACAGGCGCTCCAGGATGGCCACCGCCTTCAGCGCGGCGACCGGCGCCGCGTCCGAGAGCGCGTCGAGCCGTTCCTCCAACTGCTCGATCAGCTCGGAGAGTTCCTCAGGCAACGGGACCGTCCGGCGTTCGACCGCGTGGATGTGTTCCCACCACTCGTCGTACGCGTCGGAGGTGTCCAGGTCGTCCAGGTCGTGGTCTTCCACCTGGTCCCAGTCGATGGGATGACCGTCCCCACGCCAACCGCACGCGCACGAGGCCCGCCAGCCGGCTGCCTTGGGCCGGCCCATCCAGCCGTTGTAGGCCCACCACTCACGCGTCTCGAACATGGAACTGCCGCTGCCCACATCCAGATACACGGACTTCGGCTCACTGCCGTCGGCGAGGACCGCTCCCACGATGCCCTCGTGGGACTCCCCGAACTCCTCACTCCGCCACGCCACAACTCCCCCTTCCGGCAACCCCGCGACGGCCGGGCCCGCACCTGAGATGCCGGCCCGGCCACAGTACGAGAGTGCCGCAGAACGGACATCCGGGGAGGGTGAAATCACCCAACAGCCCCGGTTGTTGGGCCGGAACGACTCGTCAGGCGACCGCGGGATCGAGCAGCCCCGCGCGGAGGCGGCGGAGCATACGGCTGATGAGCCGGGACACATGCATCTGGGAGACGCCGAGTTCCTCGCCGATCTCGGCCTGGGTGCGCTCCTCGACGTAGCGCATGTGGATGATCTTCCGCTCGCGCTCGTCGAGTTGGGCGATGAGGGGGGCCAAGGAGCTGAGGTCGTCGACCAGTTCGAGCCCCGGGTCGTCCTCGCCGATGACATCGGCCAGTACGGTCTCGCCCTCGGCGCCCGCGTCGGAGCTGAGCGCCGCGTCGAGCGAGGAGGAGGTGTAGCCGTTGGACGCCTTGCGGGCCTCGATGACCTCTTCCTCGGTGAGGCACATCAGCTCGGACAGCTCACGCGTGGTCGGCGTACGACCGAGGCGGGACCGCAGTTCCTCGGTCGCCTTGGCCAGCTCGACGCGGGCCTCCTGCAGTCGGCGCGGCACGTGGACGGCCCAGCTGGTGTCGCGGAAGAAGCGCTTGATCTCGCCGACGATGTAGGGGACGGCGAACGACGTGAACTCCACCTGCCGCGAGAGCTCGAACCGGTCGATCGCCTTGATGAGTCCGATCGTGCCGACCTGGACGATGTCCTCCATCTCGTTGTTGCTGCGGCTGCGGAAGCGCGCGGCCGCGTAGCGCACGAGGGAGAGGTTCATCTCGATCAGGGTGTTGCGCACGTACTGGAACTCGTGGGTGCCCTCCTCCAGCGAGGTCAGCCGGTCGAAGAACTGGCGCGACAGCTCACGCGCGTCCTTCGGGCTCACCTTCGACGGCTCGGCGATCATCGGGAGCGCCTCCCCGACCGTGGTCCGCCGTCCTGCCGTGGCCGGTGCCTCCGCTGCCGTCACGGCTGCCATATCGCCCACCCCATTCGTCCGAAGGAACTGCTGACAAGAGCCCCCTGCCCCGGTTCTCACGACTCACTCCCCCTCATCCGGCCAAATCCGGGGCGCGCACCTCGTTTTCCGCGACCGAAGTACCCGCGGTCTATGCGTTCTTGGAGCCGACGCCCGCGTAGACCCAGTACTCCGAGGGGTTTTCGGGGATCTCGTCCGCCGGGTCCGGGCGCCACAGGGGGACGTAGGTCAGGCCGGGCTCGACGAGGTCGAAGCCGTCGAACAGGCCGAGGATCTCGTCGTAGGAGCGGGCCGTGACGGGCGAAGTGGCCTTGGAGCTGTACAACTTGCCCACGGCCGCCGCGGTGTCCGGGCGATCCTCGTTGGTGGCGTGGCTCATGGCCAGCCAGCTGCCGTCGGGCAGTTCGTCGCGGAAGGCGGCGACGATGCCGGCCGGGTCCTCGGCGGGCGTGACGAAGTGCAGGATCGTGATCATCAGGACGGCGACGGGCCGCTCGAAGTCGATCAACTTCCTTACTTGCGGGGAAGACAGGACGTCGGCCGGTGTGCGGATGTCGCCGTCCACGATGTCCGCGTCCGGGTTGTCGGCGAGGAGGGAGGTGCTGTGGGCGACGGCCACCGGGTCGTTGTCCACGTAGACCACGCGGGCTCCGGGGCTGGCCGCCTGCGCGACCTCGTGGACGTTTCCCTGGGTGGGGATGCCCGAGCCGAGGTCGATGAACTGCCGTACGCCGGAGTCGACCAGGAAGCGCACGGCCCGGCCGAGGAACTCGCGGTTGGCGCGGGCCAGGGTGCGCACCTGCGGGTCGATCGCGGTGAAGGCCGCCAACGCCTCGCGGTCTATGGCGAAATTGTGTTCACCGCCCAGCATCGCGTCGTACATTCGGGCGACACTCGCCTTGCGAGGATCGATCCCCTGCGGCAGATCTGCGCTGTCCGTCACCACAACTCCCTTTGGCCCCAGGTTCCTTGACGCGTCATCATATAGTTGCCGAGGAAAGCACGGCAGACCGCTTGCCCCACGCCACGCGGCCGGTCCCCACCCGGAAAGGCACGACCCTGCGGAACCAACCGCGCAGTCATCACGGTGACGCACCCCCTGCCGGGCCCCCACGCCGCAGGCAGGCCTTCGCCCCCGCCGCGGACGTGATCGGCTCGGAGCTCGACCTGCGGCTGACCGGCAGCCATGTCGTGCACGCGCTGACGCCCGGGTTCTGCGACGCGGCGTCGGTGTATCTGCTGGAGCGGTGGGTGCTGGAGGAGAACGCGTATCCCGCCGTGGATCCGCCGCAGATCGAGGCGCGCCGGCTGGCGGTGCGGGTGGGCACGGAGGCGCCCGAGAGCTGGGACGGTGTGCTGCCGGTCGGCGAGGTGGTCGTCTTCCCGCGCGAGACCCCGTACGCCCGTGCCCTCGCCAGCGGTCACTCGCAGGTCCTCGACGGAGTGGACAAGCACACCTCCGACCGGCTGCTGGCCTCCGCGGGCGGGGACGCACAGCGTATAGACGACCTGCTGGGGACGGCGTCCTTCCTCGTCGTCCCGCTCCAACTGCGGGGCGCCACCGTCGGGTTCATCGCCTGCACGCGCGGCCCGGAGCGGGGCCCCTTCCTGCCCGGCGAGGCCGTGGCGGTGGAGTCGCTGGCGGCCCGGGCGAGCGTCGCCCTGGACAACGCGCGCCGCTACGAACGCGAGCGCCGCACCGCGCTGGCCATCCGCAACAGCCTGCTCCCGGACCCGGCCCAGGCGTTCCACGGCTGCCGCATCGCGCACGGCTATCTCCCGGCCGGCCAGGGCAACATCATCGGCGGCGACTGGTTCGACGTCCTGCCCCGCCCCGGCGGCCGGGTCGGTCTGGTCGTCGGCGACGCGATGGGCCACGGCCCCGAGTCCGCCGTGGCCATGATCCAGTTGCGTACGGCCGTGCGCACCCTGGCCCGGCTCGACATGGAACCGGCCGAACTCATGCGCCGGCTGGACGAGTTGGCCTACGACACTCCGGGCGCGTCCTTCGCGACCTGCATCTACGCCGAGTGGGACGCCCGGGCGCACTCCTGCACCCTGGTCGGCGCCGGCCACCCGCCGCCGCTGCTGCGCGGCCCGCACGGACCGGCCGTACCGGTGACGCTCGCCAGCGCGGGGCTGCCGCTGGGGCTCGGCACGGGCAACTACGAGGCCACGGTGCTGACCATCGACGAACCGGCGCTGCTCCTGCTGTACAGCGACGGGCTGGTCGAGTCGCGGCACGCCGACATCGACCAGGAGATCGCCGGCCTGGCCCGGGCCCTCGACACGGCCGCCGCCGAGCCCACGCCGGCCGGCGGACCGGAGGCGTTCCCCTCGCTGTGCGAGCGGCTGCTGCGCGCCCCGTCGGCGACGCCCGGGGCGGACGACCGGACGCTGCTGCTGGCCGAGTTGACGCCCGCGACCACCTGAACAGGCCGCGGGCGTCCTCGCCCCCTCCACGTGTCCGGCGTCAGTAGCCGGTGGACAGTGTGGCCCACACGGCTTTTCCGCCGGTGAGCGCCGACCGGTCGACCCCCCAGGTGTCCGCGAGGGCCTGCACGATGAACAGTCCCCGCCCGCTCTCGTCGTCGACGCACGGCTCGCAGCGGGAGAGGTTGCTGCCCGTGTAGTCGTGGTCGTGGACCTCGACGCGCAGACTACGGTCGGTGACGAGTCCGACACCGCACAGGAGTCTCGCGCTGGGTGTGTGGCACACCCCGTTGGTGGCCAACTCGGAGATGAGCAGAACCGCGTCGTCGCGCACGGCTTCAGGCAGGTGCCACTTGGCCAGTTGCGCGCCCATGGCGTGCCGGGCGGTCCGGACGCCGGAGCGGTGCGCGGGAAGTTCCAGCCAGTGCGCCAGGTCCGGGCGGACGACGTCTAAGAGCTGCGGGGAGGGAGTCGTGTGGGGGGACACGGTGGTTCGCCTTCCATCGGGGGCGGGCGCAGGCGGGAGACGCACAGCATCAGCAACAGGCCAACCGGACTTGGGGTGTTCCGGTGAGAGGCCTAGATCGCTCACACAAGTAACTATGCCCATAGCTCAGTTCAAGCTGCAACCGACTCCCTGATAATTTCAGAACGTCGGTTTCTGCCTGGCGACATCAGCAAGTCGCTGTCAGACTAATGCCGGTGACAGTCCCTCAGGAGGTTGGGCGTGAGCGAAGCTCGGTCGAGCACCGGCGCGGGTGCACCCACGGTTCTGCGCATGATCCTCGGCCGCAGGCTTCAGGATCGGCGCCAGGGCGCGGGCGTGTCCCTGGAGAGCGCCGCCAAGGCCCTGCGGGTGACGTCCCTGACCATCCGCCGGCTGGAGAAGGCCGAGGTCGGCCTCAAACCGCTCTACGTCGAGAAGCTGCTGGAGACCTACGGCGCCGACCGCCAGGAGATCGAGGAGTTCGTCGCCCTCGCCGACCGCGCCAACCGGCCCGGCTGGTGGCACGACTACCGCGATGTCCTGCCCGGCTGGTTCACCGCCTACGTGAGCCTGGAGACCGGCGCCAAGACCCTCCGTACCTATGAGCCGCACTACGTCACGGGACTCCTGCAGACGTACGACTACGCGCGAGGCGTACTGAGCGGCGGCTTCCCGAACGACAACGACGAAGACCTGGAACGGCGGGTGCAGTTACGCCTGCGCCGCCAGAGTCTGCTGGAGAGGCCGGACGCGCCCACGCTCTGGGCGGTGCTGGAAGAAGCCGTGCTCCACCGGGTGGTGGGCGGTCCCGCCGTCATGCGGGACCAGATAGACCGGCTCCTGGAGGTCTCGGAACTGGACCACGTCAGTGTCGACATCGTCCCGTTCTCGGCGGGTGCCCACGTGGGGGCGTGTGCACCCTTCACCTATTTCCGGTTCGAGGAACCGGAGCTGCCCGACGTCGTCTACAGCGAGATCCTCTCCGCCTCCATGTATCTGGACCAACGGTCCGATGTCGTGGCCCATTTGGAGGCGCACAACAGGATGTCGCTGCTGACCTCGTCCGCGGACAGCAAGGCGCTCTTGAACCGCATGCGCAAGGAGTACTCATGACCACCACGGACGACAAGGTCTACAACGGGATGCCCGCGTCGAACCTCGGCGATCAGGGCTGGGAGTGCCCCTGGAGCGGTCCCAACGGGGGTCAGTGCGTGGAGACGAAGCAACTTGCCGACGGCCGTATCGCGCTGCGCCAGTCGACCGATCCCGCCGGACCCGCGCTGATCTACACGCCGCAGGAGATGGCCGCGTTCGTCGACGGAGTCAAGCGCGGCCTGGCCGACCATCTGATGGCCGGCTGAACCAGACCACGGGCGTGAGGAATTGGAGCCGGCCCGGCTGCGACCTGCCCGAGACGCCGATGCACACCACTTGAGAGGGAGAGCATGACCAACCCCCACGCCGCGCGGGAAATCGACACCAGCAGGCCGCACTCCGCCCGCATGTACGACTACTACCTGGGCGGCAAGGACCACTTCGAGGTCGACAAGCAGGCGGCGGAGACGGTCGCGGCGGCCTACCCCGCCATCTTCGTCTGCGCCCGCGAGAACCGCGCGTTCATGCACCGGGCCACCCGCGTCCTCGCCAGGGAACACGGCATCCGCCAGTGGCTCGACATCGGCACCGGCATCCCCACCGAACCGAACCTGCACCAGGTCGCCCAGTCCGTGGTCCCCGAGGCCCGGGTGGTCTACGCCGACAACGACCCCCTGGTCCTCAAGTACGCCGAGCGTCTGATGCGCAGCACCCGGCAGGGTCGCACCACGTACGTGCAGGCGGACGTCAACGACCCCGAAACCCTTCTCAACGCCCCCGAGTTGGCCGACATCCTCGACCTCGACCAGCCGGTCGCACTCTCCCTCAACGCGCTCCTGCACTTCGTCACCGACGCCCAGGACCCGTACGGGCTCGTGACCCGCCTACTGTCCGTTCTCCCTTCGGGCAGTGCCCTGGCCATCAGCCACTGCACGCCCGACTTCGATCCGGCCACCTGGGCGAAGGTGACCTCGATCTACAACAACGCCGGGACACCGGTGCAGTTCCGCTCCCAGAAGGACGTCTCCCGCTTCTTCACCGGGCTCGAACTGCTCGATCCCGGCATCGCCGTCGGCCACCGCTGGCGCCCCGACGCCGCCAGCGAGGCCGCCGCCCCGACGGAGCCGCCCACGGACGCCGAGGTCAGCCTGTGGACCGGGGTGGGCATCAAGCCGTAGGCCTGCCGCGGGGCGCCAACGACGTTACGTGCGGGAAACCTTGACGATGGCGGTGCCGGATGCCACGATTCCGGCGCCGCCATGTTTGCGTAAACATCTCCAGGTCCGGCCCGACCGACAGATCCGGTCGGCGTTCGGACCGCAGGATGTTTACGTAAACACCGCGTCGCGGCCGGTGGAGGAGGGAGAACTGGAGGCTCCCGGCGAGCAGGGCCCACCGTGCCCGCACTCCCCCGACACCACCGAGCCCACCGGGACTTGGGACGACGAGCCGACGTCATCCGTCCCGCCCGGTATCCGTTCCGACGGCCGCTCAGCCGCGCGCAGGCCTCGCCATGCGCGGAGTCGCCATTCCTGAAAGGGCAAGTCGATGCGCACCATCCCCGCCAGAACCCGCCTGCGGGCCACCTTCGTGGCCGTCGCGATCGCCGCGGTCACCGGCACCACGCTGGGCGGCAGCCCCGCCTCCGCCGCGCCGAGCACGGACACGTCCCAGTTCAAGGGCGTCAACTGGGCCGACCCGCGCGACAACTACGCCGACGACCCGGTCGTCCTGTCCGGCCTGTCGCTCTCCGACAGCTACGCCCAGACGTACGCCAAGGCGACCCGGGTGATCGCCGCGTTCCGCGCCAACCTCGGTGCCAACACGGTGCGGCTGCCCATCAACCCGTACACGGTGAACGGCAGTTACTGGAAGTCCTACCGCGGGGTCATCGACGCGGCGACGGCACAGGGCTTCAAGGTCATCGTCTCGTACTGGGAGGGGACGGGCGCCAACAAGGACGGCTTCATCGACGACCCCGCCACGTACTGGCCCATGTGGAACACCGTGGTCAAGGCGTACCAGCACAACCAGCGGGTCTACTTCGAGCCGATGAACGAGCCCCATGGGTACACCGACGCCGAGTGGGCCGACCTCGCCGCCAAGTGGCTGGACACCTACTCCAAGGTGCCGCGCAACCGCGTCTTCGTCAGCGGCGCCGGCTACAACGACCACGTCACCACGGTCTGCGCCGACCCGCGCCTGAAGGGCACGTACCTCTCGCTGCACCACTACGGGTTCTGGAAGGACTACGCGACCTACGACCAGTGGGTGAGCGACCTCAAGGAACGCCTCGGCGACTGCGCGAACCGCACCGTGGCCGACGAGTTCGGCGCCCCGATGACCACGGGCCTGAACTACAACGTGCCGACGCCCGCCGACAACTCGGTCAACTTCATCCAGGCCGACACGGACACGTTCCGCAAGCTCGGCATGGGTTCGGTGTACTGGCCCGGCCTGCGCACCGACGACACGTACTCCATCCAGAAGCTCATCGGCGACGCGGCCCGCCCCTGGCTGGTCACCACCAACCAGTCCGGCGCCGACCGCCTGGCGTGGGCGTGGGGCCGCGGCAAGCCCGTGAAGTCCTGAGTCACCGCTCTGATCCGATGCCCTGATCCGTGTCTCCCGTGCGACGGGGGCACGGATCAGGGCGCGTTGGGCATGGGCTGCGGGTGCCGCGACTCCCGGCGTCAAACAGACCGGATATCCACGTGAACACGCCGTGGAAGAAATCCTGATGGCGCACAGTCGCGTTCATTGCTCGGAATGATCCTTTCGCACCCAAAATCACCTTGGTCGCCGCACAAGGGATCCGTCCGGAGTTGACATCTTGGTCACTGACCAAGTTCACTTGTCGTGTTGGTCACTGAACAAGAGCATGCACTCCTGGAGGAAGATCATGGCGAAGACGTGGTTCATCACCGGAGCCTCGAAGGGATTCGGCCGGGAATGGGCGGAAGCCGCGCTCGAACGGGGCGACAGGGTGGCCGCGACCAGCCGTTCCGCAGCCGCCTTCGACGGCCTGGTCGAGAAGTACGGCGACGCGGTGCTGCCGCTGCGCGTCGATGTCGCCGATCGGGTGGCCGCGTTCGAAGCCGTGCAGCGCGCGGTCGACACGTTCGGCGAGCTCGACGTCGTCATCAACAACGCGGGCTACGGCCTGTTCGGCATGGTCGAGGAAGTGTCCGAGCAGCAGGCCCGCGACCAGATCGAGATCAACGTGTTCGGCGCGCTCTGGGTCACCCAGGCCGTGCTCCCCCACCTCCGCGCCCGCGGCTCCGGCCACATCATCCAGGTGTCGTCCGTCGCCGGCGTCACCTCGCTGCCCGGACTCGGCCTCTACCACGCCTCCAAGTTCGCCCTGGAAGGGTTCACCGCGAGCCTCGCCGCCGAGGTGAAGGGCTTCGGCATCAAGGTCACCCTGGTCGAGCCGGCCGGGTACGCCACCGAATGGGCGGGGCCCTCCGCGGTGCGGACCGAACACCTTCCGGCCTACGACGACTTCCGCGCGTCCATGTCGGGGATCTCCTCCCGGCGCGGCGACCCCAGCGCGACACGGGCGGCGATCCTCACCGTGGTCGACGCGGAACAGCCGCCCCTGCGGATCTTCTTCGGTCAAGGCCCGCTGGAGAGGCTCACCAAGGAGTACGAGGCGCGGCTCGACGAGTGGCGGACCTGGGACGAGGTCTCCAAAAACGCGTTCTGATCCTGAGACGCGACGCCACATCCTCGCTCAGAGTGCAGCGAGCGCTACACCTCCCTGACACGCCGTCAACTCACGGCATGAGACCGCGGTTTGACCATCGGGGCCGACTGAAGGATCTGCTCGATTCCGAAGTCGAAGCGCTCGCTGTAGTCGATCGAGAGGTAGTCCTCCAGCACCGAATGGAGGCCCGGGAAACGCTGCTCGTCCACCGTGTCCCGCAGACGGTCGTGGAACGCGGCCGGTGTCGCCTGTTCTTCCTGGACAAGCCCGAGCGTGAAATAGAAAAGGCTCCACGACGTCCACGCGGCCGACTTGCGTGTGGGGCAGCCTTCGAAGAGGACCGTCACCACCCGCTCGGAAAAGGCCAACGTGCTCGGCTCGACGGGAAAGGTCCCGGCGACGAGCAGGGCGCCGTCCCTGTGTCCGAGCATCGCCTGCCGCAACCGCCGGAGCAGTTCGGCCACTTGCTCGCGCCAGTCTCCGTGCAGGTTGTCCAGGTGGACTTCGCCCAGGATGGATTCCGCCATCAGGCCGAGCAGCCGGTCCTTGGTCCGGATGTGCCACATGACCGTGTTCATCCGGACGTCGAGTTCGGCTGCGATCGCCCGAGCGGACAGTTTGGCGATGCCGTCCCGTTGCAGGACGACGAATGCGGCCTCGACAACACGGTCGATCGTGATGCCGACCTTGGTCGGGGCAGCGCCTGGCGTCTTGGTCACCGATCGATGCTACCCGGGCCGAAGCGACCGCTCACAAGGTCGCGACCACCTCGATCTCGACCAGAAAGCCCTCGGCGAAGAGAGTCTCCACACCCACACACGTACTCGCGGGCGGCGTCTGCCCTTCTCCCCGGCAGCTGGCGATGAGCCCGATCAGCTGCTCTGCGTCGTCGGTGTCGTACCCGACGAGATGGATCGTCTCCTTGATGACTTTGCTACGGCTCGAACCGCCGGCCGCCAGCACCGCGTCGATGTTCTCGTAGGCCTTGGTGAATTGCGCCGCCAGGTCGTCTCGACCCCGACGAGTTCCCCCTTGGCGTCCCACGCGACCTGCCCGGACGTGTAGATGAGGCCGAGGTCAGAAATGGCCAGGCCGTGGGAGATCACACCGGTGAGGGGCGGGAGTTCGGCAGGATTTCAGCGCAACGGGTGACGACATCGTGAGCCTTCCCTGTTTTTCCTGGAATGACCCTGGTCCGCGTCCGGGTGACCAACGTGCAGCACCTGAGAGACGTCATCGACCGGCTCCGGCGTACAGGTGCCGTGATCGGCACGAAGACGCTGATGGTGCTGGGCGCGTGGCGCAGAGGTGACTGAAGAGCCAGGCCACCAGTACCCAGGAGGCACTATTTCTTGCCTGTGAGGGTGACATGGGCGTGAAGATGGTTGCAGCCTGAAAGAAATTCGCCGCGCCCCGGAAAGGACGTACCGATGTCCCTCACCACCGGCAGCAACGACATCGACTTCGAGCACACCGAGGAACTGGACATTCCTCGCCTGGCGGAGAGCCGCGAGTCCATCGAGGCCGAACGCGCCCACCGCAAGCGGCAGTTGGCGGCGGCATTCCGGATCTTCGCCCGCTACGGCTTCGACGAGGGCATCGCCGGACACATCACGGCGCGGGACCCCGAGTTCCCCGACAGGTTCTGGGTCAACCCGTACGCGGTGCACTTCTCCAAGATCCGCGTCAGCGACCTGCTCCTCATCGACGACGAGGGCCGGGTCGTCGAGGGCGAACGCCGGACCAACAAGGCGGCCTTCTGGATCCACTCCTCCATTCACCAGGCCCGCCCGGACGTGGTGGCCGTGGCGCACGCCCACACCATCCACGGCAGGGCCTTCGCGTCACTCGACAAGCTCCTTGACCCGATCGTGCAGGAGTCCTGCGCGTTCTACGACGACCACGTGCTGTTCGACGAGTACAAGGGCCTGGTGCTGGAGCGGACCGAGGGCGAGCGGATCGCCGTCCGGCTCGGCGACCGATGGGCCGCCATTCTCCGCCACCACGGCCTGCTGACGGTCGGGCGGTCCGTCGAGGAGGCCGCGTGGTGGTTCATCACCATGGACCGCGCCTGCCGGATGCAGCTCCTCGCCGACGCCGCCGGCAAGCCCCGCGTCATGACCGAGGAGGAAGTCACCCTGGCCCACCGGCAGTTCAGCAACGCCAACATGGCCCGGCACAACTTCAACCTCCTGGCCGACCTCGTGGTGGAGGAAGAACCCGACGTCCTCGGCTGAGCCCCGCCGCGAGGGCAACCACGCGGCGACGGCTACACATCGGGCGCGTAGTGCTTGCCGTCACCCCGGCTCTCCACCGGAGGCAGATTCCGCCGCGGCGTCTCGACCGGTCCTACGACGAGACCGCGCGCCCGCCGCCAACCGGCCCTGGCCCGCGGGTGGTAGCGCCGCTCGAACGGCACGAGGTGCCAGCCGAGCGCGACGGTACGGCCCACCAGCCACAGCCCGACCGCGCTCCGACGCGACCAGCGGAAGCCCAACTTGGCGCGCACCGCGGGCGGATACATCCCGACAGTGAGCCAGACGAAGGGCCGGGTCAGCGGAGCCCGGATCACCCGCCACACCACGTCCGGCAGCCACTTCAGAAAAGGCGGCTTGCCGATGCGGCGGATGTCCAGCACGGCACGTGCCGCCCGGTTGTCCTCCAGGGTGTCGGCGCACATCCGCTCGAAGTACGCGGTGAATCCTGCCCAGTTGGCCGGAGCGGGCCGGTCGCTGACCCCGTAGAGCCGGTACCACTGAAGACTCTCCGCGTAGAACTCCTCCTTCTGTTCCTCCGTCAGCGGCCGGCCGAAGTACCGGCACACCAGTACCGGGACCATGACGAAGGTCGCGTGCGCCCAGAAGAAGGTGTCCGGGTCGAGGGCGTGATAGCGCCGCCCCTGGCCGTCGACTCCCTTGATACCGACGTGATAGTCGCGTACCTCGCGGGCGGTACGGGCCGCGTCCGGGCCGTCGTAGATCACTCCGGCGATCGGGTAGAGCGAGCGGAGCAGCCGTTCCCAGCGCTCCTCGAAGAACTGTGAGTGTTCCTCGACTCCGGCGCCCAGGGCGGGATGCATGTTCTGCATCGACCCGGCCCAGAGGCCGATCAGCATGCCCCGCCAGTCGCTGAAGTACCGCCAGGCCAGAGACGACGGCCCGAGCGGCTCGGGTGTCGACGGGTCGCCGGGTGTGGTCACGGGCCGCTCCTGAATGCCGAGTTGAGGTACTTACAGGGCCCACCAGCAGTACAGCCGCCGGTTCTCCGCTGCGGCTCTCCTGGCCAGGCCGGACAACCGATGGAGCAGTTCCGACGTCTTGGTGGGCGTGAGTCTCAGTTCCTCGACAGCCGCGAACGGCCCTGCCGCCAGGTCCAGTCGCTCACCGGACGCCGTGGCCAGGGCGTCCCGGAGTGTGTCGGAGACGCTGATGACGAAGGCTCCGTCGGCCTCGGCGTCCGAGAGCAGTTGCCCGGAGCGGGGGCGGGCGCGCGCTTCGTCGTAGGTGCAGTCGGTGAGGATGCCTTCGAGCCGTGCCATCACGACCACCGGGTCGATGCCCTTGAGGGACAGCACGTCGAACACCGACGCGTCGGGCCCGCCCGGTCCGTCGAGGACACCGACGGCGGCCTCGTCACTCGCGGCCGAGAAGTACTCGCACATCACCATGCCGTAGAGCGTGCCCTATGCAGCCGTGTGACAGCGACTGTCGTACGGTGACCGCTCACTGTGGGGGAACGAAAGGGTGGGAATGGGAATTCACGGGGGCGACTCGGTGCGTACACTGCCGGACATCCTGCGGGAGCACGCGGCTCGGATCGATGGGAAGACCGCGTACCGGGACGACCGACGTGCCGTCACCTACGGGGAGTTGGAGCGGCGCACCGGCCGGATGGCGGGGCATCTGGTTCGGCTCGGGATACGGCGTGGGGACCGGGTCGCGATCCATCTGGGCAACCGGGTGGAGCTGGTGGAGACCTGGCTCGGGGTGCTGCGCGCGGGGGCGATCGGCGTGTTGCTCAACCCTGCCGCGTCGGAAGAGGAGTTGGCGTATTTCCTCGACGACAGCGGTGCCGTGGCGGTGGTGAGCGAGGAACCGCTCGCCCAACTGGCCTCCGGACAAAGGATGATCGTCGTCGGACACGACGGGCCGACCGACGGCACGATCCCTTTCGAAAGCCTTGCCGGGACGGATTCGGGTACGGCGCCCCGCGACGACCTCCATCTCGACGAACCGGCCTGGATCCACTACACCTCGGGCACCACCGGGCAGAGCAAGGGCGTTGTCTCCACGCAGCGTTCGGGACTGTGGTCGGTGACGGCGGCCTACGTACCGGCGTACGGACTGGAGCAACAGGACCGACTTCTCTGGCCGTTGCCGATGTTCCACGCCCTCGGCCACTCCGTGTGTCTGTTGGGCGTCCTCTCGGTCGGTGCGACCGCACGCGTCCTCGCACCGGGCGCGAACGTCGCCGAGGCACTGAACTCCGAGCCGTTCACGATCCTGGGCGGGGTGCCCGCCACCTACCGCCTTCTGCTGGAGTCGCTGCGCGAGACGGCGCGACCGGTGCCACCCTCGCTGCGCGTGTGCGTCAGCGGAGGCGCGCCCTGCTCCCCGGAGTTGCGAGATGAGGCCGAACTGGCCCTGACCGCACCCCTGTTGGACGGGTACGGCTCCACGGAGACCTGCGGGAAGATCGCGATCGAGCGGCTCGACGACCCCCGTGAAGAACCCTCGCGCGGTTTCCCGCTGCTGGTGCTGGACGTCCGGATCACCGATCCCTCCACCGGCGCCGAGGCCGCCGACGGGGACGAGGGCGAGATCTGGGTGCGCGGGCCCGGACTGATGACCGGCTACCACAACCGTCCGGACGCGACCGCCGAGGCGTTCACCGACGGCTGGTACCGCACCGGGGACCTAGGTCGGCGCGACGCGAACGGCCATCTCCATGTCACCGGCCGTGTCAAGGAGTTGATCATCCGGGGCGGTGTGAACATCAACCCCTCCGAAGTGGAGCGGGTGTTGCTGGCCCGCCCCGACATCGCCGACGCCGCTGTGGTCGGCCGGCGGCACGACGTGCTGGGCGAGGTACCGGTGGCGTTCGTCGTGCCCGGCCCGGACGGGGTCGACACGGCGCTCGCCCTCGCCGCCTGCCGGGAACGGCTGTCCGGGTTCAAGGTGCCGGACGAGATCTATCCGACCGCGTCCCTCCCCCGTACCGCGTCCGGCAAGATCGCCCGGGCCGTGCTCGCCGAGCAGCTGCCGGAGCGCCTCGCGGCGGAACGTACGACCGCGTCGGCCGCGCTGCGGGAGCGACTCGCGGCCGCGTCCGACGCCGTACTCGACCTGGTTCTCGAAGTGACGGCACGGACTCTCGACGTGCCCGTGCGGGAGCTGGACTCCGAAGTGCCGTTCAACGAACAGGGATTGACCTCGCTCGGCGCTGTCCTGCTGCGCGACCGCCTGGGCACGGCCACCGGCCTCGCCCTGCCCGCGACGCTGGTGTTCGACCACCCCACGCCCGCCGCCGTGGCGACACTGGTCCGCGACACGCTGCACGGCGACAGCCCCGCGCGTACCACTGGAGACGGCCATGACGCCGAGCCCGGTGAACCGATCGCCATCGTGGCCATGGCCTGCCGCTACCCGGGCGGAGTCGAATCCCCGGAGGATCTATGGCAGTTGGTCGCCGACGGCACCGACGCGACCTCCGACTTTCCCGCCGACCGCGGCTGGAACGTGGCCGACCTGTACGACCCGGACCCCGACCACCTCGGCAAGTCGGTCACCCGCCGGGGCGGATTCCTGGACCGGGCAGCCGACTTCGACGCGGCCTTCTTCAACATGTCGCCCCGCGAGGCCCTCGCCACCGACCCCCAGCAGCGACTGCTCCTGGAGACCGGCTGGGAGTTGCTGGAGCGGGCGGGCATGGACCCCACCGGTCTGCGCGACAGCGACACCGGCGTCTTCGTCGGCGTCATGCACGCCACCTACGCGAGCCGTCTGCTCCACCGTGGCGCACACGAGTTGGAGGCGCATCTCGCCCTCGGTTCGGCGGGCAGCGTGGCCTCCGGCCGTATCGCCTACACGCTGGGGCTGCGCGGGCCCGCCGTGACGGTGGACACCGCGTGCTCGTCGTCGCTGGTCGCGATGCATTCGGCGGTACGGTCCCTGCGCGACGGGGAGTGCTCGCTCGCCGTCGCCGGCGGCGTCACGATGATGGCTTCGCCCGGCCCGTTCATCGCGTTCAGCAGACTGCGCGGGCTCGCCCCTGACGGCCGCTGCAAGCCCTTCTCTGCGGCGGCCGACGGCACCGCCTGGGGCGAGGGCGTCGGCCTGGTCCTACTGGAACGGCTCTCCGACGCACGACGCAACGGCCATCCCGTCCTCGCCGTACTGCGCGGCTCGGCCGTCAACTCCGACGGCGCGTCCAACGGCCTCACCGCGCCCAACGGCCCTGCGCAGCAACGGGTGATCCGATCGGCGCTGGCCGACGCGGGACTGTCCCCGGCCGACATCGACACCGTGGAGGCTCACGGCACGGGCACCGCGCTCGGCGACCCGATCGAGGCCCACGCGCTCCTCGCGACCTACGGCCAGGACCGCACCGTCCAACGCCCGCTGTGGCTGGGCTCGTTGAAATCCAACCTCGGCCACACCCAGGCCGCGGCCGGTGTCGGCGGCGTCATCAAGACCGTCCTGGCCATGCACCACGACCGACTCCCCCGCACCCTCCACGCCGAGGAGCCGTCCCCGCACGTGGACTGGTCATCGGGGACCGTGCGACTCCTCTCCCAGGACGAGGAATGGCTCCCCGAGCCCGGCCGCCCGCGACGAGCGGCGGTGTCGGCGTTCGGCATCGGCGGAACCAACGCGCACGTGATCCTGGAGGAGCCCGAGGCGGCCGTAGTCGACGAACCGTCCCTTCGTCGCCCCGTGACACCTCCGCTGCTGCTCTCCGCCGCGAGTCCGGCAGCCCTGCGCGAACAGGCCGCACGCGCCGCCGACTTCCTGCGCGCCCACCCCGAACTCCCCTTGTCAGACCTGGCGTTCACGCTCGCCACCTCCCGAGCCGCACTCCCCCACCGAGCCACCGTCCCCGCCGACGACCGCGCGGCGACGCTGACCGCGCTCGACAGCCTGACGGCATCTGCTCCACCACACACCACCAACACCTCCGCCCGTCTGGCCCTGCTCTTCACCGGCCAGGGAGCTCAACGAACGGGCATGGGCCGGGAGTTGTGCGACACCTTCCCGGAGTTCGCGATCACCTTCGACGCCTTGTGCGCACGTTTCGACGCCCATCTGGAACGTCCGCTGCGCTCGGTCCTGTGGGACACCGACGCGGGCACGATGCTGAACCGTACGGACTTCGCCCAGGCGGCTCTGTTCACCTTCGAGGTGTCCGTCTTCCGACTGCTCGAATCCTGGGGCGTACGGCCGGACTTCCTCGCCGGACACTCGGTCGGCGAACTGGCGGCGGCCCACTGCGCGGGTGTGCTGTCCGAGGCGGACGCCGTCGAACTGGTCGCGGCGCGCGGGAGATTGATGCGGGAGCTGCCGGAGGGCGGCGCCATGGTGGCGCTCGACGCCACCGAGGCGGAGGTGACGCCCGAGCTGACCGACGGGGTCGCGATCGCGGCGGTGAACGGCCCCCGCGCGGTCGTGGTCTCCGGCGCGGAGGAGCCGGTCCTCGCGCTCGCGGAGCGGTTCGCCGTACGCGGCCGTCGTACCGTCCGGCTACGGGTCAGCCACGCCTTCCACTCCCCTCTCATGGAGCCGATGCTCGCCGAATTCCGGCGTGTGGCAGGTGAGTTGACATACCGCTCCCCCGCCATCCCGGTGATGTCGGGCCTGACCGGGCTTCCCGCCACCGGGGACGAGCTGCGGTCGGCCGAGTACTGGGTACGGCATGCCCGTGAGGCCGTACGGTTCGGGGACGCCGTGCACTGGCTGGCGCACGGTGGACGGGTCACCGCGTTCGCCGAGATCGGCCCGGACGCCCAGCTCACGGCCCAGGCCGCCGCGAGCCTGGCCGGGACCGGCCAGGAACTCCTGTTCACCCCGGCGGCCCGCCGGGACAGCGCCGAGCCACGGACGGTGTTCGATGCGCTGGGCCAACTCCACGTCCATGGCGTGCGGTTGGACTGGCGCCGGGTTTACGCGGACAGCGGCGCCCGACGGGTCGACGGTCTGCCGACCTACCCCTTCCAGCGTCAGCGCTACTGGCTGCCCGACACCGGTGCCGCCGCGAGCGTCGGTTCCGGGCACCCGCTGCTCACGCAGACGGTCACGGTGCCGGGCACCGAACGCCTGCTGTGCACGGGCAGGTTGTCCGGCGCGGCCCAGCCGTGGCTGCGCGATCACGTCGTGAGCGGGCACACCCTCGTGCCCGGCGCCGCGTTCGCCGACCTCGTGCTGCACGCGGGCGACCTGTGCGGTCTCGCGGTACTGGAGGAACTCGCCCTGCTCAACCCGCTGTTCCTCCCCGAGGACGACGAAGCGGGCCTCCAACTCCAAGTGGTCCTGGGCGAGCCCGAGGACTCCGGGCGCCGAAGCGCGGACGTGTACGCGCGGCCCGAGGAGTCCGGCGCGCTCGGCGCCTGGACGCAGCACGCGACCGGTCGACTCGGCCCGGCGGTTCCCGGCGTCCTGGACGACGCGCTCTCGCTCACGGCGTGGCCGCCGACGGGTGCTACGCGGGTGGATCTCTCCGGTGCCTACGAGCGGGTGGGCGAAGCCGGGCTGGCGTACGGTCCGGCGTTCCAAGGGGTCACGGCGTTGTGGAGGCGGGACGAGGAACTGTTCGCCGAGGTGGGCCCGTTGCCGGTCGCGGACGCCCGGCACCACATGCTCCACCCGGCCCTGCTGGACGCCGCCCTGCACCCGGGACTACTCGCCGAGCCCCCGACCGGCGCACCCCGACTGCCGTTCGCCTGGCGGGGGTTGACCCTGCACGCCACGGGTGCGACGGCCCTGCGCGTCCGCATGAGGACAACCGGCCCGGACTCGATCACCCTCGACCTCGCCACCCCGACGGGCGCGCCCGTGGCCCGGCTGGAGTCGATGACGACCCGACCGGCACCGGAGATGGGTCCCACCCCGGCCGGAGAGCTGTACCGGCTGCGCTGGACGGGCGTTCCGGCCTCCGGCGAGGCACCCGCCGTAGCGATGTCCGAGACGGACGACCTGAACCTGGCCGCGTTCCTCGCCTCCGCCGACGACGAGTCGTCCTGGTCCGAGGAAACACCGGAGTTGGTCGTGGCGTCCTTGTCCGCTCCCGGCGACACGAGCACGGACCCGGCCGCCGCAGCGCACGAACTGACCGCACGGGCACTGCAGTTGCTGCAAACACATCTCACCGGTTCCGGGCGGCTGGCGGTGGTCACGCGCGGCGCCTCCGAGGCCTCCCCCGATCTGCCCGCCGCCGCGGTCTGGGGCCTGGTGCGGACCGCACAGTCCGAGTACCCACAACGCCTCACCCTCGTGGACATCGACGGCCGTCCCGAGTCGCTACGACAGGTGTCCGCCGCCCTCGCCACCGGCGAACCCCAAATCGCCGTCAGGGACGGCATGTTGAGCATCCCCCGACTGGCGATCGCACCCGGTCCGACGACCGACGGCTCACTCGGCGGGGGCACTGTCCTCATCACCGGTGGCACCGGGTCCCTGGGGGCGATGTTGGCCCGGCACTTGGTCGACCGACACGGAGTTCGACGACTCGTACTCCTCAGCCGACGGGGTGAACAGGTGCCGGGCGCGCGGGAGTTGCGGGACGATCTGCAGCAGGCGGGCGCGCAAGTGGACCTCGCGGCCTGCGACATCTCCGAGCGGGACCAACTCGCCGCCGTGGTCAAGACGTTCGGACCCGACCTGACCGCCGTAGTGCACGCGGCCGGGGTTCTGGATGACGGCGTGCTGGCCTCGATGACTCCTGAGCGGCTGGCGGTGGTGATGCGGCCGAAAGCCCATGCGGCTTGGCAGTTGCACGAGTTGACGAAGGATCTGCCGCTGACGCGGTTCGTGCTGTTCTCGTCGGCGGCCGGGCTGTTGGGCAATCCCGGTCAGGCCAACTACGCGGCGGCGAACTCCTTCCTGGATGCGCTCGCCCGCCATCGCGCTGAACTCCGTCTGCCCGCACTGTCGTTGGTCTGGGGTGCGTGGGGGGACGAGGAGGGCATGGCGGCGCGCAGCGGGCGGGTTCACGGCGGGCCGGTGCGCGCGGTCTCCCCTGAGCAGGCGTTCGCGCTCTTCGACGCCGCGCTCGGCAGCGGCGAACCGGTCCTCGCGCCACTGCCGTTGGACCGCTCGCCCAAGGCGATCCCGGCCGGGACGGTCATTCCGCCGCCGCTGCGCGGGCTGTTGCGCGCGGAGCGGCGGTCAGCCTCTTCCGCCATCCCGGCGGACGCCGCCGCCGGGTCCTGGCGGGACCGGTTCGCGGCGCTGCCCGTGCCCGAGCGGCTGCCCGCGCTGCAGGCGCTGATCCGTACCGAGGTGGCCGGTGTGCTCGGGCACTCGGACGCCGACGCGGTCGACCGGGATTTCTCGGAACTGGGCCTCGACTCCTTGATGCGGGTCATGCTCTGCAACCGGTTGAGCCTGCTGACCGGGACGCCCCTCGCGGTCACCGTGGCCTACGACTGGCCGGACACGGAACAGCTCGCCGAGCATCTGTACGGCGAGTTGCGCGGCGGTCTGCCGGACGAGGTCTCGGCCGCGACCGTCCCGTCGCCGGTCCGGGCCGGTGGGCGCGGGCGCGGTGCCGGGCGGTCCCTGCCTGCCCTGTACAGGAAGGTCTGCGAGACCGGTGATGTCGTATCGGCCATGCATCTTCTGGTGACCGCATCCATCGGTGCGCCCGTCTTCGGGCCCGAGGAGGCCGCCCGGTACGCGCTGCCGCCGTTGCGGCTGGCCGCCGGTACCAGAGGTCCCGCCCTCGTCTGTGTTCCCGGCTTCGCCGGCAACCTGGGCCGCCCCTGGTACGCGGGGCTCGCCCCCTGTTTCGAGGGCGAGCGGGACGTCTTCGAGGTGCGGCACTCCGGCATCGACGGCGGAGACGCGGTGGCCCGGGACCTGGAGTCGCTGACGAAGGCGCACGCCACGGCCGTACGGCATCAACTCGGTGACCGGCGTTACGTGTTGGTCGGTCATTCCATGGGCGGTACGGCCGCCCACGCGCTCGCCACCCGGCTGGCGGACCTCGGTGCTCCCCCGGCCGGGCTCGTGCTGATCGACTCGTACCACGTCACCCCGGACCGGGAGGCCGAGCCGTGGCTGCTGTCCCTTCCCGCACGGATTCCGCTGATGGTCGGCGAGAGCTTCGACACCATGGTGGACGATCTGACGCTGCTGTCGCTGGGCGCGTACACCCGGATGTTCCGGGGCTGGCGGCCCGAGCCCACCGAGGTGCCCACCCTGCTGGTGCGCGCCTCCGAGCCGCTCGCGGACATGCCGCGGGAGTGGCGTTCGTCCTGGCCGGATGTGCGGGACATGGTGGACACCGCCGGCACGCACCTGAGCGTGCTGGAGGAGGACGCCGCGACGACGGCCAAGGTCATCCGTGACTGGATCGACGCGCTGGCGTAGCCCGGTACGAAACCCAATATCTACGTCGGCGACATGAGAAATGAAATTAACGTCCGCACACGGCCGATCGCGCCGTGCTACTATTGATCTCAGTTGCAGTTGTGGTTGCCAAACCCTTCAGATGCCCGCACCGCCCTCCGGGACGGTGGAGCATTTTTTTGTGTGTCCGGTTTCTTTCCGGCGGGGTGATCATCACGGCGACACGGAGTCCGCACACTGCGGGCTCCGGTGACCGCCCCGAAGGAGAACAAAATGGCCAGTGGCACCGTGAAGTGGTTCAACGCGGAAAAGGGTTTCGGCTTCATCGAGCAGGACGGTGGCGGCGCTGACGTCTTCGCCCACTACTCGAACATCGCCGCCCAGGGCTTCCGCGAGCTGCAGGAGGGTCAGAAGGTGACCTTCGACATCGCGCAGGGCCAGAAGGGCCCGACGGCCGAGAACATCGTTCCTGCGTAACGACGACGTTTACTTCGCAGCTGGGGCCCGCACCTTGGGGTGCGGGCCCCAGCTCGCTGCATTTTCCAAGCTTTCGGCGATATTCCGCCGAAGCCACCGGCTCGTTCTTGCGATTCTCTGCGCCGTTCATTCACCGCGGGAATTCCTTGATACGTGCCATATCAAGGAAGGTTCCACATTTTGAACCGCGCACGTACGAATGACCGCTTCTCGCGAAAGCGTAATGGAAATCCGGAATCCGGAAAGAGCGGCGGCTACCGCTCGGCAGCCCCGTCCGGCAACCGCGCCGGCGCGCCGCGCCGCTCCAAGGGCGGCGGTGGCCGACCGGCCGCCCTGCAGGGCGAGTTCGCGCTTCCGAAGACGGTGACTCCCGGCCTTCCCGCCGTGCAGGCGTTCGCCGAACTCGACATGCCGGCCAAGCTGTTGGCCGCGCTCGGCCACGAGGGCGTCACCGTCCCGTTCCCGATCCAGGCGACGACGCTCCCCAACTCCCTCGCCGGCCGTGACGTACTCGGCCGCGGCCGCACCGGCTCCGGCAAGACCCTCGCCTTCGGCCTCGCGATGCTGGCCCGTACGGCGGGCCGTCGCGCTGAACCGCGAGCGCCCCTTGCCCTCGTCCTCGTCCCCACCCGCGAGCTGGCCCAGCAGGTCACCGACGCGCTCACCCCGTACGCCCGCGCCGTCAGCGTGCGGATGACCACCGTCGTCGGCGGTATGTCGATCGGCCGTCAGGCCGGTGCGCTGCGCGGTGGCGCGGAGGTCGTGGTCGCGACTCCGGGACGCCTCAAGGACCTCATCGAGCGCGGCGACTGCCGGCTCGACAGCGTGTCCATCACCGTCCTCGACGAGGCCGACCAGATGGCCGACATGGGCTTCATGCCGCAGGTCACCGCGCTGCTCGACCAGGTGCAGACGGGCGGCCAGCGGATGCTGTTCTCGGCCACCCTGGACCGCAACGTGGACCTCCTGGTCCGCCGCTACCTGACCGACCCCGTCGTCCACTCCGTCGACCCCTCCGCGGGCGCGGTCACGACGATGGAGCACCACGTCCTGCATGTGCACGGCACGGACAAGCAGCGTGCGACCACCGAGATCGCGGCGCGCGAGGGCCGGGTCATCATGTTCCTGGACACCAAGCACGCGGTGGACCGGCTGGTGAAGCACCTGCTGAACAACGGCGTCCGCGCCGCCGGTCTGCACGGCGGCAAGTCCCAGCCGCAGCGCACCCGCACGCTCGCCCAGTTCAAGGACGGGCATGTGACGGCGCTGGTGGCGACCAACGTCGCGGCGCGTGGCATTCACGTCGACAACCTCGACCTGGTCGTCAACGTCGACCCGCCCACGGACCCCAAGGACTATCTGCACCGCGGCGGCCGTACGGCCCGTGCGGGCGAGTCCGGCAGTGTCGTCACGCTGGTCACCCCCGACCAGCGCCGTGACTTCACCCGGCTGATGACCGCGGCCGGCGTCACCCCGGAGGTCACCGCGGTGCGCTCCGGCGAGGAGGAGCTGACCCGGATCACGGGCGCCCAGGCCCCGTCCGGCGTCCCGGTCGTCATCCAGGCCCCGGTCGTGGAGCGCGAGCGCACCCGTCGTAGCCCGTCCTCCTCGTCGTCCCGGGGCCGTCGTGGCCGTCCGGCCGGCGAGGGCGGCCGGTCCGCCGGTGGCGCCGCGCGACGCAGCGGCGGCAGCGGAAGCAGCAGCCGGGGACAGCGACGGTCGTCCTTCGGCCCTGCGGCCTGAGGACCAACTCGGCGCCTTCGGGCGCCCGTTCGGCCCCCGATCCTCCATTTCTCTCTGTGAGGCAACATGCGCTGTGTCATCGCCCGGTATCCCTTCGACCTCACCAAGATGGGTGTCCTGGAGACGATGAAGGGCATCAAGCCCGAGCTGATCACGGGTGAGTCCGTGACCATCGGGCGGCGCCGCTACCCCGTCAAGCAGGTGGGGCAGGTCATCACCCGGCAGGACCCCCGTGACTTCAACAGTGGCGAGGTCATCCGGGCCATGACCCGGCTCGGCTTCACCTGCCACGGCCTGCCCGAGGTCGTGCCCGTGCACGTCCTCACCCCGCTGGAGAACGCGTCCGCGCTGCTGGGCAGCGGCGCGGCCCAGGACGTGTAGCAGCTGCACCAGTACAGCCGAGAGGGCCCTGCCGACGCGCGTCGGCAGGGCCCTCTCGGCGTTCCCACAGCGATCCACGGGCCGGACGGCACCCCTACTGAACGGGCAGATGAACAGCGGGTTAGCATATGAGCGCCGCCTAGCTCGAAAGAGAAATCTGTGCCTGTCAACGAGGACTCGTTCACCAACTGGAAGACCCGCGAGGAGATCGCGGAGTCGATGATCCCGATGATCGGGAAGCTGCACCGCGAGCGGGACGTCACGGTCCTGCTGCACAGCCGCTCCCTGGTCAACAAGTCGGTGGTCAGCATCCTCAAGACCCATCGGTTCGCCCGCCAGATCGCCGGCGAGGAGCTCTCCGTCGTCGAGACCCTCCCCTACCTGCGGACGCTCACCGCACTCGACCTGGGCCCCTCGCAGATCGACATCGGCATGCTCGCCGCAACCCACCGGAGCGACGAACGCGGGCTCTCCGTCGAGGAGTTCACCGCCGAGGCCGTCGCCGGCGCCACCGGCGCCAACAAGATCGAGAGCCGCGAGGGCCGCGACGTCGTCCTCTACGGCTTCGGCCGCATCGGCCGCCTGGTCGCCCGCCTGCTCATCGAGAAGGCCGGCTCGGGCAACGGTCTCCGGCTGCGCGCCGTCGTCGTTCGCCAGGGCGGGGAACAGGACATCGTCAAGCGGGCCTCGCTGCTGCGCCGCGACTCGATCCACGGCCAGTTCCAGGGCACGATCACCGTCGACGAGGCGAGCAACACGATCATCGCCAACGGCAACGAGATCAAGGTGATCTACGCGAGCGACCCGTCCGAGGTCGACTACACGGCGTACGGCATCAAGGACGCCATCCTCATCGACAACACGGGCAAGTGGCGTGACCGGGAAGGACTTTCGCAACATCTGCGGCCCGGCATCGACAAGGTCGTGCTGACCGCGCCCGGCAAGGGCGACGTCCCCAACATCGTGCACGGCGTCAACCACGACACGATCAAGCCGGACGAGCAGATCCTGTCCTGCGCGTCCTGCACGACCAACGCGATCGTGCCGCCGCTGAAGGCGATGGCCGACGAGTACGGCGTGCTGCGCGGCCATGTGGAGACCGTCCACTCGTTCACCAACGACCAGAACCTGCTGGACAATTACCACAAGGCCGACCGGCGTGGCCGTTCGGCGCCGCTGAACATGGTGATCACCGAGACCGGTGCCGCCTCCGCCGTGGCCAAGGCGCTGCCCGACCTGAAGGCGCCGATCACCGGCAGTTCGATCCGGGTTCCGGTGCCGGACGTCTCGATCGCGATCCTCAGCCTGCGGCTCGGCCGCGAGACCACCCGCGCCGAGGTCCTGGACTACCTCCGCGATGTCTCGCTGACGTCGCCGCTCAAACGGCAGATCGACTTCACCACCGCCCCCGACGCGGTGTCGAGCGACTTCATGGGCTCGCGCCACGCCTCGATCATCGACGCGGGCGCCACCAAGGTCGACGGCGACAACGCGATCCTCTACCTCTGGTACGACAACGAGTTCGGCTACTCCTGCCAGGTCGTCCGGGTCGTCCAGCACGTCTCCGGGGTCGAGTACCCGACGTATCCCGCACCGGCCGTCTGACGCGGCGCGCTGAACGTGTGACGGCCCGGCCACCCCCAAGTGAGGGCGGCCGGGCCGTCGTTGTCACAGACGTGCGCAGAGATGCGCTGTGTCAGCGTGTACTGCGCTTACCTCGGTACAGCACGACGAATCCGGCGACGAGCAGCAGCGCACCGGCCACCGCGGGCCAGAGATTCGCGCCAGTCTCCGCCAACCCGCCCTGCGCCTGTGGCTGGTTGGGGCCCACGGCGGCGTAACTCTCCCCGCCCGAGGACGAAGCGGGCGGCGTCGTCACGGCGCTGCCGACCTCGCCGCCGGAGCCGTTGTCCGAACTCCCCTGCGTCTCGGAAGACTTGGACCCCTCGGTCTTCGTGTCGGCCTTGGGGACCGAGACGGCGGTCGTCAGATCACCGGGGTCGGTGGTCTGGGTGTCCGTGGGCTCGGGGGCGTTGGTCTCGGTGTCCGGGGCGCTCGTCGCGGGATCCGCGGTGGCCTGGCCACCGTTGCCGCCGTTGTCACCACTCCCGGTGTTCCCGCCGTTGCCGCCGTTCCCCTCGTTGCCGCCGTTCCCGGCGGGCTCGTCGGACGCGGTGGCCGTGGGCGCCGCCGTAGCGGTGTCGGTGGCCGACGGGGACTCCTGCGGCTCACCGGAACCCCCACCGGACCCGGAACCGCCACCCGTACCGGAGCCGTCACCGGAGCCAGAGCCGTCGCCCGAGCCCCCGGGGTCGTTGTCCGTCCCGGCGCCGCACTTCTCGCCGTTGTTGATGCAGTTGACCATGTCCTTCATCAGGCCCTCGTCGAAGACGTTGATGAAGTCGCCGTGGTCCGTGACGGGCTTGTGCTGCTGCTCGGGGAAGGAGTCCACCGCGAACAGCGGGGTCGTCTTGCCGCCGTCCTGGAGGCTCGGCGCGTCCACGTCGTAGACGATCCGCTGCACCAGCTGCGGGATGGCCTCGAAGCCTGCCGGGCAGGAGCCGTCGGCGGCCTCGAACGCCACGTGGGTGCGGTGGTTGGCGCTGTCGATGTTGCGGCCGTCCCAGCAGCTCTGGAACTTGAAGGTGCGCACCACGTCACTGCCCGCCGGGCACAGCGGGTACTTGTCCTTGAGCTGCCGGTCCTCGAACCCGGTGCAGCTCCAGGAGGCGTTGGCGTTGGCCGGGCCGTTCACGAAGGCCTTGGCGTCGCCGGTGATGATGCGCAGGAGGCGCGGCATCGCGACGACCTTGCTCTTCGGGTTGCCCACGAACGTCAGCGTGGCCGCCTTCGCGGTGACGATCTCACCGGAGTTGCCCTCGGTGCCGCCGCCGGGCTTGTCGGCGTCCTGCTCCTGCTTGCCGTTCTGGAGGCGCAACACGGGCCAGTAGTAGGTGGACTTGTCGCCCGGGTTCTCACAGCTCGTGTTCGCCTTCGCCAGGTCGTCGTCGCTGGCGAACGCGTTGTTGGACTGGTTACCGATGTAGTCGTGGAAGTGGTGGGCGCCGTTGGTGACTCCGGGCGCGACGATCACGTTGTCGGAGTTGAACAGGCCGTTCTCGTTCACGCCGCACGCGGTGACGAACGTTCCGCTGGAGGCGTCGGCCTGATCCTGCGGGGTGTTCACGTTGGGCTGTACCGAGGTGATGTCCGCGTAGTCCGAGGCGACGGGCCCGTTGGTGGACGGCTGGTTGCCCTGCTGGCCCTGGCCGTCACCCTGCTGCTGGTCCTGGCTGGTCGGGTCGGCGCTACCGCTCTGATCGCCGCCGCCGCCGTTCTCGTCGCCGTTCGTGGGGGCGATCAGGGTGCAGCCGGCGAGTGCGTCGAGGCCCTCCGGGCGGTCCCCGACACGAGCGATGGCGTCGTCGATCCGCCCGATGGTCGCGGCCCGCTTCTCCTTCAACGGATTCATGATCGCGTTGTCGGCGAAGGAGGCGTCCTGGCGGATGGACTCCGTCGAGTCCTTCAGTTTCTGGTAGGCCTCGGTTATCTGCTGGTCCAGAAGCGCGAGTTGGGCGTCGACCTCCGTCTTCGCCTCGTCGGGGACGGTCGTCAACTGGGTGCCGATGTCCGGGCAGTCGATCGTCGCACCGCTCGACGCCGCATCGGGAGACCCTTGCTGGGACGAGTCACCGCCCCAACCGCCTTCGGACGCCGACGCGTAGACGTTCGCCGCCACCAGTCCTCCGCCGCCCAGCATCAGGGCGACTGCTGCCATCGTCGCGCGTCGTGCGCCTGTGGGGCGTCTGCGCGTGTTGCGTGCCAAGGAAGTTGCTCCTACACGTATCGGTCGGCCCGGATCGTCCCGGCATGGAAATCCCCCGTCCCAATACGGAGCCGGATGCCGGAGTGTTCAACCGTCCCAAAAATTCATAGCGACCTCACATGGATCACCGGACCCGGCGGGCCCATGAGCCATCGACTCCATGAGGCAGGACACGTTTGGGAGAGGTAAAGGTCACAAAAACGTATCGGACATATCGCGCTTCAACCTTCACACGAGGCACACACGTTGGCTAAGTTGACGCTCAGACCGTACGACCTACTCCGGCGATCAGCGCCGGGCCGCACGGTTTGCGCCGAATCCGGTGTGTCGCTCGCGACAGCCGGAACCGGGGACCCAACCGACTTGGGGTGAATCGGCCCAACTGCCCGTCCGGGCAAGGGTCGTAGGGCAATCCTTCCGTGATCGACCGCCCGAACCCGACAGCTAACCCGGTAGGCGCGATACGGAAGGAGCACGTCTGCCATGCCGGCAGAACGAAGTACGCGCACCGGAGGCAGTGGCCCCACCGTGGACGACCGACCCAGCCGTGACGAAGTGCAGCGGCGGATCAACTCCCTTTACGACAGGGCCGAGACGGCCACCGGAAACTACAACGCCACGCGCAAGATGTCCGGGGGTCCGCGCAAGCGTGTCGAGCCCCGTCCCAGCGCGTCGCGCCCTTCCGATCCCGCTCTCGACGCCGTCACCAAGCAGTGGTTCGACCGGGCCCGTGCCCAACTCGGCCCGACCGTACCGGCGGTCCTCCCGCCGGGCAGGACTCCCGCCCGTCCGGCGGCGGCCCGGCCCGAGCGCCCCGAACGACGCCCCGAGCCCGAGGGCGGCGCCCGGGCGCTCGAAGCACAGCCCGGCCGCGCCGTGGCCGAACTGACCGCGGGGACCGGCGCACCGGAGCCCGCTGCTCCTCACCTTGCAGCGCCCGTCGCGGAGTTGATGCCCGCGCCCATCGCCGCCCTGCCGCCCGCCGCGCCGCAGGCACCCCAGATGCCGCAGATGGTCCAGATGCCCCAGGCGACCGTCCTCGACCTGCCGCCCGTGCCCGCCGTCGAAGTGCCGCCCATGCCCGTGGTGGAGGCACAGCAATTCGCCGTCGCGGCGCCGGCCTTCGACCCGCTCACCGCGGACCTGGAGCTGCTCCCGTACATCGCCGCACCACGCACCGAACCGGCCCCGGCGAGTGCTACCTGGCCGCCCCCGGAGGCGACTTGGTCGACCGGGTCGGTGCCCATGGTCCCCGAACAGCAGATGTGGTCGACCGGGCAGATGCCCGTCGTGGCCGAGCAACAGACCTGGTCCACGGGGCAGATGCCCGTCGTGCCCCAGCAACAGGCATGGTCGACCGGGCAGGTCCCCATGGTGACCGAACAACAGCCTTGGTCGACCGGGCAGTTCGCTGCGGCATCGGAGCAACCCGCATGGTCGACCGGGCAGTTCGCTGTGGCAACGGAGCAACCCGCCTGGTCCACCGGGCAGATTCCGATGGTGCCCCAGCAGCCCACCGGGTACACCCCGCCGGAGCCGGACTGGCGCCCGCCGCAGCAGGAGTGGCAGCCGACCCCGCCCGCCGCCGAGGTCTCCTACGCCGCGGCCCCGGCCGCCGCCCCTGAGTTCACCCTGCCCACGGCTCCGACGATGGCCCCGGAGATCATTCTCCCCCCGGCCCCGACCACCAGCCCGGCACCCGCCGCGGCCGCACCCGCCGCACCGCAGGACCCCGCCACGCTCAGCAAGACCAGCACCGCGCTCGCCTTCGCCCGCGCACAGATCGGCAGGCCCTGCCTGTGGGGCGCGGCGGGACCGGACGCGTACGACTGCTCCAGCCTCACCCAGGCCGCCTGGAAGGCCGCGGGCGTCCTCCTCCCGCGCACCGCCCAGGAACAGTCGGGCGCCGGCGCCCTCGTCCCGCTCACCGACATCCGCCCCGGCGACCTGATCTTCTTCTACGACAGCATCGACCACGTCGGCCTCTACACCGGCAACGGCCTGATGATCCACGCGCCGAGCCCGGGTACGCCGATACGCGAGGAGTCGATCTTCTACGCCGGCGCCGCCGCCATCCGCGGCGCTGTACGGCCCGCCTGATCCGATCGGGGCCGGGCATTTCCCGGCCCTGACCGCACACCCGGCGACACTCCCGGCCAACCGCGTCATAGACCCGTACGAGTGGTGCATCCTGGGACACGGTCGTAGCGTCGACAGAGACACGACGACCGTGCCCCGGCAGGCGGGCCCACCGCTGGTGCGGGGCGACGAGGACGAAGAGGCGGCCGGGAGCGGACATGTACAAACACACCATGGTCGGAATCGTCACGCTCAGTGCCGCGGCCCTGCTCGGGCCGGCCGTCGGCACCTCGTCGGCAGCCCCGACCACGGTCCCGGTGACCGCCCACCGACAGCTCCAGGACCCCGTGCTCGTCGACTGCCTGTGGCATCCCGAGGTGCGCCCCACCGACTTCATGCTCGCCTGCGGCGACGGCAACAGCCGCCTCACGTCGCTGCGTTGGACGTCCTGGAACGACAACTCCGCGACGGCCACGGGCGTCAACTGGGTGAACGACTGCAAGCCCTATTGCGCGGTGGGCAAGTTCCACTCGTTCCCGGTCACCGTCCGGCTCGACACCCCGCAGACCTGGAAGCGGCATCCGCAGGCGCGGCAGTACACCGAGATCACCCTGACGTACTCCGGCGCGCGGCCGGACAAGTTCCAGCACACCGTGACCTACCCCCTCTGGAGCTGACTCAGAGCGCCAGCTCCACCACCAGCGGCCGGTGATCCGAGATCGCCGTCCTCGGTGCGTGCGCTGTCGCTGCGGCGTCCGCGCCGAGCCCTGTCGCCAGGATGTGGTCGAGCTGCACGAGCGGCCGGTGCGAAGGGAAGGTCGCCCGCCGCGCCGGACTCCGCCAGCCACGCGGCGCGGTCGCGTTCAGGGTGAGCCGGGGAAGGGCCCCGAAGAGGTTGAAGTCGCCCATCAGCACCTGCGGTTGGGGCAGATCGGCGATCCAGCGGCGCACGGTGCGCAGTTGCCCGATGTTCCACCCCGGCACGAACGAGAGATGGACGGCCACGACGGTGAACGGGCCGTGCGGTCCTTCCAGTACGGCGGCCAGCGCGGCCCGGGGCTGATCCCGGGCCAGCACCGGAGCGGCCCGCCCGGCCACCCGCAGCGGCATGCCGAAGGGCGCCGCCGGGAGCCGTAGGGCCCGCCACTCGTGGACCGGGAGCCGGGAGAGCAACGCCAGTCCGTGCGAAGGGACTTCGGGCCGCTGCTGCCCCTCGGGGCCGTAGACCCGCATCCCGGGCTCGGTCGGGTCGGAGACCCAGCCCCGGCCCGGCACGGAACGGCAGTGCAGCGCGGTCGCGTACCTCCAGTCGCGTGCGCCCGAAGCGTCGGCGGCGACCGCCGCCTGATCGACACCGCCCGACCGTTCCTGGAGACAGTCGATCTCCTGGAGCGCCACCACGTCGGCGTCCAGCGCCGCGACGGCTTCGGCGAGGGGTGCCGAGGGATCGCCGGGGGCAACGGGGTCCGGGCGGCCGTCCGGCTGGATCCGCCGGCCGTGCAGCACGTTGAACGTCGCGCATCTCACCAGTAACTCACCCATGATCAGGCCGCATTGTACGTAGGTCGCCTGTGGGACGGCCCACCCCGTCGCGAAATGTACTTGCGTAACTCAACGAATCGGTTATAGTTGAGTAAGTTAAGCAACCTTACGCGGCCGCATCACGGAGGCGCAGCGTACGGAGCGGATGGAGACCGCCATGGACGACGCGCCCCGGACCCCGGCCGCTCCCGGTCCGCTCGCCTCCTTCGCCAGGTTCGTGGCGCTGGGCGGCGGTGCCGGGCTCCTCTCCAGCGGTGCCGTGGCCCTGCTGGCCGAGCGGCTGCCCTGGGCGCTGGCGAACGCGCTGATCACCGTCGTCTCCACCCTCCTGTGCACGGAACTCCACGCCCGTTTCACCTTCGGCTCGGGCCGGCACGCCGGATGGCGCCAGCACGGGCAGTCGGCGGGCTCGGCCGCGGCGGCCTACGTGGTGACCTGCGCCGCGATGTTCGTCCTGCACATGGTTCAGTCGTCGCCGGGGATGCTGACCGAGCAGATCGTGTACCTCGGCGCTTCGGGGCTCGCGGGCCTCGCCCGGTTCCTGCTGCTGCGGCTGTATGTCTTCGTCGGCGGCCGGACCCGGACGGCGGCGACCGGATCGTGGCAACTCCAGCGCCTTGAGGGCGTGTTGGAGGCTCCGGCCGCCGCAGGAGCCTCGCAGCAGCGACAGTTCGCACTCGCCTCCCCGTGACATCACGCCATGACCAGTTACGCTGACCGTTTCCAATTCACAGGCGGCGGGGGCATGTTCACCAAACAACTGGTAGTGGGCGGACTGACAGCACTTCTGATCGGAGCGCTCAGCGCATGCGGGGGCGGAAGCGACGACAGCACGCGATCCGCGTCCGGCGTCGGGCAGGGCAGTTCAAGTACTCAGCAGCAGGCCGGCCCACTCCCGACACCGTGACCGGTCTCCGTGACTCGCTCCGGCATCTCGCCAGGCGGACGGCGAAGGGCACCCGGCCGCACACCGTCACCAAGTGTACGCCCGCCACCAAAAAGGTCCGGCACAAGTCCAGTTCGGGATCGGGCTCCAAGAAGAAGACCCGTACCTGGTACACCACGGAGCAGTACCGCAAGTGCTCGCAAGTGCACAGCGGCACCGAGACGTACACCCGGACCGTCCGCAAGGAGCAGTGGTGTGTGAGCCTCGACGACGTCGGCGGCGACACCGCCAAGGACGATGTCTGGTACCAGGTCACGCGGGCCGTCTACGACGAGGTCCGCACGGCGGACGATCACGCGCGCGTGGAATTCGCCCCGGCCGGAACGGGTTGCTGAGAGGTAGGTCCGACTGCGGGGCGCCGGAACGAATTACGAATCGGGTCCCCGGACTTCGAGTCAATTCGTGATCACAGACGTACCTGCGGTCATGGGCGCCCCGCGCCGACCCGCCACGTCACCGACCCGGAGAACAGGCACCCCATGAACGCATCCGCACCGCACAGCTCCGCCGCCGACGGAACCGCCCAGATCGGCGTCACCGGCCTCGGCGTGATGGGCCGCAACCTCGCGCGCAACTTCGCCCGCAACGGCTACACGGTGGCCGTCCACAACCGGTCGCCGCACCGCACCCACGAGTTGATGAAGGAGTACGGCGACGAGGGCGCCTTCGTCCCGGCCGAGACGGCACAGGAGTTCGTGGCCGCGCTCGAAAAGCCCCGGCGCCTGATGATCATGGTGCAGGCCGGTCCGGCCACCGACGCCGTGATCGACGAGTTCGCCGCGCTCATGGAGCCCGGTGACATGATCATCGACGGCGGCAACGCCCACTTCGCCGACACCCGCCGCCGCGAGGCCGCCCTGCGCGACAAGGGTCTCCACTTCGTCGGCGCTGGTGTCTCCGGCGGTGAGGAGGGCGCGCTGAACGGGCCGTCGATCATGCCCGGCGGTTCGGCGGAGTCGTACGCCGTGCTGGGTCCGATGTTCGAGTCCGTCAGCGCGAAGGTCGACGGTGAGCCCTGTTCCACGCACATCGGGACCGACGGCGCCGGGCACTTCGTCAAGATGGTGCACAACGGCATCGAGTACGCCGACATGCAGCTCATCGCCGAGGCGTACGACCTGCTGCGCCAGGTCGGCGGCTACACCCCGGCCGAGATCGCGGAGATCTTCCAGCGCTGGAACGAGGGGCGGCTCGGTTCCTACCTGATCGAGATCACCGCCGAGGTCCTCGGCCACACCGACGCGGAGACCGGCAAGGCGTTCGTCGACATCGTCACCGACGCGGCCGGCCAGAAGGGCACCGGTCGCTGGACCGTGCAGACCGCGCTGGAGCTGGGTTCGCCGGTCACCGCGATCGCGCAGGCCACCTTCGCGCGCGCCTCGTCCAGCCAGGGCGACCTGCGCGCGGCCTACCGCGGCCTGCCCGGCGGCACCACTCCCCCGCTGAGCCGCACCGAGGCCGACCGGTTCACCGCCCAGGTGGAACAGGCGCTGTACGCCTCGAAGGTCATCGCCTACGACCAGGGCTGGAAGATGATCCAGGACGCGGCGACCGAGTTCGGCTGGTCGATCGACCTGGCCGCGGTCGCCGGGATCTGGCGCGGCGGCTGCATCATCCGCGCCTCCTTCCTCGACCGTATCCGTGCCGCGTACACGGCCGACCCGGGGCTGGTCAGCCTGCTGGGCGAGGAGCGCTTCGCGCAGGAGATCGGCGACGCGCAGGTCCCCTGGCGTGAGGTCGTCGCCTCCGCGGCCCGCCGCGGCATCCCCGTCCCGGCGTTCTCCGCCGCGCTCTCGCACTACGACACACTGCGCGCCGACCGGCTGCCGGCGGCCCTGCTCCAGGGCCAGCGCGACTTCTTCGGCGCCCACACCTACGGCCGTACGGACCGCACCGGTATGTTCCACACGCACTGGTCCCGGCCCGGCCGCCCGGAGACGACGGCCTGAGCCGTCCGCGCACGACGTTCCGGCCCCTCCTGCTCAGGCAGGGGGGGCCGGAGTTCTTTGCGCCCGCTACGCGTCGGCGGTGGCGGGCGCTGCCGTGCTGTCGCGTATGACGAGCTGCGTGGGCACCAGCGTCGTGCCGTGCTCGTCGCCGCGGTCCCGCATCCGCCGTAGGACACCCTCGACGCACAGGCGGCCGACCTCGGCGAAGTCCTGGTGGACGGTGGTCAGGGGCGGCAGGAAGGAGCCTGCCTCGGGGATGTCGTCGAAGCCGATGACGCTGACGTCCTCGGGGATGCGCCGACCGCGCTCATGCAGGGCCCGCAGCAGTCCCAGGGCCATCTGGTCGTTGGCCGCGAACACCGCTGTGCAGTCGGTCTGTTGGGCGAGTTCCAGTCCCACGCGGTAGCCGGACTCCGCGGACCAGTCGCCGCGTACGACGGGGGGCACGGGCCGTCCCGCGTCGGTGAGTTCGGCGCTCCAGGCGTCGGCGCGGCGCTGGGCCGCGAAGGACTCCTCGGGGCCCGCCAGGTGCCAGACCGTGCGGTGGCCGAGGTCGAGGAGGTGGCGTACGGCGGCGCGTGCCCCGCCGTTCTGGTCGGTGTCGACCACGCTGTAGCGGTCGCCCGCGTCGGAGTCGGCGACGACGACCTGGACATGGGGCGGCAGGGAGATGGTCGCCGCGTCCAGGAGGTGGACCTCCATGATGGCGATGACGGCGTCGACGGCGAGTTCGCCCAGCCGGGAGAAGGCGCCGCGCACCTCGTCCTGGGTGGGCACGGCGACCGGCAGGAGCGTGACGGCGTAGCCCTCGTGCGCGGCGGAGGTGGCGATCGCCTCCAGGGTGCGCATGTTGCCGGTGGTGGAGAGGTTGAAGGTGATCACGCCGATGGTGCGGAACTCACCGCGTTTCAGCGCGCGGGCCGCGCTGTTGGGCCGGTAGCCCAGCTCCTTCATGGCGGCGAGGACCTGTTGCCGGGTCTCCTCGTTCACGCCCGCGAAGCCGTTGGACACGCGGGAAACCGTCTGTGACGACACGCCGGCGACGCGTGCGACATCCGCCATGGACGCGCTCGGGGCGCGTCTCGACGACCGTTTCCCGCTGCGTCTGCGTGGCTTCTCCGTACCGCCCGAGGCACTGTCCACTGTGTCCACCTGTATCCCTCACATATCGATCCGATCGCCTCGGCCGTGTTTCACCAAACGACCCTTGACCACCGACATTGGGGCAGTGTAGACATGCCGCCATCAGATGTTTACGTAAACATAACAGGCCGGGGCCGTTGTGGACCGGGCTGTTTACGCAACATCGCGACGGCGTGTGACGCCGGTTCCGAGATGGACGAGCGAGGAACTACATGACGACGCTTCAACCCCCTGCGGCCGCGACTCGGCCTCCTACCAGGCCGTCGGCCCAACGCGACCGCCGTTCCTGGACAGGGTGGGGTTTCATCGGACCCTTCGCGGTGGTCTTCGCCTTCGTCTTCCTGGCTCCGATCGCGTACTCGATCTACCTGAGTCTCTTCCGCGACCAGCTCATCGGCGGCAACCACTTCGTCGGCCTGGACAACTACAAGCAGGCCTTCCAGGACGACCAGTTCTGGTCCTCCCTGGAGCGGGTCTCGCTGTTCCTGGTGATCCAGGTGCCGATCATGCTCGGCATCGCCCTGTTCGTGGCGCTCGCCCTGGACAGCGGCCGGCTCTTCGGCCGGGACTTCTTCCGGATCTCGATCTTCCTGCCGTACGCCGTGCCCGCCGTGGTCGCCACCCTGATGTGGGGCTTCATGTACGGCACCCAGTTCGGTCTGGTCGGTGACATCAACAGCGCCTTCGACGTCACGCTGCCCGACCCGCTCTCCGCGCACCTGGTGCTGGCGTCGATCGGCAACATCGTGACCTGGGAGTTCGTCGGCTACAACATGCTGATCTTCTACTCCGCGCTGCGGGTCATCCCGACCTCGCTGTACGAGGCGGCGGAGATCGACGGCGCCGGGCAGTTCCGCGTCATCACGGCCATCAAGCTCCCCGCGATCCGCGGCGCCCTGGTCATCGCGACGATCTTCTCGATCATCGGCAGCTTCCAGCTCTTCAACGAGCCGAGCATCCTCCGCCCGTTGGCGCGCAACGCGATCACGACGGACTACACGCCGAACTTCTACACGTACTCACTGTCCTTCAACGGACAGCAGCACAACTACTCCGCGGCGGTCGCCATCATCATGGGGCTGATCACCATGATCATCGCCTACGTCGTGCAGCTCCGCGGCATGCGCAAGGGAGCCTGAGCCATGAGCACCCCCGTCACCACCGCCTCTCCCTCCGCATCCGCGCCGTCCGGCGGCGGCCACAAGGGCGCGCCCCGACTGCGCACCCCGCGCAAGAAGCACTCCCCCGGGCGCCCCAAGCGCAGCGTGCTGCTGACCGTGCTCACCGGTCTGATCCTGGTCTACACCGTGGTGCCGCTGCTGTGGCTGGTCATCAACGCGACCAAGACGCAGCAGGGACTCTCCGACTCCAACGGCCTGTGGTTCGCCCACCACTTCGCCCTCTGGTCCAACATCCACGACACGTTCACCTACCACGACGGCATCTTCGGCCGCTGGCTGCTCAACACCCTGCTGTACGTCGTACTCGGCGCCGGCGGTGCCACCTTCCTGTCGATCCTCGGCGGCTACGCGCTGGCGAAGTTCAACTTCCCGGGGAAGCGCGCCATCTTCGCCGTGGTCATCGGCGCGGTCGCCGTCCCGGGTACGGCCCTCGCGGTGCCGACCTTCCTGATGTTCAGCAAGATGGGCCTGACGGACACCCCGTGGGCGGTGATCATCCCCTCGCTGGTCTCGCCGTTCGGCCTGTATCTGATGTGGGTGTTCGCCACCGAGGCCATCCCGGTCGAACTCCTCGAAGCCGCGCGGATCGACGGAGCGGGCGAGATCCGCACCTTCTTCCAGGTCTCGCTGCCGCTGCTCGCCCCCGGTGTCGTGACGGTGCTGCTGTTCACCACGGTCGCGACGTGGAACAACTACTTCCTGCCGCTCATCATGATCAAGAACCCGGACTGGTACCCCCTGACCCTGGGACTGGACGCCTGGAACTCCCAGGCCCAGACGATCGGTGGTGACGTCATCTTCAACCTGGTGATCACGGGTTCGCTGCTCACCATCGTGCCGCTGATCGCCGCGTTCCTGCTGCTGCAGAAGTACTGGCAGTCCGGGCTCGCCGCCGGAAGCGTCAAGGAATAACCCACCCTCAAGTAGTCCCACCCACGAAGAAGTGGAAGCACCTCCATGCGCAGAACCACCAGCCGCCTGCTGCGCGGCCTCGCCGTCCTCTCCGTCCTCTCCCTGGGAGCGACCGCTTGCGGCAGCTCGGACGACAGCGGCTCCAGCAGCAAGGCAGTCTCCGCGTCGGACATCCAGGCGGCCCTGAAGAAGGGTGGCTCGGTCACGGTCTGGGCCTGGGAGCCCACGCTGAAGACGGTCGCCGCGGACTTCGAGAAGAAGTACCCGAAGGTCAAGATCAACCTGGTCAGCGACCGGTCCGGCGACAAGCACTACACCGCGCTGTCGAACGCGATCGCGGCCGGCAAGGGCGTTCCCGACGTCGCCCAGGTCGAGTACTTCGCGCTGAGCCAGTACTCCCTCACCAAGGGCCTGACCGACCTGACGCCCTACGGCGCCGACAAGCTGGCCTCCAAGTACACGGCCGGTCCGTGGAACGCGGTGAGCGACGGCTCCAAGGTCTACGGCCTGCCGATGGACTCGGGCCCGATGGCGATGTTCTACAACAAGAAGGTCTTCGACAAGTACAAGATCGCCGTCCCCACCACGTGGGACGAGTACGTCGTCGCGGCCCGCAAGCTGCACAAGGCCGACCCGAAGGCGTACATCGCCAACGACGCCGGTGACGCGGGCTTCACCACCAGCATGCTGTGGCAGGCCGGTTCGCGCCCCTACAAGGTCGACGGCACCAAGGTGACCGTCAACTTCGAGGACGCGGGCGCCAAGAAGTACACGGCTACCTGGCAGAAGCTGATCGACGAGAAGCTCCTCTCGCCGATCAACGGCTGGACCGACGACTGGTACAAGGGCCTCGGTGACGGCACCATCGCCACCCTGACCACCGGTGCCTGGATGCCCGCCAACTTCGTCAGCGGTGTCGCCGGTGCCTCCGGTGACTGGCGCGCGGCCCCGATGCCGCAGTGGACCGCGGGCGGCAAGGCCAGCGCGGAGAACGGCGGCAGCTCCCTCACCCTGCCCACCCTGGGCAAGAACAAGGAACTCGCCTACGCGTTCGTCCAGTACGCCAACGCCGGCGCCGGCATCCAGACCCGCGTGAACGAGGGCGCCTTCCCGGCCACCAAGGCCGAGCAGCAGTCCGCGGCGTTCCAGAACAAGACGTTCCCGTACTTCGGCGGGCAGCAGGCCAACAAGATCTTCGCCCAGTCCGCGTCCGAGGTCGCTTCCGACTGGTCGTACCTGCCCTTCCAGCAGTACGCCAACTCGATCTTCAACGACACCGTCGGCAAGGCCTACATCTCGGGCACCACGCTGGCCCAGGGCCTGAAGAGCTGGCAGGACGCCTCGGTCAAGTACGGCAACGAGCAGGGCTTCACGGTCAACAAGTGACCCGCTCGAAGTAACCGGCTCGAAGAAGCAGCCGGCACCACCTCGGGAGCCGCCGCTGAGCAGCAGTCGCTCAGCGGCGGCCCGCCCGGAATCCACCACGCATCTCGTACCGCCTGTGCAGTAACCGGAAGGACCATCATGATCTCCACCCTCCTGTCCCAGTTGCGGCACGGGCCGGACGGTGACGCCACCCCCCGCCTCGCCTACGGCGCCGACTACAACCCGGAGCAGTGGCCTCGGGAGGTGTGGGACGAGGACATCCGGCTGATGCGCGAGGCCGGCGTCAACATCGTCTCCGTGGGGATCTTCTCCTGGGCCCGCATCCAACCCGCCCGGGACGAATGGGACTTCGGCTGGCTCGACGAGGTCATGGACCTGCTGCACGCGGGCGGCATCGGCGTCGACCTGGCCACCGCCACCGCGTCCCCGCCGCCGTGGCTCAGCACGGAGCACCCGGAGATCCTCCCGGTGACCGCCGCCGGCGAGACCCTGTGGCCGGGAGGCCGCCAGCACTGGCGCCCCACCTCACCCGTCTTCCGCGAGCACGCGCTGCGCCTGGTACGGAAGTTGGCCGAGCGGTACGCGGACCACCCCGCGCTGGTCGCCTGGCACGTCTCGAACGAGCTGGGCTGCCACAACGTCTACGACTACTCCGACGACGCGGCCCGCGCCTTCCGCGACTGGCTGCGCGCCCGCTACACGACGATCGACACGCTCAACCAGGCCTGGGGCACGGCCTTCTGGTCCCAGCGGTACAGCGACTGGGAGCAGATACTGCCGCCCCGGCTGGCCGCCTCCTTCCCGAACCCCACCCAGCAGCTCGACTTCAAGCGCTTCTCCTCCGACGCGCTCAAGGACCATCTCCGCGCGGAGCGCGACCTGTTGCGCGAGATCACCCCGGACGTTCCGGTCACCACGAACTTCATGGTGATGGGCAACACCAAGGGCATGAACTACGCCGACTGGGCCGCCGAGATCGACTTCGTCTCCAACGACCACTATGTGCTGCCCGGTTCGCAGGACCGGGACGAGCTGTCCTTCTCCGCGAACCTCGTCAGCGGCATCTCCGCCGGTCGTCCGTGGTTCCTGATGGAGCACTCCACCAGCGCCGTCAACTGGCAGCCCGTCAACGTGGCGAAGCGCCCGGGCGACCTGGCCCGTGACTCGCTGCTGCACGTCGCCCACGGCGCCGACGCCGTCTGCTACTTCCAGTGGCGCCAGTCCGCGGCCGGCGCCGAGAAGTACCACTCCGCGATGGTCCCGCACGCCGGAGCCGACAGCGAGGTCTTCCGCGCGGTGGCCGAACTCGGCCGCACACTGCGGACGTTGGCCCCCGTCGCCGGGTCGGACCGCGAGACGGCCCGGGTCGGCATCGTCTTCGACTGGGAGTCCTGGTGGGCCAGCGAGCAGGACTCGCACCCCACCGACCGGCTCGACTACCGCCAGGAAGCGCTCGACTGGTACTCCGCCCTCCTCGACCTCGGCGTCCGCGCCGACATCGTCACGGCGCAGACCGCCCTCGACCGCTACGACGTGGTGATCACGCCGGTCCTGCACATGATCCCGGCGGCCCTCTCCAAGGAACTCACGCGGTACGTCGAGCAGGGCGGCCACCTGGTCTCCACGTACTTCTCCGGTGTCGTCGACGAGAACGACCACATCTGGCTCGGCGGCTACCCGGGCGCCCTGCGCGACCTGTTGGGCATCCGCATCGAGGAGTTCGGCCCGCTGCTCGACGGCGACTCGGTCGAGCTGGACCTCGACGGCACGGCCACCGGCTCCCTGTGGACCGACCGGATCACGGTGACCGACCCCGAGGTGGAGGTGCTGGCCCATTACAGCAGCGGCACGTACGCCGGCCGCCCTGCCGTCACCCGCCGTACGGTGGGCGGAGGTTCCGCCGCCTACGTCTCCACGCGACTGGGCCGCGAGGGCCTCGCCGGTCTGCTCCCCGAGCTGCTCGCGCCCGCCGGTGTCGGCAGTGAACTCCCGCACGCGGCAAGGGGCAGTGTCGAGCTGACCGTGCGCCGGAACGCCGAGAGCCGCTATCTGTTCCTGGTCAACCGGACCGACGGGACAGTGCCGTTGACCGGACTGTCCGGGGAACTGCTGGTCGGCAGCGCGGGCGAGGACGGTTTCCCCGTGCTCTCCCCCAGGGAGGTCGCCGTAGTGAGCCAGCCCGTCAGGTGAGTTCGAGCAGCCCGCGGCGGACGGCCTCCGACACGGCCGCCGCGCGGTTGTCGACCTTGAACTTGCGGTAGATCCGCACGAGATGGGTCTTGACCGTGGCCTCGCTGAGGAACAACGCCTCGGCGATGGCCCGGTTGCTGCGGCCCTCCGCCATCAGCCGGACGACCTCGACCTCGCGCTGGGTCAACTCCTGGGCGGGGCTGACCACTTGGCCCACGAGTTCGCCCACGACCTCCGAGGCCAGCCCGACCGAGCCGCCGACGGCCGTACGGACGGCCTGGAACAGTTCCTCCGGCGGCCCCGCCTTGAGCACATATCCGCGGGCGCCCGCCTCCAACGCCCGTACGATATCGGCCCGTCCGGCATAGCTGGTCAGCATGACGACGGCCACGCCCGGCGCCCGCTGGGCGAGTCTCCGTACGGCCTCGACACCGTCGATCCCGCTCCCCGCCCCGGCGAACCGCAGATCCATCAGCGCGACATCGGGCGTCAACCGGGTTGCCAGGCGCACGGCTTCCTCACCACTGCCGGCCTCGGCGACCACGTCGAGATCGGGTTCGCCGTCGAGCAGGGCATGCAGTCCGGCCCGTACGACGGCATGGTCGTCCGCGATCAGGAGGCGGAGCGAGGCGGTGGTCATGCGGTGCTCGCCGCGGTGAGAGGCGCGACCGGCTGGATCCGGGGTGGGGCGGACACCGTGGCGCGGACCCTGGTCCCCCGCCCCGGCACGCTGCTCACGTCGAGGTCTCCGCCGCATTCGCGCAGTCGCGCCCTGGCCGCGGGCAGTCCGAAGCCGCGGTCCGCGCGGGCACCGGCCGCGAAGGCCGCGGATGGGTCGAAGCCCAGCCCGTCGTCGCTCACTTCGAGTTCCACCCGGTCCCGGTGTCGCCGGTAGGTGACCAACACGCTTGCCGCGCGGGCGTGTTCGCGTACGTTCGCCAGCGTGCTCTGGGCGACGCGGAAGAGAGTGGTGGCCGTGTGCTCGTCGAGGACCGGCTGATACGCGCCCACCGCGCGGAACTGGACCCGCGCCCCGGCGCCTTCCGTGCGCGACCGGGCGCACAGCAGCCGCAGCGCGTCCTCCAGGCCCGCCTCGGCGACAGCGGCGGGAGTGAGATCGCGGATCATCCTCCGGGTCTCCGTCAGGTTCGCGCCCAGGCCGTCGGCCACGGCACGGACGCGGGTGCGTGCCACGTCCGGCCGCTCGTCCCAGTCCCGCTCGGCCACCTGCAACAGCATGACGCTGCCGGCGAGTTCCTGGGCCAGGGTGTCGTGCAGGTCGCGGGCGATACGGGTGCGCTCCGCGAGCACACCGGCCTGACGCTGTTGCTTGGCCAACGTGTCCCGGGTGTCGCGCAGTTCCTCGACGAGCCGCTGCCGTACGACCGCGTCCCGCTGCTGCGTCCGGTAGAGGGCGACGGTCGCCCACACCGCCGCGACGGGGACCAGCGCGACCTCGGGGTCGAACCGGCCCGTGGACCGCACGAGCGACCCGACGAGCACGACGGTGATCACGGTCACCGTCACCACGGCGGCCCGCCGGCCGAGCACGCGCAACGCGGCGCAGGCGAGCGGAACGGCGCACCACACGTAGGCGGTGGTGAGCGGCGCCGGGGTGAGGAAGGTCAGCCACGTCCACAGCAGGATCAGTACGGGAATCCAGGCGCGCCTGCCGAGCACCCCGAGCCGGTCCCACCACGTCAGCCCTCCGGCATACACCAGGGCCAGCGCCCCGCTGAGGCTCACGATGTACCAGCACAACGGGACGTCGATGAGGGCGAGCCGGACGAAGCCCGCCCCGACGACGAGGAACAGCGAGAGATGGGAGACATGCTCCAGGGTGAGCCGACTGCCGCGAGCGGTCAGCGGAGTGCGAGCGGACACGGCGGATCCCCTTGGGCCACATGATCCGGACAGGGCCCCCGAGTCTATCGACCACCTGTATGACCGGTGTGAACAGTGGGACCCGTCACGCCCCCGGGTGCAGCCCCAGCCAGCCCGGCGAGGGATCACCCTTGACCTCGCCGAAGTAGAGGGCGAAGGTCTGCTTCCAGCGCTCGACCCCCGCGCGGTCGGCCATAAAGCGGGGGAAGCCGTCGATGTTCGCGTTCGGGTACTCCCAGAGAGGCTTCAGTCCCGCCGGGAGCGTGGTGTCGGTCCGCACCGACCAGCCGTTGAAGGACGCCCCCTGCTGAGCGTCGGACAGCTGCCAGTTGAGGTAGAGCTTGGCGGCCGTCTGGTTCTTGGCCTGCTTCAGGATCGCGGCGCGCTGGCCCCAGGCCATGAAGGGGGCGCTGTCGGGAACGACCCACTTCACGGGAGACGTGGAGACCAGCGAGCCCGATGTGGCGACGCCGATCGCCTTCTGCCCGCCGCGGACCGCGTCTCCCGGGGAGTTGCTGCCCCGGGCGAACCGCACGTCCTGTCCGGCGAGCGCGGCCACCCAGTCCCAGCCGTAGCGCTGCGCGTACAGCGAGTAGAGGTAGAGGGACGCGTCGTCGTCGTGCGGGTAGGACGAGGCGATCTTCCCCTTCCACTTGGGGTCGATCAGGTCGAGGGGGGTCTTGGGGGCATCCGCACCGGCCGCGGCGACGTCGTACAGGAAGCTGAAGGCGACCGCGCCGATGGCGACCCAGGCGCCCTGCGGGTCCTTGAACTTGTCGTAGACCTTCGAGAACCCGGCCGGCCTGTAGGGCAGCAGCCGTCCCTGCTCCTTCCAGCGCGTGAAGTCCTGCAGCGTCTGGAGCTGTACGACATCGGGCACCAGGGTGTCGGTCGCGAACTGGTTGTCCACGCGCACGTCGTGGTACTTGCTGTAGTCGACGATCAGCGTCAGATCCATGGCGGGGAAACGCTTCTTGAAGGCCGCCTTGGTGGCATCCTGCTGGGTCGGCGTGTCACCCCCGGCATAGATCACCAACTTGCCGCCGTCCGCCAGAGCGGCCCTGTACAGCTCGTCGAGCGTTCGGGTCTCCTCCGCGCCGGAACCACTCCGGGAGGACCGCCCGCCCGACGCGGCTACGGCGGGCGTGGCCGCGGCACCGAGCACACTCATCCCGAGGGCGGCACCGGCTCCACCGGCAAGGACACGTCGCCTACTGAGAAAACTGGACACTCTGGGGGGCCTCTCTGAGGGGGGCTTGAAGCCATGAGCTGCGTCGGCGGAAGCCCGGCGCCATGGTCATCCGTGATTCTTCTGCCGCCCGGGGGCCGTTCGCGTCGTCCGTACGGAGCGAGGAGTGTGCGAGGGGTTGAAGTCGCGTTCAACCGATCGGTTGAACGGCCTCTTGCCGCCGGCCTTCGGCTCAGGTTTCGGCTGCGGAGCACGCGGACGAGCAGGCCTCCGCAACCAACCCCGCCGGTACTGTTCGTGGGCCCCGTACCCGCACCCGACAACCCCCACCGGATGGGCCCCGTCACGCGCACTTGATACCCCCTAGGGGTATAGTCCTGCCAGGCACACACCGGAGAGGGGCGGTTTCATGGGAGCGATCGGGCACGCGTTGTCCATTGCCGGTTCGATGACCTGGGAGGTCACCTGGGCGCTGATCCTCGGGTTCACGCTCTCCGCCGTGGTGCAGGCGGTGGTGCGTCGGTCGACGGTCGTACGGCTGCTCGGTGACGACCGGCCGCGCACGCTCGCCCTGTCCGCCGGGCTCGGCGCGGCCTCGTCGTCCTGTTCGTACGCGGCCGTCGCGCTCGCCCGTTCCCTGTTCCGCAAGGGCGCGAACTTCACCGCGGCCATGGCGTTCGAGATCGCCTCCACCAATCTCGTCGTCGAACTCGGCGTGATCCTGGCCCTGTTGATGGGCTGGCAGTTCACCGCCGCGGAGTTCGTCGGCGGACCGATCATGATCGTCGTCCTCGCGGTGCTGTTCCGTCTCTTCCTGCGGCAGCGTTTGCTGGACCGGGCGCGGGAACAGGCGGAGCGCGGGCTGGCCGGTTCCATGGAGGGGCATGCGGCGATGGACATGTCGATCGGGGGCGAGGGGAGCTTCGTCCGTCGGCTGTTCTCGCGGGCCGGGTTCACGTCCGTCGCGCACATCTTCGTGATGGAGTGGGCCGCGATCCTGCGCGACCTGGTGGCCGGGCTGCTGATCGCGGGCGCGATCGCCGCCTGGGTGCCGGACAGCTTCTGGCACACGTTCTTCCTCGCGGACCATCCCCTCGCCGCGAAGCTGGTCGGACCGCTCGTCGGACCGTTGGTGGCCATCGCGACCTTCGTCTGCTCGATCGGCAACGTGCCGCTCGCGGTGGTGCTGTGGAAGGGCGGCATCAGCTTCGGCGGGGTGATCGCCTTCATCTACGCCGACCTGCTGATCCTGCCGATCCTGAACATCTACCGGAAGTACTACGGCGCCCGGATGGCCGGCTTCCTCCTCGTCACCTTCTTCACGGCGATGGCCGTCGCCGGGTACATCGTCGAGTTCGCCTTCGGCGGCCTGGGGCTCATCCCGGACCAGGCAGACGCCAAGATCCCCGACAACGGGATCACCTGGAACTACACGACCTGGCTCAACATCGTCTTCCTGCTGCTGGCCGCGAGTCTGGTCGTACGGTTCCTGCGCAGCGGCGGCCCGGCCATGCTGCGGATGATGGGCGGCTCACCGGACCAGGGCGAGCAGGAACACGCGCACGGGGGCCATGAGCACCATCACCACTAGAAACGACGAGCCGTGACCAGACCTCGGCGTGGTCGCGGACGTAGTCGATGTCCCGTACGTACAGGGCGAGTTGGCCCTCCTCGATGTGCCGTTGGAAGTTCTCGTCACCGCCGGCGGCCGCGTCCTGCAGGAAGTCCGCGGTCGCCTGTTGCTCGGTCGTGCCCCAGCCGTCGTGGTTGTCGGGGTGGGTGACCGGGGCGTAGCGGTAGAGGGAGTACGCGAGGTCCCACGCGCGGGGGCCCGGGCGGGCGGCGTCGAAGTCGATGATCCCTACGGCCCTTTCGCCGGTGAAGACGCAGTTGTACGGGGCGAAGTCGCCGTGACAGATCACTTCGACCGGCGCGAGCGCGTTGAACTGCCAGTCAACGCCGGGGCGTTGGGCCAGGTCGGTGGTCGCGTCGTGATAGCGGCGCAGGAGGCGGGCCGAGGTGGTGAGCGCCTGGCTGGTGCGAATCGCCTCGGTCAGCGGGTAGTTGGCGACGTAGCCCCTCAGGTACGTCAGGATCATCCGACCCTGTTCGTCGGTGCCGTGCGGGGCGGGAGCGCCTTCGAAGCCCTAGCGTTCGAGGTGGTCCAACAGGCGCTGCACGGCGAGGGCCCAGGGCATGACCGGCTTCCGTACGGTCTCAGCGACGCGGAAGACACGTGCGGTGCCGCCGCCGGTCAACTCCTGCTCCTCCGCCTCCACATCCCCTTCGTCGAAGTACGGGCGGGGTCGGCGGACATGCGAATCTCCTCGCGTGCCGGCGAAGGCGGATGGTCGATCAAGTAGCTTACGTGGACGGCCTGTTACCGTGCCGCGGTCGAAAAAACGGGGGATGCGATGTCGGCGGTCGTCGAGATGGAGAGGGTGTGGGCACCGTCTGTCGTCGATCTCTGGGCAGGGCGACGCCCTCTGTGGTGGACCGTCGGTCCGGCAGGAGAACTCGCCATTCTGCTGGTTCATCGGAAGTACCTGCACCGGATCCACTACATCAAGGGCTGGGTGGGATGGGGCCCGAAGCTGCCGTTCGACGGGGTGCTGGTGATCCGGCAGGCTGACGGATCAGTTCGACGCCGGCCGATCAAGGATGTGCGGGTCTGGCCCAGTCACATCGCCCTACTCCCGGACTCTCGGCTCCTCGTCGCCGGCGGTCGCACACGCCAGGAGGACACCGGTTCGTGGGAGCCGAACGCCGCCGTGTTCTCCCTGACGAGCGGCGAGCAGCAGAACTCCTTCTGCATCGGCGACGACATCCCGGCTTTGGTGACCGACCACACCGGATCGATCTGGACGGCCCACGGCGACGAGGGCATCTACGGAGGGCATCCGGAGTCGTCGGCCGGGCTTGCCGGCTGGAGTGCCGCAGGGGAAGCGATCTGGGCACCTGAAGGCCGCCTCCCCGACAGGCCGTTGCATGGTTGCACCGCCGCCACCGAGGGCGACCGGGTGTGGCTGATCTGGTACTCCGGCACCCGTCGTGGCGGCACGTTCCTCACTCGGATCACCCCCTCCACTGGCGAGGTGACGAGCTGGCCCAGCCCTGTGCCCCAACCGGACGGATTCGCCGTACGCGGCGATCGGGCGGTCCTGACCAAACGCGACCACAACGAGCCGATGACCGAAGTCGTCCGGGCCGAGCTGCTCGGCGACACCTGGACCGTGACCGAGCGGGACAAGACCCGAGTGCCAGGACGCGTTGTCCTGCGCTGTGGTCAGGGGAGCGACGGGTTTCTGTGGCTTCGCGCCGGCGACATCTGGCTTCGCATCGAGGCCTGAACCACCGCGCCGGACGGAACGTCGCGAGTGTCGAGAGCTGCTCGGCGGGGACATCCGACAGCCGCTACCGCACAAGAAGCAGCCCTATGCAAAAGGCAGTTGCCGATCCAACCCCGGTCATGAACGATCTCCGACCATGATGACGAACCCCGTCCAATCGTCTCCCCGCCCGCTCGCCCTGATCACCGGAGTAGGCCGGACCGTCGGCATCGGGGCGGGTATCGCACGTCAACTCGCGGCCTCCGGCTGGGACATCGCCTTCACCTACTGGTCTCCTTACGACGAACGCATGGCCTGGGGCCCCGAGTCCGGCGCGGCCTCTGCCATCACCGACACCCTCACCCAACACGGCGCCGCCACCACGGCAGTCGAGGCGGACCTCGCCGACCCGGACAGCCCGGCCCGTGTCTTCGACGAGGTCGAACGCGGACTGGGCGGTGTCACGGCCCTGGTGATGTGCCACTGCGAGTCCGTCGACTCCGGCCTGCTCGACACCACGGTCGAGAGCTTCGACCGGCACTTCGCGGTCAACGCCCGCGCGACCTGGCTGCTGATCCGCGAGTACGGCCGACGGTTCGCCGCGACCCCGGGCAGCGGCCGGATCATCGCCCTCACCAGCGATCACACCGTGGGCAACCTCCCCTACGGCGCCAGCAAGGGCGCCCTGGACCGCATCACCCTGGCCGCCGCGCACGAACTCGCCGACCTCGGCATCACCGCCAACGTCATCAACCCGGGGCCGGTGGACACCGGTTGGATGACCGACGAGGGACGAGGGGGCGTGCTTCGGCGGACGCCGCTCAACCGCCTCGGCACCCCGCAGGACACCGCCCACCTCGTCGACTTCCTCTGCTCACCGGAAGGCCAGTGGATCAACGGCCAACTCCTCATGAGCAACGGCGGGTTCGCGTAGCAGCACTGGGGCGGCCCATCGTCTGACGGCCCCAGCCGGACTCCCCCTCACGCTCACCCGCCTCAAGCCGTACGTGCGCAATCCCCAGCCAGCCGCAGGCTCTGCTCGACGGCATGCGGGATGTCGTCGACCGGGAACAGCGTGTGCCGTACGGTCCGTTCGGCGTCGACGATCAAAATCAGGCGTTTGTGGCGGAGGCGCCCGGCACCTCGGAAGGTCGGGAGTCGTAGGGCCGCGCCCAGTTGGTGGTGGGCGTCGGAGAGGAGCGGGTACGGGATCTCCTCGGCGCGGGCGAACTCCGCTTGTTCGTGCGGGAGTTGGGTGCTGATGCCCCGTACGTCCAAGCCCGCCCGGCGGAAGTCAGGCCAGGCGTCCCGGAAGAGGCGGTTCTCCAGGGTGCAACCCGCCACCCCGGGGATCCGCTCGTCCCAGTCGACTCCCGTACCGGGGTAGGCGAACAGCACGGTCGCGGCGGCGTCCGGCGAGACCACGGGCAGGTCGGTGCCCTGCGTGCCCGGGAGTTGGAGGTCTTCGGGTACGCGGGTGCCGGCCAGCGCGTGCACACGAGCGTGCTCGGCGCTGTCACCGGCAGCCGTGGCGGTGAGGCTTCCGTCGCCGAGCACCCATCGGTCGCCCCAGTCCTGCATGGCGACGAGGAGCGGGAGCAGGGCGAGTCCGGCATCGGTGAGTATGTACTCGTAGCGCACCGGACGTCGTTGGTAGAGCCTGCGGCGCAGGACGCCTTGGGAGACGAGTCGGCCCAGCCGCTCGGTGAGGACGTTGCGGGACAGGCCGATCTCGGCGGCCAGCGCGTCGAAGCGGACGTGGCCACGGGCGATCTCCCGCAGGATCAGAACGGTCCACCAGTCCCCCAGAACCACGGCGGCCTGGGCGATGCCGCAGGTCTCGTCGGCGTTGTGCATCCTCATGCGCCCATAGTAGGTTCTCTTTCAGGACTCACTTTGTTTCTCAGTGGAACTTACTGCCCGCCGATATCCGAGACGCGGGCCCTGCGTGAGGAGTTGCACCGTGACCGCCATCAGCCGGGTCGTCGCACGCGAGATCATCGACAGCCGGGGCAATCCCACCGTCGAGGTGGACGTCGAACTCAAGGACGGCTCGCTCGGCCGGGCCGCCGTACCGTCGGGCGCCTCCACCGGCGCCCGGGAAGCGGTCGAACTACGCGACGGCGACCCGACCCGCTTCCACGGCAAGGGAGTTCGGCGCGCCGTCGACGCCGTCAACGAGAGCATCGCGGACGCCGTGATCGGACTCGACGCCGAGAACCAGGCCGCCGTGGACCGGACCATGATCGAACTGGACGGTACGGACAGCAAGTCGCGGCTCGGGGCCAACGCCCTGCTCGGCGTCTCCCTGGCCACCGCCAAGGCGGCCGCGGCCGCCCATCGGCTGCCGCTGTACCGCTACATCGGCGGTGTCGACGCCCGCCTGCTGCCGGTGCCGATGATGAATATCGTCAACGGCGGCGCGCACGCCGACAATCCGCTCGACTTCCAGGAGTTCATGATCGCGCCCATCGGTGCGGCCACCTTCGCCGAGGCCGTCCGGATGGGCTCCGAGGTCTTCCACACCCTGCGCCGCGATCTGATCGCCGCCGGCCACGGCGTGAACGTCGGCGACGAGGGCGGCTTCGCCCCCGATCTGCGCACCGCCGACGAGGCCCTCGACTTCGTCGTCCACGCCATCGAGAAGACCGGTTACAAGCCCGGCACCGACATCACCCTCGTCATGGACCCGGCCACGTCCGAGTTCTTCCACGACGGCGTCTACGACTACAGGGGCGAGGGTGTCCGCCGTACGCCCGCCCAACACGCCGACTACCTGGCCGAGTTGGTCGACCGCTACCCGATCGCGTCGATCGAGGACCCGATGGCCGAGGACGACCACGACGGCTGGCAGGCGCTCACCGCCCGGCTCAGCGAGCGCTGCCAGCTGACCGGCGACGACGTCTTCTGCACCAACGAGGCGCTGTTGAGCGCCGGGATCCGGGACGGGATCGCCAACTCGATCCTGGTGAAGGTCAATCAGATCGGCACCCTCACCGAGACCCTGGCCACCGTCGCGACGGCCCACCGTGCCGGCTACACCGTCGTCATGTCCCATCGCTCCGGCGAGACCGAGGACACCACCATCGCCGACCTCGCCGTCGCCACCGGCTGCGGCCAGATCAAGACCGGTTCACTGTCCCGGTCCGACCGCACCGCCAAGTACAACCAACTCGTCCGTATCGAGGAGGACTTGGGCGACGAGGCACGGTACGCGGGGCGCGACGCGCTGGGGCTGCGCCGCTGAACTCTCGACGTCGGCGGTCAGGTGGTGGGCTGTGCCTCGATGACGGAGAACGCTCCGGGAGGCACGCCGCCGCGGCGCGGGCCGGCCGCGGTCAGGAGACCTTGGTCCCCAGCAGGTCGACCGGGGCGATCACCGGTGGCGCGCTGAGCTTCGTCTGCGCGGCCTCCCCCAGCGCGGCGGCGATCCGCCCCGCCAGGTGGGCCTGGCGTCCCTGCTCGTCCTCGAAGGTGTCGAACACCCCGAAGGTGGTGGCGCTCTCGCGGAACGCGAACCACGCCACCGTGCCCTCTTCCCGCTCGGCCAACTCCTGGGCGCCGCGCAGCATGGCCTCCACCTCGTCGGCGTACTCCGGCTTGGCCTCGATACGTACCAACAGACCGACCTTCACTGTGACCACTCCTCGCATACGAACCGCCGGGCTTCCGGCGCACAACGAACCTATGGCGGCGCCTGGTGATCACATCAGCGGCAGAAACGACACGGTTGATACTGTTTCCGCCATGCGTGTAGCGGTCGTCGTCTACGACGGGTTGTTCGACTCGGGTCTCTCGGCCATCCTCGATGTGCTGAGCAACGCCAACGCGCTGGGCGGGCAGATCCACGAGTCCTCGCCCACCTGGAACGTGACCCTGGTCGGCCCGGCTCCACAGGTACGGACGGGTGCCGGCCTCCTCGTGGCGCCCGAGCCGCTCGACGTCGCCGATACCGCCGACCTCCTGGTCGTACCGGCACTCGGGGAGAGCGATCCCTCGGCGCTGCTCGACCATGTCGGCGGCGACGCGTCCCGGCCCGTCCGCGAGCTGATCACCCGAACTCGCCGGCGCGGTACGCCCATTGCCTCGGCGTGCGCGGGCACCTTCCTGCTGGCCGAGGCGGGCGTGCTGGACGGGCTGCGCGCCACGACGACCTGGTGGCTGTCGCCTGCCTTCCGGAACCGGTATCCCAAGGTCCAGCTCGACCACAGCCGGATGGTCATCGACTGCGAGGGCATCACCACCGCCGGCGCGGCCTTCGGCCACGTCGATCTCGCGCTGGCAATCGTCCGGGCCGGCAGCCCCGCGCTCGCCGACCTGGTCGCCCGTTACCTCGTGGTCGACGAACGCCCGTCGCAGGCGGCGTACACGATTCCCGGCGCGCTGGCCCAGAGCGATCCCACCGTCGCGGCCTTCGAGGTCTGGACCCGTGAGCATCTGGCCGAGCCCATCAGCATCCCTGAGGCGGCCAAGGCCGTCGGCGTCAGCGAACGGACCCTGCAGCGTGCCGTGCGGCGCACGGTCGGGACGTCTCCCATCCGTTTCGTCCAGGACCTGCGGATCGAACGCGCGTCACATCTCCTGCGCACCACCGGCCTCTCCCTGGAGACCATCTCCAGGAAGGTCGGCTACGAGCACCCCAACACCTTGCGGGTGCTCCTCCGCGAGCGCACGGGGAAGACGACATCGGCGCTGCGCGGCGGCAAGTGATGCCAGGTCGCTTCAGGGGATGAGCACGATCTTTCCGCGCGTGTGACGCTTCTCCAGTTCGGCGAACGCGTCACGGACGCCGTCGAGCGGATAGGTCGCGGCGACCGGGATCTCGATACGGCCGGAGGCGACGAGGTCGGCCATCTCGGTGAGGACCTCGCGGGTGGAGGCGTCTGCGCTGCCCGCGCTCTTGGTGCCGAGTTCCTGTGCCTTCTGGAACGAGATGATCGTCTCGATCCGGTCCCTGGAAATGCCTAGTTCCACGGCGAGTTGGACGTACTGGGGGCCGAAGAGGTCGATGAACGCGTCGATCCCGCCGGGCGCCGCGGCAGTGAGCGCATCGGCGAGCCGGTCGCCGTATGGGACCGGGGTCGCGCCGTGGGCGGTGAGCCAGTCGGCGTTGGCGGGCGAGGCGATGCCGAGGACGTGCGCGCCCCGTGCGGCGAGGAGTTGGACGACGACGGTACCCACGCCGCCGGCGGCGGCCGAGACGGCGACGGTCTCGCCGGGCTTGGGGGCCACCGCTTCGACGGCGGCCCACGCGGTGCAGCCGACGACATAGAGGGCGCCGGCCACCTCCCAACTCAGGGCAGCCGGCTTGAGGATGAGCTGCGACACCGGTACGACGACGTGGGTGGCCTGGCTGGAGCGCTGCCAGGAGAAGCCGAGGACCTCGTCGCCGAGGCCGAAGTCGGTGACTCCCGCGCCGAGTTCGGTGACGACTCCGGCGAGGTCGCTGCCCTGGCCGGACGGGAAGGTCGCGGGGAACCGCTCGTGCATCGCGCCCGAGCGGATGGCCGCCTCGCCGGGGTTGATGCCGGCCGCCCGGACCTCCACGAGGACTTCTCCTGCGGCGGGTTGGGGCATCGGCACCTCGGTGACGCGGAGGACGTCACGGTCGCCGTACTCGTCGAAGCGCACTGCTCGCGCTTGGGTGGTGCTCATCAGGTCTCCTTTGTCAGGGGTGTTGGGCTGGGTGGAGTGGAGGCACGGAGTACGGCGAGCGCGTTGGCCAGGTGGCCGAGCGCCGTGTCGGGGAGCGGGCCGGCCAGCCGTGCCGCGAGTTCACGGTCGAACACGGGGCCGGACTCCGCCAGCAACTCCCGTCCGGCCGCCGTCAGTTCGACGATCGAGGAGCGGCGGTCGGCGGGGTGGGGGCGCCGGGTGCAGTGGCCGAGCTTCTCCAGCCGGTCGACGGCCTGACTCGCGCCGCCGACCGTGATCGAGAGGGCGGCGGCTATGTCGTTCACCCGGCAGGAACCCTCGCGCTCCACGACGAGCATCACGTTCAGACCGCCCAGGGTCACCGCGCACTCCTGCCGGAGCCGGGCGTCGATCCCGTTCCACAGGTCGGTCTCGAAGCGCACCAGGTCGTCGAAGAGCTGCCGCAGGTCCACGGGCGTGATCCTTCCAACGAGATGCATTAGCTCTAATCATATTAGAGCTAATGCATCTCGTTGGCTACTGATGGTCTCGCGTGATCAGGATCGCACTAGCTTGCCGACGTGGATCTCTTCTCACGTTCCTGGACCGCGCTCCTCGCGGCGGCGGCAGACCTCTCGGACGAGGACTTCGCGCGGCCGTCGGGCTGTGCGGGGTGGCTGGTGCGGGACCTGGTCTGTCATCTTGTCATCGACGCCCAGGACGTCCTGATCACCCTCGTGACGCCCGCCTACACGGAACCGACCCGCGACGCGGTGACCTACTGGACCGTCGCCCAGAGACCGCCCACCGGCGACGACCCGCTCGACGCGCTGATCGTGCGGCTGGCCGCCGCGTACGAGGAGCCCTGGCTGCTCAAGTTCCATCTGGACGACGTGGGTTCGGCCGCGGGCCGCGCCGCCCGGCTCGCCGACCCTGACCTACGGGTGAGCACGCGGGACGAGGTTCTCACCGCAGGCGACTACCTCTCCGCGTACGTCCTTGAGTGGGCCCTGCACCACCTCGACCTGGTCGCACATCTCCCGGACTCGGCGGGTCCGTCGACTGAAGTGCTCGCCGAGGCACGGGAGTTGCTGGAGAGGATCGCCGGGTCCGCGTTCCCGTCATCGTTCTCCGACACGGCCGCACTGCTCGTCGGCACCGGCCGGCGCCCTCCGACCGACGAGGAGAAAGCTCAACTTGGCTCACTGGACGACAAGTTGCCGCTCGTCCTGGGATAGTCCCGCTCCCCCTCGGCAACTCGGCCCGAGGTCGGCCGAGTTGCCGAGGGGGCGGCGAGCGGCCGTGGCACTCAGATCGCGGCAGCCGCCGCGCGGCCCGCCTGACGGCCGGAGAACAGACAGCCGCCAAGGAAGGTGCCCTCCATCGAGCGGTAGCCGTGAACTCCCCCGCCACCGAAGCCGGAGACCTCACCGGCCGCGTACAGACCGGGAATTGGCGTGCCGGTGGCGTCCAGAACGCGGCCCGAGAGGTCGGTCTGCAACCCGCCGAGGGTCTTGCGGGTGAGGATGTTGAGGCGGACGGCGATCAGGGGTCCGGCGCTCGGGTCGAGGATCTTGTGGATCGCGGCCGTGCGGCTGAGTGAATCCCCAGTGCAGGAAAGGGCGTTGCGGATGCCCATCACCTGGGCGTCCTTCGAGTACGGGTTGTCGATCTCGCGGTCCCTGGCCTCGATCTGCCGTTGCAGGTCGGAAAGTTTGATCAGTCCGTCGCCGGTCAACTTGTTCATTCCCAGAACGAGTTCGGAGAGGGTGGTGGCGGTGATGAAGTCGACGCCGTTCTTCCTGAACTTCTCGATCGGCTCCGGCGTCTGCCAGATGCGCGAGAGGAGCATCAGGATGTCCTTGTTGGTGAGGTCCGGGTTCTGCTCCGAGCCGGAGAGCGCGAATTCCTTCGCGATGATCTTGCTCGTGGTGACGAACCACGAGTAGTCGTATCCGCCGGCGGTGATCGAGCCCAGCGTGTGGAGGGTGTCGTAGCCCGGCATGTCGGGGGCGGAGAACCGCTTGCCGGTGGCGTCGAACCACATCGACGACGGTCCCGGGAGGATACGGATTCCGTGGTTGGGCCAGATCGGGTCGTAGTTCCGGAGGCCCTCGGTGTAGTGCCACATCCGGTCGGGGTTGACGATACGGCCGCCCGCCGACGCGGTGATCCCGAGCATCCGGCCGTCCACGTACGCGGGCACACCGGTGATCATGGTCTTGGGCGGGTTGCCCAGCCGGGCCGGCCAGTTCTGCCGTACGAGATCGTGGTTGGCGCCTATGCCGCCCGAAGTCACGATCACCACAGGCGCGTTGAGTTCGAAGGCGCCCACCACGGTGCGGGAGGTGGCCTTGCCGCGCTGGGCGGTGCTGGGTTCGAGGATCGCGCCGCGCACGCCGGTCACGGCGCCGTTGGTGCGGACGATCTCGTCGACGCGGTGCCGGAACTTGAAGGTCACCTTGCCGCCGGCGACCCCGGCCCGCACCTGCTTCTCGAACGGCTCGACCACGGCCGGACCAGTGCCCCAGGTGACGTGGAAGCGGGGCACCGAGTTGCCGTGTCCGTCGGCGAGGCCGCCGCCGCGCTCGGCCCAGCCGACGATCGGGAACCAGCGGATGCCGAGGCCGTAGAGCCAGGACCGCTTCTCGTTGGCCGCGAAGTCCACATACGCCTCGGCCCACTTGTGGGCCCAGTAGTCCTGGCCGGTCGGGTCGTCGATGCCGCGGTCGAAGCCGGCCGTGCCCAACCAGTCCTGCCACGCCAGCTCTTGGGAGTCCTTGATGCCCATGAGCCGCTGCTCGTCTGAGTCGATCAGGAACAGTCCGCCGAAGGACCAGAACGCTTGGCCGCCGAGGTTGGACTCGGGTTCCTGGTCCAGGAGCAGCACTTTCTTTCCCGCGGCGACCAGTTCGGCGGTCGCGACGAGACCGGCGAGGCCGTGGCCGACGACGATGGCGTCCGCGGACGAGGTGCCGGCCGCGAACGCCGGTACCGCGTGCGCCGCGAGGGCGGCGCCGGCGGCGACACCGCCGACCACCGTCAGGGCTCTTCGTCTGCTGATCGTGGTGGGGGCCGAGTTCTCCATGGGGTGCCTTCCGGATCAGATACGGGAGGTGCGGGAGGTGTACCCGACACGTGGAACGTGCCGCGACACCACAGTTGTTACCGCCGGTAGCACCCAAGGAAACCAAGCTGTGTCAGCCGTGTTGCGCGAGTGGGGTTCAGAACAGGGTGAGTGCGGTTCAGGCCAGGGCGAGCGGGCCGTCGCGGTCGATGAGGCGGCCCGAGCCCGCGCCCGGTTCCTCTGTCGCGAGCCGGACGATCGCGTCGGTTCCCTCCGTGACGGTCTGGGGGCCGCTGTGGCCGTTGAGGTCGGTCGCCGTGTAGCCGGGATCGGCGGCGTTGACGCGAACGTCCTTGAGCGCCTTGGCGTATTGGGTGGTCAACATGGTGAGGGCCGCCTTGGAGGCGGTGTACAGCGGCGCGACGACGGAGGACTCGATCCGCGACGGATCGTGGGTGATGGCGAGCGAGCCCATGCCGCTGCTGACGTTGATGATCACCGGGTCGGGTGAGCGGCGCAGCAGCGGGAGGAACGCCGTGATCGTCCGGACCACACCGAAGACGTTGACATCGAAGACGCCGAGCGCGTCGGCACCCGTCAGGTCGGTGGGATCGCCGTGCGGGCCGTGCACACCGGCGTTGTTGATCAGGACGTCGAGGACACCTTCGTGTGCGGCCACGTCGGCCGCCGCTGCGGCGACGGAGGCGTCGTCGGTGACGTCGATACGGACGAACCGCGCGCCGAGCGCTGCGGCGGCCTCCGCACCCCGTTCCTCGTCGCGCGCTCCGACGATCACGGTGTGGCCGAGGGCGAGGAGGCGGCGGGCTGTCTCGTGGCCGAGGCCCTTGTTGGCTCCGGTGATGAACGTGGTGGTCATGCGGCCATCGTCCCCACCGCGCGGGTGTGTTGCCAGGGACGTCTCGACCGTAGGAACGGCATTACCAGGACCAGGGGCTGCGGGTGGAAGATGGAAGGCATGGCGACGCACGATGGGATCGATCTGGGGCTGGGTGCGACGATCCGTGCCTGGCGGGAGCGGTTGTCCCCGTCGGCCGTGGGGCTGCCGTCCGGTCGGCCCCGGCGGGCGGCCGGTCTGCGCCGTGAGGAACTCGCCGAGCGGGCCGGGCTATCGGTGGACTATGTGGTGCGACTGGAGCAGGGACGGTCCACGGCGCCTTCGGCCCAGGTCGTCGCCTCGCTCGCGCGGGCCCTCCAACTGACCGCCGTGGAACGGGAGCACCTCTACCGCATGGCCGGGCTGGTCCCGCCGAACGGCGAGCCGATTCCCGATCACCTGCCGTCGGGGGTGCACCGGGTGCTGAACCGGCTCGGGGACGTCGCCGTCGCCGTGTTCGCCGCCGACTGGCAGCTGATCTGGTGGAACCCCGGGTGGGCGGCGCTGCTCGGCGACCCGTCGGACAAGCCGCCCGAGCAGCGGAACTTCGCGCGCGAGCGGTTTCCGACCGGTTCCTGCGACGACGTACGGGACGTACGCATCGCCTCATGGCCGGTGCTGGTGCGCAACAGTGCCGCCTCGGACCTCGCGATCGTGTCCGACCTGCGCCGCGCCACCGGCCGCTTCCCGCAGGACGTCCGCCTGGCGAAGCTGATCCGTCAACTCACCGCGGGCAACGAGACGTTCGCCCGATTGTGGGCGAGCGGCACCGTGGGCGCGCACCGCGAGGACCGCAAGACGGTCGAACATCCCGAGGCCGGGCCCGTGGACGTGGACTGCGATGTCCTGACGGACGGCGATTCCGAGCTGAAGATCGTCATCTTGACGGCCGCGCCCGGGAGTTCGGACGAGGCCGGGTTGCGGCGGGCGATGGCCGGTGACAGCTTGCGTGTGCCCACCCTCTGATTCCAGCGGGTCAGTGCTTGGCGAACTGGACGTGCGTGGGCTGCGTGACGTTCGCTCGCACCGCGAGTGCGGGGACGGTGAGTTGTTCGCCGTAGATGTCGGTGAGCCTGAGCGCGCCGCCGCAGCCGCTGCCGTCCTCGGAGATGAAGTAGTTGTAGTCGGTGCGCTCCAGCTGCCGCCAGCCGCTGCCTACGGCGACTTCGAGGCGGGCCAGGGGATTTCGGTGGCCGATCGCCTGGATGCCGCACCAGTAGCGGGTGGAACCGGTCTTGTAGCGGATCGAGATCCTGTCGGAGGTGCTGGGGCTCGCCAGGTTCCAGGTGATCGGGATCCGGCCGGCCGAAGGGGCGGCGAGTTTGGCGAAGGCCTGTGCGCTGAGGTCGATCTGGCCGGGGGCGCAGTCGCCCGGGCATTCGTTGGTGATGCGGACCGTGATGGTCGCGCCGCCGGCCGCGTGCACGAGCACGTACGCCCCGCACGCCTTGGACGACTCGTAGTCCGCGGTGTTCATCGCGCCGGTCATGACGTCGCCGCTCGGGTCGTACAGGCAGGAGCCACCGCCGTCCGCGTCGTAGAAGGTGGCGACTCCTCGGTAGGTGACGCCGGGGCGGATACGTCCGGCCAACGGAGCGGTGCCGGAGACCTGTTGGCGGGTCTTCGTGGCCGCCGTGGCGGCCGGCCTGGTGGTCGCGCGGGCGGACGGGGTCACCGACGGCTTCTTCGATGCGGCGGTCGCCCGTGCGGAGGCGGTCGAAGTACCGCTCGCGGAGGGCGAGTTCACCGGGCTGGAGCTGGTCGCGGAGGGTTCGGCCGCGACGCTTCCCGCCTCGGCCTTCACGTCCTCGTCACCCTTCTGGCCGGGCAGGAGCACCAGGGCCAGGGAGACGACGATGAGCACCGCGGCCGCCGACAGGAACAGCCACCGCTTGGACACCGGACCTCCTAGATGACCGCCCCCCCATTACTCGGGGTGAGGAAGGCAGCGATCGTGCCAGCCTCGCGGCGACGGCGGCAAGCCCTTTCTCTGGGGGCGTAGTCGGGGACAGGTGTCGTGTCGTCGTGCTTATGGGGTTCATGACGCGCACCAACCCCCGCTGGGCCCACTTACTGCCGTTCGAACCCGTCGGCCCGGCTCCAACGGAGCGTGGTGTCCCTCCCGAAGACGACCTGCTGCCCGTCATCGGAGACAGCGGCCCGTTCCCAACCGTCGAAGTTCTTCGTGACGTTGACGCTCCACTCGGCCAGGCTGCTGGTGCCGACGGCGGCGATGGACTCTGTCGGCGGTTCGCCGTCGTAGCAGTAGGAACCGAAGTCGGCGATCGCGGCGACGGTTCCGTTCTTGGTGCGCAGTTGGATGCCCTGGCACGCGTCGGTCTTGGTGCGGTAGATGACTTTGGGTTCGGTCCACGCCTTCGCCCGAGGGCTGTAGTGCTGCTCGACGAGGCCCTTGCCGCGCACGTAGTGCAGGGCCACGCGGCGACCGTCATCGAGTTTCACCTGGGCGTTGTACGGGCTGGGGCTGCCGTTCCAGGGGAGGTCGCTCTTCTCCAACTCGGCGGTGTACACGGAGGAATCCGGGGAGGCGGTCGCGGACGGGGCTGGCGCCGCCGGGTCCTGATGACCGCCGCATGCCGCCGCAGCGATCATCACGACCACTGCCGCCGTCGCCCTGACCAGCACCTGAATGCCGGGCTTGTGCATACACGCCTCCCGTCGCCCTGCCTCAGCGCAGCATAGGCACGCCGTCGCGGTGGCGGACGTCCAGCCGGTTCATGGCGCGTCCGGTGACATGGTCCAGATACGCCGCTCGGCGCTCAACGGGTCGTCGAGGGCCTCCGGAACGGTGTCCCAAGTCATCGTCGTGCGGCGCTTGTTGGTGTAGCGGGGCCAGTTGGGGCCCGGGTCCAGGTCGCGGATGAAGGCGACCCAGGCGCTGTGCATCGCGTCCGCGAGGGACTGAGGCGGATGCGGGCCCGTCGCGGCCGTGACGCGTTCGGCGTTCAGGAGGTCGAAGGCGAAGGGGATCTCGATGCAGTGGGCGGCGCTGCCCCAGGTGAAGTGGTAGAGCCAGGTGGGGAGTTCGTGGTGGGCGTGGGACTCGGCGAGGGCGAGGGACGGGCCGCGGAAGATGGCGTCGGTCAGGGCCTGGCCGATGCGCAGTGACGGGTCCGTCCTGTCCTGGAGTGCTGTGTGCATCGTCACGGCTTCGGGACCCACGCCGTGACCGGTGAGCACGGCGTCAACGGCCTCGGTCGGTACGGGTGTTGGGGTGGTTCCGGGCGGTGGGTAGAACTCGCGCCGGGTGAAGCCGAGCAGGAGTGGGACAGGGGCGGCGCTGCCGTTCGCGAAGGCGTCGGGGACCGGGACCGGGATCAACTCGCCGTCCGCGAAAGGCGCCAGTGTCAAGCCTGCCTCGGGTGTGGCCAGAGCGTCCTGGAGGGCGAGCAGTTCGTCGCCGGTGAGGTCGCGGAGGGCGGAGGCGAGGGCGGGGACGCCGGTGCGTTCGGTCAGGCGGGCCGAGTCGGCCAGGGCGTCGCGGCGGTGCTGGGGGGACTTGACGGCGCCGGACTGGGAGATCGCGGCACGGAAGAGGCCGTGCGCGGAGGGCGTCGCCATCAGGGTCTGTGCGGCCCCGCCGCCCGCCGACTGGCCGGCGATGGTGACCTTTCCGGGGTCTCCGCCGAACGCGTCGATGTTGTCGCGCACCCAGGCCAGCGCGGCGATCCAGTCGAGCACGGCGCGGTTGTCGGGGGCGTCGTCGAGGTGGAGGAAGCCCTCGATGCCGAGCCGGTAGCCGATGGAGACGAGGACGATGCCGTCGCGGGCGAAGGCGGAGCCGTCGTACCAAGGGCTGGCGGCGGATCCGGCGACGTAGCCACCGCCGTGGATCCAGACGAGGACCGGCAGATCGGCGCCCGGGGTCGGGTCCGGGGTGAAGACGTTGAGGTTCAGCACCCCGTCGCCCGGTATCGACGGCTCGGGGATGGTCGTGGGGCCGTCGAGGATGAAGGGGCGACGCTGCGCCGTGGGCCCGTACCGGGTGGCGTCGAGCGGCTCGGTCCACGGCTTGGCCGGGACGGGGGCGGCGAAGCGGAGGTCGCCGACGGGGGCCTCCGCGTAGGGGATGCCGAGGAAGCGGGCGGTGGTGTGCTGCCACGTCCCGCGGACGGGGCCCAGGGACGTGACAGCGAGTACGGACTGGGGCACGGAGCAACTTCCTTGTGGAGGCCGGGGGGGTCGGGGCAGGGGATCGATACTCGGCCCGCTATTTGACGCCCTTGATCGGGCGGACGGCCAGCGCGCTGACCAGTACGACAGCCATGGCGAAGGCGAACAGGACACGGTAGCCCGGGAGTTTGTCGGAGCCCGCGGCGAACGAGGTGATGAGTACGGAGGCGATGATCGGTCCCAGGGCCTGCGGGACGTTGGTGGCGATGTTGAGGATGCCCAGGTCCTTCCCGGCCGCCGCGCCCTTGGGCAGGACCTCGGTCATCAGGGCCATGTCCAGGGACATGTACGTACCGAATCCCATGCCGCTGACCAGCGCGTACGCATACATGGCGGGCAGGGTGGGGCTGACCAGCGGGATGGCCATGGACAGGGCGAGCAGGACGGAGGCGCCGATGACGAAGATCTTGCGGCGGCCGGTGCGGTCGGAGATCTTCGCCGCCGGGATCGCACCGGCGAGGGTGCCGACGAGGGCGAGCACGGACATCAGCTGCTGGGCGCTGTCCACGGCGTCGGCGTCCAGGCCGACGTAGTCCTGAAGGGCGTAGCGCTGATAGGTGGCGACTCCCCAGTAGCCGAGGATGAACGTCATGCGGGCCACGAACGCCCAGGCGAAATCGGGGTGTTGGCGCGGCGATACCCAGAAGCCGGTGCCGGGAGTATGGCCACGCCGATTTATTTATTTCAAGAGCCGAAAAAAATAACTTCGCCATCATGTCCGGATCCCGTCAGGCAGGGGCACAATCGTTGGCATGAACGCCCCCGCCGACTCCGCCGACGTACGACGCCGCAATCTGGCCCTCGTGCTGCGGTACCTCGACGCCCACGGCCCGTGCGCCCGTACCGAGGTCGCCGTCGGCACCGGGCTGGTGCACGCCACCGTCACCGCGCTGGTCGCGGAGCTGATCGACCGCGGCCTGGTGTGTGAAGCGGGGTCCGTGCCGGCCGCGGGGCGAGGCCGCCCCCGGCGTCTGCTGCGGCTGGTCCCCGAGCGCGTGGTCATCCTCGCCGCGCAGGTGACTCTGGAGTCCGTGCACGTGATGGCGGCGGACTTCCAAGGCCGGGTCCTGCACCGCGAGTCTGCGCCCCACCACGCGCCGTACGGCGATCCGCGCGCCCTGGCCGCGGCCATCGGCTGTGTGGTGCGGTCGGCCGAGGCGGCGGTACGGGAGGCGACGCCGCACGCGCATCTCCTCCAACTCGCCGTGGCCATGGCCGGACCGGTCGTCGGTACCTCCCAACTGGTAGCCGCCGCCATCGACTTCGGCTGGCACAGCACCGACCTGCGCGCCCTGGTCGTCGCCGAACTCCCCTCGTTGGACTGCCCAGTTGACGTGGTGAACGACGCGAACACGGCGGCGCTGGCCGAGTACCACGCCCTCGCGGCCGACGGCGTCGAGCACCCCGACACCGTCGCCTACATCAAGGCCGACACCGGCGTGGGTGGCGGTCTTCTCGTCAACGGCCGTGTGCACAGCGGGAGTCACGGCTTGGCGGGTGAGATCGGGCATCTGCCGATCGCCCTCGACGGTCCCGACTGCCGTTGCGGGACACGGGGTTGCCTGGCGATGTACATCGGCCCCGAACCCCTCATCCACGCGGCCGGCTTGGACGCCGTAGCCGAGTCGGACGGCGGCGAGGCGGCGCTGGCCGAGCTGGACCGACGGCTGCGCGTGGGTGATCCGGACGCGGTCGCCGCGCTCGGCACGGTCGGGCACGCGCTCGGAGCTGCCGTCCTCGGCGTGTCCGGTGTCACCGACGCGGGCGAGATCATCCTCGGCGGATACCTCGCCACCTGGGCCTCCTGGCTCATGCCCGGCCTGGAGGCACGACTCGCCGGACGCCGTGCCCTGGCGCCCGGCATGCAGCCGGTGATCACCTTCGGCGTGCTCGGCGGCGAGGCGACACTGCGGGGTGCGTTCCAGACCTGCCGGGACGCCCTGCTCGACGATCCCACCAGCGTTCCGGCGCTCGCCCGGACCCCGATTCCCGTGCCGTCCCAGTAGCACGACGCCCACACAAATCGTCCTCCGCCTTCCCCTCGTGGCTTCGTGCGTTCGCCCTCGTCCATGCATACTCGGGCTCTGCGCGCGCACCGGCGTTCGCGAGAAGCGGGAGGTGGGCGATGGTGGTGCCGTCGGCAACGGGGACGGAACCCCGGAAAATCACGATCAATGACGTCGCCAAGTCCGCCGGGGTGTCCCGGCAGACGGTGTCACGGGCGCTGAACGACAAGGACGAGATCGACAGCGTCACCAAACAGCGGGTGCTCGACGCCGCCCGCGCGCTCGGTTACCGCCCGAGCCGGTTCGCCCGGGGTCTGGTCCGGCAGGACACGATGACCATCGGGCTGGTGATCCCCGATCTGCTCAACCCGTTCTTCACCGAGGTCGCCGCCGCCGCACTGGAGGCCGCGAGGACCCGTGGCTGGCAGGTCGTCGTGTACGACACCGGGGACCGGGCGGAGGAGGAGCTCGGCACGCTCCAGGTGATCAGTTCCCAAGTGGACGCGGTCATCGGCTACTTCAGCTGTCCCGAGAGCGAACTGGAGAAGTTCACGCGTGGCATGCCGGTGGTGCTCATCGGCAGGGAACAGCGCACGCGGTTCAGCGCGATCCAGATCGACGGCGCGGCGGGGGTCCATGCCGCGGTCGCCCACCTGGTCGCGCGGGGGCACACCCGGATCGGCATGCTGGACCACCACACCCGGGCCGAACCGAGCATCCGGCACGAGTGGTTCACGACGGCCGCGGCGGCCCACGGGATCGACGCCGGCCTGATGGTCCCCGCGGACCAGACGGCCGACGGCGGCGGATCGGCGCTCAGGGAACTGCTCGCCGACCATCCCGAGGTCACCGCCGTGTTCACGTTCAACGACATCATCGCGATCGGCGCCCTGCGCGAGGCACGCCGACTCGGCAGGAGCATCCCGCAGGAGCTGGCGGTCATCGGCTTCGACGGTCTGCAGCTCGGGGCGCTCGTCGAGCCCCCGCTCACCAGCGTCGCCCTCGACACCCGCCGGCTCGGCGCGCTCGCCATCGAGCAGGTCGCGCGGCTGCTCTCGGGAGAGGAAGCGCTGGCCGCCGACGACCTGGTCGTGCGGGGTGAACTGCGGCTGAGCGGCTCCGCCTGACCGCCACTCGTGCGCATCCGGTCCGAATGTCTTGACACTCGCCCGCGGCGGAGCGCAGACTTCCGAACATTCCAAAATGCATATCGAGGTCTATCTGCAGGCAGTCCCGTGAGCGCTCACGGGAGCGCTCACGTGACGCTTTTAGACCCCGGAGAAATGGTGTGCCCACGTCCCTTCCACCCAGAAGGCATCCCGCCCTCGGGATCAGCATCGAGCCGCCTAGCACCGTCGCTAGTCGTTGTCTGGAACGGAAACCATGAGCAGCACAATCACGCGCATCCGCCTCGGCGCCGTAGCCGTGGCCGCCAGTGTCGCCGTACTCGCCGGATGCTCGTCGTCCTCGCCGTCGACGAAGACATCCGCAGCCTCCTGCGCACCGGCGAAGGGCAAGGTCACCCTCCAGTACTGGAACACCGTTCCGGGCATGGACAAGGTCGTCGCCCTGTGGAACAAGAAGAACCCGGACATCCAGGTCTCGACGAAGAACATCTCCAACGACCAGTACGGCATCCTCAGCAACGCCCTCAAGGCGGGCAAGGCGCCGGACCTCGCCCAGGTCGGCTACGACGAGTTGCCCAACCTGCGCACCCAGAGCGCGTTCGTGGACGCCTCTTCCTGCTCGGCGGCCACCACGGCCAAGTCGAAGTTCGTGCCGTGGACCTGGTCGCAGACCAGCTTCGGCAACACCGGCGTCTTCGCCCTGCCGCAGGACACCGGCCCGATGGCGCTCTACGTCCGCAGTGACATCTTCAAGAAGTACAAGATCGCGATCCCCACGACCTGGGACGAGTACGCGGCCGCCGCCGCCAAGCTGCACAAGGCGGACCCCAACCTCGACATCACGTTCTTCGACCCGAACAACGCCGAGTGGTTCAACGGGCTGCTGTGGCAGAACGACTCGCAGATGTACAGCTACTCGGACAACAAGTGGCAGGTCACCGTCGCCTCGGACCAGAGCAAGCAGGTCGCCGACTACTGGCAGAAGCTGATCTCCGGCAAGCTCGTGCGCACCGACCTCGCCAACGGTTCGACGCAGATGTACGCGGCGTACCAGAAGGACCAGATCGCCAGTTACGTCGGCGCGGCCTGGGGCTACAGCATGTTCCGCGACAACCTCCCCAAGCAGGCCGGGAAGTGGACGATCGTCCCGATGCCGACGTGGGGTTCGAACGGCGCCTCCGGTGACTGGGGCGGTTCGACCGTCGCGTTCATGAAGGGCGGCAAGCACCTCTACGAGTCGGTCAAGTTCAACACCTGGCTGAACACCGACCCGGAGGCCCTCGCGCTGGAGAACCAGCTGGGCGGCCTCTACCCGGCGGCCAACGCGGGGCTCCAACTGCCCGCGCTGTCCAAGGGAGTTCCGTACTACAACAACGAGAAGATCTTCGACGTCTTCGCCGACTCGTCCAAGAAGATCAACACGAGCTTCGCCTGGGGTCCCACCCAGAAGACGGTGAACCTCGCGTTGCAGGACGCGATGGCCAAGGCCGCGGCCGGTGACGGCACGCTCAGCGACGCGCTGGCGGCTGCTCAGGCGGCCGCGCTGAAGTCCATGAAGGACCAGGCGATCCCGGCCGCGGCGGGCAAGTGACCGCGAAATGACCGACATCGCAACCCGCGCGACTCGCGTGGTGCGGTCACCCGGGGGCCGACGCCGTCTCAACGGCGGCGGCCCCCGGGCGGGCACCATCTTCGCCTTCGTGATCCCGTTCTTCCTGCCCTTCGTGCTGTTCTACCTGGTGCCGGTCGGCTACGCGCTGTGGCAGAGCGTCCGCGTCGTCCGCCGCACCGGCGGCCAGTACGGCACCTCGTACACGACGTTCGGCGGCTTCGACCAGTACGAGAAGGTCTTCCAGAACAGCGAGTTCTGGTCCAGCGTCGGGCGCATCGGCCTGTTCGGCATCGTTCAGGTGCCGGTGATGCTGTTCGTCGCCCTGGTCATCGCGCTGCTCCTCGACACTCCCCTGCTGAGGCTCAAGCCGGTCTTCCGCATCACCGCGTTCATGCCGTACGCCGTGCCCGGTGTGATCGCCGCGATCATGTGGTCGTACCTCTACTCGCCCCAACTCAGCCCCGTCGTGGACCTGTTGAACAACATCGGGCTCAAGCCCGACTTCCTGGGCCCGGGTGCCGTGCTGTGGTCGGCGGCGAACATCTCGACGTGGCTGTGGACCGGCTACAACATGCTGATCATGTTCTCGGCGCTGCAGTCGATCCCGCAGGAGCTGTACGAGGCCGCCAAGCTCGACGGCGCCAACAACTGGACCATCGCCTGGCAGATCAAGGTCCCGATCATCGCCCCGTCGATCGTCCTCACCACGGTGTTCTCGATCATCGGCACCCTCCAGCTCTATGCCGAGCCGGCCGTGCTGCGGCAGATCTCCTCGAACATCTCCAGCACGTTCACGCCGAACATGCTCGCCTACGCGGTGGCCTCCGGGAACAACTACCAGCAGGCCGCGGCGATCTCCGTGGTCATCGCCGTCATCACCTTCGTCCTGAGCTTCGGGTTCATGCGACTGACGTCGAAGAGGGCCGGCCTGTGAACAACCGATCCACCAACACCCGTTCGGTGAACCGTGAGAGCCAGGTCAGCCGTACGGCCGCGATGGCCCTGATGCTGCTCCTGGCGATCTACTTCCTGCTGCCGATCTACTTCCTGATCGTCGCCGCCACCAAGCCGCAGGGCGACCTCGCCGCCACCAACGGCCTGGCGTTCTCGCACTTCAACCTGTTCGAGAACCTGCGGGTCCTGTTCAGCCGCAGCGACGGCATCTTCGGCAAGTGGATCGTCAACACCGTGATCTACGCGGTGTTCGGCGCCCTCGTGGGAACGCTGATCTCCGCGCTGTGCGGCTACGCGCTCGCCAAGTTCCGTTTCCGGGGGCGGGAGTTCCTGTTCTCGGTCATCCTCGGCGGTGTCCTCGTCCCGACCACCGCGCTGACGCTCCCGCTCTTCCTGCTGTTCTCGGCGACGGGCATCGTCAACACGTACTTCGCGGTGTTCCTGCCCAGCATCGTCAGCCCGTTCGGCGTCTATCTCGCGCGGATCTTCGCCAACGCCGCTGTCCCGCAGGAGCTGTTGGAGTCGGCGCGGCTGGACGGCGCCGGTGAGTTCCGCACGTTCTTCTCGGTGGCGTTCAAGCTGATGACGCCCTCGCTGGTGACGATCTTCCTGTTCCAGTTCGTCGCGATCTGGAACAACTTCTTCCTGCCGATGGTGATGCTGCAGAAGGAGTCCCTCTTCCCGATCACGCTCGGCCTGTACGAGTGGAACGGCCAGACCGCCCGCGCCCCGCTGCTCCAGGAGTCCGTGATCACCGGCTCGTTGGTGTCGATCGTGCCCGTGATCATCGTGTTCATCCTGCTCCAGCGGTTCTGGCGCACCGGACTCGCCGCCGGTTCCCTCAAGTGACCGTCCCCGCACAGAAGGTGCCTCTCGCGATGCCCAACCCCGCTGTGTTCGTGCCTCATTTCCACTGGGACCGCGAGTGGTACGAGCCCTTCCAGGTGTTCCGGCACCGGCTCGTCGCCGCTCTCGACACCGTGCTGGAGACGGCGGAGACGGACCCGGACTTCCGGTTCACCGTCGACGGTCAAATGGCCGCGGTCGAGGACTACTTGGAGATGCGGCCGGAGAACCGTGACCGGGTCGCGGCCCTGGTCGGCGAGGGCCGGCTCGCGGTCGGGCCATGGCTGATCCTGCTCGACGAGTTCCTCTGCTCCGGCGAGACCATCGTGCGCAATCTCCAGATGGGCTGGGCAGCGGCGGCCGAGCTGGGTGGCGCGATGCCGATCGGCTATCTGCCGGACATGTTCGGCCACGTCGCGCAGATGCCGCAGATCCTCGCGCGCGCCGGCATCGAACACGCGGCACTGTGGCGCGGAGTGCCCGGCACGGTCGACGGCCACGCCTTCAACTGGCGTGCGCCGGACGGCTCCCAGGTCCGTACCGAGTTCCTCTTCGACGGCTACGACAACGGCCTCGACGTCCTGCTGGTACCCGACCGGATCGGCCGCGCCCTCGGTGACTACGCCGAGATGACGGCCGAACGCTGGGGCGGCGACCCGGTGTTGGCGATGGCCGGCACCGACCACAACGCGCCCGACCCCCAACTCGCCTCCTGGCTACGGCAAGCCGCCGAGGAGGGCCGTGCGATCACCATCGCCACCCTCGACGAGTACCTCCGCAAGCATGTCCGTGACGAGGTGTCCGCCGTCGTCACCGGTGAGCTGCGCAGCCATGTGCGCGGCAACATCCTCCCCGGCGTGCTCTCCGTGCGGCTCGGGCTCAAGCAGCGGATGGCCATCGCGGAGCGCACGATCGACCACGCCGAGCGCATGAACGCCCTGTGGTCGCGGCGCGACGACTCGCCGTTCCTCGATCTCGCTTGGCACAAGATCATCGAGTCGACGGCGCACGACTCGGTCGTCGGCTCCGGCACCGACGAGACCTGCGACCAGGTCGCCGCACGGCTCGCCGAAGCCGCGCAGACAGCGCGTGCCGTACGGGACGCGGCACTCACCGAGCCCGCCGAACTGGTCCCGAGCGACGGCTGCTTGGTCGCCAACCCGCTGCCGTTCGACCGCTCGGTGCTGGTCGAGGTGGACGTCGTGGCCCCGCCCGAGGGCACCGACCTGCTCGCGACCGCCGCCGACGGCTCGACGGCGCCCGTGCAACTGATCTCCGAGGCCCCGACCGTCCTCAGTGACGAGCGCATGGACGCCTCGCAGCTCGAACGCGTCCTGCGCCGTATCCACCGCCGCGAACTCTTCGGCCGCCAGATCGACCACTACGAACTCACCCCCGGCGCCCTCGTGTTCCACCTCGCCGAGGTGCCGACCGCCGGCCCCTTCGACCTGCTGATCCTGCGCCGCGAGGTCGCCGAGGCAGCGGCCCAACATCCGGGTGAGTGGCGGGTGTTGACGCTGGAGGAAGCGCGGGCCACCGCGCTCGTCCCTGTGAACGTTCCCGCCTCCGGGCTGGCGTCCTTCCGCGTCGAGCCGAGCGACCGCGCCTCCGCCGCCCTACCGTCGCACGCACCCGCCACGGCGACGGACCGCGCCCTCTCCAACGGCCTGGTCGAGGTCGCGGTCGCCGCCGACGGCACCCTGGATCTGACCGGGCCCGACGGCACCGTGCTGTACGGAGTCGGCCGCCTCGTCGACGGCGGTGACCGGGGCGACAGTTACAACTACGCTCCCCCGGCGCACGACGTCCTCGTCTCCGAGCCGACGGAGATCGCCGTAGAAGTCGTCGAAACCGGCCCGCTGCGCGCACGGCTGCGGGTCACCCGCGTCTACGCATGGCCGGCCGCGCTCTCCGCCGACCGGGATCTCCGCAGCGAACAGACCGTGCCGACGCCGGTGGAGACGCTCGTGGAGGTGCGCGCGGGCGAGCCCTTCGTACGGGTCTCCACGTCCTTCCTCAACCAGTCCGCCGACCACCGGCTGCGCTTCCACGTACCGCTGCCCGAGCGGGTGGCCTCCTCCGCGTCGGCCGGCCAATTCGCCGTCACCGAGCGCGGGTTGACCGCCGAGGGCGGCTGGGGCGAGTATCCGCTGCCGACCTTCCCGGCCGGTTCGTTCGTGTCGGCCGGCGCCGCCACCGTCCTGCTCGACCACTCCAGCGAGTACGAACTCGTCGGCGACGGCTCCGAACTCGCGATCACGCTGCTGCGCGCGATCGGCTCGATCAGTGTCAACATCCACCCCCTGCGCGATGAACCGGCGGCGAGTGAGATCCCCGTACCCGGTGCGCAGGACCTCGGGATGCGGATCGAGAACCGGTTCGCGGTCGTCCCCTCAGCGACAGGCTGGCGCGGGGCGAACGCGGTCGCTCTTGCCGAGGAGTTCCGCAACGACGTACTGGTCACCCGCGGGACCGCGCCCGCCGTGCGTCAACTGCCGCCCGACACGGCGGGGTTGAGAGTCGACGGTGAGGACGTCCTCGTCTCGGCCGTCCGCCGTGTCATCGGCGACGAGCACGGGTCCGGCACCGAGGTGCGGCTGACCGCGATGCGCGACACCGCGTCGACGGTCCGCGTGACGGGGGCGTTCACCGAGGCCGTCACCGTCGATCTGCTGGGCCGGACGATCTCCCCCACCCAGGTCCGGGACGAGCTGGAACTCGCCCTCGGTCCCTGGGAGATCCGCACCGTCGTGCTCCGATAGGCGGCCATGATCGAATGCATTGCACCCGTTCCGCACCCACGAAAGCGTTGTGACCTCTTGCTTCCCGAGCCCTCCTCCCGTGTTTACGACCTCGCACCCGGACATGGCGCCCTGCGCCCGGCGCGCTCGTGGCTGCACTCCGACGCGCCGTCCCTCTCCCTGAACGGGGCTTGGCGCTTCCGCCTGTCCCCCACGGCGTCGGCGGCGGAGGACTTCGCGGCCGACGGCTTCGACGACAACGCCTGGGACAGCATCCCCGTGCCCGCGCACTGGGTGCTTGAGGGCGACGGAGCGTACGGCCGCCCGATCTACACGAACGTCCAGTTCCCGTTCCCGATCGATCCGCCGTACGTCCCGGACGAGAACCCCACCGGCGACTACCGCCGCACCTTCGACGTCCCCGCCGACTGGTCGGACGCGGAGCGGGTCGTGCTGCGCTTCGACGGCGTCGAGTCGCTGTTCCGTGTGTGGGTCAACGGCGTCGGGATCGGCGGCGCGAGCGGCAGCCGGCTCGCCCACGAATTCGATGTGACGGACGCCGTACGCCCTGGTGAGAACGTCGTCGCGGTGCGGGTGCACCAGTGGTCGGCGGCCAGTTATGCCGAGGACCAGGACCAGTGGTGGCTGCCGGGCATCTTCCGCGATGTCACCCTGACCGCCCGTCCGGCCGGCGGCATCGAGGACGTCTGGCTGCGGACCGGCTTCGACGACGGGCGCGGGCGGGTCGAGGCCGAGGTCGTCGCCGACGCCACGGCGTTCCCGGTCACCCTGCGCATTCCCGAACTCGGTGTCGAGCAGGTCTGGGCGACACCGGACGACGTGGCCTCCGTCGACATCGCCGAGGTGGAGCCCTGGTCGGCCGAGTTGCCGCGCCTGTACGACGCCACCGTCTCGACGGCCGCGGAGACCGTCTCCCTGCGGGTGGGTTTCCGTACGGTCGAGATCCGCGGGGACCAGTTCCTGGTGAACGGGCGCCGAGTCGTGTTCCACGGCGTGAACCGGCACGAGACCCACCCCGAGCGCGGCCGTGTCTTCGACGAGGAGCACGCACGTGCGGACCTGGCGCTGATGAAGCGGTTCAACGTGAACGCGATCCGCACCAGCCACTACCCGCCGCACCCCCGGCTGCTCGACCTCGCCGACGAGCTCGGGTTCTGGGTGATCCTGGAATGCGATCTGGAGACGCACGGCTTCGGCAAGGTCGACTGGGTCGGCAATCCCAGTGACGACCCGGCCTGGCGCGAGGCGTACCTCGACCGTATCGAGCGCACGGTCGAGCGGGACAAGAACCACCCCAGCATCGTGATCTGGTCGCTCGGCAACGAGGCGGGCACCGGCAGCAACCTCGCCGCCATGTCGGCGTGGGTCCACGCCCGCGACACCGAACGCCCCGTGCACTACGAGGGCGACTACACCGGCGAGTACACCGACGTCTACTCGCGCATGTACGCGTCCGTGCTGGAGACCGAGCAGATCGGCACCGACGGCTCACGCGCCCCGCTCCTCAACTGCACGCCCGCGCAGGGCACTCGGCAGCGCACCAGGCCGTTCCTGCTGTGCGAGTACGCGCACGCGATGGGCAACGGGCCGGGCGCGTTCGACCAGTACGAGGCGCTGGTGCGCCAACACCCGCGCCTGCACGGCGGGTTCGTCTGGGAGTGGCGCGATCACGGCATCCTGGCCACGGCTCCGGACGGGACGCCGTACTACGCGTACGGCGGCGACTTCGGAGAGGTCGTCCATGACGGCAACTTCGTAATGGACGGCATGGTGTTGAGCAATGACGTGCCGACCCCGAGCCTCCACGAGTTCAAGGCCGTCGTGGCGCCGGTGCAGTTCGCCTTCGACGGCGACAAGGTCGCGGTAACCAACCTCCGGCACACGACCGACACGTCCGACCTGCGCTTCCGCTGGCGGGTCGAGCACGACGGACTGACCGTGGAATCAGGGGAGTTGGAGGTCCCGTTCGTCGCGGCGGGCGACTCGGGCCGGGTGTCGCTGCCGTCGATTCCGGTGTCGCCGGATGCCGAGACGTGGCTGACGATCGACGCGGTGCTGGCGACGGCAACCCCTTGGGCGCCCGAGGGTCATGTCGTCGCAACTGCCCAGCTGGACCGATCGGTTCGCCGTCCTGTACCCGGCGGCCGTGGCCGGTTCGACTGGCGGCCCGGCGACGGGACGCTCACGCTGGGCGTCGCCGAGTTCGTCGGCGGGTCTCTCGTGAAGCTGGGCGAACGCGCCGTAGCAGGACCGCGGTTGGAGCTGTTCCGCGCGCCGACCGACAACGACAAGGGCGCGTGGGGCGAGGTCGACGAGAGCGACGCGAGCGTCTCCGGGGTGTCCAACGCCGAGCTGTGGCTTCGTGACGGGCTCGACCGCTTGACCACACGCCGGGTGTCCGTGGAGCAGAGCGCGGGCGCGCTGCGCACGGTCGACAAGGTGTCGGCCGCCGACTCGGCCCTGTCGGTGCTGGTGGAGTCCGTGTGGTCGCGCGAGAGCGACGGCGAAGTCGAGCTGCGGGTGGAGATCCAGCCCTCGCACGGCTGGCGGACGGTGTGGCCGCGGATCGGGGTGCGTTTCGACCTGCCCGACGGTACGGCTCCGGTCGACGGCGCCGAGTGGTTCGGCCTCGGCCCGCTGGAGTCCTACCCCGACAGCGTGCGCGCGGCCCGCACCGGCCGTTTCTCCGCGAGCATCCGCGACCTCTCGGTCGACTACGCGCGCCCCCAGGAGACCGGTCACCGCTCCGAACTGCGCCGACTGGCCCTGACCAGCGGCGACGCCGAAGTGCTGCGCGTCGAGGCCCTCCCGGACACGCACGGTCGCCGTCCCGGCTTCACGCTCATCCGGCACACCCCGCAGGAGATCGCCAAGGCCGGCCACCCCTTCGAGCTGCCGGAGTCGACGACGAGCCGGCTGTTCGTCGACGCGGCCCAGCACGGGCTCGGCTCACGGGCCTGCGGTCCGGATGTGTGGCCGGAGTTCGCGCTGCGCCCGGAAGCCCGGACGATCAGGCTCCGGATCACGGCACCGAACTAGACCGATACGGAGAGGGCGCGGTCTCGCGCAGCGGGGGCCGCACCCTCACTATGGGAGGGATGGCTGCCGTACCAGTCGTCCCTGGGGAAAATCCCCCGCGGGAAGGAGTTCCCCGTGCCCACCCTGCTGTCGGTGAATGTCGGCATGCCGAAGGACGTTCCCTGGCAGGGCAAGACCGTCTGTACGGGCGTGTGGAAGTACCCGGTGGTCGGCCCGGCCATGGTCCGCCGGCTCAACATCGACGGCGACGGCCAGGGCGACACCGCGGGCCACGGCGGTGAGCAGCGGGCGGTCCTCGTCTACCAGATCCAGTCGTACCGGCACTGGCAGCAGCACTTCGGCCGCGACGACCTCGGCTACGGCCAGTTCGGCGAGAACCTCACCGTGGACGGTCTGCCCGACGACGAGGTCTGCATCGGTGACCGGTACCGCATCGGCGAGGCCGAGTTCGAGGTCACCCAGCCGCGCGTCACCTGCTACCGCGTCGGCATGCGCTTCGGCGAACCCGAGCTGGCCGCGCTGCTGGTGAGCCATCACCGTCCCGGGTTCTACATGCGGGTCGTGCGGGAGGGACGGGTGCAGGCCGGCGACGGGATCGTACGGACCAGGACCGGTCCCGGTGAGCTGAGCGTCGCAGACACCGACGCGCTGCTCTATCTCCCCGGCCGCGACCCCGCCAAGCTGCGCCTCGCCCTGGACGTGCCCGCGCTGAGCCCCGGCTGGCAGGGGTCGTTCCGTGAACTGCTCGCCGCAGAAGACGGTACGACGGCCACCGCCCGCCCGGCCTGGGACGGTTTCCGTCCACTGCGGGTGACGGAGGTGGTCCCCGAGAGCACGACGGTCACCTCGATCCGCCTGACCGCCCCGGACGACTCCCCGCTCCCGGCCGCCCGCGCGGGCCAGTACCTCACCTTGCGCGTCCCCGCTCCGACCGGCCCCGCCCCGGTACGCAGCTACTCACTCTCCGCCGCCCCCGATACCGGCAGCTACCGGATCAGCGTCAAACACGAGCCCCGCGGCACGGCGAGCGGCTATCTGACCACACGGCTACGGCCCGGTGCCGAACTCGAAGTCGCCGCGCCCCGTGGGGAGTTCGTGTACGCCGAGGACAGCGGGCCGGTGCTCCTCGTCTCCGCCGGCATCGGGCTCACGCCGGTGCTGTCCATGCTGCACGAGCTGGCCGCGCAGGGCAGCAAGCGTGAGGTCTGGTGGATCCACGGTGCCCGCGGCCCCCGGGAACACCCCCTCGCGACCGAGGTACACGACCTGCTCGACTCCCTGCCGGACGCGCACGAGCACGTCTTCTACAGCGCGGCCACACCCGAGGAACTGCAGCGCGCCCACGCGGCACCGGGGCGCGTCACGAAGGACAGGCTGATCGCGTTGTCGGTCCCTGCCGACGCGACCGCCTACATCTGCGGCCCCGCCCCTTTCATGACCGACATACGGCAGGCCCTCACCGAGACCGGCATCGACCCCGCCCGCATCCACACCGAGCTGTTCGGAACCCTGGGCGCCATCAACCCCGGCCTCACCGACCACCCTGCCCGCGCACCTCACCAGCCCCAGGGCCCGCCCGGAACCGGCCCGTCGGTGACGTTCGCCCGCAGCGGCATCGCCGTCCCGTTCGACGACGACAACGACCGCAGTGTGCTCGACCTCGCCGACGCCTGCGACGTACCCACCCGCTGGAGCTGCCGCACCGGCGTCTGCCACACCTGCGTCACGCCCCTGCTGTCCGGCACGATCACCTACTCCCCCGATCCGCTGGAGCCACCGGCCGACGGCGAGATCCTGATCTGCTGCGCCCGCCCGGGCACTGACATCGTCCTGGACATGTAAGACCCATCACGCACGCCCCGTGGAAAAGATTCTTCCGACCTGCAACCTCGATGCCCTCGGAACGTCTGTCCGGGTGGAGGCGCCTCCGAGCCAGGGCCTTCGCCACGGGAAGCCAACCGTGGCGGCGGCCCGCCAGTCCCGTCAGCATCGACGATTCGAGGAATCACATGTCTGCAGGTCACACCGTCCGCCGCAGCCTCCGCGCGGGCCGGGTGCGGATCGCCCTGGGCGTCACCGGCGCCGCCGCCGCGCTCGCCCTCGGCGGCTCGTTCACCGCCCACGCCGACAACTCCGCGCCCGCCCCGAAGCCGGTGCCCGCCAAGGGCACGCCCGCCGACCAGTGCCCGGAGCCGGTCGAGGCGGTGCCGAGCGGGGTCGCCGGCCCCTTCAAGGGAAAGCAGGTGTCGTACACCCTCCTCGGCGACGACCCGGTCGACGCGGTGCCCGGCGACGACTGCACCGCCCCGGACCCGAGCAAGGGCACTCCGGTCGACGCCGTGCCCGGCGGGAATGACGGCGCCCCGGACCACTCCGCCCAGGACGCCAAGCCTGCTCCCGCCAAGCGGTGACGCGCGCGGCTGACTGCCGCTGATCGGCCAGGCGCCATTCGGCGGACCGTGGCCGAGGTGGAGCCGCCGCGTACCTGCCCGGCGGCCCCACCGCCCGCCCGGCGACACCGGGCGCATGTACGAAGACCTTGCTGTCCTGGAGATCCATGAACGCGGCGACGACCCCGGCCCACGGTGTACCGACGGGCAGGTACAGCCCCCCACGTTTCCCGGCCCGTACCTGGTCGGACGCGCTGCGACGCGCGCTACGGCATCTGGTGCGCGGGGTGTCTCAGCCGCGCGAGGACCTCCCGGTGGCGCCGGACGCACCGGCCGTCCGCGCCGACCTCGGTGAACCCGGTATCGACGAGTTGTACGCCCACCGACGTCTGCCCCTCGTCCGGCTGGCCCTGCTCCTGGTGGACGACCTCCCCACGGCGGAGGACGTGGTGCAGGACGTGTTCGCCGCGCTCTACCGCCGCCACGGCGAGCGCCTGACCGGCCTCGACAACCCCGACGCGTACCTGCGCACCAGCGTGGTCAACACCTCACGCTCGGTGCTGCGCCGCCGCCGTACGGTCCGGGCCCACGTCCCCGAACGCGAAGGCCACGCGCCCTCCGCCGAGGAACCCGTGCTGCTGCGCGAGGAGCACGGGGAAGTGATCGCCGCCCTGCACCGGCTGACCCGGCGGCAGCGTGAAGTGCTGGTCCTGCGGTACTGGTCCCATCTCAGCGAGGCCCAGATCGCCGACACCCTGAGCCTGTCCCGCGGTGCGGTCAAGTCCACCGCGAGCCGCGCACTGGCCGCCCTGCGCCGAGAGTTGGAGGCGTCCCGATGACGACACGCGTGACCCCGGAGGCGTCCCGATGATCGAGCAGGACCTCGGTTCCGGGCTTCCTCCGGACCCCCTCGAAGAACGGCTGCGCAACGCCCTGCGCGCCCGGGCCGACTCCGTCGACCTGCACGCGCTGCGTCCCTCGGCCCCGCCGACCGGTCGGCCCCGGCTGTTCCGGCTCCCGGCCCTCCACCCCGTCCGGCGCACCGCCGTCGCGTTGCTCGTCGTGGCCGCCGCGGTCATCGGCGTCCTGTTCGTGGCGATCCACGAGGTCCGGGAGCCACCGGTCAGGCCCGCGAACGGCCCGTCGGTGTCCCCCACCCCCAACGCCACGGATGCCCTGCCGGGTCCTCCTGAGTCGGGCGACGTCGACGCGTCACCCCAACCTTGACCGACCGCGATGACGCACCTGGTCACCCGCGGAGACCGCTCCCGGCCCCGGCCGCCCACTCGCTCGACGGAAGCTCAAGGAGCCGCTCGATCCGGGCGCTCTCCGGCAGCGGCCCGTGATCGGCGGTCACCTTGAGGGCGGATGCCGCCGTGATGTGTCCCAACCGCAGCGCACGCTCGATCCCGTCCCCGCGCAGCAGCCCGGTCAGAACTCCGGCGGCGAACGCGTCGCCCGCGCCGACGGGTTCCACCACGTCCGTGTCCAGCGCGGGCACGGTCCGCACACCTTCGTCGCTGAAGGCGATGGCCGAATGGCCGCCGTCCTTGACGACGAGGAGGCGCGGGTGCGGCAACAGTGCCCGTACGTCGGCCGGTTGGAGGTCCGGGTCCCACAACTCCCGTGCCTCGTCGAGGCCGACGAAGGTGATGTCGGCCCGGTCGGCCAGGTCGCGCAGCACGGTGGCGGCCGTACGGGGCGGCCACAGCGCGGGGCGGTGGTTGACGTCGAAGCTGATGGCATACGGCCGTTCGGCGGCCGGGACGGTGAGCGCGGTGGCCACCAGGCTCCGGCAGGACGGGGACAACGCCGGTGTCACGCCCGTGAGATGGAGGACGGCGGCCGATCTCAGTCTGTCGTCGTCGAGTACTTCGGGTCCCATCGCCGAGGCCGCCGAGTTGCCGCGGTAGTAGTGGACCCGGGTCCGCGCACCGGTCGGCTCCTTCACGAGCAGTCCTGTGGGCCGCTCCGGATCACACCGCACACCGCTCACATCGACCCCTGCCGCACCCACTTCGGCACGCACCCGCCGCCCCAACGCGTCGTCCCCGACCGCCGAGAGCCACGAGACGGGAATGCCCAGGTCGGCCAGATACATGGCCACATTCGACTCGGCCCCGGCCACCGACACCCGCAGATCGTCGGCACACTCCAGCGACGAGGACGGGTCGGGGGCAAGGGCCGCCATGGTCTCCCCGATACAGACGACCCCGCCTTGGGCCAACCGCCATCCGTTCGTCATGACACCTCCCGCACGGACGAGGCTTCCTCTACGACGGTCAGCAGGGAGCGAGTACGGGCGCGCAGCGCGGTCAGGCTGCCGCCGTCGGCCGCGTCGCCGACCAGGGGCGAGCCGACGCCGACGGCGGTCGCTCCGGCGTTCAGATACTCCCGCGCGGCCAACTCGTCGACGCCGCCCACCGGTACGAACACCTCGTGCGGGAACGGGCCGCGCAACGCCTTGAGATAGGCGGGACCTCCGGCCTCCGCGGCCGGGAAGATCTTCAGCGCGGCGACACCGAGGGGGCGTGCGGCGAGGATCTCGGTGGGGGTCAACACACCCGCGATTACCGGCAGTTCGAGCCGGTGTGCCTCGCGGATGCCGTCCCCCAGTGCGGGGGTGACGGCGAAGTTCGCGCCGGCCCGACGGGCGGCGCGGGCGTCATCGGCGGTCAGGACCGTGCCGGCACCGAGGGGTCGGTCGGGGCCGAGTTCCTTGCGCGCCCGCTCGATGACGGACAGGGCGTCCGTACCGGTGAGGGAGACCTCGATCAGTTCGACGCCCTCCTCGGCGAGGGTCAGTACGGTGCGTACCGCGGCCTCGGGATCGGTGCCGCGAATGATCGCGACGAGGCGGTGTGCGGCCAGGGCCGCTCGCAGATCCATGTGACGAATTCCCTTCCTGTACAGGTCGGTTCAGGCACAACGGCAGTTCGTGGTCAGCGTCAGCCGCCACCGCACTTCGCCCGAGGCGGGTACCCGGGCGGCGTCACCGGGACCCGCCTCGGCGAGGTCGAAGACGCGGCCGAGCATCGGTTCAACGCCCGTGCTGCGGTACGGGTGTTGGGCGGGAAAGCCGCCCAGGTTGCGCCAGAGCGCGATGGACAGGGGCTGTCCATCGGCTTCGAGGGCGAGTGAGAGCCGGTCGGCCTGGTCGTGGACGCAGCAGTGAGAAGCGTCCACGACGGCTCCTACGGCGGTGCCGTCCTCCGGCCCGAACCGGTCCAGGCGCAGTCCACACGGTGCGGGCCAGTCGCCCTCCACCCAAGAGGCACCGTCCGGCCACGCACGGTCCAACAGCGGCGCCGCTTCGGGGAAAAGCCGGGTATGCGCTCCGTTGCGGATGTGCAGCCCGGCATGGTCGGAGAGGTCGAGCACGGCATGGGCGGCCCACACGAAGCGGAATCCCGCGTCGGCCGTCAGGACGTAGTCGGCCACGGCCCCGTCGGCGGTGGCACGCACCGTGCGCGCCAAGCCGAAGCGGTCGCAGCGCAGGACATCCGCCCCCGCTTCCCGCGTCCAGGGTCTTGACCAGGCGTCACCGTGGTCGGGAGCGCCCCGGACCGTCGCTACGCACTCCTCCAGCCCGCCCGCGTCCACGAAGCTGTCGCCGGGGGAGACGTTGTCCCGCTCGGGCGCGGCACGCCGCCACAGCCATTCGCGTCCCGTTCCCGTGGTGCGCAACGAGGTCCAACGCCCGCCGTGTGCAAGGTCGGTGACGATGTCCAGCGGCACGGTCACCACTCCGCGAAGGAGCCGTCGGGGTGCCGCCACACGGGGTTGCGCCAGGCGTGGCCGGTGCGGTCGGCGGCGCGTACGGCCGCCTCGTCGATCGTGATGCCGAGGCCGGGGGCGTCACCGCGCACCGCGTGACCGTCGACGAACCGGAAGGGCGTCGGGTCGACGAGGTAGGACAGCAGGTCGGCGTCCTTGTTGTAGTGGATGCCCCGACTCTGCTCCTGGATGAGGAAGTTGGGGGTGGCGAACGCGACCTGCAGACTGGCCGCCAGTGCGATCGGGCCGAGCGGGCAGTGCGGGGCGAGCTGGGCGCCGTAGGCCTCCGCGAGGGAGGCGATGCGGTGGACCTCCGAGATGCCGCCGGCGTGGGACAGGTCGGGCTGGGCGACGGCGATGCCCGCGGCGAGTGCGGGCAGGAACTCGGCGCGTCCGTAAAGGCGTTCGCCGGTGGCGAGCGGTATCGGGCTCGACGCGACCAAGTCGGCCAGCTGATGTCCGTGCTCGGGCAGGACGGGTTCCTCGACGAACAGCGGGTGCAGCGGGGCGAGTTCGGCGAGGACGCGGCGGGCACCGGCGGCGGTGAAGCGGCCGTGGAAGTCGACGGCGACATCGCGGTCGGGGCCGAGTGCCTCGCGGGCGGCGGCCACGCGGGCGACGATCGCGGCGGTCTCGGCGGGGGTGGGGATCGGCGAGGTGGCTCCGGCGGCGTTCATCTTCACGGCGGTGAAACCGGCTTCGACCTGGGCGGCTATCTGCTCGCTCAGCTGGGCGGGTTCGTCGCCGCCGACCCAGGCGTAGACCCGGACGCGGTCACGCACCGGGCCGCCGAGCAGGGCGTGCACGGGGGCGCCGTAGGTCTTCCCGGCGATGTCCCACAACGCCTGGTCGAGGCCCGCGACGGCGCTGGAGAGGATCGGGCCGCCCCGGTAGAAGCCGCCCTTGGACATGACCTGCCAGTGGTCCTGGATGCGCAACGGGTCCTGGCCGACGAGGTGTTCGGCCAGGACGTCGACGGCGGCGCGCACGACCTCGGCGCGTCCTTCGACGACCGGTTCGCCCCAGCCGACCACGCCGTCGTCGGTCTCGACGCGGCAGAACAGCCAGCGGGGCGGGACGAGGAAGGTCTCGACACGGGTGATCTTCACTGAGACCGGGAGCCTTCCGTTTCCTCGGAGTCCTGTGCGGAGTCCACGGGGGAACCCTCTTCCTCGGAGTCGTCCAGGCGGTCCAGGTCGCGGCCGGCCTGGTCGAGCAGGGCGCGCATCGCGGCCTCGGCGGACTGCGGGTCCTGGTCGCGTACGGCGTCCAGGACGGCGCGGTGGGCCGGGACCGGGTCCTCGCTGTGCGGGGCGCTGTGCACGATGCGGTCGCGGTGCGCGAGGCCGGACTCGATCACCATCTCCATGCGTTCGAGGAGTTCGTTGTGGGTGGCGGCGAGCAGGGCACGGTGGAAGGCGAGGTCGGCCTCGACGGCGTGGGCGGCGTCGCTGCCCTGCTCCCCCATCGCGTCGAGGGCGCCGTCCAGGGCGGCCAGGTCCGCGTCGGTGCGGCGCTGGGCGGCCAGCCGTACGGCGGCGGGTTCGATGATGGCGCGCACTTCGGCGAGGTTGTGCAGCAACGCCCGGTCGGACTCGCTGGTGGAGGCGCCCTCGAACTGCCAGCGCAGTACGTCGGCGTCGAGCAGGTTCCACTCGGCGCGAGGGCGCACGAAGGTGCCGCGCCGCTGCCGGGCGTCGACCATCCCCTTGGCCGCGAGCACCTTGAGCGACTCGCGCAGCGCGGTCAGGCTCACGTCCAACTCGCTCTGCAGCGCCACGAGATCGAGCGTGGCCCCTTCGGCGATCTCACCGCCCAGGATGCGGCGGGCGAGGAGTTCCACGGTCTGGCCGTGGACGCCTCGACGGGCATAGGGCGTCATGTCGTACAGCCTTTCTGCTGATTGGGGAGCGTGGTCATGCGGAGGCCTTGACGACGCTCCAGCCGCCGTCCACCACGAGACTCGTCCCGGTGATGTAGGAGGCTTCGTCGGCGCCGAGGAACGCGATGGCCGCGGCCACTTCCTCGGGCGTGCCGAAGCGGCGTACGGCCGTCTCGGCGATGCTGCGTTCCCGTTCCTCGGGCGGCACTCTGTCCCAGGCGGCGGTCAGTATCGGTCCCGGCAGAACGGCGTTGACGCGCACAACCGGCCCGTATTCGACGGCGAGTTGGCTGCACAGGGAGAGCAGCGCGCCCTTGGCGGCGGCGTAGGCGGGATGCCCGGGGATGCCCTTGTGGGCGTGCACGGACGAGGTCAGCACCACCGCCCCCCGCCGCTCCTTCAGATCGGGCAGCACCGCCCGGAACCCGAGGAAGCTGCCGGTCAGATTGACGTCGAGCTGCCGCTGCCAGGACGGCAGGGTCATCTCGTGGGCCGGGGTGACGTCGACGGTGAAGGCGTTGCTGACGAGGACGTCGACGGGCCCGAAGTCGTGCGCTGCGCCGACGATCCGCGCCCAGTCGTCCTCGACCGCGACATCGGCGGCCACGAACCGCGCCCGCCCGCCGTCCTTGCCGATCCGCTCCGCCACCGCCTCGCCCCGCTCCTCTGCGATGTCGACGAGCACGACGGCGGCTCCCTCCTCGGCGAGGCGTACGGCCGTGGCGGCTCCGATGCCGGAGGCCGCGCCGGTGACCACGGCCGTGCGTCCGGTGAAACGGGCGCCATGCCGTCGTGCGGACTGGTCCATCGGGGTTCGACTCCTTCGCGTCCTGCGCGTTGTTCACGAGTAAGGGCTTGCTGGAAACATAAGGGGCTCACTCACGCATCAGCACGATCAGGTCGGCATCATGATCGGCGCTCCACGCGAACGGCAGCCCGTAGTGCAGCAGATGGGCTCCGCTGTACGTCGTTCCCGTCGCCGTGTCCCGATAGCGAGCCGTCGGGTCGAGCCCCCGCAGCCGGAGCCGGTCGGGACGCCCCGGCACGAGCGGCGCCCCGTCGAGCCGCCCGGTGCTCAGCGCGGCGACGACGGTCCGGTCCCCGGCGTCGTACTGCACCCCGCAGCTCGGCTCCTCCGGCGTACCGAGGAGCCGTGCCTCACCATGGTGGATCACGTCCCGCACCTCCCTGTACCGGCCGATCCACCGGGCGGCCTCGGCCCGCTGCTCCGGCGTCCACGCGCGCAGGTCGGCGCCGACGCCCAGCACCCCGCACATGGCGTTGACGAAGCGGAAGGCGAGGCTGCGCGGGCGGGGATCGAAGACACCGGGCGCGTCGGTCACCCAGGAGCTCATGACGTGCGGGGCGTGCGCGTGCAGGAAGCCGTATTGGGTCGAAAGCCGGTCCAGCGGTGCCGTGTTGTCGCTGGGCCAGACCACGTCGGTGCGCGCGAGGGTCGCGTGCTCGATCCGCCCGCCACCGCCCGCGCAGCCCTCGACGGTGACGTCGGGGTGGGCGGAACGGAGGTGGTCGAGAACGCGCAGGTATCCGGCGACATGCTCGGCGTCCAGGTCCACGCGGCCGGCACCGGGGCGACCGCGCTCGGTGGGCGGGCGGTTCATGTCCCACTTGAGGTAGCTGATGGCGTGGGTGCCGAGCAGCCGGTCGAGCGTCCCGATGACGAAGTCCTGGACGTCGGTCCGGCCGAGGTCGAGGAGGAGCTGGTTGCGGACGAGGCGGCCGGGGCGGCCCTCGATCCGGTAGACCCACTCGGGGTGTTCGGCGTACAGACGGCTCCCGGGGCTGACTGCCTCGGGCTCGATCCACAGACCGAAGTCCAGGCCCAACGCCCTGACGTCCGCGATGAATTGGTCGAATCCCTGCGGGAAGGCGGCCGGGTCGGGCCACCAGTCCCCCAGTCCCCCGGTGTCGTCGGCGCGTCCGGTGAACCAGCCGTCGTCCACGACGAACAGCTCGGCCCCGATGTCGGCGGCTGTCTTCGCCAGCTCCAGTTGCGCGGCCGCGTCGATGTCGAAGCCGGTGGCTTCCCAGGAGTTGTAGAGGACCTTGCGGGGGCGGTGCAGGCGCTCGCCGGAGAGGTGTCGTTCGTAGCGGTGCCAGACGCGGGAGAGTCCGTCGAGGCCCTCCGGGCTGAAGGCGCAGGCGAGTTGGGGGGTGGTGAGGGTCTCGCCGGGTGCGAGGATCACCGCTCCCTCGTGCGGGACGCGGCCCGCCCGTACCCGCACGGCTCCGCCGGGTTCGGCTTCGGCGGTGATGTGCCAGTTGCCGGGCCAGGCGAGGGCGATGCCGTACACGGCCTGCGACTCGCCGTCCTGCACCGCGAGCCAGGGCGCGTACGCGTGGCCCGGCGCCCCTTGCAGGCTGCCGATCGTGAACGTGCCTCTGGGCAGGTGGAGTTGGGTGCGCTGGAATTCCTGCGACCACTGCCCCGTGAGGTAGGTCAGGCGGGCGACTCCGGCGACGGGGATGTTCACGGCGGCCGAGTCGAGGCGTTCCAGGCGGAGTTCGTCCGTGGCGGTGAACTCCGTCCGGCGGAGGATCACGTCCGTGCCCGGGACGGTCTCGTAGTGGAGGACGGTCCGGAGGCCCAACTGCTCGTCGTGGAAGGCGAGTCGTAGTGCTCCCTCGTCCGTCTCCGCGCCTGTGAACTCCCACCACACTCCCCGGTCTTCGCCGTCCGGACGTGACGCCACCAGCTCGGATCCGGTGAACGGCCGTAGCCCGTACGGGAGATACTCGGCAGGTGCCGCGTCGGCGGGTGTGATGAAGTGTGTGCGTCGCGACCAGTCCAGGGCGGAGGGACCGTCCTCGACGCCGAGCGGTCCCCACGCGTCGAGCTCGGCCCACGGGCCGTCCGGGGACAGGCGCACGGTGTAGCTGGTGTTCTCCGTGCGCAAGGTCCAGCGCTGGTACGTCACTTGACCGCCCCGAGGTTGAGCCCGGCCACGAAGTGCCGTTGGAAGCGCAGGAACACGGCGACCGTGGGTGCGGCGGCGATGACGGAGCCGGCCGCGATGACGTTCCACATCGACACGTACTGGCCCTGAAGTCCGATGAGCGCGGCGGTGATGGGCATCTTGGTGTCGCTGCGCAGCACGGTGATGGCCCAGAGCAGGTCGTTGAAGATCCAGGTGAAGGACAGGGCGCTGAGCGCGGCCAGGGCGGGCCGGGTCAGCGGGAGGATGATCCGCCAGAAGATCTGCCAGGGGCCGGCGCCGTCGACGACCGCCGCCTGCTGGATCTCCGCCGGGATCGACCGCATGAACCCGTGCAGGACGAAGACGTAGAAGCCGACGCCGAAGCCGATCTGTACGCCGATGAGTGCGGGCAGGGTGTCGAAGATGCCCATCACTTCGCTGAGCTTGGACACCGGGATGAGGAGGATCTGCGGCGGGAGGAGGTTGCCGCCGAGCATGAGGAGCAACAGGGAGCGGCGGAAGGGGAGTTCGTAGCGGCTGAGGGCGAAGGCGGCCATCGCGGCGAGGGCCAGGGTGATCAGGACGCAGGGGACGGTGACGATCAGGCTGTTGATGAGGGCGCGCGGCTGGCCGCCGTCGGCCCAGGCCTGGTGGAAGTTGCCGAGGGTGAAGGAGTGCGGCCAACTGCCCAGTCCGTGGGCGGCGATGTCGTCGAAGGAGCGCAGGCTGGTCACCAGGACCAGGGCGATGGGCAGCAGCCACAGGATCGCCAACGCCCCCGCTCCCAGGTGGAATCCGGCGGTCGCGGCCCGCTTTCGGCGCAGGGCCGTGGAGTTGGCGGACATCAGTCGGCCTCCCGGAACGCGCGGACGAGGTAGGAGCAGATGACGCCGAAGGCCAGCACGAAGATGACGACGGCGAGTGCGGAGCCGTAGCCAAGTCGCAGGGACTGGAAGGCGGTTGAGTACATGTAGGTGCTCAGCAGTTCGGAGGAGTGGTAGGGGCCGCCTCGGGTCAGAGACCACACGACGTCGAAGGAGCGCAGCGAGTCGATGACGATGACCGACAGCACCACCGCGTTGACACTGCGGAGTTGGGGCAGGGTGACGTGCCGCAGGCGCTGCCACGCACTGGCGCCGTCGACCTTCGCGGCCTCGTACAGGGCCGGGTCGATGCCCTTGAGGCCGGCCAGGTAGAGGACCATGACGTAGCCGATCTGGCGCCAGAGCGCGGGCACGATCACGGCGTAGAGGGCGGTGTCCTGGTCGGCGAGCCACGCGTGGCGCAGGCTGCCGAGGCCTACGGATTGCAGGAGTTGGTTGAGGACGCCGTCGGGCTGGTAGATCGCCTGCCAGACCAGGGCGGTGGCGACCAGGGAGAAGACGACCGGCAGGAACAGGGCCGCGCGGTAGAAACCGACGCCACGGCGCTCCTGTTGGAGCAGGAGCGCGGCGGCGAGGCCGAGCAGGGCGGACAGGCCGCCGAAGAGGACCAGCCAGAGGACGGTGTGGCCGGCCGCGCTGCGGAAGACGTCGTCGTGGGCCATCTCCCGGAAGTTGCCCAGGCCCACGAACGTCGGCGGGGAGACGCCGTCCCAGTCGGTGAGGGCGAGGTAGAAGCCCTGCACGGCGGGCCAGAACACCCACACCGCCTCGACGAGAAGCGGGACGAGGACGAACGGGAGCACCAGCGGGGATGTGCGCCGGTGGCCCCGAACCCGCTTGCCCTGGGCGGGCGTTCGGGCCGGGGACTTCCGGTCGGGCGCGGTCAGCACGGCCATGTCACGCGTTCCAGATCTTCTCGGCGTCGCGCTGCCAGTCGGTGAGGATGCTCCCGATCGACTTGGGCTTGGCCAGGAACTTCGTCAACGCGTTGTCCGCGGTGGGCTGGAGGGCGTCGCTGGAGTCCCGGTTGAAGAACTGGGTGATCTCGACGGCCGAATCGACGTGCTTGCGGCCCTTCTTGACCAGCGCGGTGCCGGCGTCCTTCGCGGCGGGGTTGCAGGGCAGGACGGTGCCGGAGGAGCCCTTGATGTAGATCTCCTGGGCCTCGGCGGTGGCGAGGTACTTCATCAGGTCGATCACCTGGTCGTGCCGGCCGGTGCGGGCACTGGCGAAGTAGCCGTCCGTGGGCGCCTCTTCGGCGAGCGGGACCTTCGCGTCGATGACCGGGAAGCGGAAGAAGTCGATGTCGTCGAGGGCGTTCTTCGGTGCCGCGTCGGCGAAGAAGGTGCCGATGAGCATCATGCCGCTCCGGCCGTTGAGCAGCGAGGTCGTGGCGTCCTGGAAGGCGACGGCGGCGCCGTTCGGGTCGAAGTACGGCAGCACCTCCTGCCAGCGGTCGAAGACCTTGCGCACCTCCGGGTCGTCGAACCGGTGCTTCCCGGCAAGAAGTTGGCGGTGGTACTCGGCACCGTTGATCCGGATGTCGAGGTAGTCGAACCACGCCGAGGCCACCCAGGCCGTGCCGCCGCCGGCTCCCAGCCCGATCGGGGTGACGCCCTTGCTCTTGAGCTTGTCGCACAGGTCGAGGAAGTCGTCCCAGCTCTTGGGCTCGCTCACGCCCCACTTGGCGAAGTTGGACTTGCGGTAGAACATGCCCCACCAGTAGTAGGTGGTGGGCACGAAGACCTTCTTGCCCGAACTCGTCGACGTGCACAGCGAGTTGAGCGCCTTGGAGTACCGCTTGAGGTCCGGCGACGAGGACCATGCGTCATCGAGGTCGAGCAGCAGGTTCTTCTTGGCGTAGGCCTCCGCGACCGAGCCGGGGTACCAGGTGTAGACGTCCGGCGGGTTGGCCGAGGTGAGGTACGTCGGCAGCTGGGTGCGGAAGGTCTCCGCGGCGACCGTGTTGAGGCTCGCGCGGTCGGAGCCCTTCTTGGCGTAGGCGGCGACGAGGTCCTCCATCGCGGCCTTGGCCTGCGGGGCGGAGAGGTTGGACTGGAGGGTCACCGCTCCCTTCGAGGAACTCTTGCTGGAAGAGGTCGAGGTGACACAGCCGCTGAGCAGCGCCGCCGTCCCTGCGGCACCGAGTCCGGCGAGGAACCGGCGTCGGTCGGGCTGATGATTCGTCATGGATGGCTCCCTGTGGATCCCGCGCGGATCCAGATGCACGCGGTTCCAGATTCACGTGGCGTCCCCACCACGTCAAGAATAATTACTAATTTAGTTGAACTGGGTCAGGTGCACATAGCCGTCGACTCCGCGGAACACCGCGTCGACCGCCCCACCCGGCCCGGCCACCGCCCCGAGCGCACCGTCGAACGCGGCGCTGGGGAACGCCAGTTGCTTGGTCCAGCCCTGCCACGCACCGTTCTCGTACCGCTGCTGCCAGAGCGTGTAGTCGGCGGCCCGCGCGTACAGCACCACGGCATCCCCTACGGCGACCAGCGTCGGACTCCCGCTGACGGTCCCGCCGGCCGACGCCCACGGCGACCACTCCCCCGACAGATCCCGGGACCGCGTCCACACGTCGTCGGCCGCGCTGCGCACGGCGAGATACACCCGCCCTTGAGCGTCCACGGCAGCGGACGGCCGCCCGTACACCGCCCGGCCACCGGGTGCGCCGAGCGAGGTCCAGCCGGTCGACGGCCCGCGCTGCACGACCTGCCCGTCCGTGCCGGTGGCGAACAGCGTCCAGTGCGCGGGGTCGGTGAACGCGACCGACGGCGCGTCGGCCACCCGGCCGCCCAGGCTCTGCCATGCTCCCCAGCGGCCGCCGACGTAGACCCGCCGGTACACCCGGGAGTCGGCGCCGCGCACGAAGACGTCGATCCGTCCGCCGGCCGAGGCGTACGCGGCGGGCTGGCCGAGGATCTCGCCCTTCGTGGGACCACCAAGGTCACGGGTCCTGCCGTCGGCCTGCTGCACGAGCGAGCCGTGCGGTCCGCGCAGGAAGGTGGTGAACGTGTCGCCGTCACGGACGACGGCCGGGCTTGCCGTGGCCTTCCGGCCGAGGTTCGTACCGGGCAGGGCGTCCGCCCCGGTCAGCTTCAGGAGCGCGGTGCCGTGCGCGGGGACCTCGACGGTGTAGGACCCCGTGTGCGTGCCCCGGTCGGTACGAGCCCGCAGGTCCCGGACCTTGACCGGCCCGCCGAGCCCGGCGTCCGCGAACTGCACGGTGCGCAGGGCGGGTTGGTCGGACCGGTTGAGCAGGACGACCGCGCGCTGCCCGTGGCCCTCCAGCACCTTGCTGTACACGTCCCCGACCGAGTCGCTGGCCACGCGGACGCCCTGGACAGCAAGCGGATCCTGGTCGACGGCGATGATCTCCGGGTTGCGCAGGGTGGCGAGCATCGAGTCGGACAGGGTGCGCGGGTCGGAACCCAGCACGAGCGGCGAGCCCATCTCGGCCCACATCAAGTACTGCGTGGTGGACTCCTCCTGCGTCAACTCCAGCGAGCCATCAGCCATTTGACGCATGGGGATGAGGTAGTCCGGGTCGTTGTAGTGCCCGGGTCCCTGCGCCTCGGGGTGCCAGGCGTTCGCGTCCATGTTGCGCAGGATGTTGGGCCACTGTCCGGGGCTCGGGGTGCCCCAGGCGATGTCCGTGCCGGTGCGCCAGGAGTCGGCGATCGTCGGGGCGTAGACGTACGTGTTGTGCGCGTCCTGCTCGGGCGTGTGCGGCAGGCCCCAGTCGTCGGTGAGCGGGTTGCACAGGTTCAGCAGCATCGTGCGGCCGGACTTGGCGACCGCGTCGCTGAACTCCTTGAACGCCGGGCCCGGATCGAGCTTGGCGCCGATCCCGCACAGGAAGTCGACCTTGACCGCGTCGATCTTCCAGCCGGCGAACTGCCGCGCGTCCTCGTCGTAGTGGCCCCTGCTGCCGAGCCCGCAGCTCTTGCCGCCGTCGTAGGTGCCGGCGTCGGTGTAGATGCCCGCCTTCAGGCCGCGCTTGTGCAGGTAGGAGACCAACGCGGGGATGCCGGACGGGAATCGGTCCGGATTGGCGACCAACCGCCCGTTCGCGTCACGCGGGTTGTCGGACTGCCAGCCGCCGTCGAGCCACACGATGTCGTAACCGGCGTCCCGCAGACCGCTGTTGACCAGCTTGTCCGCGACCGAGCGGACCTGTTGTTCGGTGGGCGCGCCCAGACCGTAGTAGGTGTTCCAGCCCATGTACGGCGTCGGCGCGAGACCGCTGTCGTAGTAGTCGGGTGCGCCCTGGTCGGCGCCGGTCTGTGCCGTGGCCACCGGGGCGGCGGTCGCCGCCAGTACGGTCGCGATGGCGACGACGGTGGCGCGGCGCGTCCGTCTCGAAGCCGCGGGTGTGCGGACCTGCGGATGTGAAGTCACTTGCCTCTCCCGAGGGTTGGGAAGCAGGAGGACGTGACGCGGGCCGCACTGCGACAGGGGCTTCCGGCGTCACGGCGACGACTGTGGCGCGGGACCGAAACCCTGTCAATATTAATTCCTAATTTATTAGAACGCCGCATCAGGGGTTGACACAGCCTCCCTCGCGTCACAGCCTTTGGCAACGTTGTCAGTGCCGCCGACGTTTGATGGGACATCACGCTCATGACAGATCAATCGGGTTCGCCACGCCTGTCGCGCCGCTCCGTCGTCACCACGGGTTCCACCCTGCTCGCGGGGTTCGGGCTGAGTTCCCTGCTGCCCATGTCGACCGCCACCGCCGCCGACAGCTCGACGACCGTGCCCTCCTCCCCCGGCACACCCGGCGAACTCGCGCTCCACCGCCCCGTGTCCGTCTCCTCGACGGCCTACGCGCCGACCCCGGGTTCGTTCGTGGTGGACCGGCTCGCCTCGCCGGGTGTGCGCGGCAGCGGATGGCGGGCGGCGGCGGGCGACCCGCAGTGGATCGCGATCGATCTGCAGGCCGCGTGCGCCGTCACGTCGATCCGCCTCACCTTCGAGGCCGACGCGAGCGACCCGGTGTTCACGCCTCCCACCACGGGCAACCCGGCCGACGGCACAACGGGCAAGGAGATCCAGTCCAGTTACTCGGCCGAGTACGTCGTCGAGACCTCGACCGACCACACGACCTGGACCAGCGTGTACCGCACCACGGCGGGCACGGGCGGAGTGGTGGACATCCAGCCCCCGCGCCCGGTCACCGCCCGCTGGATACGGCTGACCTCGACCCGTCGCTCCAACCCCAACCCCCTTGGCCTGAACGGCTTCGAGGTCTACGGCACCGTCGCCGGCCACCGGCCGTCGGCCACGGGCTGGACGGACTGGGGCACCCACTCCGGACCGGCCCCCAAGCTGACGGTGGCCGAGGACGGCACGGTCCCGGTGGAGTCCGGCTGGCGGCTGACACTGGACGACTGGGCCGAGGGCGACGGCTCAAAGGTGTCGAAGACGTCGGTGGACACCGGCAGTTGGCTGCCGGCCACCGTCCCCGGCACGGTACTCGGCTCACTCGTGGACCAGGGCAAGCTGCCCGACCCCGTGGCCGGACTGAACAACCTCCACGTCCCCGAGGCCCTGTCACGTCATGCGTGGTGGTACAGGCGGGAGTTCGAGCTGCCGCGCGGTCTGCGCACCGGGACCGGGCGCCGGACCTGGCTGGAGTTCGACGGCATCAACCACGCGGCGGACATCTGGCTCAACGGTCACCATGTGGGCGGTCTGACCTACCCGTTCGCCCGCTCGGCCCACGACGTGACCGAGTTGCTCTCCACGGGCGGCGCGAACGCGCTCGCGGTGAAGATCACGCCCATGCCGGTACCGGGCAGCCCCGGCGACAAGGGCCCCGCCGGCGAGTCCTGGGTGGACGCCGGTGCCAACCAGATGAACCTCAACTCCCCCACCTACCTGGCCTCTTCGGGCTGGGACTGGATGCCGGCGGTACGCGACCGGGCCGCCGGCATCTGGAACCACGTCCGGCTGAGAACGACCGGCCATGTCGTGATCGGCGATCCGCGTGTCGACACCGTGCTGCCGAACCTGCCCCAGGTGTCGGTCGCCGAGCTGACGATCGTCGTGCCGGTCCGCAATGCCGACACCGCCGACCACAGGACGACGGTCTCGGCGGCCTTCGACGGTGTGCGGGTCAGCAAGGTCGTCACCGTGCCGACGGGAGAGAGCGTCGACGTCACGTTCACGCCCGCCGCCTTCGGTCAACTACGGCTGCTCAACCCCGAGTTGTGGTGGCCCAATGGACTGGGCGACCCCGCCCTCCACAAGCTCACGATCACCGCGACGCTCGACGGTTCCGAGAGCGACCGCCGCACCACCCGGTTCGGCATCCGGCAGTTCGGCTACGAGTACGAGGTGCCGCTGCCGTTCGCCGACTCCGGCGACCCGTATACCCAGTCCGTGACGTTCGACCGGCGACAGGCCCGCTACGTGCGCGTCAAGTGCCTTACCCGGGCCTCCGGTTGGGGCTACTCCCTGTGGACCCTGGCCGTACGCGACAGTGCTCGGCCCGCGACCGACCTGGCCCTGCACGCGCAGGCCGACGCTTCGAGCACGGACGGGGACGACCACTCCGCCGGCAACGTCACCGACGGTGATCCCGGCACGCGCTGGTCCTCGGCCTACGCGGACGACCAGTGGATACGGGTCGACCTGGGGTCCGTGCAGTCCGTCGACGGGGTCGACCTGGTCTGGGAACAGGCGTACGCGAAGACCTACTTGGTGCAGGTCTCCGCCGACAACGTCACCTGGACCGATGCCGCTGCGGTGGACAACAGCGCGGTTCCGCTGCCGTTCGACAACGGCAACGCGAGCCTGCAGGTGGAGGACTTCGCCGCCCGGACCGCCCGCTACGTCCGTATCAACTGCGGGCTGCGCAACACCAGTTGGGGCAACTCCCTGTGGTCCCTCGGCGTCGTCGACAGCACCGCGCCCGGAACCGACCTGGCCCTGCACCAGAGGACGACCGCGTCCACCGAGGACCCCGACCACCCGGCCGCACACGCCACCGACGGTGACACGAGCACCCGTTGGTCCTCGGAGTACGACGACCACCAGTGGATCCAGGTCGATCTCGGCGCCTCAAGACGTTTCGACCGGGTCGCCATCCTCTGGGAGTCGGCTTACCCGAAGACCTATGTGATCCAGGTGTCGGACGACGCGGACACCTGGACCGACGTGAAGTCGGTATCCAACACCCCCGACCCGTTGAAGATCAGCGTGAACGGGGTGCGGGTCCTGGCCCGGGGCGGCAACTGGGGCTGGGACGAGCTGTTGCGCCGTATGCCGCCGGAGCGGATGGACGCGGCCGTGCGGATGCACCGCGACATGAACTTCACCATGATCCGCAACTGGGTGGGCACGTCCGACCGGGAGGAGTTCTTCGCCGCCTGCGACGAGCACGGCATCCTGGTGTGGAACGACTTCCCCAACGCGTGGGGCATGGACCCGCCGGACCACGACGCCTTCAACTCGATCGCCCGGGACAACGTCCTGCGCTACCGCATCCACCCCAGCGTGGTCATCTGGTGCGGCGCCAACGAGGGCAACCCGCCGGCCGCCATCGACCAGGGCATGCGCGAGGCCGTGCAGGGACAGGCCCCCGGCATCCTCTACCAGAACAACTCGGCCGGCGGCATCATCACCGGCGGCGGCCCGTACGGCTGGGTCGAACCGGAGAAGTACTTCGATCCAACCACCTACGGCAGCAAGGACTTTGGGTTCCACACGGAGATCGGCATGCCCGTCGTCTCCACCGCCGCCAGCATGCGCAACATGACGGGCGACGAGCCCGAGTGGCCGATTCGCGGCGCGTGGTACTACCACGACTGGAGCGAGCGCGGGAACCAGGCACCGCAGACCTACAAGGCGGCCGTGGAAGCGCGCCTCGGAACGGCCACCGGCCTGGACGACTTCGCGCGCAAGGCCCAGTTCGTCAACTACGAGAACACACGCGCCATGTTCGAGGCCTGGAACGCGAACCTCTGGGACAACGCCAGCGGCCTGATGCTGTGGATGTCCCACCCCGCGTGGCACAGCACGGTCTGGCAGACCTACGACTACGACTTCGACGTCAACGGCACGTACTACGGCGCCCGTTCGGCCTGCGAGCCCCTGCATGTCCAGGCCGATCCCGAGGGGCGGGTCATCGCGGTCAACCACACGCGCGACGGCCTCAAGAACGCCGTGGTCTCGGCCCAGTTGATGGATCTGACGGGTCGTCGGCTCGGCGGGAACAAGAGCACCCGACTGGACGTGGCACCGGCCACGACCACGAAGGCGTTCACCGCGGCCTGGACCGACGACCTGCCGGACCTGCATCTCCTCCGCCTGACGCTGACCGGCGGCGACGGCCGGGTCCTGTCGCGCAACACCTACTGGCGCTACCGCACGCCGGCCGCCATGCGGGCACTGGGCAAGGCGCCGCGGACGAAGGTCTCCGCGACGCTCGGGCGCGTGTCCCGTTCCGGGACGCGTACCGAACTGACCGCCACCGTCCGCAATCACGGGCCGGCCGTCGCCGCGATGGTCCGCCTCTCGCTGAAGGACGGCGCGACCGGCCGGCGCGTGCTGCCGACGCTGTACAGCCACAACTACCTGTGGCTGCTGCCCGACGAGTCCCAGACCGTCGCCCTGTCCTGGCCGACCGGGGCTCTGACCTCAGGTCATCCGCTTCTGGAGGTGGAGGCGTACAACAGCCGCACAGCAACAGCGAGTTCTTAGGAACTGGTCCGTCAGGACTCCTCCACCGCCGTCTTGATGCGTTGCCCGAACGCGGGCGCGTCCTTGCGGGCCGCGCCCAGGGCGAAACCCACGAGGAGCTTGCCGACGCCGTGGCCTTCGAGGACGTTGAAGATCCGCACCCGGGTCGTGCCCGGGCCGGTGGATTCCAGGTCGTAGCCGCCTTCGGCCGCCGTCACGACGTTCTTGGAGGCCTCGGTCCAGCGGATGCGGTGCGGGGCCTCGTATTCGGTGATCCGGAACTTCCGGCCCGTCTTCATACCGGCGTCCTTGACCGTGCTGGTGAAGACGGTGCCCACGGCCGTCGGGCCCTCCGGAGTCTTGGTGATCTCCTGGACCCTCGGGCTGAACTTGGGGTCGTTCGTGCCCTCGGCGAGGAAGGCGAAGACTTCCTCGACGGGGCGGTTGACCTCGGCTGTCGCCTCGAACTGTCCGGCCACGATTCCTCCTGTGCTGCGGTGGGGAGTTTTGGCTGGGTGCGCGCTGATGTGCCGAGCACCATCAGCTTATCGGCGCGGCTCCGCCCGTGCTCCCTGTCAGCGAGCCCACGGGTTCCAGGGCACTGAAACCACCGTGAAACCGCGCTGAATGCGCCCTCCCGCAAGCTCTGCGGCATGACGACAACGACCCGCGAACTCGCGATCTCGGCCACCGGGCTGCGCAAGGCCTACGGCGACAAGACAGTGCTCGACGGCATCGACCTGGCCGTCCCGGCCGGTACCGTCTTCTCCCTGCTCGGTCCGAACGGCGCCGGCAAGACCACCGCCGTCAAGATCCTCTCCACGCTCGTCACCGCCGACGTCGGCGAGCTGCGGGTCGGCGGCCACGACCTGGCCACCGACGCTCAGGCCGTGCGGGCCGCGATCGGTGTCACCGGGCAGTTCTCCGCCGTCGACGGCCTGATCACCGGCGAGGAGAACATGCTCCTGATGGCGGATCTGCACCACCTGTCCAAGCAGGAGGGACGGCTGGTCGCCGCCGAGCTGCTGGAGCGCTTCGACCTCACCGAGGCCGCGAAGAAGCCCGCCTCCACCTACTCCGGCGGTATGAAGCGCCGCCTCGACCTCGCCATGACCCTGGTCGGCAACCCTAGGATCATCTTCCTCGACGAACCGACCACCGGCCTCGACCCCCGCAGCCGCCACAACATGTGGGGCATCATCCGGGAGCTGGTCTCCGGCGGTACGACCGTCTTCCTCACCACCCAGTACCTGGACGAGGCCGACGAACTCGCCGACCACATCGCGGTGTTGAACGACGGCAAGCTTGTCGCCGAAGGCAGCGCCGAGGAGTTGAAGCGGCTCGTCCCCGGCGGACACGTACGGCTCCGCTTCACCGACCCGGTCACCTACCAGTCCGCCGCGACGGCCCTGCGCGAGGTCACCCGGTTCGACGAGACGCTCTCGCTGCAGATCCCCAGCGGCGGCAGCCAGCGCGAACTGCGCGCCATCCTCGACTGGTTGGACGCCGCCGACATCGAGGCGGACGAGCTGACCGTGCACACCCCCGACCTCGACGACGTGTTCTTCGCCCTGACCGGCGGCGCCAAGGTCGCCCACCAGCCCCGCGTGCCCAACCAGCCCAAGGAGAACGTCCGATGAGCACCCTCTCCCTCGCGGTCCGCGACTCGTCCACGATGCTGCGCCGCAACCTGCTGCACGTACGGCGCTACCCGTCCATGACCCTCAACCTGCTGCTCACGCCGATCATGCTGTTGCTGCTCTTCGTCTACGTCTTCGGAAACGTGATGAGCGCGGGCATCGGTGGCGGTGGCGCCGACCGCTCCGACTACATCGCCTATCTCGTCCCGGGCCTCCTGGTGATGACCATCGGCAGCACCGTGATCGGAGCCGCGATCTCCGTCTCCATGGACATGACCGAGGGCCTCATCGCCCGCTTCCGTACGATGGCGGTCTACCGCGGCTCCGTACTCATCGGGCACGTCGTCGGCAGTGTGCTGCAGGTGCTCGCCAGCCTGGTGCTCGTGGGTGCCGTCGCCGTGGCCATCGGTTTCCGGTCCACGGACGCCACGTTCCTGGAGTGGCTGGCGGCGGTCGGACTGCTCGTACTGTTCGCCCTGGCACTCACCTGGATCGCGGTCGGAATGGGCATGGCCAGCCCCAACCCCGAGGCCGCCAGCAACATGGCGACGCCGCTGATCCTCCTCCCGCTCATCTCCAGCGCCTTCACCCCGGCCGACACGATGCCGGGCTGGTTCCGGCCGATCGCCGAGTACCAGCCCTTCACTCCGACCATCGAGACCCTGCGCGGCCTGCTGCTCGGCACCGGGATCGGCAACAACTGGTGGATCGCGCTCGCCTGGTGCGTCGGCCTGACCGTGCTCGGCTACCGCTGGTCGACGTCACAGTTCAACCGCGGCCTGAAGTAGCCGTCATGGCAGCGCGGGCCGCCTCCCGCAACTCGTCCCGCTCCAGGGCGGCGTACTCCGACACCGCGTCGGCGTACGCCGCCCCGGCAGCGTTTCCGGCGGCCCCGACCGCCCGCCGGGCACGGTCCGCCGACATGGTCGGCTGGAAATCGCGCAACACCCGCAGCCGTTCGGCCAGCGCGATCATCCGTACGGCGGAGGCGTCGCCGGAGACCAGCCCCGCCATGCCGAGGGCGTGCAACCCCGTCCCGAACACGGGGAGTTCCATGGGCGATCGGTCCGGCCCCGAGAGCAGGGTCCGCATCCGCTGCCGCAGTCGGTCGACCACCTCCGCGACGAGTTCGAGCCGGCCGGCGTGCGCGTGCGCCGTCACCGCCGCCGACTGGACCTGGAGCAGCCACCGGTCGAAGAAGGGGTCGTCGCTCTGCGTCGAGCCGGCCTCGGGGATCGCCTCCACGTTGCGCCGCCACAGGCCGAGCCCCACCTCCGTCAGCCCGCGAGCGAGCGCGATCTCGGCGCGGCCGCCGAAGTCAGGACTGTAGACGTCGTCCTTCTGCGCGGGATTGTGGTCCTCCGCCTGCCGCAGCCAGTGCTCGGCCTCGTCGGGTTCGCCGCGCTGCAGGCAGGCGAGGACGAGTCCCCAGCGGACGCCGATGGAGTCGTGCTCGTCGCCGAGGCGTGGCAACGCCGCGAGCGCCGCCCTGAGATGTGCGTACGCCGTCTCGCCCTGCTCCGTCTGCAGGCACAGCTCGCTCAGCCGGGCGTGCCCCAGAACCTGGAGGAAGGGGTGATCGACTGGCGCCAGCGCCTCGATGCTCCGACGGGCCGAGGCGAGCGAACGGTCGATGTCGTGCTCGTACTCCCAGACATAGGTGGCGACGCACTCGGCGATGCCGGCGAGCAGCGGCTGCTCGCTGTCGCAGAGCTTCCGCAGCACTTCGTAGTCCGGGGGCAGCATCTCGGGGACCGCGCTCAGCACGGCCGAGATGGCGCGCAGCAGGGTGTCTGGCGGGGCCGCGGGCAGCCGTCGCAGGGTGACGAGCTGGCGTATGACCTGCGGACCGTAGCCCATGAACAGGCTCGCCGTGCACAACACCGCGGCGGCCCGGGTGACTTCGACGTACTCGGGCTCGGGGTAGTAGTGCGACAACGGCGGGCCGGTGTCCGCGGCGAGCGCGGTGAGGCGGGGGTAGCTGGAGCCGGTGGACCACAGGGCGGCGAGGACAGCGGTGAGAGCGGCGATGGTGGGACAGTCCGTACGGGCCAGGGCGTACCGCAGGGCCAGCACGAGATTGTCCTGCTCACCCCTGATCCTCTCCCAGGCGGACCGAGGCTCGGAGCCGAAGAACCAGTCGTGATGCCCGACCCCGAAGTCCCGCGCCCAGACAAGGAATTGGTCTACGACCGCCTCGTCCTCCCCCGCCTCGGTACGCCTGGCCGCGCTGAACTCCCGTACGGTCTCCAGCATCCGGAACCGCACACCGGCCGGGGTGTCGGCGACGGTGAGCAACGACTGGTCGGCCAGCTGCTCCAGCAGGAGCAACGCGTCGTCGCCCAGCACCTGTTCGGCCGCCTCGCCGGAGAAGCCGCCGGGGAAGACGGACAGGGTGCGCAGCGCGGCCCGGGCGTCCTCGGCGAGCAGGTTCCAGCTCCACTCGACAACCGCGTGCAGGGTGCGGTGGCGCTCCGGGACGTCCCGTGCCCCGCCGCGCAGCAGCGCGAACCGGTCGCCGAGGCGGCGGGCGATGTCCGGCACCGACAGGACGCGTACCCGCGCGGCCGCCAACTCCACGGCGAGCGGCAGCCCGTCGAGGTGCCGGCACAGCTCGGCCACCGCGTCCGGCGGCAGCTCCACCCCGCTCCGGGCGGCCCGGGCCCGCTGGGTGAACAACTCGGCCGAGACACCGAGGCCGAGTTCAGGCAGCGCGTAGACCGCCTCCGACGTGAGGCCGAGCGGGGATCGGCTGGTGGCGAGCACCCGTAGGTCCTTGGACGACGAGACGAGTGCCTGGACGAGGTCGGCCGCGCCCCGGATGATCTGCTCGCAGTTGTCGAGGACCAGCAGCGCGGGCCCGGAGCCGAGCACGCCGAGGATGCCGGACACCGGGTCAGCCGAGCCCGGCCCGTTCATGGCACCGGCGCCGAGCGCGGAGGCGACCTCGGCGGCCACGTCCGCGTCCGCGGTGACGCCGGCGAGCGGCACGAAGTAGACCACGCGCTGCTCGGCCCGACGGCTGACGGCGTGCGCGAGCCGCGTCTTGCCGAGACCACCGGGTCCTACGACGGTGACGGCGCGCGAGGAGCGGAGCAACCCTTCGACGGCCGCGATGTCCTCGTCCCGGCCGAGCAACGGGTTCGGCTCGTGCGGCACCCCGTGCCTGGCCACGGGCGCCTCGCCACGCAGCAACTCCTGCTGTACGGCCTTGAGTCCGGCCCCCGGGTCCGTGCCGAGTTCGTCGCGCAACTCACGGCGGTACGCCTCGTACCGGGTCAGCGCGGCGGACGGGCCGGCCGTCGCCGCCTCGCCCCGGAGCAGCTCACCGAGCACCTCCTCGTCCCGCGGATGCGCTTCGGCGGCCGCGGCCAGTGGTCCGGCGGCCTCCGCGTGCCGGCCGAGGCGGGCGAGCGCGAGGGCCTGCGCGCGGACGAGCGTGTCGCGGACGGGCGCGCGCTCGGCACGCAGCGCGGCGACCGGGTCATCACTGTCACCACCCTGGTCGGGGGTGCCTTCCCACAGCGTGAGCCCGGCCTCGGCCGCGGCCAGCGATCCCGCGTGGTCCCCGGCCCTGGCCCGGTCCGCGCAGGCGGCGGCATGCAGCAGCAGGGCGGAACTGTCGACCTGGTCCTCGGCGAGGGCGAGCCGGTAACCGGTGGGTGTGCTGACGATGAAGTCCGCGCCGAGCTGCGCCCGCGCCCTGGACACGAGGACCTGCAGCGCCTTGCCCGGCCGCTCCGGCAACTCGTCCGGCCAGAGCCCTTCCACCAGCCGCTCGGTACTGCAGCCGGTGCGCAGGTCGCCGGCGAGCAACGCGAGGAGTCCGCGGAGACGGGGCGCGGTGACCTCCTGTCTTCGATGGGCGACACGCGGCAGCAGGGTCAGGTCAACAGTCACCCGTGCAGATTAACCAAGGTCCCGCCGCCACTCCCCTACTCGGCACCAGGCCGATCACGTACGAGAGCGTCAAGATCCCTACCCAGGCGTGCGAGCGGGGACAGCGCCAGCACCACCGGGGACAGCACCATGCCTACGGCCGACACCAGGAGGCCGGTCTGCAGCCCCCACTCCTGGGCGAGGAACCCGCCGAACAGCGAGCCCAGGGGCGACAACCCCATGCCGACGAACGTGATCGTCGCCGCCGCCCGCCCCTGCAACCCGTCCGGAGTCACCGCCTGCCGGACGGCCATGACCGTGACGTTCACCAACTGCCCGGCAATCCCGAACACGAAGTTCACCGCGAGGAGTACGGCCATCGTCATCGCGGTCGAACCGTGCAGCGCGGGCACACACGCGAACGCGCCGTCGCCGAGTGCCGCCGCGACCACGATCACCCGGCCGCATCCGAACCGGCCCGGCAGCCGGGCGGCCAACAGCGCGCCGACGAGTGCGCCCGGACCGGTCGCCGCGAGCGCCAGGCCTACGGCGGTGCCCGACAGGTGCAGTTCCCGGGGGAGGAAGAGCAGATAGACGGTCATCATCGCCGCGAAGAAGAACTGAAAGGCGGCTGCCGCGAAGCAAACGGTCCGCAGCAAGGATTCACCGACAACGAAACGGAGACCCTCATGGATCCGCCGCCCTACGCGAGGGGAACGTTCCGAGCGCTCCGGGACGGACTCGGTACGGCGGATCCGTCGGACCGACAGGAACGACAGCGCGAAGAACAGCGCGCTGGAGGCGACGGCGACCGGCGCCGACAGCAGGGTCACCAACGCGCCGCCGAGAGCGGGCCCACCGATCTGAGCGGCGGACCTGCTGCCCTCCAACACACTGTTGCCCCGCACCAACTGATCGGACGTCACCAGCCGTACGAGAGAGGCTTGGTAGGCCACGTCGAAGAACACGGACAGGACCCCGGCGACGAAGACCAGCACGAACAGGGCGTGCAGACCAAGCCAGTTGAGCGATCCGGCTACGGCGGCGACGCCCAGCACCAGGGTTCGGCCGACGTCGGCCACCACCATCACCGTGCGCGTGCGCCATCCGTCCACCCAGGCACCGACGAGGAGCGAGAGCAGCAGGATCGGCGCCTGCTCCACCGCGCGCAGGACGCCCAGCTGTCCGGCACCGATGTCGAGCGTGAGGACGGCGAAGAGCGGCAGCACCACCAGGCTTGTCTGTTCGCCGAGTTGGGAGACTGTCTGCCCCAGCCAGAGCCAGCGGAAGTCTTTGTTCGAAGTGGACGGCACAGGAACCCTTTGAGTTGCCGACAACGAGACCCGCGACCCGGCGCGCGCGAAGGACGCGCCCACGGTTCGAGCGGGGAGGGAAAGGCTCGCTGTGCCGCAGCGACATCAAGGGCGGCACGCGATGACGGGCCGATCTCGGCCTATGCCGTCAACGCGCGCCCGGACGACCGGGCATCTCTGGGCTCCAACTTCTGGGCGGTCACTGGCGGTTGGGACGTTAGCTCCTGGGGGCCTCACGCGAAAGGCAATTAATTACTGCGCTCTGCGGAGCACATCCCTTACCCGGAACTCAGGAACCGCAGTACCGCCAGCACCCGGCGATGATCGCTGTCGACCGACGGCAGATCGAGTTTCGTGAAGATGCTGTTGATGTGCTTGGCCACCGCACTGTCGCTGACCACGAGTTGTCGGGCGATGCCGGAGTTGGAGCGCCCCTCGGCCATCAGGGTCAGCACCTCACGCTCACGTGGGGTCAGTCGGTCCAGTGGGTCGCTGGCCCGGCGCAGGAGGAGCTGGGCCACGACCTCGGGGTCCAGGACGGTGCCGCCCGCCTCGACACGGCGGAGGGCGTCGATGAAGTCCTCCACATCGGCGACACGCTGCTTCAGCAGGTAGCCGACCCCGCCCGTGTTCGTCGTCAACAGGTCGGCGGCGTACCGCTCTTCGACGTACTGGGAGAGCAGCAGGACCGCTGTCGTCGGCCACTCGCGGCGGATGACCAGGGCCGCGCGCACCCCCTCGTCGGACTGGGCGGGCGGCATACGGACGTCCACGACGGCGACGGCGGGGCGGTGTTCGGCGACGGCCGCGAGCAGGGCGTCGGCGTCACCGGCTTCGGCGGCGACCTCGTAGCCGGCCATCTCCACGACCTTGACGAGGCCGATCCTGAGCAGGACCGAGTCCTCGGCGATCACGGCGAGACGGCGCACGGCAACTCCACGGTGATGACGGTCGGGCCTCCGGCGGGGCTGCTGATCGTGAACGCGCCGTCCACGGAGGCCGCCCGGCGGACGAGTCCGGCCAGGCCGGAGCCATGGGCGGGGTCGGCGCCGCCGGGACCGTCGTCGGCGACGGTGACCCGGAGCCTACCGTCGCGGATCTCGACGGCGACGTCCGCCCGGGTGGCGTCGGGGGCGTGCTTGGTGATGTTGGCCAGGGCTTCGGAGACGGTGAAGTAGGCGACCGCCTCGACGGTCGGGGCTAGGCCGTTTCTGATGGCTCTTGGTGGGCTGGGTGGATCTCGGGGTTTGCCGGGCAGCAGCTCCGTATGGTGCGGCGACACGAGCTGACGGATGCGCAGTGGCAGAAGATCGAGTCTTTGCTGCCCGCCAACGGCAGGCCCGGTGGGCAGTGGGCGGATCATCGGAAAGTGGTCAACGGGGTGTTGTTCAGGGCCCGGACCGGGGTGCCCTGGCCGGATCTTCCTGAGCGGTACGGCCCCTGGCAGACCGT